>JBJMLA010000087.1:0-48482 GCA_045805505.1 Solirubrobacteraceae bacterium
CGATCGTCGGCATGGGCGTCGGCGCGGCGATGACCGGCCTGCGCCCCGTCGTCGAGCTGATGACGATCAACTTCTCGCTGCTCGCGCTCGATCAGATCGTCAACCACGCCGCCCACATCCACTACATGTTCGGCGGCGCGGTCAAGGTGCCGCTCGTCGTGCGCATGCCGCAGGGCGCCGGCCACCAGCTCGGCCCGACGCACTCGCATTCCTGGGAAGCGTTCTTCCTCCACGTCCCGGGCCTGCTCGTCGCCACGCCGTCGACGGCCGCCGACGCCAAGGGCCTGCTGAAGGCGGCGATCCGCGACGACAACCCGGTCGTGTTCATCGAGCACGAGTACCTCTACGGCCAGCGCGGCGAGGTCCCCGAAGGCGACCATGTCGTCAACTTCGGCGAGGCCGTCGTGCGGCGCGAGGGGACCGACGTGACCATCGTGGGCATCTCGCGCATGGCCGTCACCGCCCAGAAGGCCGCCGAGACGCTCAGCTCCGAGCACAAGGTCGAGGCCGAGGTCATCGACCCGCGCACGCTGCGCCCGCTGGACCTCGACACCATCCTCGCCAGCGTCCGCAAGACCAACCGCTGCGTGATCGTCGAGGAGGGCTGGCCGCACGGCGGCGTCGGCGCGAACCTCGCCGCGCTCATCCAGGAGCAGGCCTTCGACTGGCTCGACGCACCGGTCGGCCGCGTGACCGGCGCCGACATTCCGATGCCCTATTCCAAGCCGCTCGAGGAGATCGCCTACCCCCACGAGCCGCAGATCGTCCAGGCCGCGCTCGCCACGCTGAGGGACGCCTGATGAGCGAGGTCGTGATGCCGCGCCTCTCGGACTCCATGGAGGAGGGCACGATCCTCAAGTGGCTCGTCGAGCCCGGCGCCGTCGTCACCCGCGGCCAGGAGATCGTCGAGATCGAGACCGACAAGGCGACGATGACCTACGAGGCCGACGCCGACGGCGCGCTGGAGATGATCGCCGCGGTCGGCGACACCCTCCCGGTCGGCACCCCGATCGCCCGGATCGGCGGCTCCAACGGCGCCGTGGGCGGGAATGACCGGCCGGCAGCCGACAAACCCCGCCCAACCGTGGCGGCGGAGCCCCCCGCGGCCGCGCCCACCCCGCAACCCGCGCCCACGCAGCCGCCGGCGCCCGAGCCCGGCGAGCGCATCAAGGCCTCCCCGCTCGCCCGCCGCATCGCCAAGGAAGCCCACCTCGACATCACCCATCTGCACGGCACCGGCCCCGGAGGCCGCATCGTCCGCGCCGACGTCGAGGCCGCAAAGACCGCACCCCCCTCGCCGCCGAAGAGCCCTGGACCGGCGCCCGCACCCTCGACATCCGCGGAGACCCCCACCCCCGCCGAAACCGGCACCGCCAAGGGCGACGTCACCCGCCTGGACCTCACGCGCACCCAGCAGGTCGTCGCGCGCCGGATGGCCGAGTCCAAGGCGACGGTCCCCGAGTTCACGCTCACCACCGACATCGACATGACCGCGGCGGTCGAGCTGCGCGCCCAGATCAAGGCGCTCGGCGAGTCCACCCCGACCCCGAGCTACAACGACATGGTCGTCAAGGCGTGCGGGCTGGCCCTGACCGAGTTCCCGCGAGCCAACGGCGCCTACCGCGACGGCCGCTTCGAGCTCTACAGCCGCGTCAACGTCGGCGTGGCGGTCGCCGCGCAGGACGCGCTGGTGGTGCCGACGGTGTTCGACGCCGACGCCCAGAGCCTCGCCCAGATCGCCGCGACGACCCGCGCGCTGGCCGAGCGCGTGCGCTCCGGCGAGGTCACCCCGCCCGAGCTCAGCGGCGGCACGTTCACCGTCTCGAACCTCGGGATGTACGGCGTGACGAGCTTCACCGCGGTGATCAACCCGCCGCAGGCGGCGATCCTCGCGGTCGGCGCGATGGTGCCGCGGGCCGTGCCGCTCGACGGCGAGATCGTGGTGCGCCAGGTGATGCCGGTCACGCTGGCCTGCGACCACCGCATCCTCTACGGCGCGGACGCCGCGCAGTTCCTCGCGCGGATCCGGGCGCTGCTCGAGCACCCGGTCGCGTTGCTGCTCTAGGGCAGGACCTTGCCGACGACGTCGTCGACGGTCTGGCCGACCTGGTCGACCGCATCGGCGCCGGCGGCGCCCACGGACTGCAGCGCTCCGCCGACCGAGGGAGCGACGGGCGCGACCGTGTCGGCCACCGCGCCGGTCGTGTCGCGCACGGCGTCGCCGACCTGGGTCGTCGGGACGACCTTGGCGACCGGGTCGCCGGAGGAAGAGGAGGGGCTCGGGGACGCGGGCTCCGTCGAGCTCGCGGGAGCGACCTGGCCGGCGGTGTCGGTGCCGGGGACGTTCGCAGCCGCGTCGTCGCTGCCGCGCGAGGTCCGGCCGCGGCGGTGCGCCGCGCGCACTGCGTCACCCGACGACGCCGAAGCCACGGGCCTGGGCAGCGCCACCGGCCGCGTCGCGGCGGCGCTCGCGGCCTGACGGGCCTGCGACAGGCGGGCCACCTCGGGCTCGGACGCGCCGTTGAGATCGTCGGGCCAGCCGTTGAAGGCGACGACCGAGCTGACGATCAGCAGCAGGATGCTGCTGGCGATGGCCAGGGAGATCCCTGCACCAAACGCTCCCACGAATGCCCGTGTCGCCCGCACACGACACCATCGGCACACCGGAAGCAGGCCTTTAGAGGTGGCGGTTGGGCGAACGGTCGGTATCGACCACGACCTTCGGCGGATCGACCGACGTGTCGATCAGCAGGCACAGGGCCGGGACGTCGCCCGCGCCGGGCACGCAGGTGCGGAAGAAGTCCTCGGCGTGCTGCTCGGTGTCGATCGCCGACAGGTTGCGCCGGTGGACCTCGTCGCCGTGGGCCAGGACGAACGCCCGCGCCGCCTTCTCCTGCGCCTCGAGCGAGGCGATGGCGTCGTCGGCGCCGGGCGCGTGCAGGATCCCGCCGACGACGATCGCGAGCGTGACGAGCGTGACGAGGATCACGCCCGCCCGGTCCTCGGCGACGAGTCGCGGCGCCCCCGGGTCGCGGCGCTGCATCGCCCACGCCACGAGCCGTCCGAGCCCGGCGACGGCCACGAGGTTGAAGAACATCGCCAGCAGCAGGCCCGAGACGAGCGGCGTGCCCGTCCCCGAGATGGGCAGCACCCGCAGCAGGACGGCATCGACCACGGTGAGCAGCGCGAAGAGCGGCCACTGCCAGGCCCCCGCCATCCTCCACCGCAGGCGTCCCATGCCGTCCAGCGTAGAGTCGCGCGGATGGAGCAGCGGCTGAGCCTGATCACCCTCGGCACCGGCGACCTGGCCCGGGCGCGCGCGTTCTACGAGGCGCTCGGCTGGCGGACGAACGCCGCGCCCGGCGACGACGTCGTCTTCTTCCAGGCCGGCGGGATGGTCGTGGCCCTCTGGGACCGCGACAAGCTCGCCGAGGACAGCGGCGTGACCGATTCCGGCGGCTGGGGCGGGATCACCCTCGCCCACAACGTCGGATCACCGGCGGAGGTCGACGCCGTCATCGCCGAGGCGGAGGCGGCCGGGGCGCGCATCGCCCGCCACGGCGCGGAGACCTTCTGGGGCGGCTACTCGGGGCTGTTCGTCGATCCGGACGGACACCCGTGGGAGGTCGCCCACAACCCGCGGTGGACGATCACCGCGGACGGCAAGACCCTTATTGGCTAATCCTGCGGGTCGGCGACGCCGACGTGCTCGGTCCATTCCTCATCGATGTCGGTGAGGGTCTGGACGACGTCGACCGCATGACCGCTGCCCGCGACGTCGAAGCGACGGCGGTCGCCCTCGTCGTCGCCGTGCAGGCCGGTCTGCTCCTCGAAGGCGTCGAGGATCCGGTCCGCTTCTTCGTCGAGCTTCGTGAGGATGATCTGGTCGGCCATATGCGCGGACCCTACCCACAGAACCTACGATGTGATCCATGACGGACCTGTGGGTCGTCACCCTCGGCACCATCGAGTACGGCGAGGCCTACGCGCTGCAGGAGCGCGTGCGGGCCGCGCGGCAGGAAGACCGCATCCCGGACACCCTGCTGCTGCTCGAGCATCCTCCGGTCTACACCCGCGGGCGCCGCGCCGCTCCCGGCGAGATGCCGGCCGACCGCGCGATCCCCGTCGTCGACGTCGACCGCGGCGGAAAGCTCACCTACCACGGGCCGGGCCAGCTCGTCGGCTACCCGATCATGCGCACCGGCGACGTCATCGCGTTCGTCCGGACCATGGAGCAGGCGATCGTCACCGCGCTCGCGGCCGCCGGCGTGCAGGCGCGGACCCGCACCGACGAGGGGCCGGACTACACCGGCGTGTGGGTCGGCGACGAGAAGATCGCCTCGATCGGCGTGCACCTCTCGCGCGGCGTGACCACCCACGGCTTCGCCGTCAACGTCGACAACGACCTCGAGCCGTTCGAGCGGATCATCGCCTGCGGCCTGCCCGACGTGCGGATGACCAACCTGCAGACCGAGTCGATGCCGTGCTTCCGCAAGCGCATGGCGCACGCCTTCGCGCAGGCTCACGGACAGCGCCAGCGGCTGGTCTCGCCCGCGCGGCTCGAGGCCGCGATGGCGGCGGTAGCCTCAGTGGTGTGAGCACGCGCTCTCGCGCCAACCCCGGCGGCATGGACGTCCTGACGGTCCTCGGACCCGACGTCCGCCCCATGCGCGAACGCAAGCCGCCGTGGTTCAAGGTCCCGCCGCCCGGCGGCGAGCGCTACGTCGAGCTGACCAAGCTCATCCGCTCGGAGAACCTCAACACGGTGTGCCAGGAGGCCGCGTGCCCCAACGTCGGCGAGTGCTGGGAGCGCGGCACGGCGACGTTCATGATCCTCGGCGACACCTGCACCCGGCGCTGCGGCTTCTGCCACGTCAAGACGGGCAAGCCGACGTGGAACGACCCGCTGGAGCCCGCCCGCGTCGCCCGCTCGATCGCCACGATGGGCCTGCGCTACGCGGTGGTCACCAGCGTCGACCGCGACGACCTGCCCGACAAGGGCGCGCGCATCTGGGCCGCGACGATCCGCCAGATCCGCCGGCAGGCGCCCACGTGCAAGGTCGAGGTGCTGACGCCGGACTTCCAGGGCCACGAGATGCCGCTGGCCATGGTCATCGCCGAGCGCCCCGACGTGTTCAACCACAACGTCGAGGTCGCCCCGCGGCTGTACCCCATCGCGCGCCGCGGCTCGACGTTCGAGCGCTCGTGCCGCGTGCTGCGCAACGCCAAGCACTACGGCGAGGGACAGGTCAAGACGAAGTCCGGCCTGATGGTCGGCCTCGGCGAGGACCACGACGAGATGGTCGAGACCTTCGAGCAGCTGCGCGAGAACGGCGTCGACATCCTCACCGTCGGCCAGTACCTGCGCCCCAGCGAGCGGCACCTCCCGGTGGTCCGCTACTGGCATCCCGACGAGTTCAAGGCGCTCGAGGACGCGGCCTACGCGATGGGCTTCTCGCACGTCGCCGCCGGGCCGCTGGTGCGCTCGAGCTACCACGCGGACGAGGCGGTCAAGATGGACCAGCCCGGCGTGGGACCGCTCGCCGCCGCCGCGGGGTAGACCACCGGGAACATGTTCCCGCTGAAGGACAACATCCCGACCGGCCGCACGCCGGTGGTGACGATCGCGCTGATCCTCGTCAACGTCGTGGCCTACTTCGCCTGGCAGCGCGGTGGGCTGACGCTCGGCAGCCCCGACAGCTGCCACTACCTCAGGAACCTCTTCGAGTACGGCGTCGTGCCGAAGGAGATCACCGACTCGTCGTTTCACCTGTCGGGCTCGCTCGGGGCGGGCTGCGGGAGCGTCGGCGCCGATCAGCCGTCGACGTGGATCACGCCGATCACCGCGATGTTCATGCACGGCGGCCTGCTGCACCTCGGCGGCAACATGCTCTTCCTGTGGATCTTCGGCAACAACGTCGAGGACGCGATGGGCTCGGTGAAGTTCGTCGTCTTCTACCTGCTCGGCGGCGTGGCGGCCTTCGCGCTGCAGATCGTCATCGACACGGGCTCGACCGCGCCGAACATCGGGGCCTCCGGCGCCATCGCCGCGGTGCTCGGCGGCTACATCCTGCTCTACCCTCGCGCTCGAGTCCTGACGTTCGTCTTCATCATCTTCTTCTTCACGATCATCGAGCTTCCCGCGCTCATCGTGCTCGGCCTGTGGTTCGCCGAGCAGGTGGTGTTCGGCGCGACCGGCCTGACCCAGGGCGGCGGGGACGGCGGCGGCGTCGCCTACTTCGCCCACATCGGCGGCTTCGTGTTCGGCCTGCTGGCGATCAAGCTGTTCGCCGACCGGGTCAAGGACGTTCCGCCGAGATTGCCGGTCTGGTGACCACGCGCAACGCTGTCCTGGCGGCGGTCCTGGCCATGATCGGGCTGCTGACGTTCCTGACGATCAGCGATGCGGCGAACAACGGCGTGAGCGTGCTGACCGTCGCGTCGGTGATCATCCTCGCCATGTTCGCGTTCGGGATCGTCGGGGCGTTGCGCGAGCCCCCCGAATGAGGCGCGCGCCGCTGGGCGCGCTTGCGGTCCTCGTCCTGCTCGCCGGCTGCGGCGAGACGGGCCTGTCGTCCACGCCACCACCCGCATCGAGCGACGGGGTGCTGCAGGCCTCCAACGGCCCGGTCGCCCCCGCGCCGGGGCCGCGCCCGCTCGCCGTCGATCTCGCCGACGCCGACGACCCGGTCGTCGTGGACTTCGCGCACCCGCCGTCGAGCGGGCTGTTGTTCGACCTCGACACGGGCGAGGTGCTGTGGCGCCGCGAGCCGGAGCGCGTGCTGCCGATCGCCTCGCTGACGAAGATGATGACCGCGCTGCTGGTCGTGCACGCGACGGCGCCGAAGGACGAGATCGCCATCCCGCGCGGGCGCTACTACGAGGGCTCGGCGGTGGGGGTGCTTCCCGGCGGCAAGCACGTGCGCGCCGAGACGCTGCTCTACGGCCTGCTGCTGCCGTCGGGCAACGACGCCGCGCACGCCCTGGCCCGCCACGTCGGCGGCTCGGAGGAGGGCTTCCTCGACCTCATGAACCAGCACGCCGCCGAGCTCGGCCTGCGCTGCACGCGCTACGCCTCGCCCGACGGCATCGTCGACGAGGGCAACCACTCCTGCGCCGTCGATCTGGCCGCCGAGGCCCGCGCCATCCTCGACCAGCCACGGCTCGCGAAGATCGTCGGCAGCCGCAGCGCGGTCGAGCCGCTGCCGATCAAGGGCGGCAAGGTCTGGCTCTACAACAACAACCCGCTCTACCGGCTCGGCTACCCCGGGACGATCGGCGTCAAGACCGGCTACACCGACCTCGCCGGGCACTGCCTGGTGGCCGCCGTGCGGCGCCACGGACGGCGTCTTGGCGTGATCCTGCTGCACTCGCCCGACACGGGGCGCCAGGCAAAGCGCCTGCTCAACGCCGGTTTCCGCGCCGCTTCCTGAGATTACGTAAAGCAGGGTCGGTGGAGTGCCGATGGATTGGGCATGGCACGACGCCTTCTGCTCCTCGCTCTCGCCGCCGGCACGGTCGCCCTCCCCGCGACGCCCGCCGCGGCCGCCGAGATCTGCCCGGGTGAGAACGCGACCATCAGCGCGCTGACGCTCGACTCGGCGCGCGACTCCATCCTCTGCCTGGTCAACGCCGAGCGCACCTCGCGCGGGCTCAACGCGCTCGTCCAGGACGACGGGCTGCAGCTGTCGGCCCAGCGCCACACCGAGGACATGCTGGCACGTGGCTTCTTCGATCACGTCAACCCCGACGGCGACGACCCGGGCGACCGCATCACCGCCGCCGGCTATGACTGGTGGGCCTACGGCGAGAACATCGCCGCGGGCTACCGCACCCCGCGCGACGTGATGCTCGGCTGGATGAAGAGCACCGGGCACTGCCACAACATCCTCGACCCGGGCTTCACCGAGCTCGGCGTGGGCGTCACGGCGCTGGCGGCGACGCTGTCGCACGCGCTCGGCACGTGGACCCAGAACTTCGGCCGGCCCGCGGGCACCCATGCCCCCGGCAGCGACCGCGGCCCGCAGGAGGGCTGCGCCTACACGACGCTGGCCGAGGACAACGGCGTGACCGTCGTCCCGGCGGATGACGCCCCGGGCGCCGCGGAGGACCCCGCGGCCGCGCAGAACGATGGCACGACCGCCGCGCTGACGCTCGCCCTCCGGCGCGCAGGGAAGCAGCTGATCATCGACGGCGCCGCCATCGCCGACCGTCTCCAGGTGACCATCTCCTGGCGTGGCCGCACGATCTTCAGGACCGCCGCTCGCGTGCGCGACGGCCACTACCGCATCCGTCTCCGCAACGTCCCGCGCCACGGCAGGATCACCGTGCGCGTCCGCGGCGGGCTGCTGCGCGTCACGCGCAGCGTGTCCTGACTCGTTAGGGTCAGCGGCCCCGGCCTGACTGGCCGGTCAGCCAAGACTTCACGAGGAGGCGTGGGTGGATCTCAACGACACCCCGGAACAGGCCGCGTACCGCGAACGCGCGGCGGCCTGGCTGCAGGAGCACAAGGACGAGGCCCCCGTGCTGCGGGGCGAGGGCGCGCTGAAGGACGAGGACGAGATCGTCGCCGCCCGCCGCGAGTGGCAGCGCAAGCTCGCCGAGGCCGGCATGGCCGGCGTCACGTGGCCCAAGGAGTTCGGCGGCCAGGGACTCGGGCCGATCGAGCAGGTCATCGTCAACCAGGAGATCGGCAAGGCCGGTGTCCCCGGGATCCTCGACGTCATCGGCGTCGGGATGCTCGGACCGACGATCATCGCCCACGGCACCGACGAGCAGAAGACCCGCTACCTGGGCCCGATGCTCCACGGTGACGAGGTGTGGTGCCAGCTGTTCTCCGAGCCCGCCGCGGGCTCCGACCTGGCCGGCGTGCAGACGCGCGCCAAGCAGACCGACGACGGCGGCTGGGTGCTCAACGGGCAGAAGGTGTGGACCACCAACGCGCAGTTCGCCGCCTATGGCCTGCTGCTCGCGCGCACCGATCCCGAGCAGCACAAGCACAAGGGCCTGTCGATGTTCATCGTGCCGATGGACGGCGAGGGCGTGACGATCCGCGGGCTGCGCCAGATCTCCGGCGAGGCCGAGTTCAACGAGGTGTTCTTCGACGACCTGCAGGTCGGGCCGGACGCGCTCGTCGGGCCGCTCAACGGCGGCTGGGGCACGGCGCTGACGACGCTCATGTACGAGCGCGTGACGATCGGCCTGGGCTCCGAAGGCATGGGCTACAGCGCGACGCGCTACGCCGAGGTCATCGCCGCCGATCCGGCGGCGCGCAAGGACGCGGCGGTCCGCCAGACGCTCGGCGAGATCGCCACGGAGCTGCTGGCCGTGCGCTTCACCGGCTACCGGACGCTGACCGCGCTGGCCAAGGGCCAGATCCCCGGTCCCGAGTCGGGCCTGGCGAAGGTCACGCTCGTCAACTCGGCGATCAAGGCCGGCGAGCTGCTGGCCGACGTCATCGGCCCGGAGGCACTCGACGAGGACTCCGAGTGGGCCTACATGATCAGCTTCCTGCCGGGCCTGAAGTCGGCGGGCGGCACGGAGGAGATCCTGCGCAACACCATCGGCGAGCGCGTGCTGGGCCTTCCGCCCGAGCCGCGCCTCGACAAGGGCGTGCCGTTCAGCGAGCTGCGGGCCAAGGAAAAGGAAGCGGTGGCCTGATGAACCTCGCACTGAGCGACGAGCAGGAGCTGCTGCGCGAGGCGGCGCGCGACGCGCTGTCGCGCGTCAAGACCGTCGAGGCCGCGCGCGAGGCGCTCGAGGATCCGTCCTCGCTGCCCGACCTGTGGCCGACCGCGATCGAGGCCGGCTGGACCGGCTTGGTCGTCGGCGAGGAGCGCGGCGGTGCGGGCCTCGGCCCGTTCGACGCGATGCTCGTGGCGCAGGAGTGCGGCCGGGTGCTGGCGTCCGTGCCGCTGCTCGGCCACGTCCTGGCCACCTACGTGCTCGACCGCGCCGGCTACGCCGACATCGAGCCGCTCGCTCTCGGCGAGAAGCGGGCGGCGTTCGTCGCGGCCCGCCCGCCGAACGACCTGCACGATGCGTGGACGGTCGAGCCCGAGCGCGGCAAGGGCCGCGCCGACGCGCCGGTGGTCACCGCCGACGGCGCGCTGAGCGGCGGCGCCTGGTGGGTGCCCGACGCCCCCGGGGCCGACGTCCTCGTCGTCGTCGCCACGCTGGACGGCAAGCCGGTCGCCGTCGTCGTCGAAGGCGCCTCCGTCACGGAGATCAAGCGCTACGACGCGACGCGCTCGATGGGGCACGTCGCCCTCGACGGCGCGAGCGGGACCGTCGTCGACGCCGGCGCCGAGACGCTGGGCAACGCGTGGTACCTCGCCCAGGCGCTGATCGCCGCCGAGTCGGTGGGCACCGTCGAGACGTGCCTGGCCATGGCCGTCGAGTACGCGAAGGAGCGCTTCACGTTCGGTCGCGCCATCGGCAGCTACCAGGCGGTCAAGCACTCGATCACCGAGATCCTGCGCCGGCAGGAGAACGCTCGCTCGCTGCTGCTCTACGCCGGCTGGGCCGCCCAGGACAAGCCCGAGGAGTTCCCGATCGCCGCCAGCGCGGCGCGGGCCGCCGCGGGCCAGGCGCTCGACCATGCCGCCCGGACCAACATCGCGGTCCACGGCGGGATCGGGGCGACCTGGGAGCACGACGCGCCGCTGTACTTCCGGCGCGCCGAGCTGACCGAGCGGCTGCTCGGCGGCACCCACGACGCCGTCGACCGGGTCGCCGGCGAGCTCATCGCGGCCGCAGGCTGACCTAGGCTCGGCCGCCGCCCTCTCGAACCGCACACCAAGGAGAACCATGAACGGCCCAGCACGGCGCCTCAGCGCCCTCGCCCTCGCGCCACTGCTCGCGCTCGCCCTCGCCAGCTGTGGCGGCAACGACGATCTCGGCAGCGCCGACGCCCAGAAGGACTGCGTCAACGGAGCCAGCGACTCGGCGGCCGCCAAGGCGCTGACGCAGGAGCAGAAGGAGAGCTACTGCAAGTGCCTCCTGCCCCGGCTCAAGGACGCCGGCGTCGAGGCTGACGACGACCTCGGCAAGGCCGTCGCCGACAAGCCCGAGGTCGCCACCGCCGTGCGCGAGTGCGCCACGAAGTACCTGACCCGCGGCTACTAGCGCCGACGTCACGAACGTCCATTCTGCCTGCCTAGAGGCAGGTGGTTTGGACGTTCGGCTCGGGTTGATGGAGCCAGCCGGTCTCGAACCGGCGACCTCCTGCTTGCAAAGCAGGCGCTCTACCAACTGAGCTATGGCCCCCTCGCGAAGCAGAGGGTAACCAACAGGTGGCATCCTTCCCGGATAGCGGACGGGCAACTGATACTCATCGCGGGCTCGCTGCTCGCGCTTGGTCTGACCGCTTCACTCGTCGCTGGGCGGCTGCGCGTGCCGGCGCTGGTGCTGTTCCTGGGCATCGGGATGGCGGTGGGCACCGACGGCCTGGGCTGGATCGACTTCAACGACTACGACGTGGCGCAGTCCGTCGGCGTGGTCGCACTGGCGCTGATCCTCTTCGAGGGCGGGCTGGCCGCAGGATTCCCCGAGATCCGGCCCGTGCTGGGCTCAGGCATCTCCCTGGCCATCGTCGGCACCATCATCACCGCGGCTGTCGCCGGCCTCGCGGCAGCGTGGCTGTTCGACTTCTCGACGGTCGAGGGCCTGCTGCTGGGCTCGATCCTCGCGTCCACCGACAGCGCCGCGATCTTCGCCGTGCTGCGCGGGTCAACCCTGCGGCGCAAGCTGGCGCGGACGCTCGAGGCCGAGGCGGGCCTCAACGACCCGGTGGCCGTAGTGCTGGTGATCGGCTTCGTCTCCTGGCTGACCGACAGCACCTACCGCGGCGGCGACCTGATCCTCGAGATGCTCCAGGAGCTGGGCATCGGACTGGCCGTCGGCCTCGCGGTCGGCCTCGGCGGCCGCAAGCTGCTGCAGGAGACCCGGCTGGCCTCCGCGGGCCTCTACCCCGTCGCCTCGCTGGCCATCGCGTCGCTGGCCTTCGGCGCCGCCGCGGTCATCCACGGTTCCGGCTTCCTGGCGGTCTACCTCGCCGGCCTCGCGCTGGGCACCGGAGCCGTCCCCGCCAAGCGCACGATGATCACGTTCCACCAGGGTCTCGGGTGGGTCGCCCAGGTCGTCCTGTTCCTCACGCTCGGCCTGCTCGTCTTCCCGTCCCAGCTCGGCGACGTCGCCCTCGAGGGCACGCTGCTGGCGTTGATCGTCGTGTTCGTCGCGCGTCCCGCGGGCGCGGCGCTGGCGACGCTGTTCGGCGGCTTCTCCTGGGCCGAGCGGGCCGCGCTCGGATGGGCCGGGCTGCGCGGCGCGGTGCCGATGGTGCTCGCCACGTTCCCGGTCCTGGCCGGGGTCGAGCACAGCCGCGAGTTCTTCAACATCGTCTTCTTCGCCGTGCTCCTGTCGACCGTCCTGCAGGGCTCGACCTTCGAGTGGATCGCGAAGATCCTGAAGGTCACGACGACCGAGGCGGCGCTCCCCGCGCCGCTGGCCGACGCCGGCGCGGTGCGACGGCTGGGCGCGGAGATCGTCGAGTACGTGGTCAAGGACGACGACGCGATCGTCGGGGCCCGCGTGCGCCAGCTCGGCCTGCCCCGCGAGGCGCTCGTCAACATCGTCGTCCGCGGCAGCCAGGCGATCCCGCCGCGCGGATCGACGCGGATCGAGGCGGGCGACCGGCTGCACCTGCTCGTCCGCCAGGAGGCCGCCGTGGAGGTCGAGCGCATCCGCGAGCGCTGGCACGCCGGGCCGATCGACGTCCCGTTCCGCCGCCCGCCGACGACCGCGTCGAGTCACCGCCCGCTGACGTCGGGCAAGTGGCGTGGCGACGGGGACCCGGGACGGCCCACGCACGTCGCGGGCACCGAGGTCATCGAGCAACTGCGCACGCGCCGCGGCGGGACCCCCGGCGCGCTCGTGACCCTGGCCGACGGCCGCTACGCCTTCACCGGGCCCACCTACGCCGCCGGGACGCTGCGTCACGTGCGCGACGTCGCGCTGCGACGGCTCAACAAGGCCCAGGAAGACGAGGAGCGCGCCTGGTGGCGCGAGGTCATCGGCGCGCTCGCCGCTCCCGAGCCCCGTTAACGCAAGAGCGCCGCTTGCGCGGCGCTCTCACAGCGTCCTTGCCCTCCATGGCAAGTCCTACCTATGTTGGGCGCCGGCTGTTCCCCAACGGACGGCGCTGATCATGTGGTCGGCCGCCGGCGAGCGAACTTGAGCCGCTAGAGGGTCAGCGTGCCGACAGGGCGTGCTCAGAAGTCGAAGTCGCGCGGAGGGCGCTGCTCGAACCAGAGGCGGTCGTGCTCCGGCGTCTCCTGGAGGAACTCGGGCGTCTCCTCGAGAACGTCCTCTTCCCCCTCGCCCTCCTCCTCTTCCGGTCGCGCCGCGGCTGGCGCCTCCGGTGCCAGCTCGGGCTCCGGTTCCGGCTCGGGCTCCACCGCGGGCGGCGCCACCGGCGGCGGCGTCGTGGCCGCGCGGACCTCCTCGGCGTCGAACGCCCGGGTCGGCTGATCGGTGTGGGGCAGCGCGTCGGCGGGATCGCCGTGGGGGCGCGGCGGCTCCTCCTCGACCGGGAAGTGCTCGGGCTCCGGCTCCGGCTCGACCGCGGGAGCGTCGGTGGCCGGGTCGCCGTGGGGGCGCGACGGCTCGTCCTGGACTGGCTGCGGATCCTCGACCACGTGCAGGGCGGTCGGGGCCACCGGCTCGTCGTCGAAGACGGCGGGCTCGTCGAACTCGGGCTCGGCCGTCGCGGTGGCCGCAGGGGCGTCCTCGAGATCGCCGCGGCGCACGGGACCGAAGGCCTCCTGCTCCTGGCGGGCGACCTCGGCCGTATCGGCTCCGCGCCGCCGCTTGAGCTCGAGATGCTCGCGGATGGCGTCGTCCAGCAGTCCCATCGGCCCTAGCCTACTCCCGCCCGGACGGTCTTGTTCTTGCCACCGCGCTTGGCCTCGTAGAGGGCGGTGTCGGCGGCGCCGATGAGCGCGGCGGGGGCCGTGTCGTCCCCGGATCCCGAGGCCGCGCCGAAGCTGGCGGTGACCTTCAGGACGTCATCGTTGCCGTTGCCGAGCGGGAAGGAGAGCGCCTCGATGCCCGAGCGGACGCGCTCGGCCATGTCGAACGCGCCCTCGATGTCGGTGCCGGGTAGCACGACCGCGAGCTCCTCGCCGCCGTAGCGCGCCGGGTAGTCGATCTCGCGCGACGTCTCGCGCAGGACCCGCGCCACCTCGCGCAGGACGTCATCGCCCATCTGGTGGCCGTGGGTGTCGTTGACCTTCTTGAAGTTGTCGATGTCGAGCATCACCAGCCCGACGCTCTGGTCCGGGAAGCGCCGCGTGCGCTCGACCTCGGCGGCCAGCAGGTCGTCGAAGCGTCCCCGGTTGAACAGGCCGGTGAGCTCGTCGGTGACCGCCTGGCGCTGGACCGTCTCGTGCAGGTCGACGTTCTCCAGCGACACCGCAGCCTGGCCGGCGAGGTAGCTGAACAGCTCGCGATCGGCCTGCGTGAACGTCCGGCCGAGGCGCCCGACCGCGACGACGCCCAGCACGTCCGGGCCGCCTTCGGAGCCGTGCAGCGGATGCGCCAGGGCGCTCGCCTCGCCCTGGTTGACCTCGGACGCCTCGCCGGTCGTCGCCGCCTGCTCCTCGGCCGCGGCCAGCACCTGCTCGAGCCCCGCGGGCCGGCCCGCGGCCACGCGCTCGGTCAGCGTGCCGTCGGCACTGCGCGCCGCCGCCCGGCCGCCCGCGGCGCCGACGCCGTCCATCGCGGTCTCCACGACGATCCCCAGCAGCGCGTCGCGATCGAGGTTCGAAGCCACCGCCTCGCCCAACCGGCGCATCGAGCGCTCCACGCGCGTGCGCTCCTCGCGCAGCTCCTCCAGCCGGCTCTCGAGCTGCGCGGCCATGGTGTTGAACTCGGCGCCGAGCTCGGCGAACTCGTCCTTGCCGACGGTGGGCACCTTGGTGTCGAACTCCCCGCCGCCGAGGCGCCGGGCAGCGTGCAGGAACGACGCGACCTGCGACTGCAGCGAGCGTGACACCGCGAGCGCGAACGCGAACGCGAGCAGGAAGAACCCGAGCAGCACGCCGCCGACGATCAGCCGGCTGTTGGTGACGTCGCCGGCGGTCTCGGCCTCGTCGCGCAGCAGCGTGACCTGGAGCAGCCCGTCGCGGAAGTCGCGCCGCTCGATGGTCGCGCTGCGGAAGTCGGTGCCGCCGATCGACACGGTGCCGTTGCCCTCGGGTAGCGCCACCTTCTCGGTGTCCTTGATCGTGCTGGCCAGCGTGCCGCCGCGGCGGCGCACGATGACGTCGAGATCGGTGACGTGCTCGACCAGCCCCGCGTACTGGTCGGCCGACTGCACCGAGACCTGCAGGGTCCCGACCTTCGTGCCGTCGGCGAGCAGGTTGATCGACGCGGGGAAGATCGCGTCGGCGCGCCCCACGTTCGCCACGGTGTGGCGGTCGTTGCCGATGATCACCAGGCGCAGCAACCGGAAGCGCGCGGCGAGGACGTCGGCGCGCCGGTCGGCCGCGGCGTCGTCGCCCCGGCGCAGCGCGGTGGCGAGCGTCACGTCGCCCCCGACGAGCCGCGCGGCGCGCTCCGCCTCGCTCTGGGCCTCCCGCGCGAGGTTGGTCGCCGTGTCCAGCCGCGCCGAGACCGCGGCGTTCGCCTTGCCCTCCTCGTTGTTGGATATCAGCGAGAAGATGACGACCGTCACCGAGACCATCGGGACGATGACGATCAGCACGAAGAACAGCGTGAGTCGGCCGCGAAAGCTCATACCCGCCGGCGAAGCGTACCCAGCGGGTCGGGGTACACTTTCGGTTCCTTGGGGCTATAGCTCAGCTGGAAGAGCGCCTCGTTCGCATCGAGGAGGTCGCCGGTTCGAGCCCGGCTAGCTCCATCGGACAAGAAGCCCCGTTTGCGCGGGGCTTCTTGCGTTCCGCGATCGCGGCGCTAGCCCAGACCCTGCGCCAGCGTCCTCGATCCGGCCGCCAGGGCATCCATGCCGGCCTCGTCGAACTGCCAGCGGTCCCGGAGCGCCGACACCAGCAGCACACCGTCGCGGACGGCGTAGCGCAGACCGTCGCGGACCTCGCCGTCGCCCGGCGGCGTGTTCGCCGCCGACGTCGGCAGCAGCACCATGTCGCAGCCGATCGTCAGGCCCGCGTCGGGCCATTCGGGCTTGTAGTGGTCGACGTCGCGGATCCGCTGCTCGCAGGCCGTCGCGATCCGGATCCCCGGCGCCGCGGCGACGCCGAAGGCCATCCCGGGGACCGGCAAGGAGGCGAACGCACGGTGGAAGGCCGCCGGGTCCTCGACGCGCATGCCCTGTCGCTCGGCGTAGCGCACCAGCGGCTCGAGCCAGGCGCCGCTGGTCGCATCGATGTTGCGCTCGTCGAGGTGCTCGGCCACGAACCCGAGCCAGTCCGGCTCGGGCAGCGCCTCGTCGAAGGACGCGGGCACCGGGCCGGGAGGGTCGAGGTCCTCGATCCCGTCGGCGATCGAGCACGCGGTGGACGCGAAGGCGTCGAGCTCTGCGGGATCGTGCAGGAAGTCCTGGCAGGTGACGATGAGCTGGCCGAACGTGTACTCGACGGAGAAGCCGAGACGGTCCGAGCGCGCCAGCGCGTCGCCCAGCGGCCCGCGGACCACGCGCTCGAGCAGGTCGAGGTCGCAGCGGTCGTCGGCCACCATCCGCCACGCGTCGAGCCCCAGCCCGCGCTGGGCGAGCACGTCGGTCTTCGACGAGCCCCGCGACCGCTCGCCGCGTCGCGCGACGTGGAACCCGCGCAGGGTCGCGACCGACGCCGGCAGCCGGATAGCCACCCGCGTCTCGGGAAGCCGGAAGACCATGATGTTCGGCGAGAAGATGTCGCTGAGCGGGATGAAGTCCGCCACGTCGATGCCGCCGACCTTCTCGGCCCGTTTGCCGTAGAACTGCCCGCCCGCGTTGTCGGGGTCCAGGATCGCCACGTGGTGCAGCAGGACGCCGGTTCGCCCGCCGGGCAGGACGCCGCGCATCATGTTCCACTGAAGCTCCTTGGCGAACGAGAACGCGCCGAGGTATCCGGCGGCACCGGACTGCCCGCGGAAGGCGAGGCCGCGCTCGGCGGCGTACCCGGTGAGGTCGGAATCGGGTCGCCCGCGGAACCCGTCGGCCATCCGATCGGCGGTCTTCTGGCCGAAGAGCTTGCGGAGCATGCGGCGATCGTATGCGTAGCGTCGGCAACCTTGGGGTTGCCTTCGCCCCGGTCAGGCGAGCAGCCGCTCGAGCGCCAGCGCCATGACGTCGCCGCGGCTGCGCGAGCCGTGGTCGGCGGCGACGAACGGGGTGCCCACGAACAGCGCCATGGCGAGCAGGCAGCGCGCCTCGACATCGTCGGCGTCGTCGGTGAGCTCGGCGAACAGCGGACGCATGTAGTCCATCCGCCGGTTGTCGACGCGCCGCAACCGTCGCGCGACCGCCTTGTCGCGCCGGGCCCAGTCGCGGACCGCCAGGTCGATCTTCAGCAGGCCGTGGCGGGTGAACGTCCGCGCCAGGCCGAACAGCCGCTCGAGCTTGGCGCGGGCGTCGCCGCCCTGCTCCTCCACCCGGGCGATCGCCTCGTCGATGCTCAGCCGCTCCCACTCCTCGAGCATCTCGGCCAGCAGCGACGCACGGTCCGCGAAGTGCCAGTAGAAGCCTCCCTTGGTGACCCCGATCCGCTGGGCCAGGGCCTCGACGCGGACGGCCTCGACGCCGCCGGTGGCCAACGCGCGCAGGCCCTCGTCGATCCACCGGCTGCGAGGAGTGCGAACGGGAGCCATCCCGCATATCTATACGCCACCGTATTGACAGATGCGCGCATGGGTGGTTCCATACGTATACGTATGGACTCCCGGCTTCCTCCCAGCGAGCACCTCTCCCGCCCCTGGCGCATCCAGGCGATCGCCCACGGCTTCCGGCTCGAGGACGTCTGGGCGCTGCCCGTCGAGGGCTCGGCCGGCGACCTCGACGCCGCCGTGGAGATGATCGGCTCGTTCGATCCCACGCAGTCCGACTCGCTTCCGTCGCGCGCGCTGTGGGCGCTGCGCGACCTGCTCGGCCGCCTCGGCCTCGGACGCATCTCCGACAGCGCCGACGAACGCCCGCGCGGGTCCCTGGCCGGCCGGCTGCCCGCCGACCTGGTCGGCACCGCCGAGGACATCCGGTTCGGGCGCCTGCCGTTCGTGCCGCTCTACCGCACCGACGACGAGTTCGCCGCCGAGATCGCCAACAGCACAATGCACGGCGTGCTGCACCTCGCCTGGGCCGAGCGCTCGCCCGGCCGCTTCCAGGGCCAGATGGCCGTCTACGTCAAGCCGCACGGCCGGTTCGGCGAGGCCTACATGGCCGCGATCCGCCCGTTTCGCCACCGGGTCGTCTACCCGGCGCTCATGCGCCAGATCGAGCAGGCCTGGGCGCAGCGCCGTCCGACGTGAGACCAAGGTGAGATTGCGCGGCGCCGCCAGGTCCGACAGGCTGGCGCCACACCAACCAGGAGAGCACCATGATCCGCAAGCTCGGCCCGCTGGCCGTCCTGCTCCTGCTCGTCGCGGCGTTCGCGACCGGCTGTGGCGACGACAACAAGAGCGACAGCTCCAGCAACGACTCGCCCGACGTGACCGAGACGGCCACGACGTCTGACGACACGGCGACGACGGAGGACACCACCTCCGACGACACGACGACCGATCTCTCGGACAACCCGCAGGTCCAGGAGGCCGTCCAGCGCTGCAAGGACAGCATCGACGCGAACCCGAGCGTCAAGGACGACATCAAGGACGACCTCAAGGGCATCTGCGACAAGGCCGCGAGCGGCGACGTCAAGGACCTTCAGGAGGCCACGAAGGAGGTCTGCGAGAAGATCGTCGACTCCTCGGTGCCCGAGGGCGACCTGCGCGATCAGGCCAAGACGGCCTGCGCCTCGGCCGGAGGCTGATCGACCGGGCTAGAGATCGCCGACGATGGCTCCGTCATCGTCGGCGTTCTCGCCCGAGCCGTCGCCCTTGCCGGAGTCGTCCTTGCCCTTGCTGGGGTCCTTGCCGGGGAAGCAGCACGCCCCGCCACCGGGCCCGCTGTTGCCGCCGCTGCCGGGGCAGTTGTCGTTGCGCGTCACGCCGTTGGGCTGGACCGTGTGGCAGAGCCGCACGCCGTGCCAGCTCACGCCGATGAACACGGCGCCCTCGAAGTTCGCGCCGAACAGGTTCGTGTTGTCCATCCGCGTTCCGATCAGCCTCGCGCCCCGGACGTCGGCCTTGCGGAAGTTGCTGCCGTAGAAGTCGGCGTGCGACAGGTTGGCCAGCGTCAGCTCCGCGTTGCGGAAGTCCGCCCGCGTGCGGTTGCCGTAGCTGAGATCGACGCGGCGCATGTGCGCGTTGCGAAACGACGAGCCGTAGAGGTCTGAGTAGCGGAAGCTCGCCATCAGCAGCTTGCTGCCCACCCACCGCGTGCGGGTCAGGTCCTGCTTCCACAGGTGCCGGCCGAAGAGCTTCTTGCCCGAGCAGTTGCCGGAGGGCCGCGCGCACGACAGGGAGACGCTCGGGCCGGCGTCCGCGGACGCGGCGAAGCCGAGGCACAGACAGAGGGTCGTCGCGACGAGCGCGCAGGGGTTCCGGGGGCACATGGTCTTCACCAGGCACCTCCCGAACGGCGAGTGTACGCCCGGCGAGGCGTTCTCCGCAAGTCCGGGGCATCGCGTTGCGGGTGTGCGCGACGTCACACGAGAAAGCGAACACTCGTTCTACCTTCCGTTCGGACGGCAGGCCAGGGGTACACCCACGCCGCCGTCGCTGAACACGACCGATGTCGGGCCGGCGCGACCGCGTCAGCACCTGCGACATCGACCGGAGGTCACCGTCGATGCTCTCGACGAGCAAGGCGGCGCACCGCGCTGCCGTGAGAACCATCACCGGCGTCATCGCGACGCTGGCGCTGTTTATGACAATGACGCCCACGGCCACTGCCGCGGAGCGTTCGCCGCACCGCTACGGGGGCCACTGCGCCAACCGGCTGTGCACCAAGGATGTCCGGAACACGCCGAGCTGCTGGCGCTTCTCGAGCGCCGGCCGGATCTCCCGCTGCTTCATCGCGCGGGCGGCGCTGCGCTACGGCCAGTCGCGCTCGGAGGCGTTCTACATCGCCCACCGGGAGTCGCGGTACAACTGGCGCGCGACCAACACCAGCTCGGGGGCCGCGGGGCTCTTTCAGTTCATGCCCCGGACCTGGCAGTACACGCCGTACCGCAACCACAGCGCGTACCACCCGCGCTGGGCGGCACTCGCCGCGATGTGGATGTGGAAGCACGGCTACAAGTCGCACTGGTCCCTGTAGGCCCCGACGGGATTCAAGCGCGGGGGCGCGCGGGTCGATCCAGACCCTGATGCGCCCCCGCGTCCTCGTCTCCCTGCTCACCCTCGCCGTGCTCGCCGCGCCCGCGCCGGTCCTCGCCGCCAAGCCCCGGCTGCTGGTCATCGGCGACTCGCTGGCCATCGGCGCCCAGGCCCCGCTGGCCGGGCTGCTGCCCGACTGGCGGATCCGGACGGTCGCCCGCATCGGCCGGCCGCTCGACGAGGGCATGCGCGTGTTCCGCGCCCTGGAGCCCGCGCCCGTCGTCACCGCGTTCAGCCTCTTCACCAACGACGATCCCGGCAACGTCACCGCGCTGGTCCGCGCGGTCCGCCAGAGCCTGGACCTCGAGACGGGCGCCGCGTGCTCGATCTGGGCCACCGTCGTGCGCCCCGACGTGGGCGGCCGCAGCTACTCGCCGGTCAACCGGCGACTCAAGCGCCTCGCGCGCACCGCGGCGCTGATCGGCCGGCTGGTCATCGTCCCGTGGGCCGAGAAGGTCCGCTCGCACCCGGAGTGGATGGGCCCCGACCGCGTCCACCCCACGTCGTCGGGTTATCAGGCCCGCGCGCGCCTGTACGCCGCGGCCGTCCGCCGTTGCGCGGCGACGTTCGCGCCCGACGACTGAGCAAGTTCTCCGCCTCCCTGACGTTCAGGGGGCATGGGGAGAGCACTGATCTGCGCGCTGCTCGGCGCGCTGGCGCTGGCCGGGCCTGCCACGGCGGCCATCAAGACCGTCCCGGTGTCGATCCCGGCGAGCCAGCCCGACGACGAGGGGGCGCCGGTCGCCCTCGACGGCGGCGTCACGTTCCCCGAGGGCGGCTGCGCCGAGCGCTCCTGCCCCGGCGTGATCATCAACCACGGCTTCACGGGCCGGTGGACCGACAGCACGCGCATCACCGAGCAGCTGGCGGGCGAGGGCTACGTCGTCCTGCGCTACAGCTCGCGCGGGTTCGGCGAGACGCCGGGCGAGGTCGACCTCATGGGCCCGAAGGAGCGCCAGGACCTCCTCGACGCCGTGCACTGGCTCAACGACGCGGCGAACCCGGTCGTGGGCGGCATGGTCACCAAGGACGACATCGGCCAGTTCGGCGGCAGCTACGGCGGCGCCCACGCCTGGTCGCTGGCGCTGTCGGGCGATCCCGCGGTCCGCACCGTCGTGCCCACCGCGACGTGGACGAGCATCTACGACGCGCTGCTGCCCAACGACGTCGCGCTGCTGGCCTACGCCAACGGCTTCTACGCGACCGGCTTCGAGCCCACCGCCAAGCTCATCGGCGGCGAGCTGAGCACCACGAACAACTACTCGCAGGAGATGCACCGCTGGGTCGCCCAGATGAACGGCGGCATCGACCTCGCCGGGCTGCAGGCCGACCTCGCCTCCCACGGCCCCGCCGGGCGCATCGGCGACGTCAAGATCCCCGTCTTCCTGATCCAGGGCACCAACGACGGCCTGTTCAGCCAGAACCAGGCGCTCGACGCCTACCGGGAGCTGACGGCGGCCGGCGTCGAGACACGCCTCTACGTAGGCGGCATCGGCCATCCGCCGTCGGACGGCAGCCTCGACTCACCCGAGGCCAGGCACATCGGCGACGAGGTCCTGGCCTGGTTCGATCACTACCTCAAGGGCGAGGACAACGGCATCGACGAGAAGCCGCCGATCGAGTACTCGCGCGCCGACTACTTCCACAACCACTGGGACGGCACCACGCGATCGGCCGACAGCTACCCGTTCGGCGCGTCGCGGGACATGCACTTCTGCACCACCGGCCCGACCGGCGGGACGCTGAGCGACGCGCCGTGTCCCGACGCGCTGCCGGCGCCGATGGTCAACGGCTACGCCGGGCGCGGGTGGAACCAGGACGCCGCGACGGCGGGGTACGCCGAGGAGCTGACGGGCGGGTTCGCCGACGCGTTCGGCACGCCCTTCCCGGACACCTCCGGCGCGCCGCCGACCCTGACCTACGACTCCGCTCCGCTGGCCGCCGACCTCGACATGGCGGGCGTCCCGGCGCTGGCCCTGCAGGTCGCCTCGCTGAGCTCGCTGCCCGCCGGCGCGCGCGGCTCCACCGCCGCGTTCCAGCTCGATCCGAAGTTCTACGACGTCGCCCCGGACGGCAGCGCGAAGCTGCTGACGCGCGGCGCGTTCGCCGAGCCGCTCGAGGCGCGATCGGCCGAGACCATCGCCACGCCGCAGCACGAGGTGCGCTTCGACGCGTTCGGCCTGTCGAACCTCGTCCCCGCCGGGCACCGCCTGCGGATCACGCTCAACAGCGAGGACGCGCCGTACCTCAAGCCGACGCTCAACCCGTTCGCCGCCGTGCTGTTCGCCGGCAGCCGGGTCTCGCTGCCGTCGGCCGCCGGCCTGCGCTAGCTACGGCAGCGTCATCGCGCTGCCGCCGCCGCGGCGGCGCGACTCGGCCACGGCCTGCAGCCGGCCGCCCGACAGGAACTCGATGCCGGTCGCCGCGCCGAGCTCGCCGCCCTTGACCGCGACGAACTTGTGCCCGCGCCTGGTCAGCGCGTCGGCGACGGGCAGGGCCAGGAACGCCGGCTCGGCCTCGGCTCCGGCCGCGCCGTTGCGATCGGAGATCCGCGGGGCCTCGATGGCCTGCGGCAGCGAGCGGCCGAGGTCGATGCGCTCGACGAGGGTCTGCAGCACCGTCGTGATGATGCTCGCGCCGCCGGGGCTGCCCAGCGCGAGCCACGGCTTGCCGTTGCGCTGCACGATGGTCGGGGCGATGCTCGAGCGCGGGCGCTTGCCGGGCGCCGGGGAGTTCGCCCGGTCCGTCGCGGTGTCGAAGTCGGTCAGCTCGTTGTTGAGCAGGAAGCCGCGGCCGGGCACGACGATGCCGCTGCCGCCGGTCTGCTCGATGGTGAACGTGGCGGTCACGACGTTGCCGGCCTTGTCGGCAACCGTCAGGTGCGTGGTGTTCGGGCCCTCGCGCTCGGCGGCCGCCGAGGCGGCGGGCGTCGCGCCGCAGCTGCCGTTGAACGGCGCCGGATCGCCGGCGGCCAGCGGCCGGGCCGGCGACGCGTCGGTGATCGTGGCGCGGCGGGTGTCGGCGAACGGGCTCGACAGCAGGCCGCACAGCGGGACCGGCGTGAACGCCGGATCGCCGAGGTAGGCGTTGCGGTCGGCGTAGGCCAGCGCGCTGGCCTCGAGGTAGGCGTGGTAGGCGCCGGCGCGGTCGGTCGCGCTGGGCGCCAGGGCGTTGAGGATGTTGAGCGACTCACCGACGGTGGAGCCGCCGCTCGACGGCGGGCCCATCCCGTAGACGTCGAGGCCGCGGTAGGAGACGCGGGTGGGCTCGCGCGGCAGGGCCTTGTAGGCCGCGATGTCCTCGGGCGTCATCCCGCCCTTCAGGACGGTGCGCGTCGCCCCGGCGCGGACGGGCGGGTTCTGGACCGTCGCGGCGATGTCGGCGGCGACCGCCCCCGTGTAGAAGCCGTCGGCCCCGTCGTCGGCGATGGTCTGCAGCGTGTTCGCCAGGTCGGGGTTGGTCAGGACGCTGCCCGGCGCCGGGGGCTGGCCGCCCGGCAGGTAGATGGCGGCAGTGGCCGGGAAGTCCGCAAAGCGCGCGGCGTTGTCGGTCGTCTGCTGGCTGAGCGTCTCGTCGACGACGAACCCGCCGCGCGCGAGCTTGATCGCGGGCTTGAGCAGCGTCTTGAAGGTCCGCTTGCCGTAGGAGGCGATCGCCTCCTGCCAGGCGCGCACCGCCCCGGGCACGCCGACGCCCAGACCGCTGGTGACCAGCGTGTCGAACGGATAGGCCTTGCCGGTCGACGGATCGATGAAGCTGTCGGGCCGCATCGAGGCCGGGGCGCTCTCGCGGCCGTCGATCGTGACGACCTTGCCCTTCGCGGTGCGGATGACCATGAACCCGCCGCCGCCGATGCCGATCGAGTACGGCTCGACGACGCCGAGCGCGGCCAGACCGGCGACCGCGGCGTCGACGGCGTTGCCGCCGTTGCGCAGCACGCCGAGCGCGGCGCGGCTGGCGTAGGGATCGACGGTCGAGACCGCGCCGCCCGTGCCCACCTCGACGGGCTGGGCGAGCGGCGCCCTCGAGACGGCGCCCGCGGGCGCCGCGATCAGGCAGCAGAGGACGACGGCGAGCCGGACGATGCGCATGGCGGACTGTTGCCCGGCGCCGGGCGCGGCTAAGCGGCGGGGTGCGCCTTGGCCCACGCGGCGATCTCACGCGACCCGCCGATCGCGGTGCCGTCGTCGAGCTCGAGGACCGGAACCACGTTGCTGCCGGTCAGCTCCTTGGCCCGCCTGCGCCCCGCGGTGTTGTTCAGCGCGTCGGGGAAGATGCCCAGCCCGTAGGACTTGACGACCTCCGGATCGTGGCCGGCGTCCTTGAGCGCATGGAACGCGGTGCCGCAGGGATGGCCGCCCGGACGCGGCGCGGGCTTCCAGGTTCCGTAGCAGACGTAGAGCTTCATGCCGCGAGCCTACGCGTCATGACCTCGATCGCGTCGGGATTGCTGTCGACGAGCACGAAGCGCCGGCCGAGCTGCCGCGCGGCCGCGCCGAGCGTGCCGCTGCCGGCGAAGAAGTCCAGGCACCAGCCGCCCGGCTTCGACGAGGCCGCGACGATGCGGCGCACCACGGCCTCGGGTTTCTGCGTCGGGTAGCCGGTCTTCTCCTTGCCGGTCGTGTGCACGATCGTCGACCACCACACGCTGGCCGGCACCTTGCCGCGCGCCGCCTTCTCCGGCCCGACCAGGCCGGGCGCCATGTACGGCTCCTTCTCCACCTCGGTCGTGTCGAAGTGGTGGCGGCCGCGCTCCTTGACGTAGACGAGGATCGTGTCGTGCTTGGCCGGCCAGCGGTCCTTGGGACGGCCGCCGAAGTCGTAGGCCCAGATCAGCTCGTTGAGGAAGTTCTCCTCGCCGAAGATCTCGTCGAGCAGCAGCTTGACCCGGTGGGCCTCGCGATGGTCGAGGTGGACGTAGAGCGTCCCATGTCCGGCCAGAAGATCCCGTGCACGATTCAGGCGCGGCGCCAGGAAGCCGAGGTAGTCGGCGTGGACGTCGGAATAGGAGATCGCGCCGCGCCGCTGCGTCTTGCCGGTGTTGAACGGCGGGTCGACGTAGATCAGGTCGAACGCGCCCTCGGGGAGCCGCGGCAGGACGTCGGCGTTGTCGGCCTCGACGAGCAGGTCCTCGTCGAGCACGAAGCGCTCCGGCAGCTCTCCCGAGAAAGTGCGCATCCGGGGCGACCGTACCGGGCATACAGAACGCCCATGCTTCAGCGCCACCCGATCCTCGGCTATGCGCTGTCGGCAGTGCTCACGCTGCTGGCGGTCGTCGCGCTGCTCGGCGCCTACGGCATCGTGGCCGCGGCGCTCGGCGCACTGGCCTGGTTCGCGCTGCCCGAGCGCGAGCCCTCGGTCAGAGCAGTTCGCGCACCCGTTTGGCGATTCCCTCGGCGCTGAAGCCGAACCGCTCGAGCACCTCGGTGCCGGGCGCGGACGCGCCGAAGCGGTCGATGGCGATCGACGCGTCGACCCACTTCGACCAGCCCATCGAGACCGCGGCCTCGACGCTGATCTTCGGGACGCCGGCGGGCAGGACGGACTCGCGGTAGGCGTCGTCCTGCTGCTCGAAGAGCTCCCAGGAGGGCATGGAGACCACGCGGACGCCGCCGATGGACCCGGCGGCCTCGATCGAGGGGCCGACCTCGGAGCCCGTGGCCACGATGATCGCCTTGGGGTCACCGTCGTCGCGGACGACGTAGGCGCCCCGGGCGACGCCCTCGATGGCCTCGGCGAGCGTGCCGATCGGCTGAAGGTCCTGGCGGGAGAGGATCAGGCAGGCGGGGCCCTCGAGGTCCTCGAGGATCACGCGCCAGGCGGCGCTCGTCTCGTTGCCGTCGCCCGGGCGCAGCACGACCAGGCCGGGGATCGCCCGCAGCGCGGCGAGGTGCTCGACGGGCTGATGCGTCGGGCCGTCCTCGCCGAGGCCGACGGAGTCGTGCGTGAAGACCCACGCGACGCCCAGGCCGGTCAGCGCGCTCAGGCGGATCGAGCCGCGCATGTAGTCGGCGAACTGCAGGAACGTCGAGCCGTACGGCCGGACCACGCCGCCGTGGGCGGCGATCCCGTTGACCGCGCCCGCCATCCCGTGCTCGCGCACGCCGAAGAAGATGTTGCGCCCGCCGGGGTTCGCGCCGAAGCGCGCCTCGTGGCCGCCGGGGAACTCGGTCTTGGTCGACTCGGAGAGGTCGGCCGCGCCGCCGAGCATCGTCGGCACGAAGTCCGCGAAGGCGGCCATCGCCTTGCCGCCGGCGCCGCGGCTGGCGATCTTGTCGGTGAACTCCGGCAGCGCCTCGCGGAGGCCCGGCAGCGGGCGGCCCGGGTCCTGCCACGCGGCGTCCCACTCGTCGGCGAGGTCGGCGTGCTCGCCGCGCCAGGCGTCGAAGCGCTTCTGCCACTCGGCCTGGGTCTCGGCGCCGCGATCCGGCCCGAAGGCCTCGTAGACGCCGTCGGGGACCAGGAACTTCGCGTCGGGATCCCAGCCCATCGCCTCCTTGGTGGCGCGCACCTCGTCGGTGCCCAGCGGCGAGCCGTGCGCCTTCGACGTGCCGGACTTGTTGGGCGAGGGGTAGCCGATGATCGACTTGACGCGGATCAGCGTCGGCGAGTCGTCGTTGCCCTGCGCGGTGCGGATCGCGCCGCGCAGCGCGTCGAGGTCGTTGGCGTCGGAGACCGTGAGGACCTCCCAGCCGTAGGCCTCGAAGCGCTTGGAGACGTCCTCGGAGTTGAAGCTCAGCGACGTCGGGCCGTCGAGCGAGATGTCGTTGTCGTCGTAGAGGTAGATCAGCCGGCCGAGGCGCAGATGGCCGGCCAGCGAGGCGGCCTCGGCGGCGATGCCCTCCATCAGGTCGCCGTCGGAGACGATCGCGTAGATGTGGTGATCCTGGACGTCCGAGCCGTAGCGCTCGCGCAGGAAGCGCTCGGCGATGGCCATGCCGACACCGTTGGCGAAGCCCTGGCCGAGCGGGCCGGTGGTGACCTCGACGCCCGGGGTGACGTGGACGCGGTCGCGCTCGGGGTGGCCCGGCGTCAGCGACTCCCACTGCCGGAAGCGCTTGATCTCCTCGAGCGGCAGGTCATAGCCCGACAGGTGCAGCGCGCTGTAGAGCAGCATCGACCCGTGACCCGCCGAGAGGAGGAAGCGATCGCGGTCGGGCCACTGCGGATCCTTCGGGTTGTGCTTCATGACCTCCGCGTAGAGCAGGTAGGCGGCGGGCGCCATCCCGAGCGGCAGACCGGGGTGCCCGGAGTTCGCCTGCTCGATGGCATCCATGCTCAGCGCGCGGATGGTGTCGATGCAGAGCTGATCGGGGGCGGCGTCGGTCGTCATGCCTCACAGCATGCCCAATTGCCGCCGCTTCGCGCAGTCAGCGTCAGCCGGCGGTGGTCACGGCGACCGGGAGGGTGTAGCTGGCGGCCCCCCGCAGGGGGATCAGGACGCGGTAGAAGACCATCGCCTCGTCGGCCGTGGCCAGCGGCAGCGTGACCGTGACCTGCCGGCGGGCGGCGATCCGGTGGGTCCGCACGGTCGTCCTGTCGGTGCAGGCGGCGCGGCGGACGATCCGCACCAGGCCGCTGCGGATCCGGCCGCGGGTCAGTCGGGCGGTGAGTCGCAGCCGGCCGTCGCGCACCTCGCGGTCGATGATCCTCAGGCCTCGCTCGATCCGCACCGGCAGGCTGCGGTCGGTGCCGATGACCGCGGTGATCCGTCCCTTCCCGGCGGGCCGCGGGACGGTGACGGCGAAGTGGCCGCCCGCGAGGACGAAGCCCTTGCCGAGCGTCCGGCTGCCGCGGCGGATGGCGACCGTGTCGCCCGCGAGGTGGTCGACGGTGATGCCGGTCACGCGAATGCGCGTGCCGCGTCCGCCCACGCCGAGGATGGCCACCGGGTGGCCGCCGCAGACCGGGTCGGCGGCCGGCGGGTCCGGGCGAACCGGAGCGGCCGGCGCCGGCGGCGTGCCAGGCAACGGTGCGGCCTCGACGGACGCGGGCTCCGCGGGCGGGTCGGCCGGATCGGCCGGCGTGCCCGGGTCCGGCGGCGGGGTGGGCGCCGGCGCGGGCGGCGGCACCGGCGGGTCAGGGGTCGCCGGCGTCGTCAGCGTCCAGTCGGCGCCGTGGGCGGTGCCCTCCAGGCCGCTCGTCACCAGGCGGTAGTGCACCCGGGTGTCCGGCGCGAGCCCGGTGAGCACGGCCTGGGCGGGGACCGGGCCGTGCCCGTTGCCGGCCGATTCGGTGGCCGTGGTCGACCCGTAGGCCGCCGTCGGGCCGTACTCGAAGGCGTACTCGCCGGCGAGGCCGTGGGGGTCGACCGTCCCGTGCAGCGTCGCGGTGGTCTCGCCGATCTCGGTGGCGGCCTGGGTCGTCGGGAACGGCGGGATCGCCGGCTCCTCGTGGGCGCCGATGTCCGGTCCCAGCCCCTGGGGACGGAGCATGCCGAAGAGCGCCATCGCCGAGGTGTCGTCGGCCAGCGTCCCGGCGTTGCGCCCGAGCGACCTCGCCGTCAGGCGGTAGTCGTCGGATCCCGGCGCGACGAAGGCCGGGGTCCCCCTGAGGTTGTGGCCTTGGCCCACGACGTTCACGGATCGGCCGGGGCCCAGGAGCGAGTACGCGAGCTCGACCCGGGCCGACGCGCGGTCGTCGCTCGAGCTCCCCTCGATGTCGCCCGCCACGACGAGGTTGCGGGCGTGGGCGACCACGATCTGGTCGTCGTCGCCCGTGTTCACGCTGATGTCCCCGACCACGGTGAGGTTGCGCAGCTCGCACGTCGTGGTGCCGGCGGTGCGGCGCGGGCCGTACAGGAGGACCGCCAGAGAGGGCGCCACGAAGACGGAGTCGCGGATGACGGTCCTTCCCGAGCATGCGCCGAACATCGCGTGCCCTGTGCGCTGGTAGATCTGGACACGCTCGATCGTCGCGTCGGTGCCGAAGCTCAGGCTGTAGCCGTTGCTCGCCTTGACGAGCTCGAGGTCGCGCAGGACGACACGGTCGCGCCCCGCCTGGAGCAGCGCCTGGCCCGACGAGGTGATGACGGGCGGATCGGCCGGCGAGGCGCCGACGATCGACAGGTCTGCGTC
This sequence comes from Solirubrobacteraceae bacterium, assembly GCA_045805505.1. Lineage (GTDB taxonomy): Bacteria > Actinomycetota > Thermoleophilia > Solirubrobacterales > Solirubrobacteraceae > BP-464. The sequence goes on from JBJMLA010000087.1 coordinate 29,511, forward strand.
ATAGACGAAGACCGAGCGCGTGCCGAGATCATGGAGGCCGCTCGCGACCTCGACGGTGTCGCCGGGCGCCGCCGCCGACTCCACCGCGTACTTGAGGTCGCACGCGGGTTCGGTGCTCGTGCACCCGCCGGAGAAGGCGCCGCCCGGGACCGCGTAGCGGGTGACGGCGTTGGCCGGAGCGGCGACGAGGAGCCTCCGAGGACGACCGTCAGGACACTCGGAGGGAGGCGCACCAGCGTAAGATGCCCACACATGGCCGACCGTGTCCACTGCCTCGTCGAGATCCCCAAGGGGAGCCGGAACAAGTACGAGTGGGACGAGGAGCTCCAGGCCATCAAGCTGGATCGCTTCCTGTTCAGCTCGGTCGTCTATCCGACCGACTACGGCTTCATCCCCGACACCATGGGCGAGGACGGCGACCCGCTCGACGCGATGGTCTGCGTGAGCGAGGCGACGTTCCCGGGCTGCGTGATCCCCGTCAAGGTCATCGCGCTGTTCCGGATGCGCGACGAGAAGGGCATCGACGACAAGGTCGTCTGCGTCCCCGAGTCCGACCCCAACTGGAACCACATGGAGGTCATGGACGACATCCCGCGGCCGCTGCGCGACGAGATCAGCCACTTCTTCGCGATCTACAAGCAGCCCCAGGGCATCCACGTCCAGGTCGACGGCTGGTTCTCCAAGGAGGACGCCATCCAGGCGATCACCGAGTCGCGGGCGCGCTGGGAGGCCGGCGAGCGGTAGCGAACGTCCAATCCGTCCCGCTATGTCGGGAGGGGATGGACGTTCACGTCGTTGCGTAGCGCTCGGCGAGCGACCGTAGTCGCGGCGTCCCCCGGCGCCCCCGGTGGCGCGAAAGGGCATCAAGGAGGGAGGAGCCCGTCAGCAGCTTCAGGCGGATCGCCTCTCTCGTCGCTCGGGCCAGCTGCTCGGGGCGCAGGTGCGGAGCGAGGTCGATCAGCGTGCGCTCCGCCGACGTGACCGGGACCACCCCGTTCCAGGCGACGTCGCCGCCGGGCAGCACCGCGCGCCGGACCCGCACCCCGCCGATGTGACGCGGCCCGCCGCTCCCGGGCCGGAGGACCTGCACGATCCTCGGGTCGCGCGTGAGGAACCCCCAGCACGCGCCGGCGCTGCCGTCCGCCAGCAGCGTCCCGGGCGCGGTGAGGCAGGCCAGGGATCGCAGGTGAACGTCCATCCTCTCCCCAAATAGCGGGACGGGTGGGACGTTCGCCCCCGTCGCGGGCGAGCAGGGATACTCCCGCCATGCCCACCGCGAACGTCGACGGCCTCACGATCCACTACGAGGACACGGGCGGGGACGGGCCCCCGGTGTGGTTCATGCACGGCGAGCCGACGTGGTCGTTCCTGTGGCGCAAGGTCATCCCTCCGGTGCAGGCGGCGGGCTTTCGCTGCATCGCGCCGGACCTCGCCGGCTTCGGGCTGTCGGACAAGCCGACCGACATCGGCTGGTACTCCTACGACAAGCACGTCGAGGTGATGGCCGGGCTGCTCGAGCAGCTCGACCTGCACGATGTCACGATGGTCGTCCACGACTGGGGCGGGCCGATCGGGCTGCGGCTGGGCGTCGAGCATGCAGAGCGGATCTCGCGCTTCGTGATCATGGACACCGGGCTGTTCACCGGCCATCAGAAGATGAGCGACGCGTGGATCGCGTTTCGCAACTTCGTCGAGCGCACCGAGGACCTGCCGATCGGGATGCTCGTCTCGGGAGCGACGGCGCGCGGGATGGACGAGGAGACCGTCAAGCGCTACGAGGAGGTCTTCCCCGACGCCGCCTCCAAGGCCGGCGCCCGCGCCTTCCCGCTGATGCTGCCGACCGATCCGGAGATGCCCGGCGCCAAGGCGGGGCAGCGGGTGCTCGACGCGCTCAAGCACGACAAGCGGCCCAAGCTCATGCTGTGGGCCGATGCGGATCCGATCATCCCGCTCGAGGTCGGCAAGCGCTTCGCCGAGGCCATCGGCGGCCACGACCCGATCGTCATCGAGAACGCGTCGCACTTCCTCCAGGAGGACGCCGGCGACGTGATCGGCGGGCACATCGCCCGCTGGCTGACCGACTAGGGCGTCAGCTGCTTGGAGCTGTCGCCGGGCTCGAGGCCGGGCTCGGACCGCGCGGCGCGCAGCTCGTAGGCGCGGCGGGCGTTCGGGTCGGCCTGGGCGAGGACCTTGTCGGCCTTCAGCGCGCGAGCGAACGCCTCGCGGCCGCCGCGCGGCAGCAGGCCGAGGACCTGGTTGATCGGGCCGATGGACTTCGGGACGAACACGTCGAAGCGGGGGTGGCGCAGCGCCTCGACGATCGCGTCGGCGACGTCCTCGGGGTTGACGTTCTTGACGCCGCGCGCGGGCTGCAGGCCGGTGGCCAGCTCGGTGTTAACGATGCCCGGCATCACGCACGAGACCTCGATCGGGGTCTCGCGCAGCTCGCCGCGCACCGCCTCGCTCGCGCCGATGACGAAGTGCTTGGTGCCGCAGTAGGTCGCGCCGCCGGGGAAGCCGGCCTTGCCCGCCGACGAGGCGATGTTGACCAGGTGCCCGGTGCCCCGGGCCAGGAAGCGCGGCAGCACCTCCTTCATCCCCCACAGCACGCCGTTGACGTTGATGTCGATCTGGCGCTGCGTGGTGTTGTCGTCCTCCTCGAGGAACGAGCCGAGCTGCATGATCCCGGCGTTGTTGATCAGCACGTCGACGGGGCCGAGCTTCTCCTCGACGCCGTCGAGGAACGCGCCCACCGACTCGCGCCGGGTCACGTCGAGCTCGAACGCCTCGACCCCGGCGCCGAGCTCGGCCGCCGTCGTCTTGGCGGCAGCCATATCGAGGTCGCCGATGCCGACCTTCATGCCCTGGCGGACGAGCGCCTGAGCGGTCGCCTTGCCGATCCCCCGCGCGCCGCCGGTGATGGCGGCCACGCGGCCGGTGAGAATGCGAGCTTCCTTGGCCATGGACCGAAACCTATCGGTCAGTCGCGCAGGCACAGCGCGTAGGCGCTGATCTGCCACGAGGTCCCGACGGCAGTCGGCTCGAACGCCTCGACGCGCCAGCCGTCGAGAAACGGGATCGGGCCGTTGTAGGACAGGGCCGCGACGCCGCCGAGCGGCACACCGCTCTGGTCGGTGACGCCCCCACCGCCGGCGATGAACGACGTGCCCGCCGGGCAGCTGGCGCTCAGGACCTTCGGCGAGGTCGTGTTGAACGCCGAGGTCGTCGACACCGCCTGCACCCCCATCTTGGCCAGGCCGACCGCGCTCGCTGCGAGCTTGGCGTAGCCGATCGATCCGTTGGCGATCGTCTGGGGCGTGCTCTCCCCGGCGGGGCCCGCGGGGCCGACCGGGCCGATGGGGCCCGTGGGGCCGGCCGGCCCGGTCGAGCCGGGTGCGCCGCGCCGGATCACGCCCTTCTTGAAGTCCTTGGCCAGCAGGCTGCGGTTCTTGACCTGCTTGCTGGTGACACTGTCGGCCGGGAGGCTGACAGCGGCCCAGGCCGTCCCGCCGAGTGCGGCGACGAGGGCGAGCGTGGCGGTGACGTCGGCGTAGCGCGGGCGAGAGAGCATTGGTCACCCTCCCACGCGCCCCACCGCGGCGCAAAGCCTCGCTCAGCCGGACTTCTTGGTCTTGATCTTCGCGATGATGTCGTCGGCCGGGTTCGAGCCCGAGCGGCCGGAGTTCGACGGTGTGGTGATGGCCGGCTCGGCGTCGTCGTCCACGGAGGAGTCCTCGGGCGGCGTGACCACGGGCGGCGTGGTCTTGGCCTTCGGCGCCTTGACCTTCGGCGCCTTGACGTTCTTGGGCTTGACGGTCTTGCCCGGCTTCACCGAGGACTGGACCTGCCCGGTGGCCTTGCCCTTGCCCTTGCCGGACGACTGCCCGGGCGGCGTCGCGGGCCGGTGCTGGAGGCCCTGGGCGTTGGCGGCGTGCTGGAGACCCCGGACGCCGGGAACCGCGGGGCGGCCCTTCGCCACGCTCGCGGACGGCCGCTTCTTCGCCTGCCCGTGCGGCTTCTTGGCCGCGGCCGGGGACTTCGCTTGCGCCGAAGTGGTGGTGGTGCTCGTGGTGGCCGGGACCGGAGTGGGCCGGGCGGCCGCCGAAGTCGTGGTCGGCGTCGCCGTGGACCCTTGCGTGGTGCGCTCGCGCACGACGGGCGTGGTCGCCGACTTCGAGGTCTGGTCCTTGACGACCGCGTAGCCGCCGCCCGCGGTTCCCGCGATCGCCGCGACGACCAGCGCCTTGCCGGCCAGGCCGCCGCCCAGCGCGGCGAGCCCTCCACCGGTACCGGCGGCCTCGACGCCCGCCGTCACGCCCGCGCCGGCCAGACCCGCGCCGACGCCCGCGGCAGGCGCGGCATGGACGCTCGCGGCGATGGCGCCGACGACCTTGGCCTTCAGCGCGATCGTGGGGATGACCGGCAGCAGCAGCGCGACGGCCTCGCGCTGGCGCCGGACCTCGCCGCGGAACGAGCGGCAGTCGTCGCAGGTCTCGAGATGGCGGCGCAGGGGCGCGCGGCGCAGGGCGCCGCCGGTGAGCGTGGCCAGCTGCTCGCGGATGTCGCGGCAGTCGGTGTCGCGCGCGGTGCGCCACCCGGCCAGCGACTCGCGGGCCTGGAAGACGAGCGCCTTCACCTTGTCCTTCCTGACGTCCAGGACCGCCGCGACCTCGTCGTGCGAGAGCGCGCCGAGCTCGGAGAGCACGAGCGCCGCGCGCTGGTCGTCAGGCAGCCGGGCCATGTCGGCGAGGACGTCCTTGAGGTCCTCGCGCTGCTCGACCTCGGCGGCGACGGCCAGGCCTTCCGCGCTCGGCTCGGGGACGTCATCGAGCGCGACCGACTCACGCCGGGCGCGCAGCACCGACAGGCAGCGGTTGCGGGCGATGGCGTAGAGCCACGGCCGCAGCTCGACGACCTTGCCGGCGTCTCCGGAGACCAGGCTGCGATGGGCCGAGACGAACGCGTGCTGCAGCGCGTCCTCGGCTTCCTCGCGGCTGCCGAGCATGTGCCGGCAGAAGGCCAGAAGCTGCCGGTGGTACCGATCGAAGATGACCTCGAAGGCCCGCTCGTCACCGGCGCGGACACGGGCGACCAGGCGCCCGTCGGGCATGGACCGCAGGAGCCGCGCGAAGCGCGGCGCCGCGGCAGGGGGTGCGGTGACGGCGCCCACACCACCATCATCGGCGATCTGGGGCGATCCATGTAGGCCATGGGGCTCACGCAAGGGCAAACGCTCCTCGCGGGCCGGAAGTTGGTGGGTTGCGTCGGCCATGCGGAAACTGCCTCTCCAAATCTCCAACTTCCCGAAACCCGCGGCGTTGACACGGGCATGACCATCACCAAGCTGAGCATCGCGGCCCTGGGGGCCCTGGCCTTCGCGGTCCCCGCGGTCGCTGATGAGACCACCACGACTTCTACGACGTCGACCCCGACGGCGCAGGAGCAGTGCCGCGCCGAGCGTGACGCGATGGGCAAGGCCGTCTTCGCCCAGACCTACGGCACGAACGCCAACAAGGCCAACGCCTTCGGCAAGTGCGTGAGCAAGCGCGACGCCGCCACCGAGGACGCCGCCGCCGAGGCCAAGACCAACGCGGCCAAGGATTGCCAGGCTGAGGAGGCCGCCGACGAGGCCGCCTTCCAGGCCAAGTACGCCACCAACAAGAACAAGACCAACGGCTACGGCAAGTGCGTCTCGGGCAAGGCCAAGGCCCAGACCGATGCGACCGTGACCGAGCAGGTCGACGCCGACGTCAGCGCCGCCAAGACCTGCAAGGCCGAGCGCAAGGCCGACGCCGCTGCGTTCAAGGCCAAGTACGGCACCAACAAGAACAAGTCCAACGCGTTCGGCAAGTGCGTCTCCGCCGCCGCGAAGGCCCAGCAGGACGAGGCTCCCGCCCAGTCCTAGCCGTCCCCCGCTCCCCCGCCGGTGCATCTCGCCGGCGGGGGTCGCGGGTACCATTTCGCCATGCCGACGTTCAGCCATGACGGTCATCGCCTCGCCTACACCGAGTACGGCGAGGGCCCGCGGACCGTCGTGCTCGTGCATGGCCTCCTGCTCTCCCAGCGCATGCAGGCCTCACTGGCCGAGGCGCTGGCCGAGCGCGGCAGCCGGGTCATCACCATCGACGTCCTGGGCCACGGCCGGTCCGACCGGCCGCGCGACATGGGGCGCTACTCCATGACCCACTTCGGCGAGCAGGTCATCGGCCTGCTCGACCATCTCGGCGTCGACCAGGCGGTCATCGCCGGCACGTCGCTGGGAGCGAACATCGCGCTCGAGGTCTGCGCTTTGGCTCCCGACCGCGTGCGCGGCATGGTCATCGAGATGCCGGTGCTCGACAATGCGCTGCTGGGCTGCGCGCTGGCTTTCACGCCGCTGATGACCGTCCTGACGCTGGGCGAGCCCGTGATGCGCGCGGTGTCCTGGCTCACCCGGCAGATCCCCGATCGCGGCCCTGAGCTGCTCCAGATCGGGCTCGACACCATCCGCCAGGACCCGGCGCCGAGCGCCGCTGTGCTGCAGGGGCTGTTCTTCGGGCGCGTCGCGCCGCACCGCTCGATCCGCCGCACGTTCACCCCGCCGACGCTGGTCATCGGCCATCGCCGCGACCCGGTGCATCCCTTCAGCGACTCGGGGATGCTCGTCGACGAGCTGCCCAACGGGCGCATCCTCGAGGCCAGCTCGATCCTCGAGCTGCGCGTCTCGCCCGAGCGGCTGACCAACGAGATCGCCCGCTTCATCGACGAGTGCTGGAAGCCGCAGGGCCGCAAGGCGCGCGCGGCCGCCTGACGCCGAGCCGCTAGGCGCGGTCGCGCAGCGCGAGCACGGACATGCGCCCGTGCTCGACCAGCGTGGCCAGCGTCTCGACGACGCGCGGATCGAACTGCGTGCCCGCGCAGCGGCGCAGCTCGGCGAGGGCGTCCTCGACCGGCATCCCGCGGCGATAGGGGCGGTCCGAGGTCATGGCCTCGAAGGAGTCGGCGACGAAGATGATCCGCGCCTCGACCGGGATCTCCTCGGAGCGCAGGCCGTGCGGATAGCCGCGGCCGTCGAGGCGCTCGTGATGGGCGCCGACCCAGCGCGCCTCGTCGTGCAGACCCGCGTGATGGAGCATGGTCTCGCCGACCTGCGGGTGGACCTTGATGGCCTCGAACTCCTCGTCGGTGAGGCCGGCCGGCTTACCGAGGATCGTGTGGGAGACCGCGACCTTGCCGATGTCGTGCAGGAAGGCGGCGCGGCGCAGCCGGACGATGCGCTCGTCGGCCAGCCCGAGCTCCTGGCTGATGGCGACCGCGTAGGCCGCGACGTTCTCGGAGTGATCGCGGGTGTGGAGGTGCTCGGCGTCGATGCCGGCCACCACGCCATGCAGGTGGGCGAGCATGCCCGCCTGGACCGACTCGGCGTCGTCGGCGATCGCCTCGCTGGCCACCGCGCACATGTTCTTGCCGTTGCGCTTGGCCCAGTACAGGGCCTGGTCGGCGTGGCGCTCGAGCTCCTCGCGGGTGGTGCCGTCCTGCGGCATCGCCGCGACGCCGCCGCTGAGGGTGACCGCGTGGCCGGGGAGGATCGGGTGGCGGCCGACGGCGGTGCGCAGCCGCTCGGCCACCAGCAGCGCGTCGAGCTGGCCGGTGTGCGGCATCAGCAGGCCGAACTCCTCGCCGCCGATGCGGGCGAAGGTGTCGCTGGGGCGCACGAGCGCCGAGAGGATCCGGCCGACCTCCTGGAGCACGTCGTCGCCGGTCTGCGAGCCGAGCGTCTCGTTGACGTGACGGAAGTCGTCGATGTCGAAGAGCACCAGCGCCGCGCCGCCGCCGTAGCGGTCCTGGCGCGCGATCTCCTGGCTGAAGGACTCGTAGAAGAAGCGCCGGTTGTAGAGGCCGGTGAGCGGGTCGCGGATCGCGGCCTCGAGCTTCTCCTGATGATCGCGCGTGGTCTGCAGCGCGACGGCGAGCTGGTCGGCGAGCAGGCCGAGCAGCGGCAGCTCGCGGGCGAAGCCGTCGGCGCGCTCGGGCCGGACGAGGCTCAGGACGCCGAGCCGGCGCCCGCGGGTGCGCAGCGGCAGCTCGATGGCGTTGTTGCTGTCGGAGGGCCAGTCGCCGGCGGTGGCCGCCAGCTCCAGCTCGCCGGTGGGGCCGAAGAGGTGGACCGCGGAGGCCGTGGTCCGGGCGGCGGCCTGCAGGGCCTCGAGGCCGCGCGCGATCACCGGGCGCTCCTCGAGCACCTCGGTCATGGTGGCGGCCAGCCCGGTGAGGGCCTCGAGCTCGCGGTTGCGCCGGCGCTGCTCGACGAGCAGCGAAGCCTGCCGGGCGAAGGCGGCCGCGGTCGACGCCAGGAACAGCGGGCCGAAGAAGGCGACGGGCTCGAGCCAGTCACCCTCGCGGGCGATGGCCAGCAGGCCCACGATGACCGGGTAGCCGACGATGGCGGCGAGCGGCAGCATCGCGGTGGCCGACAGCACGCGGTCGGACCGCTCGCGGCGCGGCGCGAAGTGGACGTCGTGGTTGGCCGCCCAGGCGAAGCCGGCGCAGGCCACGGCCCACAGGACCGGGGTGAAGGCGGCGGGCAGGAACTCGATGCCGGCGGCCTCGCTGGCCGGGATGCTGTCGGCGACCGCCACCAGCGTGATCACGCCGAGCAGCCCCGCCTTGACCGGGCCGGGAGCGGCGCCGGTCGCGCCGAGGACGACGGCGAGCAGGTCGATGACGAGGGCGAGGGTGAGGATCGGGTCGCCGGACGTGAAGCCGGGCAGCACCAGCAGGTAGACGAACAGCGAGGCGCCGACGCTCGCGGGCACCAGCGCGTCGAGCAGGGCGACCCAGCCACGCAGGCGCAGCGTCTGGACGGTGAGCAGCAGGCAGCCGAGCAGGACACCGACGGAGGCGGCGAGCCCGGCGTAGAGGCCGGCCCGCTCGTCGAGCAGCGCAAGCGCGGAGGAGCCGCCGGCGATGGCGCAGGCGACACCGAAGCAGATCCACGGCGCACGGCGCGTGGGATGACGGCGCGCAGCACCGATCGCGGCGATGGTGGCCCACGCCGACACTGCGAGCGGAGTCGCGAAGAGGAGCTGAGCGGTGAGCACGCCTCCCAGAAGTCGGCAGCGCAACCGCGAAGTTGAGCCTTCTGCCCGCAAGCGGGGCGTTTCGTCGTACAAGCGTCCAGGAATCGGCCGTCCGGGCCAGGATCCCCGGTTGGGTACTCTCCGCCCATGGCCAGCCGGGAAGAAGAGAAGCGCCTTCGGCGCGAAGAGCGCGAGAAGGCCCAGGCGGCCGCGGCGTCGAGCCAGAATCGCGCCAAGCGCCTGCAGTTCCTCCTCGGCGCGCTCCTGACCATCGCCGTCGTGGTGGGCGTCGTGCTGCTGGTCACCGGCGGCGATGACAAGAACGGCACCGGCGACGCCAAGACGCCGACGACCGCGTCCACCGGCGACCAGGCCATCCCGGCGGCCTCCGAGCGCAACCTGGACAAGGCGGCCGCCGCCGCCGACTGCGTGCTGGTCAACCCGCCGATCGAGGGTTCCACGCACGTCGAGGACAAGGTCACCTACAAGTCGAACCCGCCCACGTCGGGCAACCACAACCCGACGCCGGCGCTCGACGGGATCTACGAGACCGGGCAGGAGCCCGAGCCCGAGAACTGGGTGCATTCGCTCGAGCACGGCCGGATCGACTTCATGTACAAGAAGGGTTCGCCGACCAAGCTGATCGGGCAGATGGAGACGCTCGCGTCCGAGCCGCTCAACGGCAAGGACGGCTACAAGGCGCTGCTGTTCCAGAACAACACGGACATGCCGTTCGCGGTGGCCGCGTCGGCCTGGGGCCACTACATCGGCTGCAAGAAGACCTCTGACGCCATGTGGGACGCGCTGCGCGACTTCCGCACGAAGTACGTCGACCAGGGCCCCGAGCCGGGCATCCCGCCGACGAACTAGTTGTTGCAAGGCTCCGCCCGGAGCCGAAGCATCCGATGTGGAAGCGTGTTGATGGTGGCGATGCGTCCCGCCCTTGCCCTTGCGCTGACCGCTGCCGTGGTCGCGCCCTCCGCCGCCGCGGCCTCGCCGCGGGTGGCCGAGTTCGGGCTGCCCGTCCACACCGCCGCCGTCGCCCGCACCGCGGTGCTGGGTCTGCGCGTGCGGACCGCGGTGCTCGAGCCGGGCCGGCGCTTCGATCTCGTCGGCGTGCGCTGGCGCGGCCGGGGGTCGCTGGAGGGCGCGAAGGTCCGCACCCGCCGCGGTGGTGCCTGGGGCCGCTGGGTGCCGCTCGCCTCGGCGGGCGACCACGGCCCGGACGGCGCGAGCGCCACGCACGGGTCCGATCCGGTGTGGACCGGCGGTGCCGACGCCGTGCAGCTGAGCTGGCGCCGCGCGCCGGCCGGCCTGCGGCTGCGCTTCGTCCGCGTGACCCACCGCGTCCGCGTGGCGCCGAAGGCGCGGCCCGCGCAGGCCTCCGCGCCTCCGGTCATCGTCAGCCGCCAGGAGTGGGATCCCGGCAACGCCTGCCCGCCCCGCGCCAAGCCCAGCTACGGGCAGGTGAACATGGCGTTCGTCCACCACACGGTGTCCGAGAACGACTACGACGCCACCGAGACGCCGGCCATGGTGCTCGCCATCTGCCGCTACCACCGCAACGCCAACGGGTGGAACGACATCGGCTACAACTTCCTCGTCGACAAGTACGGCCGCCTGTTCGAGGGCCGCGCCGGCGGTGTCGACAAGGCCGTCGTCGGCGCCCAGGCCCAGGGCTGGAACAGCCAGTCGACGAGCGTCTCGAACATCGGCGACTTCTCCAGCGTGCCGGAGACCGACGCGGCGCTGCACGCGATGGCCAACCTGCTGGCCTGGAAGCTCGGCCTCCACGGCATACCGGTCACCGGCCGCGTGACGCTCGTCTCGGCCGGCGGATCCGAGAACCGCTACCCCAGCGGGACGCACGTGACCTTCGAGCGCATCTCCGGGCACCGCGACGGCGGCAAGACCGCGTGTCCAGGACAGGCGCTGTACGACCAGCTGCCGAACCTCCGGACGCTGACCGCCGCGCGCGCCGGGGGCGCACCGGTCACCGGCACGGAGCCGCCTCCGGTCGCGGGCAGCGTCACGCTGCAGGCCGTCGCGCCGACGGCCCAGTACCCCGAGCCCGCCCGGCTGACCGGCTCGCTCAGCGGGGGCGGCGAGGTGTGGGTGCAGGTCGCGGCCGGCGCGGCGTACCGCACGGTCGCGCGCGCCGCTCCGGCGTCCGACGGCTCGTGGGCCGCGGAGGTGCCGCTCACGCGCGGCTACGCGTTCCGCGCCCTGCAGGTGCTTCCCGACGGCAGCCACGGCGCGGCGTCGACGCCGGTGACCGTCTCGATGCGCCCGACGCTGACGCTGACCGGGCCCCGTCGCGTCGTCAAGAACTCCAGGGCGACGATCAGCGGGACGATCCAGCCCGGACAGGCCGCGCTGACCGCCTCGCTGTGGATCCAGGGCCGCGGCGGCGCCTTCAGCTACGTGCGGCGCGTCGCGGTGCGCGCCAAGGCGGGCCGCTACTCGGCGCGCCTGCGGCTCGGCCGCCCCGCGGTCTACCGCGTGCGCGTCGCGTTCGCCGGCACGAGGTTCGCGCTGCCGGCCGTCGCGCCGGACCTGTTCGTGCGCTCGGTCACCAGCGCCAAGAAGCTCAGCGGGGGTGCGGCGGGCCCGGCGGGCTGACGATGTCGCGCCCGGTCGGCCGCAGCTCGGCGTCGAGCTCGATCTGCCAGAAGTAGCGCGTGAAGGTCACGCCCGCCCTGAACTCGCCCACGTGCGGCTCGACGGCCTCGCCGGACGCCATCCGGATGATCAGCTCGGGGTAGCTGCGCCCGGGCAGCGCCGCGTACATCGGCGCCGGGAACGCGCCGCCGAAGCGCGTGTTGACGTCGGTGATGCCCAGGCCGATCTCGCGGTCGCGAAAGGCCTGGACGGTGCAGGGCCCCACGACCGCGAGCGCCTCCATGACGCTGCGGCCCAGCTCGATCAGCTCGGGATCGTCGATCACCGTGCCCTTGATGGACTCGCCGCCGCGCGACTCGATCATGGTGCGCGGGATGACGTTCAGGCAGCGGCCCTCGAGATCGCCGAGGCAGTCCATCGAGAACTCCGGCCCGTCCATCAGCCGCTGGATCATCACGGGCTCCTCGACGTAGCGCGTGAAGAACTCGGCCTGCTCGGCGTCCTTGGCCGGGTGGATGGACCGCGCGCCGCTCCCCCAGCGCGGCTTGACCATCACCGGGTAGGAGGCGGGCTCCTCCCCCGGCAGGACGGTGGGCGGGGTCGGCAGGCCCAGGCGCTCGAGCAGCCGGTGTGTCTCGTACTTGTCGAACGTGGCGGTGGCCACCTCGGGCGCGGGCACCAGCGCCGGCAGCGTGCCGTCGGCGCGCGCGTGGGCGAGCACCTCGATGTCGAGGTCGGTCAGCGGGACGATCGCGCCGATGTCGTGGCGCTCGCACAGCTCGGCCAGGAACGGCACGTAGCCGGGGTCGTCGAAGCGCGGCGGCGCGTAGCGGTGGGTCGCCGCGTACTGCGCCGGCGCCAGCGGGTTCGGGTCGCAGGCCACGAGCGTCGTGTGCTGGGCGAAGGCGCTGACGATGTCGTAGCGCTTGCCCACCCCGGTCAGCATGATCGCGCGGCTCATCCGGTGGGTCCTCTCCAGCCGCCCGTGGCGCCCTTGTAGAGCCCGTCGCCGTTGATCAGCATCCTCACGGTCTGCCACAGGATGACGAGGTCGGTGCGCAGCTTGCGGTGCTCGACGTACCAGAGGTCGAGCTCGATGCGCTCGTCCCACGGCAGCGCGGTGCGCCCGTGGATCTGGGCCCAGCCCGTGAGGCCCGGCTTGATGGCCAGCCGGCCGCGCTGGCGCTCGGTGTACTGCGCGACCTGGACCTGGATGGTCGGGCGCGGGCCGATGATCGACATCTCGCCGCGCAGGACGTTGACGAGGTTGGGCAGCTCGTCGATGGACCAGCGGCGCAGGAACTTCCCGACGCCCGTGATGCGCGAGTCGCCCTCGTTGACGGCCATCCCCGCGCCCATGCTCTCGGCGCCCGAGACCATCGTGCGGAGCTTGAGCATGTCGAACTCGGCGCCGTCCTTGCCCACGCGGCGCTGGCGGTAGATCGGGTGGCCCGGCGACTCCAGGCGGATGACCAGCATCGCCACAAGCACGAACGGACCGCTGACGATCAGCGCGGCCGCGCTGACGGCGACGTCGACGGCGCGCCGGATCACCGCGTCCCCTCGGGCGGCGTCCAGTGCGCCTCGGTGCCCGCGCGCAGCCAGTCGAAGAGGCCCAGCGCGATCGAGGCGTTCGTCAGCACGTAGTAGCGGGCGACGAGCGCGGCGCGGGCGCGCACCGGGAGCGCGGCGGCCAGCAGGACGGCGGCCTGCACGGCCAGCGTGGCGACGTAGACCGGGCCGTCGCCGAGCAGGGCGAGGTTGAGCGCCAGGGCCGCGACGTGCAGGAACGGCGCGGCGTAGCGCAGGAGGCGGTGGCTGAAGATCATCAGGGCGTAGAGCGGTGAGTACCCGCGCGGCGAGAGCAGGCCGCCCCGGACCACGATGGGCCAGGCGTGGCTCATCATCCGGCGCTTGCGGGCGAACTCGCCCTCGATGGTCGGGACCATCTTCTCCGTCGCGCGTGCCGCCGGAGCGTAGACCGCGCGCCGCCCGCGCTTGACCATGTTGAACGGGAAGCTCAGGTCGTGGCCCATGACGGGATCGACGACCAGGTAGTCCGAGCGGCGCGTCGCGTAGATCGCGCCATTGCCGCCGGTCACCGACGCCAGCCGGGACTCGCAGGAGCGCAGCGCCATCTCGTAGCGCCAGTAGAGCCCCTCCTGGTTGGTGCCCGCGTCGTTGACGAAGCGCACCTGCCCGCAGACGTAACCCACGGCGGGGTCGGCGAACGGTGCGACGAGCTCGCGCAGCGCGTCGGGCTCCCACAGCGCGTTGGCGTCGCCGAACGCCACGACGTCGCCGGTCGCCCGCTCGACCGCCTGGTCCTGCGCGCGGATCTTGCCGCCGCGCGGCAGTTCCAGCACGAGGTCGGCCCCCGCGTCGCGCGCCCGCTGCGCCGTCGCGTCGGGCGAGCCGTCGCACGCGACGATGATCTCGAGCTCACCGGGGTAGTCGAGCGCCTTCGCGTTCGCCACCTTCCCGGCGATCACGTCCTCCTCGGCGTAGGCGGCAACGATCAGCGAAACGCGCGGCACATCTTTAGAAAAGGGGTCAGACCCCTTGAGGTTGGCGTTGCTGTTTCGTTGCAGTTTGGTCAGGAGGGCGAGGAGCACGCCGTAGCCGAGCTGGGCGTAGACCAGCAGCGCGGCGCAGATCCAGAAGAGAGCCTCGACCATCGGCGCAGCAGGTTAGGTTGGCGGGGGTGCAAGACGACGCGCCCCTCTGCCTGCTGCTGCTCGACGGCGTCCTCGAGGAGGTGCCGTTCCGGGAGCGCGCCGAGGACCTGAAGCGGGCGCCGGGGGTGCTGGTCATCGAGCCGGGGAGGCGGCCGCCGCCCGCGCTGCTGGCGGCGCGCGTCGCCCGGCGGCTGGCGAGAAAGCTTCCCGGGACGCCGCGGCTGATCATCCTGATCGGCGAGACCCAGCGCCATCTGGCCGCCGTCATCGCCGCCGAGCACAAGGGGAGCGAGCTGCTCGTCGCCGGCACGGACTTCGACCCCGCCCATCCCGCGGGGGTCGCCGCGTTCCAGGCCAACGCTCCGCTGTGGGACGCGCTGGAGCAGCGGGGGATCGCGCGCCGGTGATCGAGATCACACGCCACGGCGCCGACGTCATCGACGAGCTGCGGCCGCTGTGGCTCGCGATGGTCCACCACCACGGCCAGACGGCGGTCTCGATGGGCCCGGTGCGCGAGGACGACGACAGCTGGGCGCGCCGGCGCGAGCACTACGAGCGCCAGCTCGCGCGGCCGGGCGCATTCGTGCTGCTCGCCCGCGACGGCGAACGCGCGGTGGGCTACGCGCTCGTCGCCATCGAGGAGGCGTCACCGACCTGGCCCGAGCCCGGCGACTGGGCCGAGATCGACTCGCTCAGCGTGCTGCCCGAAGCGCGCGGGCAGGGCGTCGGGGAGCGCCTCGTCGCCCGCGTCCAGGAGGAGGCCGGAGACCGCGAGCTGCGCCTGTTCGCGATGAGCGAGAACGCCGGCGCGCTGCGCTTCTACGAGCGCGAGGGCTTCGAGACGTTCATCGTGGTGATGCGGCGGCGCCCCTAGCCGTTGGCCAGCAGCGTCCACGCGCGCAGGGCGAGCTGCCCCGTGTTCGCGTCGGCGTTCAGGCGCGTGGCGAAGTCCAGCAGGCCCGTGCGGATCTCCAGCCCCTTGCCGTAGCGGGCGGCGACCAGCACCACGTCGCCGTCACCCGTCACCGCGTCGGCGGCGAGCTCCTCGTCGTCGCCCAGCGCAGCAGTGGGCTCGTAGCCCGCGAACCCGGCGAACACGCCGGTGCCGCCGTAGACGTCGCCGGAGAACAGCGAGATCTTGTCGTCGAGGTTGGTGACCGTCGTCGGCTCCTCCACGACCTTGCGCAGCTTCGTGCCGAACAGGTTCGCGGCCGCCGGCGGCGTGGGCCGCGCCAGCTTGCCGTCGGGCGAGAACGTCACCTCGCGCCGCAGCGAGTCGGTGCCCGTGAGCATCAGCGTGCCGCCGTCGCGGACGAACCCCCGCAGCTTGAGCTGCAGGTCGCGCGGCAGCCAGCGCACGTCGCCGGGCAGCAGCACGCCGCGGTGGCCGGCGAGCTTGGGGCCGCGCCCGACCATCAGCGCGACGTCGGTGGTGATGTCGAAGCTGCGGTCGTTGCGCGACAGGTAGGCGAGCAGCGGACCCTCCGCCTCGCGGAACCCCTCCGGCAGCGCGCCGCCGGCGAACACCCGGACCGCGCGCGCCTCCTGCCCCCGATCGAGCACGTTGGGCGCGCCGTCGCCGTCGTCGTCGACCGGGTTGCGGCCCTGCCAGGTCATGAACGGCAGGACGACCAGCACCTTGTTGGTGCCGGGGTTGGTGACGGCGACGGGCGCGGTGGCGACGTGGCGGCCGACGTGCGCTTCGAACAGGAAGAGCCCCTCGTCGCCCCTGGGGGCGGGAACGGTGAACGGCGTGCGGGTGGTGCTCCCGCTGCGCTCGGGCTGCGTGGCGCCCAGGCGCCGCAGGCTCCACTGATACCGCCGGCCGCGGGCGTCGACGCCGATGGTGATCTTGTTGCCGGCGCCGACCGGCACGGCCGGCGGCTGGAGCTCGAGCTGGCGGATCGTTATGCCGCCGTGGCCCGGCAGCTTCTGGCCGTAGGCGAGCTCGGGCTTGTCGTCCTCGAGCGGCACCGAGCTGCCGACGTTGCCCGCACGGTCGCGCCACTGCGCCACCGCGAGGTAGGTGCCGGGCGGCGCCGCGCGGCCGTCGACCTTGCCGTCCCAGCGGGCGGTCCGGTCGGCGAGCGGCAACTCCGCGACCTGCTCGGGTTCCTCACCGGAGGTGCGGAAGATCACGACCTGCGGGCGGCGGCCCGCCGGCGACGTGTGGATCAGCGCGACGCCACCGGCGTTGGGCAGCAGCTCGGGGCCGTCGCCCGTCCCGGGTCCGACGTCGGTGACCTCGGGCTCGGGCGGCGTCGTGTCGAGGATGTAGCGGCGGCGCACGGTCACCGTGCGACCCTCGTTGCGCAGCGTGACCTGCATCCGGTAGGTGCCGTCGGGGGCCCGCGTGCCGCTCTCCTCGCGGCCGTTCCATTGCACGGTCGTCGGGGTCGCGGCGCGGACGCGGCGATCCTCGACGAGCGAGGCGACGATCTCGTCGTCGTCGTCGATGACGTCGACCGAGATGACGTCTGCGTTCTTGACCTTGAAGGAGACGCGCAGCTTGTCCTTGCGGCCGTCGCCGTTGGGGCTGAAGACCTTGCGCCCGCGCACGTCCTGCAGCACGGTCGGCGCGTGCTTGAGGCGCTGGGCGACGAAGAACGCTCCGAACGTCGCCGCCACGAGCACCGCGAAGATCGCGCGCGCAGCGCTGGTCACAGCGCCACCAGCGAGCCGTTGGGGACGTCGTCGAGCGAGAGGCGGCGGCCCTGCGCGTGCTCGAGGGCCAGGCGGATCGTGTTGCGGTGACAGACGACCAGCGCCGGCAGCGGGCCGGCCGCGCGGATGTCGGACAGCGCCGCGTTGACGCGCTCGGACTGCTGCGCGAAGGACTCACCGCCGGGGAACGAGAACGCGGGATCGCCGGCCACCCACGCGCCGAAGCGCTCCGGGAACTCGGCCTCGATCTCCGCGAACGTGCGATCGGTCCACTCGCCCGTGTCGGTCTCCATCAGCCGCGGCTCGTCGGTGATCTCGAGGCCCAGGCGCCCGGCGACGATCTCGGCGGTTTCCCGCGCGCGGGGCAGCGGGCTGCTCCACAGCGCCGCGAACTCCCGGCCGGCCGCCTGCTCGGCCAGCTCTGCAGCCTGCTCGCGCCCGCGCTCGGACAGCGGCACCGGGCCCTGGCCCTGGAACCGGCGCTCGGCGTTGTAGGCCGTCTCCCCGTGGCGGGCGAGCCAGATCACGCGAGCGGCGAGAAGTCCTCGAGCGTGTCGGAGCGCAGGCCGAGGCGCAGCGTCTCCAGGCTCAGGACGTCGTCGGGGGCGATGTTGCCGAGGTTGGTGTCGGGCCCGAAGCGCCGCAGCAGCCAGACCTGCTGGTCCTTCTGCGGCGCCTCGAACATCACGCGCTCGACGTCGACGTGGTGGGCGATCTCGTCGATGAGGCCCATCCGCGGCTCGCCGTCGGGGCGGAAGATGCCGGCGGTGCCCGACTCGCGGGCCTCGGCGATGACCTTCCACGACCCCGCCTCGAGCTCGGCCTGGATCTGCTCGACCCACCGGTACGGGGCCATGATGTTCTGGTTGTCCTTCGAGCCGACCTCGGACAGGACGGTGAAGCCCTCGGCGGCGAGGCGGCGGATCAGCGCGAGCTTGTCGTCGGGCTCCAGCGTGATCGTCCCGTCGGAGACCTCCACGTGGCTGATCCCCAGCGGCCCGACCCAGCGCAGCAGCTCGTCGATGCGGCCCTGCCGGATGGCCACCTCGGTCAGCGTCCCGCCGAGGACCACCGGGATGCCGTGCTCGGCATAGCGCGCGAGCTTGGGCTCGAGGTTCTGGGTGGCCAGCGCCGTGCCCCAGCCGAGCTTGACGATGTCGACGAACTCGCCGGCGACCTCCATCAGGCCGTCGACCTGGGCGACCGACAGCCCGCGGTCGAGCACGTGGGTGAGCCCCTTGTCGCGCGGCTTGGCGCTACGAGCGGGAAGCCGGACCGGCAACGGCTACTGGGCCTTGTCGAGGCCCATCGTGACGGCCACGTTGACGTCGCCGGCCACCGCCTGGGTGCTCGGATCTATGGCCACGACCTGGCTCGCCGAGACGCCCACGATCTTGGCGATCCGCTTGGCCGACGGCTCGAAGCCCTCGGCGTAGGCGACCTGCGAGGTCTGCTGCGCCTGATCGGCGGCGTCCGTGGTCGTGGGCACCTGATAGCCGCGGGCGGTCAGCGCCTCGGCGGCCTGCTTGGCCAGGCCGGTGACCGTGGTGCCGTTGAGCACGGCGACGCTCGTGTCGGCCGGAGCGGGGACGCTCTTCCCGGCGGGAGTGGTCGATGCGGTGGTGCCCGCGGTCGTCGTGGCGCCCGACGACTTGTCGTCGTTGCCCCCGCCGATGACGCCGCTGACCAGCAGCACGACGACGAGCAGTGCCGCGGCGAGCACCGTGGCGATGATCGCGCGCCCGCTGAACAGACGCTCGCGCTCGGCGGGCTCGTCGCGGCGCGACGGAACGGTGGCCGACGCGGGCGTCGACCCGAGGGGGACCGTGCGCCGCGGGCGGGGGGCCGCGGCCGGCGGCGTCGCGCCACCCGGAAGCTTGCGGACGGGCGGCACGGTGGGACCGGCGCCCGGCGCGGGGGCCGAGGGCGCGGAGGCGGGCGTCGCCGAA
>JBJMLA010000088.1:0-105921 GCA_045805505.1 Solirubrobacteraceae bacterium
CGCGCCGAACACGACGTCGAACATCTTCGCCAAGTCGATCTCCAAGGACGGCGGGCGGTCCTCGTACCGCGGCCTGCTCGAGGTCGCCAAGGGCGCCACGGGCTCGAAGTCCAAGGTCGTCTGTGACGCGCTGCTGCTCGACGAGGACTCGCGCAGCGATACGTACCCGACGATCCGCATCGGCGAGGACGACGTCAACGTCGGCCACGAGGCGACCGTCTCGAAGGTCGGCGACGAGCAGCTCTTCTACCTCCAGTCCCACGGGCTGACCGAGGAAGAGGCCGGCAAGCTCATCGTCAACGGCTTCATCGAGCCGATCGTCAAGGAGCTCCCGATGGAGTACGCCGTCGAGATGAACCGGCTGATCGAGCTCCAGATGGAGGGCTCAATTGGCTAGCTGGCAGGAGCTCGAGCTCCCGACCTTCAAGGGCGCGCCGGGCTGGGAGTTCACCGAGCTCGGCAACTTCGACCTCGCGTCGTTCGAGACGGCCGGCGTCGGGGACCTCCTCGCCGCCGACCAGGCCGACCTCGTCTTCGACCTGCCCGCCGAGGGCGTGCGCATGACGCAGGTCGACGGCGCGTTTCATCCGGTCGAGGAGGCGGTCTCCGAAGGTCCGCTGATCATGCCGCTGTCGCAGGCCGTCGAGTCGCACGGCGAGCTCGTCGACAAGCACCTCGGCTCGCTCATCGAGAGCGGCGAGAACGTCTTCACCGCCCGCAACGCAGCGGAGTGGACGGGCGGCGCGTTCGTCTACGTGCCGGCCGGCGTGAAGGTCGAGGCGCCGATCGTTCTGAGTGCCATCCAGGCGACCGAGGGCACCGCGCTGAACTGGCGCGTGCTGGTCGTCTTGGAGGAGGGCGCCGAGGCCGAGGTGTGGGAGCAGTACGCGAGTACCGCGCCTGGTCTGTTCACCACCGTCGTCGAGCTGGTCGTGGGGGACAACGCGAACCTGCGTTTCGTCAGCGGCCAGGGCCTCGACGAGAAGTCGTGGATCTTCGGCACACAGCGGGCGAAGGTCGCTCGCAACGGCAAGCTCGACTGGGTCGTCCTGGGCTTCGGCTCCGGCGGCGGCAAGGTCTTTCAGAACACGATCCTCGAGGGCGAGGGCGCGGAGGGCAAGGTCACCGGCGCGTACGCGCTGACCGGCCGCCAGCACCTCGACTTCGACACCACGCAGGAGCACGCGGCCGCGCACTGCAACAGCGATCTGGCGTTCCGCGGCATCCTCGCGGGCCGGTCGTCTGCGGTCTGGCGCGGGATGATCAAGGTCGATCCCGGTGCGCAGGAGACCGACGCCTTCCAGGAGTCGCGCAACCTGCTGCTGTCGAAGAAGGCCCACGCCGACGCGATCCCCGGCCTGGAGATCCTCGCCAACGACGTCCGCTGCACCCACGCCGCGGCGATCGCCCAGATCGATCCGGAGCAGCTCTTCTACCTGCGCGCCCGCGGGCTGTCGCACGAGGCCGCCTCACGGCTCGTCATCGAGGGCTTCCTCGCCGAGCTCGTCGAGCGCTTCGAAGAGGGCACCGTGCGCGACGCGCTGGCCGGCGCGCTCGAGCGGCGCCTGGCTGCTGTTCTGGGCTAGTCATGCGCGAGCTCATGGAGTCGCTCGCCGCGCTCGAGCGCGGCGCCGGCTCGCCGGGAGAGAAGCAGGCGGCCGAGATGCTGCGCGACGCGTTCGCCGACGTCGGCGCGAAGGTGCAGATCGACGAGGAGGAGTTCCGCGGCGAGAACTACTCGCGGATGCTCATGCCGCTTGGCGTCATCGGTCTGCTCGCCAACCGGCTCGTCCTGCGCGGCCGGCGGTTCGTCGGCGGTTCGCTTGCCGCGACCGTCACTGCGCTGATCGTCGACGACGTCGACAACCGCAGGCGGGTCTGGCGTCGGCTCGTCGCGCGGCCGCAGACGACGTGGAACGTCGTGGCCGAGGTGGGGGACCTCTCGAGCGATCGGACGCTCGTCGTCATGGGCCACCACGATGCGGCGCCGACGGGTCGCATCTTCGATCCCAGCGGGCAGCGCTGGATCGCCAAGAAGTACCCGAAGCTGATCGAGGGCACCGACACCGGCTCGCCGTTCTGGTGGCCGGTCATCGCGGGACCCGTGCTCACAGTCGTCAGCGCGCTGCTGGGCTCGCGCGCCGTCGGCCGTATCGGGTCGTTCTGGTCGATCCTCGCCACGGCGATCGGGATCGACATCGCTCGCCATCGCGTCGTGCCCGGCGCCAACGACAACCTGTCGGGCTCAGTGGCGCTCGTCTCCATCGCCGAGCGCCTGAAGGACGTGCGTGGCATCCGCGTCGTCCTTGCATCCTGCGGCGCCGAGGAGGTCCTGCAGGGCGGCGTGTACGGCTTCGTCGAGCGCCACATGAAGCCGCTGGACAAGTCCAGGACGTGGATGCTCAACCTCGACACCATCGGCTCACCCGAGCTGATCCTCGTCGAGGGCGAAGGTCCGTTCCTCATGCACGACTACTGCGACCCGGCCTTCCGCGACCGCATCGCCCGCGTGGCCGAGTCCGCCACCGGCCGCCCGCTCTACCGCGGCGTCCGCGCCCGCGCCTCGTCGGACTCGATCATCCCGTCCCGCGCCGGCTACCCCACCGCCATGCTCGGCTCCTGGGAGCCCGGGACCAAGATCGTCTCGAACTACCACCTGCCCACGGATGTGCCGGAGAACCTCAGCTACGAGACGATCGAGCGGGCGGTCACGCTCGCCGACGCGCTCGCCCGGGACCTGTCGGGAACCTGAAGACATGGTCCATGCCGATGCCGTGGGCCAGCAGGAGCGAGGCCTCGGCGAAGATGTCGACGACCGCGGCCAGCTCGTCGTCGTCGTGATGCTCGGCCACCGGAGCCAGTAGCTGCCGGACCGCCTCAGCGACCTCGTCGATGACCGCCAGGCCTTCGACCCCTGCGTCGAGCTCAGCCTCGATCATCGTGCGCACGCAGCCGGTGACGTTCAGCAGGACGGTCACCAGCCGCTCCAGGTCGGTGCCGTCGACGGGTTCCACGGGAACGCTCATGTCCCATGGAGCCTGCGGGTCGCAGGTTCTCGCCCCACCCCTGGTCAGCCGACCCGACCGGGCTACGCTGAATACATGAGCGATCAGACCACTTCCGGCCCCCGAAGCGTCAAGATCGGCGCCGACGAGCGGACGGGTTGGTCCTCCGACCGCCCCCGCGGCCGCGACGGCCAGGACCGCCCGCCCCGCCCGGTCGACGTCTCGACCCGCTGCCGCACCATCAAGCCCAGCGATCGCATGCGCTACTCGCCCGGCTCGCTGGTCATCGTCGTCTCCGCCAACGCCGCGGACCGCAACCGCTTCGTCGATCGCGTCTTCGAGGAGAAGGGCGCCGTCCTCGGGGTCGAGAAGCTCAAGTCGATGGTCGCCGGCAAGGTCGACGAGTCCGTGCTCGACGCCACCGCCAAGCAGCTCAACGACGCCACGGTCAACAAGCGCCTGGAGAAGGGCGAGGCCGTCGTTATCCCGGTCACGACGCTCGATCCCGAGGAGCGCGAGCCCTACATCCGCGCTGCCCACAAGCTCCGCCGTCCCCGCCACCTGATCCTCATCGAGACCGCCAAGGACAAGGTCGAGGAGGAGCAGCTGCCCGTCCTCAACGAGCTGCGTCGTCAGCTCGACGCCGGCGAGCTCGGCAACGAGGGCTTTCAGACCGCGATGCGCCTTGGCGGCTCGTCGGTCACGGAGCTCAAGCGGGTCGTCTTCCGGCCTGCGCCGCGCGACGACGACTGACCTGACACGAACCCGGCGCGGTTCGTGACAACCAGGCTGCGACAGTGAAGGGGTGCCAACCGCCACCTTCACCGACGCCGCGCTGGACCGCCTGCGCACCCTGACCGCCGCGCCGGAGTCGAACTTCCGCGAAGACCAGCTCGAGGCGATCGCCGACCTCGTCGAGGACCGGGCGCGCGTCCTCTGCGTCCAGCGCACGGGGTGGGGCAAGTCGGCCGTCTACTTCGTGGCGACCGCACTGCTGCGCGACGCCGGCGCCGGCCCGACCCTCATCGTCAGCCCGCTGCTGGCGCTGATGCGCAACCAGATCGAGGCGGCTGAGCGGCTCGGCCTGCGTGCCTACACCGTCAACAGCACGAACCGCGACGACTGGGACGACGTCCGGGACCGCCTCGCTGCCGACACGATCGACCTGCTGCTCATCAGCCCCGAGCGGCTCAACAACCCCAAGTTCCGCGATGACATGCTGCCGCTGTTCGCCAGCAAGGTCGGCCTGCTGGTCATCGACGAGGCCCACTGCATCTCGGACTGGGGCCACGACTTCCGCCCGGACTACCGGCGGGTCAAGGACATGCTCGACGCCCTGCCCGAAAACGTCGCGGTGCTGGGCACCACGGCGACCGCCAACGACCGCGTCGTCAAGGACGTCCTGGAGCAGCTCTCACGGCCCGGCCACGAGGACGAGCCGCTGCGCTCCTACCGCGGCCCGCTCGCTCGCACGAGCCTGAGGCTCGAGGCGCTCGAGCTGCCACGCCCGGCCGAGCGCCTGGCCTGGCTCGTCGAGCACCTCCCGAGCCTCCCGGGCTCGGGCATCGTCTACACGCTCACCAAGCGCGACGCCGACCAGGTCGCCTCGTTCCTCAACGCCAATGGGATCTCCGCCGAGCCCTACAGCGGCGAGCAGGACACCGACGCACGCATCCGCACCGAGCAGCGGCTGCTCAACAACGAGCTCAAGGCGGTCGTCGCGACCAGCGCGCTGGGCATGGGCTACGACAAGGCCGACCTGACCTTCGTCGTGCACTTCCAGGCGCCGGGCTCGGTCGTCTCCTACTACCAGCAGGTCGGCCGCGCCGGCCGCGGCGTCGAGCACGCCGATGTGGTCCTGCTGCGCGGCGGCGAGGACAAGCGCATCCAGGACTTCTTCATCGAGCAGGCCTTCCCGGCCCGCGACCGGGTCAAGGCCGTGCTCGACCACCTCGACGACGTCGCGCCGGAAGGGCGGACGACGCGCGAGCTGATGACGATCGTCAACCTCGGTGCCGGCCGGATCGACGCCATGCTCAAGATCCTCGACGTCGAGGGCGCGGTGTGGCGCGACGGCACGCGCTGGCACTCGGTCCGAGACACCGACTGGACCTACGACGCCGAGCGCTACGAGGCCGTCACGGCGCTGCGCCGCGCCGAGCAGGAGGCGATGGCCAACTTCGGCACCGACGGCCGCTGCCTCATGCGGACGCTGCAGGAGGAGCTCGACGATCCGAACCCCGAGGACTGCGGCCGCTGTTCCGTCTGCACGGAGCCCCGCTTCGCCCAGCCGCCCGATCCACAGCTGGTCGAGCTCGCGCAGCGCCACCTGCGCTCGCGGCCGATCGAGCTCGAGGTCAAGAAGATGGCTCCCGACGCGACGGGCGCGATGAAGAAGATCCCCGACGACGCGCGCATCGAGCCGGGTGTCGCCCTCGCGCGCTTCGGCGACGGCGGCTGGTGGCCACAGATCCAGCGCGGCATCAGCGCCGGGCGGCTCAGCGACGACGTCATCGACGGCCTCGCAGGGGCGGTCAAGCAGTCAAACGCCACCTGGGTCACCACGGTGCCCAGCACGACGGCCGACGCGATCATCACCGACGCCGCCCAGCGCTTGGCGGCAGCGCTGAGCATCAACTACGAACCGCTCGTCGAGCGGACCGAGCCGCGCGCGCCTCAGCGCGAGATGGCCAACGCCGCGCAACAGGCGGCCAACGTCCGCGGCGCCTTCCGCGTCACGGGTCAGCCGCCGCGCGGCCGCGGGATCCTCCTCGACGACCGCCGCCACTCCGGCTGGACGCTTGCCATGGTCGGCGGGCAGCTGCGCAAGGCCGGCGCGGACGCCGTGATGCCGGTCGTGTTCGGCACGCTCACGTAGCCCACAACGCAGAAGACGCGAAAGCCGCACTGCGGCTCCCGCGCCCTCCCGCTTGCGCTCCGGGGCAAGCTTGCGTGTGACTGACGACTAGTGAACGACGATGCGGCGCGAGACGCTGACGCCCGTCTCGTGCGCGCCGTCACCCAGGACAACACTGCGGTACCGGCCAGTGTTGCGGACTCGCACCTTCACGCTGTAGTTGGTCTGGTTGACGTCGCCCGTGACCATCGTGGTCTGCTTGACGGTCTTCCAGATGTCGCCGACGCGGCGCTGGATCGCGACGAGGCCGTTGGGCAGCGCCGGCTTGACGGCACCGGAGAAGCGCACGCGGGTGCCCTTCTTCGGGGTCTTGTCGCTCACGCCGAGGCTGATGTTCCAGCGGACGAGCAGCGTGCCCTCGGGGCTGGTGATCTTCGGCTTGTCGACCGTGACCACGCGGTAGCGCGTGCTGGTCGGCGGGGTGACGGTGTAGCTGTAGGTGCCATCGGCGCCGGTGGTCGTGGTGCCGGTGTCGGTGTACTTGCCGTCGAACGGGAAGGCGTCGTACTCCAGCACCAGCTGGACGCCGGCCGCCTTGCTCGAGATCGCGCCCGAGACGGTCGCGGGCTTGCCGAACTTGACGGTGGTGGGGCTGACGGCGAGCGTCAGCGTGGCGTCGGGCCCAGGCTTGGCCGCCCAGCTGGTCGCGACCAGCATCAGTGAGGCGAGGACGGCCGCGGCCGCCAGGGTCATCTTCTTGTTCATGCCCGTACCGACGTCACCGGGCGGCCGAGGTTGGCCGGTAGCTGAGCGCACAACAAAAAACGGCCTCCACGAGGGAGGCCATTTTTTGAAGGCGACTTGCGCAACCGCCGCACCAGAACGAATCTTGGCTAACCGGTGGGCTACGTAAGAGCCGTTACGCCCTTATGTACCCATAGATCCGGATGGAATGCAAGCGCGAACGCGCCAGTCTCAGCTGTTGCGATCCGCCTTCGAGACCGCCGCCGCGTACGTGTAGAGCTTGTAGAGCACGAAGCCCTGCGCGTACTGCTTCGGGCACCAGGCGTTGAACAGGTCGGTCGCGTTCTCGGCCGAGAGCGTGTCGCCGTAGCCGACGATCTTCGAGCCGTCGACGACAGAGCCGCCGGCGAAGTCGGTGATCTTGCCGACGATCCACGACCGGCCCTCGTCGCCCGCCGTGTTCCACTGCGCGCACGACAGGCCGCTGAAGTCCGATCGCTTGTCGACCGAGCCCTCCGCGTACATCGGGACCTCGGCCTGGAACGGGGAGGTCATGACCGCCGAGCGCTCGGCCGCGCGGCTGCCCGCCGGCTGCGGCTCAGCGGGGGTCTTGAACCACGGGCACGGGCCGTTCTCGTCGAACGAGCGCGTCTCGAACGCCGCGATGCAGCTCAGCAGCTCCTGGGTCTGGATCGGGTTGCCGGTCGCCAGCGACTGGTCCGGCGCCTTGCCGTTGTTGCAGTTGGGGAACGGCGCCGACGTGATCGGCGAGTAGGTCAGCGCCACGCCCTTGGGCGTCTGGTTGTTCCACCAGCAGTTGCCGATCGTGCCCGGGTACGGGTCCCACCAGAAGTCCGTGCCGTTCGGGTCGGCGGTGCCGTCGGGCCGGATGCCCATCTTGTTGTCGTAGAACGAGTTGTAGTGCGAGGTCGTCTGCCCGTTGGGGTCACAGCCGGCCTGCTGGTTGTTGTCGGCGGCCGGCCCGCAGACGAGCTGGTCGGGCACGCTGAAGAGCATCGTGCCGCGACGCCAGTTGTCGTAGAAGTAGTTGTTGCGGACCTGGTGGTGGTTGCCGCCGGCGATCCACATGCCGGTGCCGACCGGGAACGGGAAGGCCGGGTGGATGTCCGAGTCTTCCTTGTAGATGTTGAAGTTGTTCGAGTAGAAGCGGTTCTTCTCGATCAGCATCGAGTCGCCCGGGTAGCCGGGGTGCCCGGCGCCGGTGACGACGTCGGTCTGCAGGCCCAGGACGTTGTCGTAGAAGTTGTTGTCGTGGACCCAGACGGCGTTGCCGTTGGTGCCGCTGTAGCCCGCCATGTTGTGGTGCAGGTCACAGAAGCGGATCTGCTGGTTGTAACGGAACTTCGTGCCCTCGGGCCGCTGCGCGCCGGTCTCGACGGCGGCACCCGGGTAGACGCCCGAGTCGCCGTGGCCGACCGAGTCGCAGTGCTCCTGGACGCCGTGATCCTCGACGAAGGTCAGCGTCCCGTAGAGCCCGTTGTAGTAGGCCTTGAAGTGCGTCAGCCGGTAGCCGTCTGACTCGAGCACGTAGATGCCGTGCTCCTTGGCGTGGCGGACCTTGATGTTCTTGAGGACGAAGCCGTCGGCGCGGTCGGCGCGGATCGCGACGTCCTTGACGGTGCCGACGCCGTTGGGGCCGCCGTCGCCCTTGGTCGCGTCACCGGCGTCGACGATCACGTCGTCGGCGTTGACGCCCGAGCCCTCCATCTGCAGGTTGCAGCGGATGCACTTGCCGAGGTCCGGGATGCCGTGGCGGTTCTCGCGCGGCGGCATCGGCGGCGGCTCGGCGCCCGGCTCGCGGCCCAGGACGGCGACGAGGTTCTGGTCGTTCGGGCAGGTGTACTGGTACTTGTAGGAGAGCGCGATGCCCTCGTTGCCGGGGCGGTCGCCGTTGGTGCGGTAGGCGTCGCAGGCGGGGTCGTGCGTCGGCTTGGCGCGCGACGTCGGCTCGAGGTAGAGGCCCGGCATGATCACGACGCGGTCGTTGTTGCCGGCCTTGTCGACCGCGGGCTGGATCTCCGAGAAGCGGCACTGCTTGCGCAGCTTCTTGTTGATCGCCAGAAGCTTCTTGGCCTGCTTGGCCGAGAACTTCCTGTGGTCCGAAGGCCGGACGTCGTAGCCGTTCTTGCGCGCGCCGGCGATCGATGCGCGCAGCAGGGTCATCGAGTCGGGCGTGCAGACCACGAGCGTCTTGCCCGGCTTCTTCTTGTTGAGCGCCGAGGCGAGCGAGCGGACCTTCGGCACGTGGCCGCCCGTGCCGCCCTTGACGCTCTTGTCGACCGCCGGATCCGGCCAGTAGGCGGGTCGTTCGACGTGCGCGGAGGCCGGGATCGCGCCGAGGGCGGCGACGGTCGCGGTGGCAACGAGGAGGCTGAGCCGGGTCTTCATCGCCGAAAGCCTAGGTACCGGAGCGTCAGATTTCTATTGAGAACGGGCAAAGGGGAGGGTGTGTTGCGTCTCACCCTCTGGTTGGTCATCGCCGCCCTCGTGTTGCTCGCCTGCGGCGGCTCGCCGCAGACCGACGAGCAGCACGGCAAGCCGCTGACGACCGGTACCCACACGGGCCCGGCCGACACGGCGACCTCGCCATAGCGTGCCCAGCGCACAAGTTCTGGCCGCGCCAACCGATATTCACGGGGGTAACACGCGATCAGCAGCGGTTTAGGTCACGGTGACCGTCAATGTCCGCCAGGCCATCTCCCCTCCAGTCGCTGCGCTCGCCGCTGCGGCCTCGCCACCTCTCGCGCCTGCGCGTCCTGCTGCCGGGCCGTGCCAAGACGACCCTCTACATCGCCAGCTATCCGGCCGACGAGTTCGAGGTCGGCGTCGAGCTGCTGCCCGAGCCCATGCCGCTCGAGCAGTGGTGCCGCGCGTCGGGCAACTCCGAGGCGATCATCGGCGGCTTCTTCATCCGCCCGGGCGGCGTCCCGCTGGGCGAGGTGCGCACCCGCGGCGTCAGACGCGAGAGCGTCGCCTTCGATGCGCCGTGGGATGCCGTTCGCGCCTGCGTTCACGTGGAGGGCGGCCGGCTGTCGATCGCCCGCCGCAACGACCTTCCCGCCGATCCGGTCGGCGACCTGCTGCAGGCCGGCCCGCTGCTGCTGGCCGATGGCGAGGTCGCCCTCGACGGCGACGTCGAGGGCTTCAGCGCCGGCTCGCGCCAGTTCGACTCCGACATCACGCAGGGCCGCTACCCGCGCGCGGCGCTCGCGATCGCGGGCGATCGCCTGCTCGCCGTGGCCTGCGACGGCCGCGCGCAGCGCGACGCAGGCCTGACGCTGGCCGAGATGGCCACGACGCTCCGCGATCTCGGAGCCACTGACGCGATCAACCTCGACGGCGGCGGCTCCGCGTCGCTGGTCTGCAACGGCCGCCTGCGCAACCGTCCCCGCGAGGATTTCGGTGTCGTGCTCGAGTCGGGGCGCCCGATCTCGACGGCGCTTGTCTTCAACCGCATCTGACGCGAGCTATACCTAGAGGGTGCCCACGGTCCTCTCGTCGCTGATGTTCTTCCCTCGTGGAGGTTCGGCGACCGTGGCCCGCGCGCTCGCCCGCCGTCTGCCCGAGCTGGGCTGGGACACCACGCTGCTGTCGGGCTCGATCCCCGACGAGGGCGACGCCGAGCAGTACTACGCGGATCTCGACGTCCGGCCGGTGCACTTCGGCACCGACGCGCCGCTGCACCCGTCCTACGAGGAGCCCGGGGTCTTCGCCGCCGTCGGCGACGACGAGCTCGAGCGCCACGTCGAGGCGTGGGCGACCCAGCTCGAAGCGGCGGGGGCCGCCGATGCCGACGTGCTGCACCTGCATCACCTCACGCCGATCAACGAGGCCGCTGCGCGCGTCGCACCCGACGTCCCGATCGTCGGCCACCTGCACGGCACCGAGCTGCTGATGCTCGAGCGCATCGCCGACGGGCCGCCCGCCGGATGGGCCCACGCCGACGCGTGGGTCGAGCGCATGCGCGCGTGGGCGCAGGCCTGCGAGTGCCTGATCGTCCCGAGCCGGCTGCAGCTGCCGCGCGTCGAGCGCCTGCTGGGAACGGGCGCGGCAGTCCTGCCCAACGGCGTCGATCTCGAGCTCTTCGACCGCCGCGTCGTCGACCGCCCTGCAGAGACGACGGTGATCTTCGTCGGCCGCTTCACCGCGGTGAAGCGCATCGGGCTGCTGATCGAGGCGTGGGCCGCGGCCGAGCCGCACTTCGACGTCCCGGCTTCGCTGGCCATCGTCGGCGGCTATCCCGGCGAGGCCGAGGGCGAGCACCCGGCCGAGGCGATCGCGCGCACCGGCGCGCGGCACGTGCATCTCGCGGGCTGGCAGCCGCAGGAGCGTCTGCCCGCGTTCCTCAACGCCGCCGACGTCCTCGTCCTGCCGAGCGTGCGCGAGCAGTTCGGCCTGGCCATCGTCGAGGCGATGGCCTGCGGCCTGCCGCCGATCGCCGTCGACGTGCTCGGACCGAAGGACATCGTCGAGCCCGGGCGCACGGGTTGGCTCGTGCCACCCGACGACCGGGACGCTCTGGCCGCCGCGATCATCGAGGCGGTCAACGACCCGGCCGAGCGTCTGGCGCGGATCTTCGAGCGCGCGGCGGAGCGCTCGCTCGACCGCGCCGCCTAGACCAGCGCGCCGCCCTTCGCGCGGTTGCAGTCACCGCACAGCAGCTGCAGGTTCTGCGCCGAGCTGGCGCCGCCCATGACGACCGGGATGACGTGGTCGTACTGCAGATCGAAGCCCGTGTCGCAGTCCACACAGCGCCCGCCGTCGCGCTGCCAGACGGCGAGCTTGACCTCGCGCGGGATCGGCTCGCGCCGCGGCTGCTCGGTGGCCGCCAGCGCCGCGTGTGCGCGCTCGAGCTTGCGCGTGCGCCGCCGCTCCCGCTCGCGCACGAGGGCGAGCACGTCACGGGCACCGCACTCCGGATCGGCCCAGTAGTAGCGGCCCTCGAACGCCCAGCCCGTCCGGGTCTGGGCGATCAGGAAGTCGACCGGCCTGGCCTGCTGAAGCTCGGCGATCCGCCGCACGTCGCGCGTCCGGTAGCGCACGTCGGAAGCCGCCCGCTCGCCGGCGTAGAAGGCCCAGCGCCAGCCGGCCAGGGTCAGGTTCTGGCGGACGAACCGGGCGTCGTTGATCGGGCGCAGCATGGGGCGAAGCTACGAGTGCCCGATGACGCCATGCAAGCGGCCGCCCGCGCACCGCAAGTTCCACGCGCGCGGGTCGTTGGCGCCCGTATGCGCATCCTCGCGACGCTCGTCGCCCTTGTCGTGATCCCGGCCGCCGCGGCTCAGGCCGGCGTCGGCCCGGACTACGTCACGTCGGACAACGTCGAGTACCTCGGCTCGCTCAAGCTCGACATCGGCCAGACGACCGGGGCGAAGATCGTCGGCGACAAGCTCTACGTGACCAGCGCGAAGAACATGTCGATCTACGACATCTCCGATCCGGCGGCGCCGAAGCTCGACGGGCTGATCCATCTCAACATCGCATGGGAGAACGAGGAGGTGCCGACCAACGGCAAGA
This sequence comes from Solirubrobacteraceae bacterium, assembly GCA_045805505.1. Taxonomy (GTDB): domain Bacteria; phylum Actinomycetota; class Thermoleophilia; order Solirubrobacterales; family Solirubrobacteraceae; genus BP-464. The sequence goes on from JBJMLA010000088.1 coordinate 12,145, forward strand.
TCCTCGGCATCTCCAGCGACTGGTTCGCCTTCACGCCGAGCTGCGGCATCGAGGGCGTCACCGGCCTGAGCTGCCTGCAGCTCTTCGACGTGCGCGATCCGGCCAACGTCAAGGAGCTGCCGGCCGTACCGCAGAACGGCGACCACACGAGCGCCTGCGTCCTGGACTGCTCCTACTTCTTTGGCAGCGCCGGGTCGATCACCGACCTGCGCGGGGTGCTCGACGGCGCCGAGCCCAAGGACCTCGGCGACTGGCGCCCGCCGGTGCTGGCCCAGCTCGCCGCCCAGGGCGGGCCTGCCAAGTTCACGCAGGGCTGCCACAACGTCCGCGAGATCCGTCCGGGCATCGTCTTCACCGCCTGCCAGCCGTTCACGCTGATCAGCGTCAACGGCAAGGACGGCGGCTCGATCACCAACCCCAAACTGCTCGCCTGGGGGAGCAACGAGGACGGCCGCTTCGTGCACTCGGTGCGCTGGCCGCGCGGAGGCGAGGACAAGTTCGCCCTCGAGGGCGGCGAGACCAACTTCGCCGGCACGTGCGACGACTCCGACGGCACGTTCGAGGTCCTCGACGCGACCACGCCCGGCAAGTTCACGCCGCTGGGCAAGGCGGCGAGCTTCCGGCCGTCCAACGGCACCTACGTCGACGGCAACATGCCCGTCAACGCGACGGGCTGCAGCGTCCACTGGTTCGAGGAGCACCCGAGCTTCAAGAACGGCGGGCTCGTCGCCCTCGCCGCCTACGACAACGGGACGCGATTCCTGCAGGTCGCCCCCGACGGCAAGGTGACCGAGCAGGGCTACTTCCAGCCGCTCGGGTTCGAGACGTCATCGCCCAAGTGGGTCCCGGGGACCAACATCGTCTACTCGATCGACTACATGCGCGGCATCGACATCCTGCGCTGGAAGGGCGACACCTACGTCCCCAACGCGGCCGGCAAGGTCAAGCACCGCAAGGGCCGGGTCCGCGGGACCAGGGGCAAGCAGCCCGTGCTGCCGGCCCTGACGAGGAAGCAGATCGACTTCGCCGTGCGGCAGGACAAGGCGCTCAAGGCGCAGGGCTGGTTCCGCGGTTACTGCCAGCTCATCGCGAACAAGAACGCCTAGCGGCGGCGACACCCCGCCGAGCGGGTCGTCGCCCGCGACGTCGCGCGGTTGACGTCTATGCGGACGTGACAACCAGTGCCACGCGAGTAGATAAGGCGAAAAGACCGCTCGGTGGCGACGATGCGCGGTGTCCGCACCGGGCCGCGAGCGCGGCGGACAGCCAGGCGCCGGAGCTGGGGGAGATGCGATCGGAGTTCGACGCGGGTCATCGGCGGCGCGTCCGTGCCGCTCTTGGCCAGGTGTGACCCAATCGTCACGGTGGTCACCACCACGAGCAGCACGGCGAGGAACGCGAGCGCCGCGTATGCCGGGCTGAGGACGCGACGGGTCACGGGCGCGGGCATGGCCGCGGCGGCGATCCTGCGGACCGGGGCGAGCGTCGGCGGCTCTTCGCCGCCGAGGACACGGAAGCGGTCGGTCAGCGCCCTTTGCACCGCGGCCCTGGCATCGGGACCGTAGTCCCCGAGCCTCGTCGCGCGGCGCAAGACGGCGGCGGGATGGCCTACGCCGATCCCGTTCACGTCGTCGATCTCTCCGGCGTCGATCCCGTCGTTCTCGTCGACGAGGCACAGCATGCCATTCACGGGAACGTGTCCGAGCGTCGCGACCGACAGAGCCGCGCGGACACGATCCACCTGCGCGCGGATCTTGTCCACCTCGGCCTGTTTGCTCCGTCCGCCAACCCTCAGGGCGCCGCCGGCGATGCGCACCTGGCCGGACCAGGTCTTGCTGTCGATCACGGTGACTCCGGCCGGTCCGATGACCACGTGGTCGATGTCGCGCTGTTCCCCGGGCGCCTTCAGCGTGTGGAGCACACCGAAGTCACATCGTTCGCGGGAGACCGCGTTGAGACGCTCGCCGAAGCGGCGCTCGCCCTCACCACCCTTGAGATGGCTCGCCTCCCACTTATTCGGCGTCGTCTCGCCGCGTCTGCGCCGGCGAGCGGCCGCACGCGCCGCGCGCTCGAGCGGGCCGGCGCCGGGGGAGCCAGCAGGACCGTATGTGCTCACCCAGGCCTTCTCGGCCTGGACGTTCTGTTCGGTAAGGCGACCCTGAGCGAACTGGACGGATGCCCTAGCCGCGAGCGGCCTCGAGCACCTCGAGCACCCGCACCGCGTCGGCCGGGTCCACCGGCCGCGGCCCTTCGCCGCGGACCCAGTCGCGCACCCCGGCGTAGAAGTCGGCGTAGCGGCCGGCGTCGAGGCCCTCGCGCTCGCCGAACCCCGGATCGCCCGGGAGCATCCCGTCGCGCAGCTGGGCCTCCTGGGGGTCCATGCCCTCCGAGACGAACCCGTCGGCCAGGCCGTTGACGCGAAAGCGGGGGCCGGGCGACGGCGTGACGAGGCTCATCCACAGGTGCGAGCGTTCGCCGCCGGCATGCTCGAGCGCGATGAAGACGTCGTCGTCGACGGTCGCGCCCGGTCGGCGCGCCGCGACCTCGCCATGCACATGGACCGGTGGGCCGAACAGGACGATGGCCTGGTCGACGAGGTGGGCGCCGAGGTCGAGCAGCACGCCACCGCCTTCGTCGGCGGACTCGCGCCAGACGCCGGCGACCTCGGGGCGGAAGCGCTCGAAGCGCGACTCGAAGCGCGTGACGCCGCCGAAGAAACCCTCGCGGACCAGCCGCTGCACGGTCAGGAAGTCGCCGTCCCAGCGCCGGTTCTGGAACACCGTCAGGCGCTCGTGCACCAGCGCCCGCGCCGCCGCGGCGGTCGGCGCCAGCGGCTTGTCGACGACCACGAAAAGCCCGCGCTCCAGAGCGGCGGTGGCGACCTCGACGTGCGACGCGTTCGGGGTGGCGACGACCAGCGCGTCGATCGCGCCGAGCAGCTCGTCGAGGTTGCCCTTCGATCGCGTCGCGACGCCGGCCGGCTCGAGCCCGTCGACGGACGCGATGAGCGGTTCGTGGAACACCGCGCCGGCCAGCCCGTACCCCGCCAGGCCGACCCGGACGCTCACCCCCAGGAGCCCTCGTTCATCGGCCGCGAGCTCATGGTGAGGATGCGCACGCCGGGCGGGCGGGTGACGCAGAAGACGACCTGCTCGGCGACGTCCTGCGCGCTCATCATCCCCTCGGTCGAGCCCTCCTCGCGGCCGGTGCCCATCGCGAAGTCGGTGGCGATCCCGCCGGGGGCGACGTTCGTCGCGCGTACGCCGTGCTCGCGCAGCTCGTGGTCCAGCGCGCGGGTGAAGCCCAGCTGGCCGAACTTCGACGCGTTGTAGACGGCCTCGCCCGGGAAGGCGCGCAGGCCGGCGACCGAGGAGAGCGAGACGAAGTCCCCGCCGCCCGCCGCGATGAGGTGGGCGAGGGTGGCGGCCGCCGTGTACAGCGTCCCCTTGAGGTTGACGTCGATCATCGCCTCGAGGTGCTCGGGCGCCAGGTCGACGAACGAGCCGTACATGCCGACGCCGGCGTTGGCCACGACGCAGTCGAGCCCTCCGAGCTCGCCGACGGCCTGCTCGACCGCGGCGAACACCTCCCCGCGGTTGCTGACGTCGCAGGCGATCCCGGTGCCGATCCCCAGGTCGTCGCCCGACCGCGACAGCAGCGCGACCTTCGCGCCCTGCTCGGCGAACGCGCGCGCCACCGCGGCGCCCACGCCGCGGCTCGCGCCGGTGATCAGTGCTCGGCGGCCGTTCATACCGCGCTCAAGTGTCCCGAGCTGAGCCGCCCGGTGTCGCTGATGACCAGCGCGACGGCGCCCAGGACCTCCGCGCGGTCACCGAGCACACCTGGAACGACCTCCAGCGCCGCCGCGGCCGCGGGGAGCGCGTAGCGGTCGATCGACGTGCGGATGCCGTCAAGCAGCGGATCGCCGACCTCGCTGAGCTCGCCGCCGACGACGATGCGCCCCGGGTTCACGGCGTTGACGAGATCGGCCAGCGCCCGGCCGAGCGAACGCCCGGCGTCGGCGAACACGCGCCGGACGCCGACGTCGCCCTCGGAGGCCAGCCGCAGCAGGTCGGCCGTGTCGAGCGACTCGCCGTGCGAGACGCGCAGCAGGTCGAGCAGCGCGGGTCCGGCGGCGACGGTCTCCAGGCAGCCGCGGTTGCCGCAGCGGCAGACGAGGCCGTCGGGGTTCGACAGCACGTGGCCGATCTCCCCGGCCATGCCGGTCGCACCGTGGTGCAGCCGCCCGCCGAGGATCAGGCCGGCGCCGATGCCCGACGACAGCTTGAGGTAGACGATGTCGGAGAACCCGCGCCCGGCACCGACCGCGTTCTCGGCCAGCGCGCCGAGGTTCGCGTCGTTGTCGACCATGATCGGCAGCGCGAGGCGGCGCTCGAGTTCGGCGGCCGGCTGGAGCCCGGCCCAGCCCGGCAGGATGACCGCCGAGCCGACGGTGCCCGAGGCCCGGTCGAGCGGACCGGGAAGGCCGACGCCGACGCCCGCGATGCGGCCGCGAGCGGTGCCCGACTCCTCGAGCACCTCGTCGAGCATCTCGACCGCCGCGTCGAGCGCGACGTCGGCGGCGCGGTCGACGTCGAGGCGGCGATGGTGCTCGGCGAGCACGCGCGAGGACAGGTCGGCGATGGCGACGCGCAGGTGGGTGTGGCCGAAGTCGATCCCGACCGCGGCGCCGGCCGAGGGCTGCAGGCTCAGCAGCACGCCGGGGCGACCGCGGCCGGCGGCGGGCGCGTCGGCCGGCGTCGGCGTCTCGGCGATCAGCCCGGAGTCGTTGAGCTCGGCGACGACCGAGGAGACCGTCGTGCGCGACAGCCCGGTAAGGCGCGCGATCTCGGCGCGGCTGGCGGTGCCGGCGTTGCGCAGCACTTCGATGATCTGCGCCCGGTTGCGCTGGCGGAGCGCGCGCAGCGCGCCCTGGCCGTCGGGTCCATCCACGGTGCGGCAATCTCCCAGCGGCCTGACCATTTGTCAATGCAAACGTCCTAATGATCCGCCCGAACGTCGGGAAACGGGCCTGAACGGGCGCGTATTTGTAAGGACTTCATGCACTAAGGCGGTCACATCCGGCCGATAATTGCCTTGACATGGACCAAGCCCGGTGCTTAGGGTCCGTTGCGAGACCCGGATTTTCATTCTGAGGAGGAGGAAGATGAAGAGGTACGCCGCCATTGCCGTGTCGGCCATCGCTGCTCTTGCGTTGGCTGCCTGTGGTGATGACAACAAGGACAACAGCTCGTCCGACAGCTCGTCGTCCACGAGCACCGGAGGCGGCAAGACGATCGCCTTCCTGCTGCCCGAGAACCAGACCGCCCGCTACGAGGCGCTCGACCGCCCGCTGTTCGAGGCCAAGCTCAAGGAGCTGTGCTCGGACTGCAAGCTTCTGTACTCGAACGCCACCCAGGACGCGGCCAAGCAGCAGCAGCAGGCCGAGGCCGCGCTGACGCAGGGCGCCGACGTGCTGGTGCTCGACCCGGTCGACGGAGCTGCCGCGGCAGCGATCGTCAACCAGGCCAACGCCAAGAAGGTCCCGGTCATCAGCTATGACCGCCTGCTGCTGAACTCGAAGCCCGACTACTACGTCGAGTTCGACAGCCCGTCGGTTGGCAAGATCCAGGGCCAGGCCCTGGTCGACAAGCTCACCGAGGACGGCAAGTCGGGCAGCATCGTGATGATCAACGGTGCGCCGACCGACAACAACGCCAAGCTGTTCAAGCAGGGCGCGCATTCGGTCATCGACTCGAGCCCGTTCAAGGTGGCCAAGGAGTACGACACCAAGGACTGGCTGCCCGCCAACGCGCAGCAGGAGATGGAGCAGGCGATCTCGGCGCTGGGCAAGGACGGCTTCGTCGGCGTCCTCGCCGCCAACGACGGGACCGGCGGCGGCGCGATCGCCGCGATGAAGGCCGCGGGCATCGACCCGTCGACCGTTCCGGTCACCGGCCAGGACGCTGAGCTCGCCGCGATCCAGCGGATCGTGGCCGGCGAGCAGTTCATGACGGTCTACAAGCCGGTCAAGCCGATGGCCGACAAGGCCGCGGAGTGGGCGGTCGCCCTCGCCAACGGCAAGGCCGTCACCGACGCGACCGAGACCGAGAACAACGGCAAGGCCGATGTGCCGACGCTGAAGATCGACGTCGTGCCGGTCACGGCGGACAAGGTCAAGGACACGATCGTGGCCGACGGCGTCTACCCCGTCGACCAGATCTGCACCGCCGCCTACGCGGCTGGCTGCAAGAAGTACGGAATCCAGTAAAGATCAACGCCAGAGTCGCGATGGCTGCCTCCGAAACGACCGCCCCGATGCGTCCCCTGCTCGAAGTGCAGGGCGTCAGCAAGCGCTTCGGGGCGGTGGAGGCCCTCACCGACGTCGACTTCTCGGTCGGCGCCGGTGAGGTCGTCGCGCTGGTCGGCGACAACGGCGCCGGCAAGTCCACGCTCGTCAAGACCATCTCCGGCATCCAGCCGGGGGAGGGCGGGACGTTCTTCTTCGACGGCGAGGAGGTCACGATCACCTCGCCCCAGGACGCGACGGGCCTGGGCATCGCGACCGTCTATCAGGACCTCGCCCTGTGCGACAACCTCGACGTCGTCGCCAACCTGTACCTGGGCAGCGAGGCCGTCGAGCCCGGCCCGCAGGCGCTCGTCCGCACGATGGACGAGATCGCCATGGAGCAGAAGGCGGTCGAGCTGCTCGACTCGCTCTCGGTCACCACCCTGCGCAGCGTGCGCACCGAGGTCGGCGCCCTCTCGGGCGGCCAGCGCCAGTCGGTGGCCATCGCCCGGTCGCTGCTCGCCGACCCGAAGATCCTCATCCTCGACGAGCCGACCGCTGCGCTGGGCGTCGCCCAGACGGCGCAGGTCCTCGACCTCATCCGGCGCGTCAGCGAACGCGGCGTCGGCGTCATCTTCATCAGCCACAACGTGTCGAACATCCTCGACGTCGCCGACCGGGTCACCGTGCTGCGGCTCGGGCGCAACGCGGCGACGCTCAACGCGCACGCGACGACCCACGAGGAGATCGTCGGCGCGATCACCGGCGCGAAGCAGGCTGCCTCATGAGCACCGCGGCCCTCCCCGAGGACCCCAAGCAGCGCGTCACGCTCACGACCCGCATCGCGCAGCTCGGGTCGCTGCGCGTAGCGTTCGTCCTGGCGATCATCTGGATCGTCTTCCAGACGCGCAACGACGCGTTCCTGTCGTCGTTCAACCTGACCAACCTCGTGTTGCAGATCGCGGCCGTCGGCACGATCTCGGTCGGCATCGTCCTGATCCTGCTGCTCGGCGAGATCGACCTGTCGGTGGGCGCCGTGTCCGGCCTGGCCGCCGCGGTCATGGCCGTCCTCAACGTCAAGCACGGCTGGGGTCCGGTGCCCTCGATCCTCGCCGGCCTGGCGACGGGCGCGGTCATCGGCCTGATCAACGGCTTCTTCGTCACCTACTTCAACATCCCGTCCTTCGTGGTGACGCTCGCCGGCCTGCTGGCCTGGCAGGGCGCCCTGCTGCAGGTGCTCGGCGACACGGGCACCGTCAACCTCACCGACGAGTCGATCACCGGCCTGACCGGCACGTTCTACGGCGAGACCTTCGCCTGGATCATGGCCGCCGTCGTCATCGCGGCGTTCGCCTTCTCGGGGTGGCTCGAACGCGTGCGGCGCGCCAAGGCCGGCCTCGCCCCGCCCTCGCTGACGAAGTTCCTCGCGGTCCTGGCCGGCGTGGCGATCGGGACCGTCGCGACCGTCCTCGTCCTCACCTCGGACCGCGGCATCCCGCTGGCCGGCCTGATCCTGCTGGGCCTGTGCGCGATCTTCGTGTTCATCACCACGCGCACCCTGTTCGGCCGGCACGTCTTCGCGGTCGGCGGCAACGCCGAGGCCTCGCGCCGCTCGGGCATCCGGGTCACCCGCGTGCGCATCCTCGTGTTCGTGCTCGCGTCGACCCTGGCCGCCGCCGGCGGCATCCTGGCCGCCTCGCGCCTGCTGGCGGTCAACCAGGGCTCGGGGGGCAGCGACCTGCTGCTGCTCTCCATCGCCGGGCCCGTGATCGCGGGAACGAGCCTGTTCGGCGGCCGCGGGTCGGTCTGGCACGCGCTGCTCGGCGCCCTGGTCATCGGCTCGATCTCCAACGGCATGGACCTGCTCGCCCTGGAGTCCTCGATCAAGTACATGATCACGGGCGCCGTCCTGCTCGTCGCCGTCGTCATCGATGCGCTGATCAAGACCCAGCGCGAGCGCGCCGGCGCATCCAGATAGCGGCCCCGCCGCCGGGTGTGGTTCGCTTGCGCGCGTGAGTGACGTCCACGAGGAGCTGCAGCGCCGCGTGCTCGAGCAGAGCGCCGTCGCCCGGCTGGGCGAGCTGGCGCTGGAGAGCGCCGACCCGCACGCGCTCATGGAGGCCGCCGCCGAGACGGTCGCCCAGACGCTCGACGTGCAGTTCGCCGGCGCGCTGGAGCTCAACGACGCGCGCGACCGGCTCGTCTCGCGCGCGGGGTTCGGCTGGCCCGAGGGCATCCGCGGCGAGGCCTACGAGTTCAGCGAGATGTCGCACGCCGGCTACACGCTCACCGTCGACGAGCCGGTCGTCGTCGAGGACTTCGCCACCGAGGACCGCTTCGACGACACCGAGCTGTTCACGCGGCTGGGCATCCGCAGCGGCGTCAGCGTGCGGATCCGCGGCAAGGCGGGCCCGCTCGGGGTCTTCGGCGCGCACTCGGTCCGCCCGCGCGAGTTCACGCAGCACCGCCTCTCGTTCCTGCAGTCGGTGGCCAACATCCTCGGCGCGGCGATGGAGCGCGCGGCGGCGGAGGAGCGCCTGCGCCACCAGGCGCTGCACGACGAGCTGACCGGGCTGCCGAACCGCACGCTGCTGTTCGACCGGCTCGAGCATGCGCTGGGGCGGCGCGACCGCGGCGCGCTGGCGCTGCTGTTCGTCGACCTCGACGACTTCAAGATCGTCAACGACACGCTCGGCCACCAGGTGGGCGACGAGCTGCTGCGCGACATCGCGCCGCGCATCGCCGCCGCGGTGCGCCCGTCGGACACCGTCGCGCGCTTCGGCGGCGACGAGTTCGTGATCCTGTGTGAGGAGCTGGCCGGCAACAGCGACGCGATCCGCGTCGCCGCACGCGTTCGGCAGGCCTTCGAGGAGCCGTTCGTCGTCGGCGGGATGCCGCGCCAGATCACGGCGAGCATCGGCGTGGCGGTCGACATCGACGGCGTCTCGGATCCGAGCGCGCTGATCCGCGACGCCGACGCCGCGGTCTACCGGGCCAAGGACCAGGGCCGGGGCTGGATCGAGACGCATGACGAAGCGGCCCACGAGCTCCTCGTCCGGCGCGTCGAGGTCGAGCAGGAGATGCGCGAGTCACTCGACGCCCACCACTTCGCGCCGTTCTACCAGCCCGTCGTCGACCTGGCCCGCAATGGCGTGGCGGTCAGCTGGGAGGCGCTCGCGCGGTGGCCGCACCCGCAGCGCGGCATGATCTCGCCCGCCGGGTTCATCGACATCGCCGAGGAGACCGGGCTGATCATCCCGCTGGGCGAGCAGATCCTGCGCCGCGCGTGCGAGACCGCCGCGGGCTGGCCCGACGGCAACGTCGCGGTCAACGTCTCGCCGCGCCAGCTGGCCGCGGGCGACCTCGGCACGACCATCGTGCGCGTGCTCGCGGAGACGGGCCTGCCGCCGGCGCGCCTGACCATCGAGCTGACCGAGACCGCGCTGTTCGACACGACGCCGATGGCGGTCCGCTCGCTGCTCGAGCTCGGCAACATGGGCGTGCATCTCGTGCTCGACGACTTCGGCACGGGCTACTCGTCGCTCAGCCACCTGCGGCGCTTCCGCGTCGACGCGGTCAAGATCGACCGCTCGTTCATCGCCGGCATCGAGCAGCCGGGCCACGACCAGACGATCGTCCGCGCGGTGCTGTCGATGGCCCACGAGATGGAGATCGAGGTCGTCGCCGAGGGCGTCGAGACGATCGAGCAGGCCGAGCTGCTGCACGAGCTGGGCTGCCCGCTGGCCCAGGGCTACCTGTTCGGGCATCCCGAGCCGGTGGCGGCGAGCGCATCCTCATCGTGGGCCGATCACCGCGTCACCCCGGGCTAGCGCGATGAAGTCCAGCCGCATCGCCGTCCTGATCCTCGCCGTCGCCGCGGTCGTCGCGGTGGCGGCGTTGTCGGGCGGCGGCAAGGGCGGCGGCGGTGGAGGTGACGAGCAGACCGACGCACCACCCAAGGGCGCGACGCTCGTCACGTTCCACTACTCGCCCGAGAAGGAGATCCTGCTCAAGCCGCTGATCGAGCAGTTCAACGACGAGGCGGTGCAGTCGGGGGGCAAGCCGGTCTTCGTGCAGGGCACGCCGTCCTCGTCGGGTGACGACGAGGCCAAGCTCGCCGCCAAGAAGCTGCAGATCACCGCGTGGTCGCCGGCCTCCTCGCTGTGGGGCCGGCTGCTCAACTACGAAGCGGACGCGCCGTGGGCGCCGGCCCAGAACCCGTCGATCGTCCGCACGCCGCTGGTCATCGCGATGTGGGAGCCGATGGCCCAGGCGCTGGGCTGGCCGCGCAAGCAGATCGGCTTCGAGGACATCCTGCGCCTGGCCCAGGACGACCGCGGCTGGGCGGCCTACGGGCGCCCCGAGTTCGGCCCGTTCAAGCTCGTCCACACCAACCCCGACTTCTCGACCTCCGGCCTGTCGGCGGTGGCCGCCGAGTACTACGCCGCGACCGGCAAGCGCGAGGGCCTGACCGTCGCCGACGTGACCCGCTCGTCCGCGCGCGAGAAGGTCAAGCGCATCGAGCGCTCGGTCGTCCACTACGGCGACACGACGCTGTTCATCGCCGATCAGCTGCGCAAGGAGGGCCCGGTACGCGTCGGCGGTGGCGATGGAGGAGGCGACGCTGCTGGACTTCAACCGCAACCGCAACGGCCAGCCCAAGCTCGTCGCGCTGTTCCCGCCCGACGGCACCTTCTACTCCGACAGCCCGTTCATCGTGCTCGACGCGCCGTGGGTCACGGCCGAGCAGAAGGCCGCGGCCGGCGTCTTCCAGAAGTGGCTGGCCGGCAAGGTCACCAAGGACCTCGCCGCCAAGTCGGGCTTCCGGTTGGCCGGGCAGGAGGACAAGCCGGTGCGCGAGCTCGGGCTGCCCGAGTCGCGGGTGCTGGCCAAGATCAAGGAGTCCTGGCGAGCCGACCGCAAGCCGGCGAACGTGCTGCTCGTCGTCGACGTCTCCGGATCGATGCGCGAGGAGCGCAAGCTGGTCAACGCAAAGCAGGGCCTGACCGGCTTCCTGTCGGAGGTCGCGCCGCAGGACCGCGTCGGGCTGCTGACGTTCTCGACCGACATCAACCCGTTGATCCCGATCGCGCCGATCAGCGACAACCTCGACCAGCTGCGCCAGACGGTCGACGGCCTCGTGGCCGACGGCGAGACGTCGCTGTTCGACGCCACGGCCGCGGCGGTCAAGCAGGTCGCCGACATCAACGACGACAGCCGCATCAACGCCGTCGTGGTGCTCACCGACGGTGTGGACACGAACTCGCAGCGCACGGTGGAGGACATCGTCTCCGAGCTCGACGCGGCCTCCGAGGGCGACGATCGCGTCCGGGTGTTCACCATCGCCTACGGCGCCGGCGCGAGCGGCTCACAGGACGCGCTCAAGCAGATCGCGGCGGCCGCCGGCGGCAAGGACTACACCGGCTCGGTCGCCGACATCGAGTCGGTCTACCGCAGCATCTCGAGCTTCTTCTGATGGCGGGCAAGGACGTCGAGCGGCCGTACTCCCGCGGCGAGTACGGACGCGCCCTGCTGATCAACGCGGCGACCGAGCCCTTCAACGCGGTGATCCTCGCGGGCATGCTGATCGCCGCGTTCGCGATCGGGCAGGTGGCGATCCTCGCGCCGCTGGCCGTCCTCGTCTACGCGGTCGCCGTCGCACGGACCTTCTTCGACAAGGAGGAGGGCGAGAAGGTCCTGGCCGCCGAGCGCGCCAAGCGCCGGACGCGCGCAGGCAAGGCTCCGCGCGTCGATCCCGGCACGCTGGCGCCGCCGATCGCCGCGCGCGTGGCCACCGCCCGCGAGCGCCAGGCGCGCATCAGCGAGGCGATCAGCCGCGCCGAGCTGCCCTACGACGACGTCGGCACGGAGGTCGACGCGTTCGTGCGCGCCATGGAGGCCACGGGAGTCCGGGCCCAGCTGCTGTGGGAGGCGCTCGACGAGACGCCGATCGCCGGCGTCCGCGCCCGGCTCAACGAGCTGGCCGGCGCGGGCGATCCCGGCAAGACCCAGCTGCGCGATGCGCTCCAACAGCAGCTGACCGTGCTCGAGCGGATGGACGGGCAGCTGCGGCGCTTCTACGACGAGATGGACCGCATGACGGTCGAGCTCGACACGATCCGCGGCAACCTGGTGTCGATGTCGGCGACCACGGAGGCCGACGGCCAGCGGCGGCTGGCCGACGAGGTCCGGGGACTGCGCGACGAGCTCGGCACGCTCGCCGCGGGCATCGACGAGGCCTACAAGGACTGAGGCCGCCTCGCGCTCAGACGCGCGAGGTGATGACGACCGGCGCGGCGGTGGGGATCCGTGAGCCGCCGGGCTCCTCCTCGGTGACCATGACGCGGTCGCCGTCCTGCAGGCGGGCGGGGATCTCGACGCGGCCGCTGCCGACCATGAAGACCGCACGCGAAAGGTCGTCGGACGCCGGGCGCGGTGCGGCGTCGCCGCTCTGGATCCACAGCTCGTAGACCTTGCCGCGCGCGGGCTGGGCCATACCGTCGACCACGAGGTGCGCCTTGTCGTCGGAGACCTCGACCCAGGCGTGGCCGCGGCCGACGTCGGCCGCGAGCGTGCGGGTGTCGCCGCCGCCGGAGCCCTCGAAGACGGTGGTGCCGGCGACGCCGCCGATCACCAGCAGCGCGGCCGCGGTCGCGGTCCAGCGCAGCAGGACCGGCATGGCGATCGTCCGCCGCGGCCGGGGTGCGGGCTCGCGCCGGCCCGAGACGGCCCGCAGCATCGCGGCCTCCGGCTCGACGACGGCCATGATCCGGTTGCGCAGGTCGGGGCTCGGCTCGATCTCAGGGATGACGTCGACGAGGTGCGTGGCCGCTCGCTGCAGGGACTGGGCGTCCTCGGCGCAGACCGGGCAGCTCTCCAGGTGGGTGGCCACCATCGACCGTTCCCCGTCGGGCAGGGCGCCCAGCGCGTAGGCGCCGAGGTTCTCGAAGACGACGTTGTGCTCGGACTCGTTCATGTGATCGCCTCTCCCAGAGGCTCGAACTGCGTGCGCAGCTTGCTCAGGCCCAGCCGCATGCGGCCCTTGACGGTGCCGATCGGCAGGCCGAGCATGTCCGCGATCTCAGTATGAGTGAACCCGCCGAAGTAGGCGAGCTCGATGACCTTGCTCTGGTCGGGCGGCAGGTCGGCGAGCGCGTCGCGGACCGTGCCCGCGCGGTCGCGCTCGATGACCTCGGCGTCGACGCTGACGTCGGACTCGATCTCGATCTCCTCGACCGGCATGTCGGCGCGGCGGCGGGCGTCTCCGCCGGTGCGCCGCAGCGCGTCGACGGCGCGGTGATGGACGATGCCCAGCAGCCAGGTGCGCAGGCTGCCGCGGGCCGCGTCGTAGGAGCTCGCGCGGCGCCAGGCCGACAGGAACGCCTCCTGGACGACGTCCTCGGCTGCCGCGCGGCGTCCGCACATGCGGTAGGCCAGCGAGTAGGCCACCGAGCTGTGGCGGTCGTAGATGACCTCGAAGGCCGCGGAATCGCCGTCGCAGACGCGCGCCATCAGATCGTCATCGGCGAGGTGCCGATGATCCGAGGTCCGGCCGGATCCCAGTCGCGGGAGCTTCATGTCACCCCGTCTACGGCGTCGCGCACAAGTCGGATCATTGCGGCTGCCCCGCCGCGGCGAATAGTGTCGGCCCGTGCTCGCCCTGTCCGATCGCACGGTGCTGGGCGTGTTCATCGCGGTGATCGCCGCCGGGTGTGCCGCGATCTGGGTCCCGCTCGAGCGTCACTACACCAACGACCCCGTCGAGCGCGCCCGCCGCGGTGAGGTCACCGCCCTGCACGAGCTGTCGATGCTGCGCGCCGACAACGCCGTGCGCGCCGTGAGGCTCGTCGAGGAGCGCTCGCCCGCGGAGGTGCGCGTCCAGACCCTGACGATCCGGCCCACGGCGCTGACGATGACGGTGGTCGAGCCGGGCAACGGCACGGAGCGCGACTGGGGCGTCGACCCGGGCTTCCACGTCGGCGGCGGCGAGGCCGAGGACGCCTCGTCGGACTACGGGGTGACCTTCCGCGCGCTCGACCTGACCGTTCCCGAGCGGATGGCCAGGACCGTCCTGGACCAGACCCACCGCAACCCGCGCGACATCGAGTACGCGAGCGCGGCGACCTCGGCGACGGGCGAGCCCGTCCAGTGGCTGCTCTACCTCGCGGGCGGGCGCATCCGCGACCGCGTGTGGCGCGCGGACGCCGACGGCTCGCACGTGCGGAGGAACGGGACATGATGCGCGCGGCGCTGCGCGGCCGCCGCGGGCTGCTCGGGCTGGTCGTCATCGGCGCCTCGCTGCTGCTGTGCGCGTGGTCCATCTATCACCTGATGCGCAGCGGGTCGTGCGCGTCGGGCGGTGTCTACGTGATCGCCAGCCCGTGCCCGTCGGAGATGGGCGGCTACGTCCTCGGGCTGCTGGGCAGCATCGCGCTGGGCGTGGCCGGTCCCTTCGTGGCGCGCAGCGCGATCGCCGGCGTCGCCTGGTTCGGCCTCTTCTTCACCGTCATCGGCGCGTCGGCCATCCTCACCGCCGTCGGCCCGGCATCGTTGCCGGACAGCGAGGGCGGTGGGCTGGTCATGGGGATCGTCTTCATCGCCATCATGGGTCTCCCCGTGGTGGCGCTGGCGTTCTACTCCGCCGGCAAAGGCGTCGACTCGGGCTAGCGGCCCCGGCCGGTGGCCTGCGCGAACTCGGTGCTGAGCTCGAGGTCGCGGGCCATCTTCTTCATCTCGCCGATCTGGTCGGGCACCACGAACGTGATGCCGACGCCGGTGCGGCCGGCGCGGCCGGTGCGGCCCACGCGGTGGACGTAGTCCTCGCGCGCGCCCGGGATGTCGAAGTTGATGACGTGGGTGATGTCGTCGACGTCGAGGCCGCGAGCGGCCACGTCGGTGGCGATCAGCGTGCTCGTGCGGCCGTCGGTGAAGCTGGCCAGGGCGCGCTCGCGCTGACCCTGCGTCTTGTCGCCGTGCATCGCCAGCGCGTTGACGTCATGGGCCTTGAGGCGCTTGACGAGCCGGTCGGCGCCACGCTTGGTGCGGACGAAGACCAGCGTGCGCTCGGCATCGTTGAGCTCGCGCACCAGGGCGTCGAGCTTGGCCGTGTGGTTGACCGCGACGAAGCGGTGCTCCACGTCGCCGCGGGCCTCGACGGCGGCGAGCTGCTCGTGGCGCCGGGCGTCGCGGGTGAACTTCTTGGCGAGCTTCTCGACGTTGGCGTCGAGCGTGGCGCTGAACATGAACGTCTGGCGATCCGAGCGCGTCTGCTTGACGATCCGCTCGACGGTCGGCGCGAAGCCCATGTCGAGCATGCGGTCGGCCTCGTCGAGGACGAGGATCTTGACGTGCTGGAGGCTGATCGCGCGGCGCTGGAGGAGATCCTCCAGGCGGCCGGGGGTCGCGACGAGGATGTGGGCCTTCGCGGCCAGGCGGGCCTGCTGCTGGATCCCGGCGCCGCCGTAGACGGCGGTGATCTTCAGCGCGCGGGCGTGCGCGGCCTCGCGGACCTCCTCGACGATCTGGCTGGCCAGCTCGCGGGTGGGGACCAGGACGAGCGCCAGGGGGCGCGACGTGGTGTTGGCCTCGAGGTTCTCGACCATCGGGATGCCGAAGGCCAGCGACTTGCCGCTGCCCGTGGGGGAGCGGACCAGGAGGTCCCGGCCGGCGAGGGCGTCGGGGAGGACGCGCTCCTGGACGGGGAAGGGAGAGGTGATGCCACGGCGCGACAGCGCGGTGGACACGGCCTCGGATACCCCGAGGTCGGAGAAGGACTGCATGTGATGAGACTCCTTTTGAAGCGATGCAGCGTGCATCGCCAACTTCGATCGGGAGATTCAACTGACCCGGATCGACAGAGCGCTCAGAGACACGAACCTCGCAAGCGAACGTCGCTTGCCCTTGTGAAGGTAGCAACACACCGATAGAAAGCGCGACATGCGTCACGGACGATCTCTCGCTTTTGCAGCCCTTTGCCTGCTCGGCGCGGCCCCGTCGGCCTCCGCGGCGGACACCAGCCGCTACGCGCTGGCCAACGGCTGCTACTCGCTGACCGCGGGGGGCGACACCGTGGCCGGTCCGTTTCGCATGAAGGCCACCGACCTCGGCAGCTACATGCTCTACACGGAGGACCAGCAGTACTTCGCGCGCAACGGCGCCGCCACCACGACGGCGGCCGCGCCGAGCGGCAACGCCGACTGGCTCGTCGAGGGCACGACCGGCGCCTTCACGCTGACGGTCGGCGGGGCGAAGCTCACCGCGAACGGCAAGACGCTCTCGTTCGGCGGCGCGGGTTCGGCGTTCGGGTTCGCCAAGGCCGATGGCTGCCCGGCCTACCCGGAGTCCGAGGTCGGCGTCAGCGGTGCGCCGTCGAAGTCGGCGTCGCCCTGGGGCGTGGTCGGCGGGATGCTCGACGCGCACATGCATTGGATGGCCTTCGAGTTCCTCGGCGGCAAGGCGCACTGCGGCAAGCCGTGGGACCGCTACGGGATCACGGTGGCGCTCCAGGACTGCCCCGACCACTCCGTCCCGGGCAGCCCGGGCAACGTGCTCGAGGCTGCGCTCGGTGGTCCGGCGACGCACGCCACCGACGGCTGGCCGACGTTCTCCTACTGGCCCAACAACTTCACGGCGACGCACGAGGAGACCTACTACAAGTGGGTCGAGCGCGCGTGGCGCGGTGGGTTGCGGCTGTTCGTCAACCTCTACGTCGACAACGCGGCGCTGTGCAAGGTCTATCCGCTGCGTGCGCAGGGCAACAAGTGCAACGAGATGGACACCGTCCGGCTTGAGCACCAGCGACTGCTGTCGCTGCGGGACTACGCCGACGCGCAGGCGGGCGGCCCGGGCAAGGGCTTCTTCCAGATCGTCACCACGCCGTTCGAGGCGCGGCGCGTCATCGCGTCGGGCAAGCTCGCCGTGCTCCAGGGCATCGAGGTCTCCGAGCTGTTCGACTGCACCGTCTACAACGGCGTCGAGAACTGCGACAAGGACAAGGTCGACCGCAACCTCGACGAGGTCTACAAGATGGGCGTCCGCGGGATGGAGCTCGTCAACAAGTTCGACAACGCGTTCGTGGGGGTCGCCGGTGACAACGGCACGCAGGGCGTGATCGTCAACAACGGCAACAAGCTCGAGACCGGCCGCTACTGGGACATGCAGACCTGTCAGGGCCTGCCGGCGGGCGAGCAGGACAAGGACCAGATCTCGCCCTCGGACGCGGCCATGACCCCCGGCCTGGTGACGATGATCACGTCGCTGTTCCCGACCGGCGGAGTCCCCGTCTATCCGCCGACGCCGCACTGCAACCAGCGCGGGCTGAGCTCGATCGGTCAGTACCTGGTCACGCAGATGATGAACAAGGGCATGATCATCGACCCCGACCACATGAGCGTGGCCGCGCGCAACTCGACGCTCGACATGGTCGAGGCCCGCAGGTACGGCGGCATCGTCTCGTCGCACTCGTGGTCGACGCCGCTGTCCTACCAGCGCATCCTCAAGCTCGGCGGCGTCGTGACGCCGATCGCGTCGAGCTCCAAGGGCATGGTCGAGGACTGGAAGACGCTCAAGGCCGAGCGCAACCCGAAGTACTACTTCGGCTTCGGATGGGGGGCGGACTTCAACGGCTTCCACAAGCTGGGCTCCGCGCGCGAGGGCAACGCGTCCAACCCGATCGTCTACCCGTTCAAGTCCTGGGACGGCAAGCAGACGCTGTCGAAGCTGACGACCGGTCAGAAGTCGTGGGACGTCAACAAGGACGGCGTTGCCAACTACGGGCTGTTCCCCGACTGGGTCGCCGACACGGGCAAGGTCGGCGGTGACGCCATCGTCAAGGACTTCGGCCGTGGCGCCGAGGCCTACCTCGAGATGTGGGAGCGAGCCGCCGGCGTGCCGGAGTACCGGGCCGTGCCGTCGCGGTCGATCTTCAGCACGCGGGGCCTGTTCCGCGTCAAGCTCGGGGCGACCAACGAGGCGCTGCTGCGCTCGGCCGGTCAGCCGAAGGTGCGCGGCGCGTTCGTGTGGAAGTGGGGCATCCAGAAGCGCCCGATCAAGACCGGGACGGTCTACGCGGTCATCGGCCGCACGGGGCGCTCGACGCTCGTGGCCAGCACAGGGCTCGAGCACCAGGCCGACGGCGTCAATGTCGGCGACAGCGCGTCGAAGATCGACGGCGGTTCGTCGATCGGCCCCGGCGTCCGCTACGTCGGCGCGGGCGGCGGCAAGGGCTACGTCTTCGGCGTCAAGGGCGGTCAGGTCGCGTTCACCGGCGTGACCTCGCTGCACGGCGGGGCGCTGCGCGCGGCGCTCGCCAAGCTGCCGGTCTGACCGCGGGCCTGAGGCGTCGAGTGGACAGTTGACGGGCTCCAGGCCCGTCAAGTGTCCACTCGATGAAGAGAAACGGGCGGCTCAGGCGCGGCGAGCGGCGGCGCGCCGGGCCTTGGCCTTGCGGGCCTTCGCCTTGCGCGCCTTAGCGTGGCGGGCACGAGCCTTGGCCTTCGCCCTGGCGGACGTGGTCTTGGCGGCGGCGGGCTTCGACGCGGTCGCGACGAGCGCGGTGCTGGTCGCGGGTGCCGCGGCGGTGGGGGTCGGTGCGGTGGCCGGTGCGGTGGCGGCCGCGGCGGCGGCCGGATGGTGCCCGGCGTAGGCGTGGGCGGCGAGCCGTTCGCCGGTCAGCGCGTGGTCGTAGTAGGCGACGGCGTCGAGGCGGCCCTCGAGGTTCGGGGCGATCGCCCCGCGGCCGAGGTAGAGGGTCGCGGCGCCCGAGGGCCGCTCGGCCGACGCCGCCGAGGCCGCGAGGTTGCCGTTGACGTAGAGGCGCATCGTCGCGCCGTCCCACACGCCGGCCACGTGGTACCAGAGGCGCGGCTGGATCGTCCACGGCGCCTGCACGCCGGTGCTGACGTTGCGGAACGTGAACTTGCCGCCGAGGATGGCCAGCGCGCCGGCGGCGCCGTGCTCGATCGCGCCGTCGGCCTGCTCGGACGTGCGGACCCAGGCCTCGAGCGTGTAGCCGGTTTGCGGGGCCGGCACGCCGTTGATCTCGCCATACAGCGGACCGCCGTTGAACAGCGCGGCGGCGCCGTCGATGCCGTCGGCGAAGGCCGCCGGGCCGTTGCGCCAGTAGCCCGTGTGGCCGCCGGCGGCGTCGGGGATCTCGCTGCCCGAGGTGTCGAGGTTCCAGGCGCCGATGGGGTGGTCGGCGGCGACGAGCTCGGACAGCGAGCCTGCGGGGATGGAGGGCGAAGTGGTGGGTTCTGGGTCGGGCGCGGGGTCCGGGTCGGGCTGTGGCGCCGGATCGGGAGCGGGCGC
Source organism: Solirubrobacteraceae bacterium (assembly GCA_045805505.1). Classification (GTDB taxonomy): domain Bacteria; phylum Actinomycetota; class Thermoleophilia; order Solirubrobacterales; family Solirubrobacteraceae; genus BP-464. The sequence goes on from JBJMLA010000088.1 coordinate 31,742, forward strand.
CGGCGTCTCGACGCTGCCGACGGTCGTGTCGCCCGCGGCGGGCGTGATCCAGCCGGAGCCGCTCGCGTCGGTGACGGGGACGGCGACGGCGGAGTCGATGTGGACGACGACCTGCCCGCCGGCGGTGACCGTGCCCGAGGCGGCGCCGGAGGCGACCGCGGCCGACCAGGCGGCCATGCGCCGCAGCGCCTCTCCGGACTCGCGCGTGCCCGGCTGGACGAGCTCGGCCTTGAAGAGGCTGTGGTAGCGGCGCAGCACCTCGTCGAGGACCGGGTACATGGTCCCGTCCTCGGCCAGGTTGGACTGGTGGACGTAGTGGGGCCGCGGGTCGTTGTCGAGGACGTGACGGAGGATCATCGTCGCCTCGTTGGACACGTAGGTGTCCCAGTCCGCGGGGGCCTGCAGGCAGCCGAGGTTGCCGGCGGGGCAGGCGGTGAAGTTGACGAAGTTGTACTCGTCGAGCTGCTCCTCGCGGGTGCCGACGTTGTAGTAGATGCCCGTCGGATGGCGGGGCACCGACAGCGCGCCGCCGAGCTCGTACTGCATCGGCTGGCGCGAGGCGTCCGCGCCGAACCACTTGACGCCGGTGTCGATCAGCGCCTGGGCCATCGCCGGGTTGGCCAGGCCCGAGTGCTCGCCCGTGGTCAGCTCCTCGGGATCGAACGGCAGGCCGTGGTCGTTGGCGAAGTCGGCGTTCTTCCAGATCTCGGCCTTGATCTCGTTGATGCCGGCCGCGTCGAGGTTGGGGTGCGAGAAGGTGTGGCTCGTCCAGCGGAAGTCGCTCTTGTGGGCGAGCAGCGCGGCGGTCAGCGGGTCGCCGGCGGAGGCGCCGTCGCCGTTGAACAGCAGGTTGAGCTTCACGCCGGAGGCGTGCTGCCAGTCGAGCGCGCGCGTCACGTCGGCGGGCGTCATGCGCACGGGGTTCGGCGCGTCCTCGGGCGTCGTGTGGCTCGTGACGCTCCAGCGGTCGTCGGGCAGGAAGACGTCGTCGACATCCACGCCGAGGTAGTTGCGGCTGGAGCCGAGGTGGACACCGCGGGTGACCCACTCGAGCATGCCGCCGAACAGGACGTGGCCGTGCAGCGACCACTCGTTGGTGTCGACGGTGTTGACCAGCGCCTCGGTGCCGTCGGAGCGCACGTAGGTGCCGGCGATCGCGCCGGACGGCCCGTCGACGAGCGTGCGCCAGGACGAGCCGGGCGCCGGCGTGCCCTGATAGCCCCAGGACCACTGGTCGACGGGAACCGGCCCGACGAGCGCGGAGAAGACATCGCCGCCCCCGGCCGACACGTGGGCCTGGACGCCGCTCATGTCGCTGCCGGCCGCGCCCGCCTCGAGGCCGTACACGGGCTGCGGGTAGGCGTAGGCGTCGACCTCGCGGACGCCGAACTCGCGCTCGTAGTCCTGCAGGGTCGCCCACTCGGCGCCCGAGAGCGCCGAGGCCCAGGTGAACCCGCCGTCCGGGCTGTAGGCGAGGCCGCCGGTGGCCAGGACCACACCCTGGTAGCGGCCGTGGTCGAGGCCGGCGCGCAGCGCGTCGGCGGTCAGGTCGGGCGCGGTGGCGGCGATCAGCGTGTCGAACGGCACGCCCTGCTTGGTCAGCGCATCGCGCCACCAGTGAAACGTGGGCTCGGTGCCGTCGGCGGAGACCAGCAGCAGCTTGAGGTCGAGCGCCTTGCCGCCGACCGCCGGAGGCGTCTCGGCGGTGGCCGCCAGGGACGCGGTGCGCCGGGCCGATGCGGTCCGCGTGGGCCGGGAGGCGATCCGGCGGATGCGGGCGACGTCGATGTGACGGTCGGGCGAGGGGCCGAGCCGGTGTCCCGCGCGCACGACCTCGGCCGCGGCGGCGTCCGGCCGCGCGTCGGCGTTCGCCACATCGGCGGCCCGGGCGGGCGCGGCCACGGCGAAGCCCGCCAGCAGGGCGGTGAGGACGGCAAAGGGGCGATTGGGGGACATCGGGGGACTCCTCGCTGCAACAGCTCGAAGAGGAGTCGGCGGCCGAGCCATCTGCCTTCCGTGGCAGACCTCTGGCTTTGCGTCCCCGCCTCGCGGCGGGTTTGCCCTTGTCGCTCCGTGACGTGGGACACAGTTGTCCCGCAAATCGGCAGGAGAGCGGCCTACGGGAGGGATGAAGGCGGTAGGTGACGGGGTAGTGCAAAACCCATGACCATCAACGACGAAACGACGGAGGCCACGGCCGGCGGGCCGCTGGGCAAGCTGGCCGGCAAGGCGAAGGCCGCGGCCGGATCGCTGCTCGGCGACAACGACCTCGCCCGCGAAGGCCGGCTGCAGGAGGCCGGCGCCGACGCCGAGCTGCAGGCCGAGCGCGCCGACGCCGAGGCCAAGGTCGAGCGCGATCAGGCCAAGGTCGAGGAGGAGCGCGCGCAGGTCGAGGAAGAGCGCCGCCGCCTGCAGGCCGAGGTCGCCGCCCAGAACGCCGAGGAGCGCGCCGAGCGCGAGCGCTTCTCCAAGGAGGCCGACGCGGCGCAGCTCGAACAGGCCGCCGCCCGCGCCGAGGCCCGCGCCGACAAGATCGATCCCGAGGAGACCCACTGATGATCCGCAACCTCCAGCGCGGCGCGCTCGACGCGTCGCTCAAGGCGGCCCGCGTGCTGCCCGACACCGCCGCCCGCCTGACGGGCCGCGGCGAGCAGGCCGACCTCGCGCTCGACGAGCTCGACGCGCAGATCCGCGACGTGGCCGGCCGGCTGCTGTTCGACGACGAGCTGCGCCAGGACGCCCAGCGCCGCCGGGTCGCCACGCGCGAGCGCGGCGAGGCCGCCCGCCTGCGTGGCAAGGCCGCGCAGGTCAAGGAAGAGGCCCGCGAGACCGAGCAGCGCCGCAAGTCCGCCGCCGCCACGGCCGAGCGCAACCAGCAGGAGCGCATCGACGAGCAGGCGCGCAAGGAGCGCCTGCAGACGCTGCGCACCAAGGAGGAGGCGCTCGACGAGCAGGCCGACGCCGCCACCGCCCGCGACGAGGCGCTGCGCCTGCAGCGGTCGGCCGCGAAGGTCAAGGCCGAGCGCAAGGAGCGCGCCCGCCAGGGCGGCTAGCCCAGCGCAGCGTCGGCAGGCACCTGGCTGCACGGACAGGCGAACGCCATCCGCAGCCGGGTGCCCGGGCCGTTCTCGATGATCTCGAGCCGGTCGGCCACCTGGGCGATGACCGGCAGTCCGAGGCCAAGCCCTGGGCTGTCGGGCCGCGGCTTCATCCCGCCGCCCTGATCGCAGACCGCGATCACCAGCTGCTCGTCCTCGAGCCAGGCCTCGACCTGGATCGTCCCGCTGCCGCCCCGGTACCCGTGCACGAGCGCGTTGGTCGCCGCCTCGGACACGGCGAGGCGCACGCCGTCGACCGATTGCGCGTCGAGCCCGCAGTCGCCGGCCAGCGCGGCCATCTGGTTGCGCACGATCGCGATGCTGGCCGGTGTGGCCTCGTAGCTGGCAGCAAAGCTGGGTGGCATCTACACCACGGCATGCCCGGTGATTAGATGCCCAACCTCCCGATACGTGCCAGATTGATGAATCGCATCGCCGTCATCGCCGACGTCCACGGCAATCTCCCCGCCCTGCGGGCCGTTCTCGCCGAGCTGCAGCGCGAGAGCTTCGATGTCGTCGTCTCCGCCGGCGACCAGGTCTCCGGCCCCATGCCGGCCGAGTCCCTCGAGCTCCTTCGCGGCCTCGACGTGCCCGTGCGGTGGGTGATGGGCAACGCCGACCGGCTGGCCTGCGAGCCGGGTGAGGGGGCCCACGCGTCGGACCGGTGGGCCCACGAGCGCCTCGACGACGAGCAGCAGGCGTTCATCGCGGGCTGGGAGCCGGTCGTCACCCTCGGCGACGTCCTCGTCTGCCACGGGACGCCCGCCTCGGACGAGGAGGTCGTCACCGTCATCACCGGGCCCGATCGCCTGACCGGCATCCTCGGCGGCGTGCCGGCGCGGCTGGTCGTCGGCGGGCACGTCCACCACCAGTTCACGCAGTCGCTGCGCTACGTGACGTGGGTCAACGCCGGCAGCGTCGGGATGCCCTACGAGGGGCGCCCGGGAGCCTTCTGGCTGGAGATCGACCGCGGTGCGCCACGGATGCGGCGCACCGACTACGACGTCGATGCGGCGATCGAAGCGATCGCGGCGACGGGGTTCCCGGACGCCGAGGACCTCGCCGGGATCCTGCGCGGCAAGTACACGGCCGCCGAGGCGGCCGCCGCGCTCGAGCCGTCCTGAGAGGATGCGGGGATGAGCGCCCCAGCCGACTACGTGATCGTGGGAGCCGGCTCGGCCGGCTGCGTCCTGGCCGCCCGCCTGTCGGAGGATCCCGCCGTCCGGGTGACGCTGATCGAGGCCGGCGGCAAGGGCAAGCACCCCAACATCACCATCCCCGCCGCGTTCGCCAAGCAGTTCAAGACCAAGCTCGACTGGGACTTCGCCACCGAGCCCGAGCCGCACTGCGACAACCGCTCGCTCTACGTCCCGCGGGGCAAGGGCCTCGGCGGCTCGAGCAACATGAACGCGATGCTCTACGTGCGCGGACGGCCGCTCGACTACGACACGTGGGAGCAGCAGGGCGCGACGGGCTGGAACTGGGAATCGGTCTGGCCCTACTTCGTCAAGTCCGAGGACAACGTGCGCGGCGCGTCGGAGTTCCACGGCGCCGGCGGGCCGATCCGGGTCGAGGAGCAGCGCTCGCCGCGCAAGCTGACCGGCCGCATCATGGACGCCGTCGAGCAGGCGGGCGTCCCGCGCATCGCCGACTACAACGGGCCCGAGCAGGACGGCCTCTCGCCGGTGCAGGTGTTCCAGAAGGACGGCAAGCGGTGGAGCGCCGCGGACGCGTACCTGCGCCCGGCGATGAAGCGGCCGAACCTCACCGTGCTGACCAAGCAGCAGGTGGCCGGGATCGAGCTCGACGGCCGCCGCGCCACCGGGGTCAAGCTCGTCGGCGGCGACGTGGTCCACGCCGCGCGCGAGGTCATCCTCGCCGCCGGGGCGATCGGCTCGCCGCAGCTGCTGCTGCTGTCGGGCATCGGGCCCGCCGCCCACCTGCGCGACGTCGGCGTCAACGTCGCGCACGACCTGCCGGGCGTGGGCGCCAACCTCCAGGACCACCCGTTCCTGACGCTCGTGTGGGAGACGACCAAGGGCGACTCGCTCTACGGCGCCGACAAGCCCAAGCCGCTGCTGGAGTGGGTGCTGCGCAAGTCGGGGCCGCTGACGTCCTCGGTGGCGGAGGCCTTCGCGTTCGTGCGGACCAAGGCCGGGCTGCCCGCCGCCGACATCCAGTTCCACCTGGCGCCCGCCTACTTCGCCGACCACGGCAACGAGGAGTTCGAGGGCCACGCGTTCACGATGGGGCCGGTGCTCGTCGCGCCGCGCAGCCGCGGCGCGATCACGCTGCGCAGCGCCGACCCGTCGGCCGCGCCGCGGATCCTGACCAACACGCTGGCCGATCCCGAGGACCTGGCGGCGCTCGTCGCCGGGGTCAAGCTGGGCCGGCAGTGGGCGCACACCCCGCCGCTGGCCGACGAGACCGGCCGCGAGTTCCATCCGGGCGCCGAGGTGCAGTCCGACGAGCAGATCGAGGAGTGGGTGCGCGCCCATGTCGAGCTCATCTACCACCCGGTCGGCACGTGCCGGATGGGCGCCGCGAGCGACGACGCGGCCGTCCTCGACCCGCAGCTGCGGGTGCGGGGGATCGAGGGCCTGCGGGTCGCCGACGCGTCGGTCTTCCCGCTGATCCCGGGCGGCAACACCGCGGCCCCGACGATGATGGTCGCCGAGCGCGCGGCCGACCTCATCCGCGGCAAGGCCTGACGCCGTGGTCCTGATCCTCCTGTTCCCGGCGCTCGCCGCCGCGGCCGTCGTGCCGCTGCTGTTCGGCACGTGGTTCGACCCGAGCGACACGTTCCGTGCGCTGCACGGCGAGAAGCCGGGGGTGGTGCTCGAGCCCAGCGCGTGGGACGCCTCGTCGACGAGCGCGCTGGCCATCGTGGTGCTGGTGGTCGTGGTCCTGGTCAGCGTGCTGCTCGCCGCGCGCGGGCGGTTCGCCGCCTGGACCGTCGCGGCGGCGACGGCGATCCTCGGCGGCCTCGTCTGCCTGATGCTGCGTCACAGCCCGCCGGACCCTGGGCACGCGACGTTCGTCACCGGCGAGCAGGCGTATGACGCGACCGATCTGGGGATCTACGCGATGGCCTGCTTCGTGTTCGCCGCCCTCGACATCACGGCGTGGGCGATGGTGATGCGACGTAGGGTCTAGAGCGATGGCCCCGGTCGAGATCCGCAACCTGTCCAAGCGCTTCGGCGGCGTCGACGCCGTCAAGGATCTCAGCTTCGCCGTGCAGAGCGGGCGCGTGACCGGGTTCCTCGGTCCCAACGGCGCGGGGAAGAGCACCACGCTGCGGGCCCTGCTCGGGCTGATCCGGCCGACGGGCGGCGAGGCGCTGTTCGACGGCCGGCCCTACGCCGAGCTCGAGCGGCCGACGACCCGCGTCGGCGCTGTGCTCGAGGAGACCGCGTTTCATCCCGGCCGCACCGGGCGCAACCACCTGCGCGTGCTGGCCATGGCCGGGGAGCATCCGCCCGAGCGCGTCGACGAGGTGCTCGCCCAGGTCGATCTGACGGGCGCGGCCAACCGGCGCGTCAAGGGCTACTCGATGGGCATGCGCCAGCGGCTGGCGATCGCCTCGGCGCTGCTCGGCGATCCCGAGGTGCTGATCCTCGACGAGCCGACCAACGGGCTGGACCCGCCCGGCATCAGCTGGATGCGCGGGCTCGTCCGCGAGCAGGCCGTGCGCGGGCGCGCCGTGCTGATCTCCAGCCACCTGCTGGCCGAGGTCCAGCAGGCCGTCGACGACGTGGTCATCATCAGCAAGGGCCGGCTGCGCGGCCAGGGCACGCTCGAGGAGGTGCTGGGCGGCACGGACGCCCGGCCGGTCACGGAGGTGCGCGCGCCGGAGGCCGACCGCCTCGAGGAGGCGCTGCGCGCCGCGGGGCACGAGGTGTCGCGGGCCGGTGACGCGCTGGTCGTCACCGGCGTCACGCCCGAGGCGGTGGGTGCGGTGGCCAACGAGGCACGCGTCGCCCTGAGCGGCCTGGCGCCGCGGGCCCGCACGCTGGAGGCGGCGTTCTTCGAGCTGACCGGCGGGGAGGAGGGATGAAGCCGCTGCTGCGCGCCGAGATCCTCAAGCTGCGCACGACGCGGACGTTCGTCGCACTCGTCGGCTCGGCGCTCGCGCTGTCGGTGCTGATCGTCGTGCTGCAGTCGGCGATCGACGACAACTTCCGCGAGGAGACCGTCCGCACGATGTTCTCCGGCGACTTCACCGGGCTGTTCATCGTGCTGCTGGGCATCATGGGGATGGCCGGCGAGTGGCGCCACCGGACGATCACCAGCACCGTCCTGGCGGCGCCCGACCGCCTGCGGCTGCTCGCCGCCAAGACGCTGGGCTACGCCGCGGTGGGCGCGCTCGTCTCGGTCTTCGTGACGGTCACGATCATGGTCATCGGCACCGTGATCCTGTCGGGCCGCGGCGAGACCATGCTCGCGGTCGGCGACCTCGCCGACATCCTCTGGCGCAACGCGCTGACCGCGTGCTACCTCGGCGCTATCGGCGTCTGCGTCGGCGCGCTGATCCGCAACCAGGTCGTCGCCATCGTCGGGATGCTGTTCTTCACCTTCGTCGTCGAGGTCACGCTGCTCGGCCTCGTCCCGTCGATCGGCCGCTTCACGCCCGTCAACGGCGTCACCGCGGCCCTCATCGCCACCGACTCGCCCGATGAGGATCTGCTCGAGATCGGCCCGGCCCTGCTGGTCATGGTCGCCTGGCTCGGGCTGCTCTTCACCGCCGCCGCGACGCTGCTGCGCCGCCGCGACCTCACCTAGGCGCGACCACCACCGTGTGCGCGCCGGCCGGGACCGGCACCGTCAGCGCGCCGCCGGCGCGCGTGCCCGACACCGGCTGACCGTCGACGGTGACCGCGACGGGTCCGTCGACGCCGTCGAGCGTCAGCGCCAGCGGCGCCTCGGTCGTGACCTTGCCGGTCAGCGCGCTGTGGGCCGAGAGCTGCATCCGCCGCAGCTCGAGCGTGACGGCGCGCGCGCCGGTCAGCGTCGCCGTGAAGCCGTTGCTCGTGGCCGGCGTCGCCGCGGGATCGGCCTTCCACGACTGACCGACCATGGTGAACGGCGCGCCGTTGCCGGTCTTGCCGCCCGCGTCGGCCTCGGGGAACGTCGCGTGCGGTTCGGCCGGCAGGCCCAGCGAGGCGCCGTCGAAGCGCGCGATGCCCTTGGCCTCGTCGACCGGCTCGAGGCCGCGCATCCAGTAGGCGTGGCTGAGGTCGAAGTCGATGTCGGCGCCCTTGGGTGCGTTCACGCGCTCGATCGCGTTCTCGAAGACCATCGACCGGAGGTAGGTGACCTGCTGCGGGTTGCGGTTGCGGACGAAGCGGTGCAGGTAGCTCGCGCCCTCCGCCCACTGATCCATGGCCGGCGGCCCGTAGTGCTCCTGGCCCTGGAAGAGGTAGTAGCGATAGCGGTAGCCGAGGTCCTGGAGCCGCTTGGCCATCAGGGTGACGCCGGTCACCGGGACGAGCTCGTCCTGGGCGCCGTGGTAGATGACGTAGGGGACCTCGCGCAGGTTGTCGAGCAGCGGGTAGGTCCACTCGGCCCGGGCGTCGCCCCCGTTGGCCTGGATGAAGCACGGCGAGTACTCGTCGACCTGCAGGTCGTCGCAGCCCGCGAAGTCCGCGCCGGTCCAGGCGCCCTGCGTGCCGGGGGGCGAGGCGGGGAAGGAGCCCGCGAACCAGTCGGGATGCATGACCGGCAGCAGCCACGAGGCCCAGCCGCCCATCGAGTGCCCGGCGATGTAGGTGCGGTCGCGGTCGATCGCGAAGCGCCGGTGCGAGTCCTTCCAGACCTGCTCGACGTCGACGCCGCTCTTGCCGACGTACCAGCCCGACGTGCCGCGGCCGTCGGGCGTGATGACCATCGAGTGCTGGTCCTCGCCCATGTCCCAGAAGACGCCGGGCACGACGTGGGCGGCGACGTGCGCGGAGCCGCCGCGGAAGTGCAGCCAGAACTGGGTCGGCGTGGCGCGCGTGCCGTCGTAGCCCTGCGGCAGGTAGACGCCGTAGCGCTGGGTGATCCCGTTGCGGCCCGACTCCTCGGAGATCACGGGCGTCGAGGTGAAGATGGCCTCGTGGTAGCCGGGCCCCGGGACGTAGCGCTCGGTGGCGCCGGCGCGCATCCGCGGGAGGTCGGCGGTGGTGAAGAACTCATCCATGGACCCGGCGTGGAGCGCGAGCGCCTGGCGCCGGTCCCACCACTCGCGGGCGGGCTCGCCGGGCCGGAAGGCGACGTTGGCCACGTTGACCGCCTTGGGGTTCGTGTCGGCGTCGCCGAGCGAGCGCAGCCGCGCGCCGTCGGCGAGGCCGGCGGCCACGGCGACGCCGGGCTGCTCGGCGTCCTGCAGCGCGGCGGCGGGGATGCGCGCTTCGATGACGTTGCCGTAGCCCTCGGGGCCATAGGCGGCCTGGCCCTGGCCGAGAACGGCGCCCGTGGCGAGGTCGACCGCGGTGACGCCGGCTTCGGTGATCAGCACCGCGACGTCGCCCCTCGTCGTCGACAGACCGGAGTTGAAGCCGACGTCGCGGGCGGTGTCGCCGGGCTTGGTGTCGAGCAGGACGAGCAGCGCACCGTCCGCTGCCTTCATCGTGGTGGTGCGGGCCAGCAGCCACAGGTCGCCGTCCTTGCCGGTGGCCAGCCGCACCTCGGAGAGGTCGGCCTCCTCCTGCAGCTCGAGGCCGCCGTGCTGCGTGCGGCTCAGGAACGGGCCGGTCGGCACGCCGAGCTCGCCGGGCGCGTACTGCAGCACCGTGGAGTCGACGCGGTAGAGCTGGGGCAGGAACGACACGCCCTGGTCGTAGAGGGCGGCGCGGTCGGCGTCCTGGCCCTCGTCCGCGCCGTAGGCGTCGAAGAGATGGTCCTGATAGACGAGCTCGCCCGCCGAGTACTGCTGCGCGCCACCGAAGCCGGGCAGCGCGCCCTTCCAGTCGCTCGCGTCGCCGTCGAGCGTCCGCGGCCCGTCGTGGCGCGCGGCCAGCGCCACCGTCGTCCCGCCGCCCGCCGGGATCTCGCTGCGCAGCACCGGCGCCGACACGCCCGGCGGCAGGTTCGGCTCGGCTCCCGCGGGAACCGCGGAGACCGCGACCAGGCAGGCGGCAACGGCAAGCAGGCAGCGCATGCCTCGGAAACGCCGCGGGCCGACAGAACTTGCGGGCGTCTTTAGAAACGGGTCTGACCCCGTTTCTAAAGATCAACCGGCGACGCGGAGGTGCTTGAAGGGCTTGCCTTCGCGGAGCTCGCGGATGACCTCGGTGACGAGGCCGTCGCCGTCGAGGGTGCGGCCCTCGGTGACGGCGGAGACGATCGCGCGCTTGCGCTGGATGAGCTCGGCCATGGTCTCGTCGATGGTCCCGGCGGCCAGGAGGTACCAGGCGGTGACGTTGTCGCGCTGGCCGATGCGGTGGCAGCGGTCCTCGGCCTGGTCGTGCATCGCCGGGGTCCACTCGAGCTCGAGGAAGCAGACGTTGGACGCGCGGGTGAGCGTGATGCCCTGCGCCGCCACGCGGGTGGCGCAGACGATCAGCTGCGGGCCGTCGGGCTCCTGGAACGCGCGAACGGCGTCCTCGCGCTTCTGGGTGGAGTCCGAGCCGAGCAGGTGCGCGGCGTCGGGGAAGCGCTCGACGACGGCCTTCTGCACCTCGACGTGGCGTGCGAAGACGACGAGCGGCTCGCCGCTGGCCAGGAAGTCGTGGATCCAGGCCAGCGCCGCGTTGAGCTTGCCGCGGCCGGCGAGCATCTGCAGCGCGCCGAGCTGGGCGAGCCGCTGGGCGCGCAGCGTCGCGGCGATCTTGGCCTCGAGCTCGGAGAGGTCCAGTGGCTGCGAGCGCAGCCACTCGATGACGTCCTTCTCGGCGAGCCGGTACTCGCGCTCGTTGTCGAGGGCGATCGGGACGACGACCTGGCGCTTGGGCGGCAGCTGAGGCAGGACGTCGGCCTTCAGGCGCCGGACGAAGCAGCGCCGCCGCAGATGCCAGTGCAGCCGCTCCTCCGACAGCGCGGCCCCGTTGAACTGGCGCTTGAAGCGCGCGCCGCTGCCGAAGTCCTCGAGGCGCCCGAGCACGCGCAGCTGCGCGATCAGCTCCTCGGCGTGGTTGAGCACCGGCGTCCCGGTCAGGGCGAGCCGCAGCCCGTCCTCGGGGATCGCCGCGGCGAGCCGGCGCACGGCCTGCGTGCGCTTGGCCTGGGGGTTCTTGACGTAGTGGGACTCGTCGACGACCAGGGCGCGGGGCCGGATCCGCGCCAGCGCCTCGCGGTGCGCGGCGACGATCTCGTAGTTGAGCACCGTGATCTCGCCCGTCTTCGGCACGGCCTGACGCCCCTCGAGGATCACCACATCGCGGTGCGGCAGCCAGTGCGCCGCCTCGCGCACCCAGTTGAGCTTGAGCGATGCGGGACAGATGACGATCGCCGGATACGCGTCGTCGGCCTCGAGCGCGGCGAGCGCCTCCACGGTCTTGCCCAGGCCCTGCTCGTCGGCCAGGAACGTCCGGCGGTGCTCGAGCGCGTAGCGCACGCCCGCCCACTGAAACGGCTGGAGCTCGCCGCCGAGCCGCGCGGCCACGTCGTCGAGCGCCGGCGCCTCGGTGGCCCGCGATTGGCGCACGGCCTCCATCGCCTCGTCGTGCTCGGCCCGCAGGCGGTCGAGCACCGGGCGCGCGACCGCCGTGACCTCGACCTCGGTGTGCAGCCCCAGGAACGCGTCGAGGTCCTCGGCCAGCCACGGATCCAGCGGCACCCGCCGGCCCTCGGACCCCTTGACCGCGTCGAACGCCTCGCCGACCGCCGGGTCCCACAGGACCTCGAGCCGCAGCGACTCGCCGTCGACGCCGCTGAACCAGTCCAGCCGCGCCGGCGCCGGGGTCCGGCCGAGCTCGAGGATGGTCACGCAGCGCGCGGCCGAGGCGTCGAGCCGGGCGGAGCGCTCGTCGCGCAGGGCCACCGCCACCGCTTCGGTCATCGGCGCCAGCAGCGCGCCCTCGACCTCGATCGCCTCGATGGCCTCCGGCAGCTTCCCGGCGCGCGTGCGCATGACGAACCAGCCCCGGCCGTCGTGGCGTGTCGTCGACACCCCGCCGATCCAGCGCTCCTTCAGCCCGCTGAGCCACTCGTCGACCTCGGGCGTCGTCGTCAGCTCGGGGAAGCGCGCGAGGATGTCGGCGACGTGCACGCCCACCCAGTCCTCGGCGTAGGCGAACCACTCGCGTCGGTCCCAGTCGAAGCGGCGGCCCGGAATCCTGCGCACCGCGTCGACGATGTGCTGGTCGTAGGGGAACCCGAGGACCACGATCTGCTGGCCCGCGGCGTCGTGGCGCAGCTCGACGTTCGGTCCCGGGTCGACGATCTCCATTCGGCGCACCAGACGTTAGTCAGCGAACTCTGCGTGGCATGATCGGGAACATGTCCCCGGGAGCAGAAGACCTCCGCCGCGCGGCCGACGCGCTGGCCTCGCGCCTGCCGGAGCCCCTGGCCCCGCTTGCGCGGATCGCCTACAACTACCGCTGGTCGTGGCTGCCCGGCGGACCTGAGCTCTTCGAGGCGATCGCCCCGCACCGCTGGGCGCTGTGCGGCAACAACCCGGTCCGGATGCTGCAGGAGGTCTCGGCCGGCTCGCTCGAGCACGCGGCCGCCGACGAGGGGCTGCTGGCGCAGATGCGCGAGGTCGAGCGCCTGATCGACGAGGACATGGCCCGCGAGCCGATGGACGGCCCGGTCGACCCCGCCAACCCCGTCGCGTTCTTCTGCGCGGAGTACGGCGTCCACGCCTCGCTGCCCGTCTACTCCGGCGGCCTGGGCGCGCTGGCCGGCGACATCCTCAAGGAGTCCAGCGACCGCGCGCTGCCGCTGGTCGCCATCGGCCTGATGTACCACCAGGGCTACTTCCGCCAGCGCATCGACGGCACGGGCTGGCAGCAGGAGTACTGGCTCGAGACCGACCCCGACCGGCTGCCCGCAGCGCTCGTCACCGATGACGGCGACCGGCCGCTGACGGTGACCGTGCCGATAAACGGCGAGGACGTCGTCGCGCAGATCTGGCGGGTCGACATCGGCCGCGTCGCGCTCTACCTGCTCGACGCCGAGCGGCCCGAGAACAGCCACCTGGCCCGCTGGACCTCCTCGCAGCTCTACGTCGGCGATCCCGTCACCCGTCTCAGCCAGTACGTCCTGCTCGGCGTCGGCGGCATGCGCGCGCTGCGCGCGATGGGCATCGAGCCGGGCGTCGTGCACCTCAACGAGGGCCACGCCGCGTTCGCCCAACTCGAGCTCGGCGATCCCGACCGCACGATCTTCACCACGCACACCCCCGTCCCGGCCGGCAACGACACCTACCCGGCCGATCAGGTCCGCGAGGCGATCGGCGGGCTCGGCGTCGACGTCGAGGCGCTCATCCGCCTCGGGCGGACCAACCCCGACGACGAGCACGAGCCGTTCGGCGTCACGCAGTACGCGCTGCGCACCAGCCGCGCCGCCAACGGCGTGGCCAAGCGCCACGGCGAGGTCGCCCGCGACATGTGGCAGGGTCTGTGGCCCGACCGTGGCGTCGACGACGTCCCCATCACGCACGTGACCAACGGCGTGCACATCCCGACCTGGGTGGGGCCGCCGATGCGCGCGCTGCTCGACCGCCACCTCGGCGAGGACTGGATGTTCCGCGCGGCCGATCCGGCCACGTGGGAGGCGGTCGACGGCATCCCCGACGAGGAGATCTGGGCCGCCCGCAACGAGCAGCGCGGCACGCTCATCGACTACGTGCGCGACCGCAGCGCGCTGGACCGGCTCTCGCGCGGCGAGCAGCGCGGCTACGTCGAGGCGGCCGCGCGCGCGTTCGATCCCGACGTGCTGACGATCGGCTTCGCCCGCCGCGTCGCCACCTACAAGCGCCTGACGCTGCTGATGAGCGATCCCGGCCGCGCGCTGGGGCTGCTCGAGAGCGACCGCCCGATCCAGATCCTCATCGCCGGCAAGGCGCATCCGCGCGACGACGGCGGCAAGAGCCTGATCCAGACGCTGTTCAACCAGCGCGGGGCGTCGGCCGTCGGCCAGCGCGTCATCTTCCTGCAGGACTACGACCTGGCGATGGGCGCCCGGCTGACACGCGGCTGCGACGTCTGGGTCAACGTGCCGCGCCCGCCGCTGGAGGCCAGCGGCACGAGCGGCATGAAGTCGTCGATGAACGGCGGCCTGAACCTCTCGGTGCTCGACGGCTGGTGGCCCGAGGCCTACGACGGCACCAACGGCTGGGCGATCTCCGGCGACGTCGACGAGGACCACGGCGGCCAGGACCACCGCGACGGATCCGAGCTCTACCGGCTGCTCGAGGAGGAGGTCGTTCCCTCCTACTACGGCCGCGGCGACGACGGGATCCCGCACGACTGGGTCGCCAAGGTCAAGCGCGCGCTGATGACCGTCGGGCCGCAGTTCGCCGCCGGCCGGATGGTCGGCGACTACGTCGAGCGGATGTACTCGCAGGTCACCGCCGGCGTCGCGTAGCCGCGGCTAGGCCACGACGCGCCGGATCAGCGCGGCCCAGCCGGCCTTGAGGTCGGCGAGCGGCACACCGCGGCCGCGCAGCTGGTGCATGACCAGCTCCGCCGACAGGGTCGAGAGCAGGGCGTCGGCCGTGTAGCCGGCGTCGAGCTCGGGCGCGCCCGCCCGGACCAGCAGCGAGACATGGGCGCGGTGGGCGCCGTAGACGGAGGTGCGAAAGCGCATGCCCGGCGAGGCCTCCGCCGCGAGCAGGAACTCGCCGTGGCAGGCGGTGAACTCCAGCAGCTCCTCGCCGAAGGCGACCAGGCGGTCGGCGGGCGGAGCACCGGGACCCAGCGGCGCCGGGCCGCGGATGAAGCGCTCCTGGAAGTCGGCCTCGCCTTCCTCGAGCAGCGCCCGCACGAGCGAGCCACGATCGCCGAAGCGGCGGAACAGCGTGCCCTTGCCGACGCCGGCCCCGCAGGCGATCGCGTCCATCGAGACGTTCTCGACGCCCTTCTCGCGGAACAGCCGCTCGGCGGTGGTGAGGATCAGCGCCCGGTTGCGCACCGCGTCGGCCCGCGGGCGCGGCTCGCTGCCCAGCACGGGCAGCTCGATGGGGGCGTCGGTGGGGTGCATGGGCAGCGGCTTCATCGTCTCATGTGGACCATAGTCCGTTTACGTGCTACAGTGTACCCAACAAGCGGACTACGGTCCGAATCACACCCACACAGCGATTCACTGGAGACATCACATGGCCGGCACCATCACCACCACCCCCGTCGCTCCCGCAGGCACCTGGCAGCTCGATCCGGTCCACTCGTCCGCTTCTTTTGCGGTCAAGCACATGGTCGTCGCCACGTTCCGCGGCCGCTTCGAGGAGTTCGACGTGACCCTGACCGCCGACGAGAACGGCGAGGCCCAGATCAACGGCACGGTCAAGGCCGACTCGATTGTCGTCAAGGACGACAACCTCGGCGAGCACCTCAAGGCGCCGGACTTCTTCGACACCGAGCGCTTCGCCGACATCAGCTTCGTCTCCAACGCGGTGCGCCGCGACGGTGACGAGCTCGTCGTCGACGGCGAGCTGACGATCAAGGGCAACACGCACCCGGTCGAGGCCCGCGGCACGATCACCGACCCCGCTGTGACGTTCGGCGACGTCGAGAAGATCGGCCTGACGCTCGAGACCGACATCGATCGCACCAAGTTCGGCCTCGAGTGGAACGCGCCGCTGCCCAAGGGCGGCTTCGCGCTGGCCAACGACGTCAAGCTCACGGTCGAGCTCGAGCTGGCCAAGGCCTAGAGCGATGCGAGTCCTCGGAGTAAGCGGGTCGCTCCGTCGCGACTCGCACAACAGCAAGCTCCTCCGGGCGGCAGCCGCGCTGCTGCCGTCCGGGGTGGAGCTCGTCGAGTTCGACGGGCTCAAGGCCATCCCGCCGTTCGACGAGGACGACGAGGTGGCCCCGGGGGCGGAGGTCGAGGCGTGGCGTGAGGCGATCGCCCAGGCCGACGTGATCCTCTTCGCCACCCCCGAGTACAACCACTCGATCCCCGGCGTGCTGAAGAACGCGGTGGACTGGGCCTCGCGGCCGAGCAAGTCGGCCGCGCTGCGCAACAAGCCCGTCGCCGTGGTCGGCGCCAGCACCGGGATGTTCGGTGCGGTGTGGGCCCAGGCCGAGCTGCGCAAGGTCCTGGCCGCCGCCGGCGCCCGGGTCGTCGACCGCGAGCTGCCGGTCCTGTCGGCCGACGACGCGTTCACCGACGACGGCCGGCTGATCGAGGCCGAGCAGCACGACGAGCTCGCGTCGATCGTCGAGCAGCTGGTCACCGAGGGCCAGGCCCGCTTCAGCACCGCCGCCGTCTAGCCTGCGGCGCTTGGACGCCTGGATCGCCGCCGCCGCCGAGGAGATCGCCGCCCGCGCCGAGCGTGAGCTCGAGGCGCTGGTCGGGGTCTCCTCGCCGTCCGGCGACGTCCGCGGCGCGGAGGAGGTCCTGGCCATCGTCGGGGCGCTGCTGCCGCCCGAGGCCGAGGTCGAGCGGATCGCCTGCTCCTCGCCCGGCCATGCGCCCGACCTCGTGGCCACGGTCCGCGGGACCGGCACCGGGCGGATCGTCCTGGTCGGCCACGTCGACACGGTCATCGCCCACGGCGAGCACCGGCCCGTGGAGGTCGACGGCGACCGCCTGATCGGCTCGGGCACGGTCGACATGAAGGGCGGCGACGTCCTCGCGCTCGGCGTCCTGCGCGCGTTCGCCGCCGAGCCTCACCGCTTCGCCGAGATCGCGCTGCTGCTCGTCTGCGACGAGGAGTGGCGCACCGCGCCGTTCGCGCACCGCGAGCGCTTCGCGGGCTGGGACGCCTGCCTGTGCTTCGAGGGCGGGCAGGCCGCCGAGGACGGCACCGACGAGGTCGTCGTCCGGCGCAAGGCGGCCGGGACGCTCGTTGTCGACGGCCACGGCCGCAGCGCCCATTCGGGGTCGCAGCCCGACAAGGGCGCCAACGCCCTGCTGGCCCTCGCCGAGGCGGCGCGGGTGGTCGCCGCCCACCACGACCCGGCCGGCGCGCAGCGCCTGACCGCCGTTCCCACCGTGCTCAACAGCGGCGACGCCTTCAACGTGGTCCCCGGTGCCGGGCGCCTGATCTGCGACCTGCGAGCCGACGCCGAGCAGCCGTTCTACGACGTGATGGCGGCGATCCCCGACAGCGTGGGGGGTGTGCGGTTGGAGGCCTCGATGCTGCGTGTCTGGCCCGGGATGGACGCCCGCAAGCCCGCGGCGCCCGTCCTGGAGGCCGCCGGCGCGATCCTCGGGCGCCCGATCCTGCCCGGCGCCCGGGGCGGCGCCAGCGACGCGAGCCACCTGGCCGCCGGCATCTCCGTGACCATCGACGGCCTCGGCCCGATCGGCGGAGACGCGCACCATCCCGACGAGTACGTGCTGCGCTCGTCGATGTTGGCGCGTTCGCAGGTCGCATTGGCTTTGGCCGCGGCCTGTTTGGACCGATGAACGGTGCGTAACCGCAACCTTCTGTCGGTTTACCCGTTACAGTTGCCGTAGTCGTGACCAAGCCGAGTCCTGGTGGAGCCATCCACCGGGAGCGGGGGACCCAATCGATCCGAGGCTCGTTCCGTAGCCGAAGATCTGGGGCGAATCCAGGCCAAGGGGCCTGGTAGCGCTGCCTTTTCTGCGCGAGCCCGTCAGCTCACCCCGTAGGCACCGGAAAAGGAAAAAGAGGTTCCGTTGTCCACGCATAGCCGTCTGGCCTGCGCCGTCATGGCGCTGGGAATGTTCGTACCCATGCAGGTCGCCGCCGCCGATTCCTCGGATACGGGCGGGTCGGCCTTCACGGCCGCCAAGCCCAAGCCGCGCAAGGTCACCACGCTCGGTGACCGCGTCCCCGTCCGCAAGGGCATGCGGGGCAAGGACGTCCGCCAGCTGCAGGGCTACCTGGCCCGGCTCGGGTTCTCCGTCGGCGTCGACGGCTCGTTCGGTCGCCAGACCTCGGTCGCCCTGCGCGGCTTCGAGAAGCGCGCCAAGCTGCCGGTCAACGGGGTCGTGGAGACGCCCGACATCGCGGCGATCCAGCGGATCCTCAAGAAGGGCGGCTTCCCGCCCCCGCCGCCGCCGCCCGAGCTGCCCGCCGGCTCGAAGGCCACCGTCAACAGGGCCGGCCTCGCCGCCGCGCCTTCGGACGCTCCGCAGGTCGTCAAGGACATCATCGCCGCCGGCAACGAGATCGCGTCGAAGCCCTACCGCTACGGCGGCGGGCACGGCCGCTGGAAGGACACGGGCTACGACTGCTCGGGCTCGGTCTCCTACGCGCTGCACGGCGGCGGGCTGCTCAACACGCAGCTCGACTCGACGAGCTTCGAGCGCTGGGGCAAGGCCGGCTACGGCAAGTGGATCACGATCTTCGCCAACTCCGGCCACGCCTACATGGTGGTCGCGGGCCTGCGCTTCGACACCAGCGGCGCGAACCCCAGCCGCTGGCAGGCCGCCAAGCGCTCGCCGAGCGGCTACGTCATCCGGCACCCCGCCAACTTCTAGCGGGCTGCGAGACTCGCGGGGTGGACACACCCCGCGAGCCCCGCACCTCCGACGAGGAGATCATCGGCGCCGAGACGAGCCTCGTCGACACGGTCTACGCCGACGACCAGCGTCTCCAGCGCATCAGCGACGAGCTGGACCACTCGTTCACCGTCATGTCGGAGGTCGGGCCGGCGGTATCGGTCTTCGGCTCGGCCCGCACGGCGCAGGACAGCCGCTACTACGACCTGGCCCGGCGCATCGGGTTCTGCCTGGGCAAGCACGGCATGTCGGTCATCACCGGCGGCGGCCCGGGCTGCATGGAGGCCGCCAACCGCGGCGCGCAGGAGGCCGGGGCGCTCTCGGTCGGCCTGAACATCGAGCTGCCGTTCGAGCAGAAGCCCAACCCGTACCTGGGCATCTCGCTGGACTTCCACTACTTCTTCACGCGCAAGCTGATCTTCGTCCGGTACTCCAGCGCGTTCGTCGTCGCGCCCGGCGGCTTCGGGACGCTCGACGAGCTGTTCGAGGCGCTCGTGCTCGTCCAGACCCACAAGATCGCCCGCTTCCCGGTGATCCTGGCCGGCCACGAGTTCTGGGACCCGATGGCCGAATGGATCCGCGACCGGATGGTCGACGAGGGCATGATCGCTCCCGACGACGTCAACCTCTTCACGGTCAGCGACGAGCCGGGCGAGATCTGCGAGCTCGTCCGCGCCGCCGCGGCCGATCAGGGGCGCGGCAGCTCGAGCGCGGGGTAGCGCCCGCGGATCTCGTCGATGAACGCCGCGGCGCGGTCGGCCAGCGCCGCGTCGTGGATCTCCAGCACGTTCTCGGCGTTCTCCTCGCCCGAGCGCGAGAGGTTGAACGAGCCGACGAAGAGCGTGTCGTCGGCCACGGTCATCTTGCAGTGCATGAAGTCGTGGACCGAGTCCGGCGTCCACGGCGTCGAGTACTTGCCGGTGAAGCGCCCCGACGTGATGACCTGCTCGAGCAGCGGCCGCTTCCACGTGACGTTGCCGTTCTGCTCCCACTGGTGGAGCACCTGGCCCACCTGCGTGGCGTCGACGACGCCGGCGATGTCGAGGTCGCGGGCGGTCAGCTCCTCCGACAGCGTCGAGAGGATCGCCGCGCTGGTCAGGACGGGCGAGGCGATGCGGACCCGGCGCTCGGCGCAGCCGATGGCCTCGGCGATGCGGTGGGCGAGCTTGCGCCCGCGCCCGGGGCAGAACCACGGGCGGACCGTCGCGTCGCCGACCTGGACGACCGGGGTCTCGCCGCGGCCGGTGTTCTCGACCTTGCCGCGCTCCCACAGCTCCGTGAAGTTCGCCGCATAGGCCGCGGCCAGCGGCGGGGAGTCGACCGTGACGATGACGTTCTCCTCGCGCTGCCACGAGTCCAGCGACCAGTTGGTCGAGCCGGTCCACAGCGCCTCGCTGTCACGCACGATGTACTTGTGATGCATCAGGTCGTAGCGGCCGGGGAGCCCCTTGAGCGGCACGCCGAGCGTCTCGAGGATCGGCCGCTCGGTCAGCGGCGGGGGCGGGAGCGGGGTGGCCGGCGCGTCCTCGTTGTAGGCGATGCGCACGGCGACGCCGCGGGCGGCGGCGGCGCGGATGGCGTCGGCGACCGTGTCGCCGACGGCGCCGGGAAGCCGCACGCTGTAGAGCGCGAGGTCAAGCGAGGTGTGGGCCGGCGCGATGAACGCAGCGAGCCGGGCGGCGATGTCGTCGGCGGTCTGGCCGCCATCGGTCAGGGTGTGGAGATCGAGGATGCGCGGGACGCTACCCGTCAGGCGGGCTGGGCGGACCCGAGGAGGACCCGCTCGAGCACGCGGCGCAGATCGCCGGGCGAGAAGGGCTGCAGCAGCGAGGCGATCGGGCGGGGGCCGCGGTCGGCGCCGCGGGGCGGCGAGGCGGCGATGGCGACGAGGGACACCGTGGGATGCTCGTTCTGCACGCGCCGGGCGAGAGCCCGTCCTGCGATGGAGTTAGGTTCGTAGAACACCACGTCGACGTTGCGGAACGCCTCGGTGCTCACGATCTCGTGACCCATGCGCCGCACGAGGCACTCGATGAGCACCCTCGTCTCCTCCACCGGCTCAACCACCAAAACTCGGGCCATTGCGCGAAAGATTGGCCGCACGGGGAGGGACTCCTGTTCGGGCTTAGTATGAGGCAGGTATGAACGGCTCGCGAATCCTGGTCGTCGACGACGACGCGGACATCCGTGGGCTCGTCAAGGAGCTGCTCGAACGGTCCGGAGCGCTGGTGCGCGAGGCCGCCGACGGCAAGGAAGCGCTGCGCATGCTCTACGACGCGCGGCCCGAGCTGATCATCCTCGACATCTCGATGCCGGAGATGGACGGCTGGCAGACGCTCGAGCGCATCCGCGAGATGACCGACGTCCCCGTGGTGATGCTCACCGCGCGCGAGGGCGAGCTCGAAGCCGTCCGCGGCCTGAAGGCCGGCGCCGACGACTACGTGCGCAAGCCGTTCGGGCGCCAGGAGCTGCTGGCCCGCGTCCAGGCGCTGCTGCGCCGCTCCAGCGCGGCGAAGCCGGCTGAGCGCGAGACGTTCGACGACGGGCTGGTCCGCATCGACGTGTCCAATGCCCAGGTCCTGGTCAAGGACCAGGAGGTCTCGCTGACGCCGCTGGAGTTCCGGCTGCTGCTGGCCTTCGTGCGCAACTCCAACCAGGTGCTCACCCGCGACCAGATCCTCGATCTCGTCTGGGGCGACAGCTCCGGCGTGGCCGGCGAGCAGGTCAAGCTCTACGTCGGCTACCTGCGCCGCAAGCTCGAGGCCGTCCTCTCCGAGGCCGAGATGCCGATCGAGACGGTCCGGGGCTTCGGCTACCGGTACCGCACCGGGTCGCCGGCCGCGTCCCAGTAGCGCGGCTCGGCGTCGGGCTCGCTGCCCTGCGGGCAGACGCGGCCCGCGCGCGGCGCGGCGGCGGCCAGGCAGAAGCGCTGGGGGCCGATGACCGTGCCGTCGCTGAGGGTCTCTGATCCGAGATCGACCAGCAGACCGCTCTCGCGGCCGTCCTCGAGCCATGCCGTGAGGGTGTCGGAATCCGTTGCGGACCCCGCCACGGCTTCGGCGAGATCGTCGAACGTGAAGCCCGCGGCGCCGCGCCTGCGCGCGAGTTCCCCCAGCCGGTTCAGCGTCCGTGCGTCCACGCGGGCGCATGATGCCACGCGCTCGTCCAGCTCGCGTGGACGCAGCACACCAGAATTGGGGATTGTGCACCAACACGGTTCCGTGGATGCTTGGCCGCTTGTCCTGCCGCGTGATCATCGCCGACGACGTCGACGCCGCCCGAGCCCTGTTCCGGATCGGCTTGGAGGCCGACGATCGGATCGAGGTGGTCGCCGAGGCGTGCAACGGCGCCGAGGCCGTCGAGGCGGTGCTCGCCCATCGGCCCGACGTCCTGCTCACCGACCTCGGGATGCCCGTGATGGACGGCCTGCAGGTGCTCATCGAGCTGCGCGAGCTCAAGGTCCCGACCAAGGTGGTCGTGCTGACGGGCTTCGCCCGTGACCGGCTCGGGCCGCTGGTGATGGAATCCGGCGCCGTGGCCTACCTCGAGAAGGGCGCGACCCGCGAGGTCATCTGCCGCACGGTGCTCGACGCCTGCAGCACCACCACGAGCTAGGGCCGGCGCGGCACGCCGGTGGCGGCGCGCAGCGCCGCGTCGACCACGCGCGTGGGCGTGAAGCGCATGATCGCGCTCTGCACCTTGGGTGCGGCACCGACCACGTAGCGCGCTCGCGGCCGCTTCGCCGTCAGGCCCTGCTCGATCGCGGCCACCACGCCGGCCACGGGCGAGGCCATCTTCTGCGAGCGGGGGATCATCTTGCGGGCGCCGTCGATATGGCGCGCGTAGAGCGCGCGGTGCTCGGGCGTCAACCCGGCCAGGTCGGCGTCGAGCGCGTCCTCGGCCTTGCGCCACATGTCGGTGTCGGTCTGGGCCGGCTCCACGAGCACCACGCCGATGCCCCAGGGGCGCACCTCCATCCGCAGCGCGTCGGCGATGCCCTCGAGCGCGAACTTCGACGCGTTGTAGGCGCCCGTCATGGGCGTGGAGACGCGGCCGCTCAGCGAGGAGACGAACACGACGCGCCCGCGCGACTCCCGCAGTCGCGGCAGCACGGCCTGCGTCACGGCGACCTGGCCGACGAGGTTGACCTCGAGCTGGTGGCGCAGCGCGTCGAGCGGCAGGGCCTCGACGGGGCCCGAGACCGCGATGCCGGCGTTGTTGACGACGGCATCGAGGCGCGCCGGCAGCGCGCCGGGCAACGCCGCGAGGTGCGCGGCGTCGGTCACGTCGAGTGCCACGCTGGTGGCGCCGGGCACCTCCGTGCTCGCGTCACGGACGCCGGCGTAGACGTCCCAGCCCTCGGCGGCGAAATGCTCGGCGGTGGCGCGGCCGATGCCGCGCGCCGCCCCGGTGATCAGGACAGCGGGCATGCCCGCGAACCTACCGTTCGAGCAGCTCGGCGAGCTTGGCGACGAGCTCGCGCGGGCTGAACGGCTTGCGCATCTGCGCGTCGGCGCCAGCGTCGGCGCTCTGCTCGGCGACGCGGTCGTGGACGGCGGCGGTGAGGACGAGGATCGGCATCGACGCGGTCTCGGGCCGCGCGCGCAGCCGGCGGACGAGCTCGTGGCCGTCCATGCGCGGCATCATCACGTCGACCACCGCGATGTCGGGGGTGCGCTCGGCGACGACCTCGAGCGCCTCGACGCCGTCGCGGGCCTTGACGACCTCGTAGCCCGCGCGGTCGAGCCGCAATCCGACGAGCATCAGGATGTCCTCGTCGTCGTCGGCGACGAGGACCACGGGGCGGTCGCCGGTCACGCCGCGGCCTCGGCGCGCGGGTAGGGGAGCTTGACGCGCACGGTCGTGCCCTCGCCCTCCTGGCTCGTCAGGTCGATCGTGCCGCCGTGGGCCTCGACGATCGTCTTGACGATGGTCAGGCCGAGCCCGGCGCCGGGAACGGCGCGCGCGGTGGCCGAAGCCGACCGGAAGAAGCGCTCGAACAGCCGCTTCTGCTCCTCGTCGGGGATCCCCATGCCGGTGTCGGAGACCTCGACGCAGGCGTGATCGCCGCCGTCGGTGAGCACGACGTCGACGCGACCGGCCTCCGGCGTGAACTTCAGCGCGTTGGAGACCAGGTTGTCGATCATCTGGCCGAAGCGGTCGCGGTCTCCGACCATCGGCTTGACCGGCTCGGCGCGCAGCGAGAGCGTCACGCTGGAGCGCTCGGCGGCCGGGCGCGCGGCCTCGACGGACTCGCCGGCGATCTGGGTGAGGTCGAGAGGGTGGGACTCCAGCGACAGGCGCCCGGCCTCGACCTGGGCGATGAACAGCATGTCGCCGACGAGCCGCAGCAGGCGCTTGGCGTTGCGCTCGACGACCTCGAGGAACCTGCGTGCGTCGTCGGAGAGCTCCTCCTCGTCGTCGAGGACCAGCTCGAGGTAGCCGATGATCGACGTCAGCGGGGTGCGCAGCTCGTGGGAGACCAGGGCGAAGAACTCGTCCTTGAGCCGCTCGCCCTCCTGCAGGTTGAAGGCCATCGTGTTGAAGGCACGCGCGAGCTCGACGGGCTCGGCGTCGCCCTCCTCCGGGACGCGCGCGCTCATGTCGCCGGTGGCCAGGCGGTGGGCCGCCTTGGCCGTGCGGCGCACGGGCACGACGATGTAGCGCGTGAGGTAGGTGGTCAGCAGCGCGATCAGCAGCGCCGAGCCGATCAGGCCGCCGATGCCCAGGGCGATCGCCTGCTTGGCCTTGCGGTCCGCTTCCTCGCGCCGGCGCTCCACGTTGGCCTGCTCGGTGGAGATGATCTCGTTGAGCATCGCCCGGCCGGCCGGGTTCTCGGGCGCGGCGGCCAGGTTGCTGACGCGCTCGGCCTGCTCGGCGTTGCCGTCGACGAGCGGCGGCAGGCGCTGCTCGAGGATCACGCGCAGCTCGCGGCCGGCGGCGCGGACGTCGGGGGCGTTCGCCAGACCGCCTCGGCGACCGAGGTCCACGGCGATCAGATCCTCGCGCGCCTCGCTCGAGGCGTTGACCAGCTGCTGTGAGCGGCGCGCGGCCTCGGTGGAGTCACGCTGGTCGCGGACCGCGGTGACCAGCACGGCGAAGACCGTCGCGACCAGCGCGGCGACGACCCCGCTGGCCGTCCCCATCCTCGTGATGAGGTTGCGGTTCACGGCGGAGAGCCTACGGGCGAATCAGGCGGCGGCGGTGAGCTGCGCGTCCGGCGCGGTGCTCGCGGCGGGCGCGGCGTCCTCCGACGGCGCGTTGACGCAGGCCATCGGGGTCATCAGCAGGATCTTGAGATCGAGCCACAGCGACCAGTTCTGGATGTACCAGTTGTCCCACTCGATCCGCTCGGTCATCGAGGTCTGGCCGCGCAGGCCGTGGACCTGGGCCCAGCCCGTCATGCCGCTCTTGACGCGGTGGCGGTCGTCGTAGCGGCGGACCGTGGTGCCGAAGTGGTCGACGAAGTCGGGGCGCTCGGGGCGCGGGCCGACGAGGCTCATGTGGCCCAGCAGGACGTTGAGCAGCTGAGGGAGCTCGTCGAGCGACGTGCGGCGCAGCAGCGTGCCGATCGCGGTGCGGCGATCGTCGCCCTCGACGCCGCCGGGAGCGGCACCGGACGCCGCGAGGCGCGCCTTGAGCTCCTCGGTGGCCTCGGCCGGAGCCATGCGCATCGAGCGGAACTTCAGGATGTCGAACTCCTGGCCGTCGCGGCCGACGCGGCGCTGGCGGTAGAAGACGGGGCCGGGGGAGGACGTGCGGACCGCGGCGGCGAGCACCGCGAAGACGGGCGACGCGGCCAGCAGCAGCAGGGCCGCGAACCCGCGGTCGAGGGCGTGCTTGATGGCGAACTGCCAGGACTTGGGGTCGACGCGGTGCAGGCCGACGAGCGGCAGGCCGCCGACGTGCTCGACCCACTGGCGCGAGCTGACGTTCTCGAACAGCCGCGGGACGACCGAGACCTCGAGGCCGAGCTCGTCGCACTGGCGCAGCAGCGGCTGCACGGTGCTGTCGGGCGCGTTGGAGAAGGCGATGATCACGTGCTCGGCGCCGGTGCGGCGGATGGTCTTGGCCAGGTCCGCCGGGGCGCCGAGGATGGGGGCGATGCCGCCGGCGTCGCGGTAGGCGGGGGCCGGGTCGGCGTCGAGGAAGCCGACGGGCTCGAGGCCGAGCTCGGGCATCTTGCGCAGGCGCTGCTCGAGCTGGACGCCGATGTGGCCGGCGCCGATGATGATCGCGCGCTTGCCGCTGGCGCCGGCGAGGCGGGCCCGGCGGCGGGCCTGGGCGAGGACGAGGCGGAAGGTGGCGACCAGGGTCGCGCCGATGGCGCCTGTGACGGCGAGGCCGCGGACCTCGTCGTGGCCGGCTCCCAGGAGCGCGGCGGCGGCCAGCGCGACGACGGCGGCGACGAGGACGGAGGAGACGGTGTGGCGGATCGTGTCCAGCGAGCTCATGCGCGCCGGGCGGCTGCCGTACATGCCCTGCATGGCCAGGCGCGCCATCGCGGCGGCGCCGAAGCCGAGGCTCAGGGCGAGGCCGGTCTGCGACTGCGGGGCGCCGGCGGCCATGACCAGCGCCGCGGCGATCCACAGCATGATCGCGTCGGTGACCCCGCTGAGGACGGCGAAGCGGGTGCCCTCGAAGGCATCGTGCCGTGCGCCGGCCGGCGCAGCGGCGCCGCGCCGGATGACGGGCGGAGCCAGCTCGAGGACATGAGATGCAGCGGGGGGCACGCGGCAGAGGATCGGCGGGCCCGGAAGGACCACCGTCTCCTACCGGTGTGAAGCCGGTAGGAGCCGCCGGATGTGTCTACGGGCGCTGGACGGCTACTCGCCGGGGATGCCGCTCGCGTTCGGGTCGGTGGGGCCGCCGGGGATCGGATCGCCCTTGTAGTCCTCGGGGTTGTCGACCTTCTCGCCGTCGATCGACACGCTGCCGTCCTCGTGATGGCGCAGCCCGGACGGCCCGAGGTTGGACTCGGGACCCTCCTCGTAGCCGTGCCCGCCCTCCTTGCCGCCGACGGTCTCGTACTTGCGCTCGTCGCTCGGCCAGTCCTCGAGGTTCTTCGGCGGGTTCTCCTCGAGGTCGGAGATGTCGGCGTGGTGCTCGTGCTCTTGCTCGTCAGGGGCCATGGGCTCTCGTCTACCCTCACGGCATGAGCGCGAACCTTGCCACGATCCTCACAGACTCCGTCGCGCGCAACGCCGACGGTGTCGCCCTCAAGCTCGACGACGCGGAGCTGACCTACGGGCTGCTCGACGCGGGAAGCGCGCGGATCGCGGCGATACTCCGGGACAAGGGCTTTCAGGCCGGTGACCGGGTGGGGATCATGCTGCCCAACGTCCCGTACTTCGCGGTCGTCTACTACGGCGTGCTGCGCGCGGGCGGCGTCGTCGTGCCCATGAACGTGCTGCTCAAGGGGCGCGAGGTCAAGTTCTACCTCGAGGACCCGGGGGCGAAGATCGTCTTCGCCTGGCACGACTTCGCCGAGGCCGCCCAGACCGGCGCCGAGCAGGCCGGCGCCGACTGCGTCCTGGTCAAGCCGGGCGAGTTCGAGCAGATGCTCGGCGACGTCAGCGACCCGGTCGACGAGGTCGCCGACCGCGACGGCTCCGACACCGCGGTGATCCTCTACACGTCGGGGACCACCGGGACGCCGAAGGGCGCCGAGCTCACGCACGACAACCTGATGCGCAACGCCGAGGTCGCCTCGTCGCTGTTCGAGTACGGCGACGATGACGTGATCTTCGGCGGGCTGCCGCTGTTTCACTCGTTCGGGCAGACATGCTCGCTGAACTGCGGCGTGCGCGCGGGGGCCACGGTCACGCTGCTGCCGCGCTTCGAGCCGGCCAAGGCTCTCGAGATCATCGAGCGCGACAAGGTGACGGTGATGCTCGGCGTGCCGACGATGTACGCGGCGATGCTCCACGAGCCGACGGCCGACCAGCGCGACACGAGCTCGCTGAAGTTCTGCGGATCGGGCGGCGCGGCCATGCCCGTCGAGGTCATGCGCGCGTTCGAGGAGAAGTTCGACTGCAAGGTGCTCGAGGGCTACGGCCTGTCGGAGACCTCGCCGGTCGCCTCGTTCAACCATCCCGACAAGGAGCGCAAGCCCGGCTCGATCGGCACGCCGATCGAGGGCGTCGAGATGAAGGTCGTCGACGAGGACGGCAAGGAGGTCGCCCAGGGCGAGGTCGGTGAGATCGTCATCAAGGGCCACAACGTGATGAAGGGCTACTGGAACAAGCCCGACGCGACGGAGGACGCCATCAAGGACGGCTGGTTCCACTCCGGGGACATGGCGGTCGTCGACGAGGACGGCTACTTCTCGATCGTCGATCGCAAGAAGGACATGATCATCCGCGGCGGCTACAACGTGTACCCGCGTGAGATCGAGGAGGTGCTCTACGAGCATCCCGCGGTCCGCGAGGTCGCCGTGCTCGGCGTCCCGGACGACTCGCTCGGCGAGGAGGTGGGAGCCGCCATCGCGCTCAAGGACGGGCAGAGCGTGACCGAGGAGGAGCTCCGCGAGCACGCCAAGGAGCACGTCGCGTCCTACAAGTACCCGCGCAAGATCTGGTTCGTCGACGAGCTCCCGAAGGGGCCCACCGGCAAGATCCTCAAGCGGGAGATCGACATCCCCGCTGAAGTGCAGGGCTAGGCAGCCGGCGGGACGACGCGCGGCGTGTCCTCGGGGGCACGCCCGTCGCGGCCGACGTAGCCGTCCTTGCCGCCGATGACGACGTAGACGGCGTCGGTCTCGCCGGGGTTGCGCACCTTGCGGTGCGTGGCCGCGGAGACGTGCGCGAACCCGCCGGGGCCGAGCTCCTGCGTGGCACCGTCGCCGAACTCCATCTCGATGCGCCCGGCGTGGACGAAGTACAGCTCGTCCTGCTCGTCGTGCCAGTGCACGCCGGTCGCGAAGCCCGGCGGGATGACGATCGCGTTGACGCCGAAGGCTTCGATGCCGAGCTCCTTGCGCACCTTGCGAAAGCCCGGACCCTCGCCCATCTCGTCGAGCGTCGCGGACGTCCAGCCGTCACCGGAGTTCTTCATGTGGCACATGGTACGTTCTCGCCCATGCCGACAGGAACCGTCAAGTGGTTCAGCGACGACAAGGGGTTCGGCTTCATCACGCCGGACGAGGGCACGAAGGATCTCTTCGTGCATCACACGGGCATCGGCGGCGAGGGCTTCAAGTCCCTGGCCGAGGGCGCCCGCGTGTCCTACGACGAGGAGCCGGGCGACAAGGGCCCCAAGGCGGTCAACGTCCAGCTGGTGTAGCTGCGCGCCGGCTAGTGGTCGGCGACGCGGCCGTCTTCGGGCTCGAGCGGCAGGCCGGCCTCGGCCCAGGCCTGCAGGCCGCCGGCCATGCTGTAGGCGTCATAGCCCGCGGTGCGGAACGCCTGCGTGGCCATCGCGCTGCGCGCGCCCAGGCGGCACTGGAAGATGACGGGGCGGTCCTTGTCGATCGACTCGGCCTGCGACGCGAGCCGCTCGAGTTCGATGTGGCGCGCGCCGGCGATGCGGCCCTCGTCCCACTCGTAGGACTCGCGCACGTCGACCAGCTGGGCGTTCGCGCTGTCGAGCATCTCGCGGGCCTGCTGCGGCGTGATCTCGATGTCGGGGGTGCCGAAGGTCATGGGTTCAATCGTAGGTTCAAGCGCGTCTAGGGCCGCGGGCCACGGGCCTTCGGCCCGGCAGCGAGCTCGTAGCGCACGAGCTCGTGGGCGCGCTCGGCCCACTCGCAGAGGATCTGGCGGGTGTCGCGCGGGTCGATGATGTGCTCGATCGAGAAGTGCTCGGCGGTGCGGAAGGGGGAGAGGACGGCGGACAGGCGCCCCTCGATCTCGGCGCGCAGGGCAGCGGGATCCTCGGCGGCCTCGAGCTGGCGCTTGAAGGCGGCCTCGAGCCCGCCGGCGATCGGCAGCGAGCCCCAGTTGCCCGACGGCCAGGCGTAGCGCAGGTTCAGCCGCGCGCCGTTGCCGTGCGCGGCGCCGGCGATCCCGTAGACCTTGCGCAGCAGGATCGAGCACCACGGGACCGTCGCCTGATTGACCGCGAAGAGCGCGCGGCCGCCGTGGCGGATCGTGCCGGCCTGCTCGCTCTCGCGGCCGACGAGGAAGCCGGGCTGATCGACGAGGTTGACGACCGGGAGGTGGAACTGGTCGCAGATGTCGACGAAGCGGGCGAGCTTGTCCGAGGCGTCGGCGGTCAGGCTGCCGCCGTAGTGGACGCTGTCGGAGGCCAGCACGCCGACGGGGCGCCCGTCGAGGCGGGCGAGGGCGGTGACCAGCGACGGGCCGAAGCGCGCGCCGAGCTCGAACACCGAGCCGGAGTCGAAGACCAGCTCGAGGACGCGGCGGATC
The DNA here is from genome assembly GCA_045805505.1 of Solirubrobacteraceae bacterium. Lineage (GTDB taxonomy): Bacteria > Actinomycetota > Thermoleophilia > Solirubrobacterales > Solirubrobacteraceae > BP-464. The sequence continues at coordinate 61,767 of JBJMLA010000088.1, forward strand.
TTGAACGTCTTGCGCGGGTCGCGCGGGACGATGTCGAGGAGCTCGTCGTCGCGGCGGCCGGCGGGGTCGGTCGACGCGACGATCGGTGGCGCGTCCCAGACGTTGTCGGGCAGATACGAGAGGAAGCGCTTGAGCTGGGCGATCGCGTCCTCCTCGTCGACCGCCTCGTTGTCGACCGCGCCCGCCTTGGTCTGCATCCGCGAGCCGCCGAGCGTCTCCTTGTCGAGCTCCTCGCCCATCGCCCAGGCGACCACAGGCGGGCCGGCGACGAACAGCTGGCCGACCTTCTTGACGATCACGCTGAAGTGCGACATCACCACGCGCGCGGCGCCGAGCCCGGCGCACGGGCCGAGCGCGGCGGCGACGACCGGGACCTTCGCGAGGTTGTCGACCCACATGTCGCCACCGGGCAGCGGCGGCACGTAGGAGAAGCCCATGTCCTCGAGCGACTTGACGCTGCCGCCGCCTCCCGTGCCGTCGACGAGGCGCACGAGCGGCAGGCGCAGCTCGTTGGCGGCGCGCTCGGGCCAGACGAACTTCTCCCAGATCGAGGCGTCGGCGGCGCCGCCGCGGACGGTGAAGTCGTCACCCTGGACGACCACGCGGCGGCCGGCCACGCGGCCTTGGCCGACGACGAAGTTCGACGGCGAGAAGTCGGTCAGCGTGCCGTCGTCGCCGTAGGTGCCGCGGCCGGCGATCTGGCCGGTCTCGCGCCATGAGCCCTCGTCGACCAGCAGCGCGATGCGATCGCGCACCGTCAGCTTGCCGCGGTCGCGCTGCCGGGCCACCGACTCCTCGCCGCCCATGCCGGCGGCCAGGGCCTCGCGGCGGCGCAGATCCTCGAGCTCGGGTTCCCAGGTCACGCGCGTGGGAGCATATGGGCGCAGTGATCCCGCACACCAGCGCACCCGTAGACCGGGCATGAGGCGCTTCGCCCCGCTGCTGGTGTGTGTCGTGCTTGCCGGCTGTGGCGGGGGAGACGACGACGCCGCCGTCCGCAGCACCCCGGCGCTGCCGCAGAGCTCCGCCGCCGACGACCGCGTCCGCGAGGCGCTGCACCTTCCGGGCCGCGTGCCGCTGCGCGCCGTGGGCGACGCGCCCGAGGAGGACGTCGCGGTCGTGCGCGGCTGGCTCGACGAGCTCAGCCGTGGCGAGGTCCAGAAGGCGGCGCGGCGTTTCGGGCTGCCGGCGCGCTTTCAGAACATCGCGTCGGTCGCGCTGATCAAGACGCCGGAGCAGGCGCTGGCCGTCACCGACAGCCTGCCGTGCGGCGCGCGCATGACCGAGGCCGGCGGGGCGGCCGGGTTCGTCATCTACGAGGCGCGGCTCACCGATCGTCCCGGCGGGGACTGCGGGCAGGGCGTCGGCGGCGTCGTCCGTGGTGCGGTGCTCGTGCGCGACGGCCACATGATCGAGTGGTACCGGCTGCCCGACGTCCGGCACGGACAGGGCACCGACGCCGGTCCGGTCGTCTAGCGGCGCCAGTCGGGCTCGAGCATCGAGTAGACGACGAGGTCGCGGTACTCGGTGCCGAACCGCTCGCCGTGCCGGCGCACGCCCTCCTCGACGAACCCGAGCCGCTCGGGCACCGCGCGGCTGCGGACGTTGTCGACGGCGGCGTCGATCTCGACGCGGTGCAGCTGCCACCTGCCGAAGGCGTGGTCGACCAGCGCGGTGACGGCGCGGCTGATGACGCCCTTGCCCTGATGGGCCTCGGCGATCCAGTAGCCCAGCGACGTCATCCGGTTGACCCAGTCGATCCGGTGAAAGCCCATCGAGCCGGCGACCTCGTCGTCGACGAGCAGCACGAACTGCGCGCCGTCCTCGCGCGCCCGCTGGGCGAGCCCCATCGCGACGTACTGCTGCGTGTGCTCACGCTCGATGTGGGCGGCCCACGGCATCCACGGCCGCAGGTGCGCCTGGTTGGCGGTGCTCGTCGCGAACAGGGCGTCGACGTCGTCGTGGCGCACCTCGCGCACCGCGGCGCCGCCGCCCAGGTCAAATCGCAGTTCGTCCATCAGCCCCAGAACAGGTTGTACATGCCGAAGAGGCCCTCGGGATGCCAGCCCACCGGCGGACCCAGGCGCATGCGCTCGGCGTGGTTGACCGCGCGGAAGCCCCAGCTCTCGAGCGCGCGGACCGCGGTGGTGTTCTCGTCGGGCAGCGTGAGGATCGACGGCCCCTGCGTGGCGCCGCGGGCGGCGCTGAGCAGGTCGAGGCCGGCCTCCGGGTCATCGGCGAGCACCGCGGGGCCCGCCCCCCACGGCGAGGCGAGCAGGTAGCCGCGCAGCTGCCCGTCGCGCTCGGCGGCCAGGCCCGACAGCGGAGCGACCGCGTCGAGGACCGGGTCGCGTCGCTCGCCGGTGATGCGCTGGTCGAGGGCGCCGATGGCCTCGCGGTCGGCGGGCCGCAGCGCCCGCAGGCCGTAGCCGTGCGGCGGGTGCGACGGCCCGCCGCGCCAGGCGCGGGAGCGACCCTCGGCCACGAAGCCGACGCGCTCGTAGACCGGGCGGCCGGCGTCGGTCGCGTGCAGCAACACCGTCTCGGCGCCGCGGGCGCGCAGCCACTCGACGCACGCCTCGGTCAGCGCGCTGCCGGCTCCGCGCCCGCGCGCGCGAGGAACGACCCCGAGCGCGCCGATCCAGCCCGTGGTCCCGAAGCTCGCGCAGCAGGCGCCGCCGACGATCCGGCGCAGGCGGCCGAGCGCGACCAGCACGCAGCCGGCCGGCTGCTGCCAGGGCCAGTCGATCAGGCGCCCGACGTGCGGGCCGAACCCCGCCTCGGAGAGCGCGCGGACAGCGGGTCGCAGCTCGTCCTCGCGGGCAAGCCGGACCTCGACGGCGGTCAGAGGTCCTCCCAGCGGGAGAACGTCAGACGGGCGGGCGGTCGTCCACGTAACGCTCGCGCACGACGGCGTCGCGGCGGCCGAACGCGTTGCCCATGAACAGCAGCGAGATGATCAGGCCCAGGATGCCCACCAGCAGCAGGATCAGGCCGATCGTCGACAGCTCGACGCCCGAAATCTCGTCCGTGACGGCCCACTTCAGGATCGCGCCAACGGCGATCAGGACCAGTGATGTTCCGATTCCCATGCCCGCCCGTCTGCCCTGTCAGCGGCAATACCATGCGTGGCATGGACGCATCGACGGCGACGGCCGACATCTACGACCTTCCCGCCGAGCACAAGGATTTCCGCGACACCATTCGGCAGATCGTCACGGAAAAGGTCGCGCCGCGCGCTGCGGAGATCGATGCGAAGGCCGAATACCCGTGGGACATCCGCAAGCTGTTTGCCGAGCAGGACCTTCTCGGGCTGCCGTTTCCAGAGCAGTACGGGGGCACCGGCACGGGGACGCTGATGCTCAACGTGGCCATCGAGGAGGTGGCCAAGGCGTGTGCCTCGAGCGCGCTGATCATCATGGTCCAGGAGCTCGGGTCGCTGCCGATCCAGCTGTTCGGGACCGAGGAGCAGAAGCAGCAGTGGCTGCCGAAGTGCGCGTCGGGCGAGTGGTCGCCGGCCTTCGCGCTGTCTGAGCCCGAGGCGGGATCGGATCCGGCGTCGATGCGCACGACGGCCGTGCGCGACGGCGACGAGTGGGTGCTCAACGGCACCAAGAACTGGATCACGAACTCGACCATCGCCGATTTCTACGTCGTGTTCGCGATCACCGATCGCGAGGCGCGCCGCTCGACGGCATTTATCGTCGAGGCCGACCGTCCCGGCTTCTCGATCGCCAACCTCGAGCACAAGCTGGGCATCAAGGGCTCGCCGACGGGCTCGCCGGTGATGGAGGACGTCCGGATTCCCGACGCCAACCGCCTCGGCGCGGAGGGCAAGGGCCTGTCGGTCGCGCTGGCCACGCTGGAGCGCACGCGGTTGGGCGCGGGCGCGCAGGCCGTCGGCATCGCGCAGGGCGCGATCGACTACGCCGTCGGCTACGCGAAGGAGCGCATCGCGTTCGGCAAGCCGATCATCGAGCTGCCGGCGCTGCAGGCCAAGCTCGCCGACATGCAGACCAAGACGGCCGCCGCCCGCGAGCTGCTCTACAAGGCCTGCGCGATGGCCGACCGCAACGACCCCAACCTGAGCATGTACAGCTCGATGGCCAAGCTGTTCGCCTCCGATGCCGCGATGGACGTCACGATCGAGGCGATCCAGGTTCTCGGCGGCTACGGCTACGTGTCCGAGTACCCCGTCGAGCGGATGATGCGCGACGCCAAGATCACCCAGATCTACGAGGGCACCAACGAGATCCAGCGCCTCGTCATCGGAAGGCAGATGTCGCGCTGATGCCGACGTCGCGCATCGCCTGGGCCGCCGCCGTCGCGCTGAGCACGGGGCTGTCGGCGATCGTGGCGCTCCAGGGCTTCAGCCCGGTCGGCTGGATCAAGGCGGTCGAGACGCTCGCCGTCGTCGGCTTCGGCGCCGCCGTCCTCTTCGGCATCGCCGGCCTGGTGTTCCTGCGGATGGCGGGCTGGGAGGAGCCGGAGTCCGAGGCCGAGTTCGATCAGGTCGTCCTGCGCGCCGAGCGCCTGGCCCGCGACGGCGTCGCCGCCGAGCCCGACGAGGACGAGTTCCTCGCGCTCGACCCGCTCGACGACCGCGACTTCGAGGAGATCGTCCGCGAGGCGATCGACGAGCTGCCGCCGATCCTCAAGCGCGTGCTCGACCACAACGTCGCGGTGCTCATCAGCGACGACGGCCGCCGCCACCGCGCCTACGGCCTCTACCAGGGCGACGGCGCCGCCCGCGACACCACCACCGACCGCATCATCATCTTCCGCGACACCCTGCGCCGCGACTTCGGCCACGACACCGACCTCCTGCGCGAGCAGATCCTCATCACCACCCGCCACGAGCTCGCCCACCACGTGGGCTTCGACGAGCTGGGCGTCCAGGGATTGGGGCTGTAGGGGGGCGAACGTCCCGGACGCCACCCCTAGAGGTGGCATGTGGGACGCTCGACTTGTTTCGCTGCTGGCGCACCAGGATGACCTCGTGGCGTGGCGGCAGCTGCGCGGCCTGGGGTGGAGCCGGCGCATGATCGAGCAGCAAGCGCGCCAGCAGGGCTGGCGGACCATTCACCGTGGTGTCTATGCGCTGTTCCGCGCGCCTCTGACGCAGCGCCAGGTGTGGATTGCCGCCGTGCTGACGGCACCGGACACGTTCCTGGCCGGTGCGACCGCCACCGGTTGCTGGGGCTTCCACGAAGCACCCGCACAGGTCGTCACGGTGGTCCGTCCCGGCAGCGGTGGACCGCGGCGCACAGGCTCTCTCCTCGTTGCCCGTTCCACGACGCTGGAGGGGCAGACCACGCGGCGAGACGGCATTCCGATCGTCACGGCGGAGCGGGCGCTCGTGGACGTGGCGGCCGGCCTGAAACGGCAGCAACTAGGGAGGGCGTTCCGCGAGAGCATCCGGTTGAAGACGACGACGGCCAACCAGATCTCGAAGGTGCTGGCGGGTCAGCGTGGGACCGCTGTTCTCGTCGATCTGTGCGATCGGTACGCGACGATTCCGTATCACCGCTGCCGCAGCGACGCCGAGAGCCGGGCGCTGGAGGTGCTGCATGACGCCGGGGTGATGGCACCGAAGGTCAACGTGCGCGTCGGTGGCTGCGAGGCCGACCTGGTATGGCGCGAACGCAAGCTGATCGTCGAGATCGACGGCGATCAGTTCCATCGGTTCGCGGATGAGGACGCCCGCAAGGAGGCGGCGTGGCGAGGCGTCGGGTACACGGTTCGCCGGGTGCCCTCCGACGACGTCTACTACCAGCCGCATCACCTGCTTGCACAGGTCAACGTCCCGGACGCCACTCGCTGAGGTGCCGTCATGGACGTTCGTGCCACGGGTAGACTGAGGGAGTCGCCGGAGTGAGACCGCGCGACCACCATCGCCCCCTGGAGTGAGACCGCGGGGGCCCCAATCCCGAAAGGACCTACATCTCCCATGCCTGAAGCAGTGATCGTCGACGCGATCCGGACGCCGATCGGTCGCGCGTTCAAGGGGTCGCTCAAGGACGTCCGTGCCGACGACCTCGCCGCGGTGCCCCTGAAGGCGCTCGTGGACCGCAATCCCGACGTCGACTTCGCCGAGACCGGCGACATCATGATGGGCAACGCCAACGGGGCGGGTGAGCAGGGCTACAACATCGGTCGCAACGCCGGGCTGCTGTCCGGCATCGACCATCACGTGCCCGCCTGCACGCTCAACCGGTTCTGCGCCTCGTCGCTGCAGACCATCCGCATGGCGTTCCACGCCGTGAAGGCCGGGGAGGGCGATCAGTACATCGCCGCCGGCGTCGAGGCCGTCTCCCGCGCCGGGGGCATGGACTTCGAGTTCCATCCCAACCTCGACGGGTCCGAGGGATCGGCGTACAACGTCTACATCCCGATGGGGCTGACCGCCGAGAACGTGGCGGACCGCTGCAACGTCTCGCGCGAAGCGCAGGACGAGTGGGCCGTCATCTCGCAGAACCGTGCCGTGGAGGCCCGCGAGAGCGGCCACTTCGACAAGGAGATCATCGCCGTGCAGACCGCCGACGGCGAGGTCACGCAGGACGACGGGCCGCGCCCGGGCACCACGCTCGAGAAGCTCGCCGCGCTGCAGCCGGCGTTCAAGCCGGACGGCACCGTCACGGCCGGCAACGCCTGCCCGCTCAACGACGGCGCCGCCGCGGTGCTGGTCATGAGCCAGGAGAAGGCCGAGTCGCTGGGCCTCAAGCCGCGGGCGCGCATCGTCGCGTCGACGGTCGCGGCAATCCGTCCGGAGTACATGGGCCTCGGCCCGATCCCGGCCATCCAGGCCCTGCTCGCGCAGACCGGGATGACCATGAGCGACATCGACATCGTCGAGATCAACGAGGCGTTCGCGGCGCAGATCGTGCCGTGCATGGAGGAGCTCGAGATCCCGGCCGAGAAGCTCAACCCGTTCGGCGGCGCGATCGCCCTCGGCCATCCCTTCGGGATGACCGGCGCTCGCATCATGACCACGCTGCTCAACGGCCTCGAGACCACCGGCGGCACCTACGGCATCGAGTCGATGTGCGTGGCCGGCGGCATGGGCCAGGCCATGCTGGTCGAGCGCCTGAACTAGTCGCGTCCGCTCGCGCTCCGGGCCACGGCGGCCCGGAGCGTGAGCTTGCGCTTGACGGCACCCGTCGCGGTCCGCGCGATCACGGCGCGGCGGTGGCCCCGGCCGGACCGCACCCGGGCGACGAACTTCTTCGAGAGCCGGACGCTGAGCTCGAGCGTCGTGCCGGCGGCCTGCGCATAGGTCTTCGCCAAGCGCAAACGGCCCGAGCTGAGCATCAGCGTTCCCGCGCACCCGCCGGCCGCTGTCGCCGGGCAGCTGAGCTGCAACGTGACTGAGCGGCGCGCTCCGATCCGGGCGGCCGCCGTGAGGAGCGTCGCCGCGACGGGCAGGGCGACCGGCGGCGTCGGCGTCCCGTCGCCGACGGGCGGTACGACGACCGGAGCGGCCGGAGTCGTGAAGGCGACATCGCTGCTGGTCGTCGTGCCGCCCGCGCTGATCGCCACGACCTGCGCGTGGTACGTCGTCGCGGGCGAGAGCCCCTCCACCGAGAACGCGCGGTCGCCAGAGCCGACGCCCGCGCCGGCATCCTGCGCCGGGGTGCTCGTCCCGTAGGCCGCCGTCGGCCCGAAGTCGAGGTGGACTGCCGTGGAGAGGCCGCCCGGATCGACGGGCACGGTGACCGTCGCGGTCGTGGCGGTCGGCGTCGCGCCCACCGGGGCGCCGAGCACCGGGGCGGGGAAGTGCTCGTGGGCACCGATGTCGGTGGTGCCCACGGTGCGCGGGCTGCTCGCCACGTCGAGCGTCCCGTTGGCCGCATTGTCGGCGCCCGCGTTGATGGTCGGCGAGCCCGGCGCCTCGCGCAGGTCGCCCGCCGCCTGGTCGACGAAGACCGGTGCGGTGTCGTTCTGGTTGCCGCCGCCGTCGCTGATGACCGCGCCGCCGGTGGTCGCCACCGTGGCGAAGCTGCTGTGGTCGATCTGGATCGACACCGGCGCTCCGGCGACGGCATGGGCGTACACGTCGGCCGGGCCGGTGGCGCGGGCGATCACGTTGCTGACCACCACGGAGGTGCTGCCGCCGGCGGCGTTGTTGCCCAGATCGAGCCCTCGGCTGTTCGTGCCCGAGGCCAGCACGGTCAGGTTGCGCAGCTGGCTGTTGACCACCGCTCCGCTGGGCGAGGTCCAGATCCCGCGGGCGTTGGTGCCGCTGACCACGATCGTGCTGTCGCGCATCGTGGTCGAGTACAGCTCGGCACCGGTGGCGAGCGAGCCCGTGCTGGTGATCCGCACCCGCTCGATCGTCCCGCCGCCCGAGTCGTAGAGCGGGGCGACGCCGTTGCTGCCGGTCGACGTCATGTCGATGTCACGTAGCGTGGCGACGAACAGCCGAAGCTGCCCGTTGGTCGTGAACTGCAGCAGGGGCCGAACCGCCGGATCGGCGGGCCGGATGGTGAGGTTGCTGGCCACCTGGCTGACCGCGGAACCGATGGCGGGGTAGGTCCCGCCGGCCAGGACGATCTCGTCGCCGGCGCCCGCCGCGCCCATCGCGGAGACGAACGTGCAGGCGTTGGCGGCTGAGGTGCAGTTCATGGCGCCCGCGGCCGCGGGCGCGGCGAAGCGCTGCGCTCCGAGGGCCGGCGAGGCGAGCAGCAGCGTGACGGAGGCGCAGAGCGCGAGGACCGGGGGAAATCTCATGCCGCCCACTGTGAGCCAGCGGCGGCGGCGCGTCAGTGTCGGCTTGGTCTCACGCCGTCCTACAGCTCGATGGTCGCGCCCTCGCGCGCCATGAAGACCTCGCCGGCCCCGTCGGCGATGGCACGGGCGTCGTTGGCGAGCTCGTCGAGCCTGTCGTCGTCGTGGCCCGGGTCGTGATGGAACAGCGCGACGCGCTCCGATTCGGTCCGGCGGGCGAACGTCACGGCGTCGGCGATCCGGCTGTGGCCCCAACCGACGGTCAGCGCGTACTCGGCCTCGGTGTACTGGGCGTCGTGGATGAGCAGCGAGGAGTTGCAGGCCAGCGCGTGGCCCGAGATCCACTCCGGTGGGTCGTTCTCCAGATCCTGGCCGAGCCCCGGCTCGTGGTCGGGGATGTAGGCCAGCGAGGCGTCGCCCTCCTCGATGCGGTAGCCGAGCGTCGGGCCGCGGTGGACCACCTGCGCGGCGGAGATCCGCGCGTCGCCGACCTGCCACCCGTCGGGCGAGCACTCGCGGAACGTCACCTTGGCCGGCAGCTCGCGGATCTCGACCGGCGAGAGCGGCGCGGAGAGGTAGCGCGCGAGGCGCTTGCGCAGGTCGCCCGGCCCGGGCGGGCCCCAGATGGTCACCTCGGCGTCGGGATGGAACAGCGGCGCGAAGAACAGCAGCCCGCTGATGTGGTCGAGGTGCAGGTGGGTCAGCAGGATGTGGATGGGCTGCGCCGCCGGGTCGATCGTGGCGCCCAGCGTCCGGATGCCCGTCCCGGCGTCGAGCACCAGGCGCCCGCCGCTGGCGAGCTCGACGCTGACGCACGCCGTGTTGCCGCCGTAGCGCAGCCACCCGGCGTCGGCGACCGGGACGGAGCCGCGCACGCCCCAGAAGCGGACCTTCACCGCGCCACCGGCCAGAACACCACCATCGCGCCGTGGAAGTCGCCGCTGGAGACGAGCGGCACGGCGCTCGTCTCGACCTCGACGACGCGGCCGGCGTCGGTGTGGATGTGGAAGCGCCCGTGGGCGGGGCGGCCCTCGCGCAGCGCGACGGCCAGAGGCATCTTCTCGCTGGGGACGGGCCGGCCCTCGGCGTCGACCGGTCCGATCGCGTTCCATTCCTCGCGGCTGAGCCGGCCGATCTCCTCGAAGCTCTTGCCGAGCATGTCACCGGCCGCCTCGTTGAAGAAGACCATCTGACCGTCGTTGTCGACGAGGAACGACGGCGTCTCGAGCACCGACATCAGATTCCGGGCGAGGATGAGATCGAGCGGTTGTTGGGCAGCGTCGGCCATTGCGCGGAGTTTTGCACCCCGCGCAAGTTCCTCCGCTGGATCTCGTTCAGGGAGCATGCGCCTCCGCCGCCTGCTGCCACTCGGTCTCGCGCTGCTCGTCTGCGCACCGGCCGAGGCGCAGACGCTCTCCGATCACGGTGTGACCGCGACCGTCGACGCCGGCCACGTCACGCTGGCCAACGGCGAGATCGGCCGCACGTGGGAGCGGGCCGCCTTCGGCTCGCGGATCGCGGGGCTGACCGCGGCCGGACCGGACTTCACGCTGACCATCGCGGGGCAGGCGCTGCCGAGCACCGACTTCGCCGTCACCGGCGTGACGCTGGCGCCGGCGGACAAGGGCGGCGTGCGCGTGACCATGGCGCTGGCCAGCGCGACGTTCCCGCTGCTGACGGCGACCCGCACCGTCGAGGCCTACCCCGGGATCGCCGGCTTTCGCACCCAGACGACGCTGGCCTCACCGGTGCCGCTGCTGCTCTCCGCCGCGACCATCGACGAGGTCCACGTCGGCGACCGGGCCTTGCCGGTCATCCACGCCTTCCGCGCCGGCGCCGACTGGCGCGGCGAGTCCGACTGGGAGGGCCCGGAGTACGGCTCGCTGGGCGACGCCCACGCCGGCGACTGGCGCGACACCCGGACGGGCGAGCGCGGCGCCGTGCTGTCGGCGCCCGGCGAGTGGATAACCACGGCGCTGCCCGATCGGCGAACGGTCTTCAGCGTCCTCGAGCGCAACGACTTCCCGTCCTCGCGGGCGCTCTACGACGGCGAGTCCGCCTCGACGCGCGTGGACTTCACCCGGGACGTGATCAGCCTCGGCCCGCTCGAGGAGAGCGGCCACGCCGAGAACCCGCTCGACCAGACCGCGGGCCGCGGCCGGCTCATCACCGCCGCGGGCCTGGCGCTGCCCGCGACGTTCACCGGCGCCGGCCGCGAGGCCGACGACGAGGCCTGGCAGTTCCATCGCTACCTCGTCGACCAGCGCATCGACCCCTATCCGCGCGACGTCGTCTTCAACACCGACGGCACCGACGACGACGTCATCTCGACCGGGGCCAAGGACGACGTCGACCTGGCCGTCGTCAGGCAGATCGCTCCCGTGGCGCGGCGCCTGGGCGCCGACGTCTTCACGCTCGACGACGGCTGGCAGGCGGCGTCGGGCGACTGGGAGCCCGACTCGCCCCAGCACCCCGAGCCGCGCGGCAAGTTCGCCCCGCGCTTCCCCGACGACTCGTTCGCCGCCGTGCGCGAGGCGATCGCGCCGATGAAGCTCGGCCTGTGGATGAGCCCGATGAGCTTCAACCCGGCGTCCGAGACGTTCAGGGCGCACCCCGAGTGGGCCTGCGCCCCGGTCGGCGCCGCCACCGGCGCCGCGAACCTGCTGACGCCCGACGACGGGTCCAACGAGGCCGGCCTGGGCATCTGGAGCACGGGCTACCTCGACCATCTCGAGGCGCGGCTGCGCGAGGCGATCACCGAGTGGCACGTCAGGCTCTTCAAGTTCGACTTCCTCGTCTGGCTCGACTGCGCCGGGAGCAACGACCTCTACGAGATGCACGACCGCTTCCTCGCGCTGATCGACGAGCTGCGCGCGGACTTCCCGGGCGTCGCGTTCGCCATCGACGAGACCAACGACTACCGGCTGTTCCCGTTCGAGTCGGTGGTGCGCGGGCCGACGTGGTTCACCAACGGCGGCCCGGGCGTGGCGCAGGTGCTCCACAACACGTGGTCGCTGTCGCCGTGGGTCCCGGCGCAGGCCCTGGGCCAGAAGGTCCTGACGGGCGCGCAGCGCAACGGCCAGCCGGCGAGCACCGCCGTCGCGGCCACGCTGCTCAACGAGCAGATGATCTCCGACGACCTGCGCGACGCGGCGTGGACGCCGCAGCTGCTCGACGAGGCGCGGACGTGGCTGGACTGGGGCAAGGCGCACCGAGAGGACTACCTGAGCGGCGTGGTCTATCCGCTGCTGGCCGACCCGCTCGACGGCAAGCACTGGACCGCGCTGCAGAGCTGGAACCCCGAGACGGGCCGCGGCGCGCTGCTGGCCTTCCGCCAGGACGACCCACGCGAGACCGTCACCGTCGCGCTGCGCAACGTCCCCGACGGCGACTACGAGCTGCGCGCGGCTCCTGACGACGCCGTCGTCGGGACGTTCAGCGCGGCACAGCTGCGGGACGGCATCGCGGTGGCGGCGCCGTCCCGCGGGGCGCGGGTGCTCACGATCGAGCGGCGCTAGCCCGCACCGGGCACGCTCTATCGCGTCAGGTCGGCCAGCGCTTCGACGAGCGCCTCGCGGGCGGCCTCGACGGGTGGGTCGAGGTCGCGGTCGGCAAGCAGCCCGAAGTGGACCGCGCCGTTGTAGGAGAGCACGCCGACGGTCAGCCCCTGCGAGGCCGGGTTGAGCGGCACGGCGGGGTAGACCTCGAGCAGCTTGGAGCCGTTGAGGTAGAACGGCTGCTGCGGGCCCGGGATGTTCGACACCACGACGTTGAACGCGCGCACGCCGCCCATCGCCCGGGCCAGGCCGGAGGACACGAGCGGGGGCGCCCAGCCGCTGGCGCCGACCAGCAGCGCGCCCGCCCGCACCGCGGCCGACTCCTTCAGCGCGGTCATGGTCGCGTGGACCTCGGCGATCTGCGCGGCGGGAGTGGCGGCCATCGACGGCAGGTCGACGAGCACCGTCGAGATGCGGTTGCCGCCCTGCTCGCCCTCCTGGCGCACGCTGACCGGGACGAGCGCGACCGGCGAGCGCGAGGGCCGCTCGCCCGTCAGCGCGAACAGCCGGCCGAGCATGCCGGCGACGGCGGCGAGGATCGCGTCGTTGACCGTTCCGCCGGCGGCCTTGGCGGCGGCCTTGAGCTCGGGCAGCGGCGCCCGCGCCATCGCGTAGCGGCGGTTCGGGCCGATCGGGCGGTTGAGGAACGTCATCGGCGCCTGCGGCCGGTTGCGCGCGAGCTCGGTCAGCAGCTCGGTCGCGCGGCGCAGGTCGCCTGCCGCGCGGAAGGGGTCGGCGGCGCCCAGCGCTCGCTCGGCCCCCTGCAGGAACAGGCGCTGGGCCTGGAACATCGGTGCCGCGGCGAGGCGCGCGAGGTGTCGGCGGCGGTCATAGGCCTTGGGCTCCCACGGCGAATCGGGGGTGAGGTCCATCGGCTCGGGCGACGGATCGAGGATCACCGTGCCCACGTCGACGGCGGCCACGCCGTCGACCAGCGCATGGTGCATCTTGGGCACGAGCGCCACGCGATCGGGCGCGAAGCCGTCGACGACGGTCATCTCCCACAGCGGCCGCGAGCGGTCCAGCCGCCGCGACATCTCGACGCCGACGAGGCGCGCGACGTCCTCGCTGGCGGCCCGCCGGACGTGCCAGTGCGAGTCAAAGCCCTTGTCGTCGACCCACACCGGATTGGTGAATCCGCCGGGCGTCGGCTGCTGCAGCCGCTGGCGGTAGCGCGGAATCAGATGCAACCGGCCCTCCAACCGCGAGATGATGGCGTCGTGGGTCACCCCCTCGCCGCTCTCGAACACGAGCACGCCACCGACGGCCATGTTCACCGGACCCTGCTCTGCGGCGAGGGAAGAGCGGTCTGCGGGTGAGAGCTCGTCGGCCATCCCGCGCGACCCTACTGCGCGTCCTCGCGCTCGGCGCGCTGCTCGGGGGCGGCGCTCCGGAGGTCGCGGGAGCCCACGCCGGGCTCGCTGTGGCCGACCCCGCGGCGGGCGTGACCGTCCCGGCCGCGACGACCGCGGTACGCCTGACGTTCTCCGAGCGGCCCGAGGCGTCGCTGTCAGAGATCGAGGTGCTCGGTCCTGACGGCCGCTCGCGCACGTCGGGGCCCGTCGCGGCGGTCCCGGGCGAGCCGCTGGCGCTCGCCGTCGGCCTCGCACCGCTGGACCGGGGCATCTACACGGTGCGCTACCGGTCGGTCTCGGCGATCGACGGCCACGCGACGACCGGCGCCTACGCGTTCGGGGTCGGCGTGTCCGCAGCGGGTGCCGTGGCGCCGGCGGCGACGGCGAGCTCGGTCAGCTCGGGGCTGGAGGTGGTGGCGCGCTGGGCGCTGCTGGCCGGTCTGGGGCTGCTGCTGGGCGGCGCGGTGGCGGTGGCGGCGGGTCTGGCGACCGACCTGACCATCGCCGTGGCGGGACTGGTCGTGGCGGCGCTCGGCCTCGGGTTGCTCGTCGACGCGCAACGGCGCACCGCCGGGGTCGGGCTCGGCGACCTGCTCGACACGTCGCTCGGCTCGGCGCTGATGTGGCGGGCCGCGGCGCTGGCCGCCGCGGCCGGGGGGCTGCTGCTCGCGCACACGGTCCGGCCCGGTCGTCCGCGGAGCCTGGCGCTCGCCGGGGCGTCGGCGGCCACGGTCGCGGCGATCGCCGGGCATGTCGCGGCCGGCCACGCCGCGGCCGGCGGCTGGGCGGCCGGTGTGACCGTCACCGCGCAGGTCGTCCACGTGGCGGCGGCGGGGATCTGGCTTGGCGGGCTGACGACCCTGCTCGGCGGCCTGCGGGGGGCACCGGCCGCCGAGCGCTCTGCCGCGCTCGGCCGTTTCGCGCGCGTTGCCGTGGCCGGCCTTGTCCTGGTCCTGATCACGGGGACGCTGCGCGCCGTCGACGAGCTCGGCTCTGTCGGCGATCTGGCCGACACGGGCTACGGGCGGGCCGTGGTGGCCAAGGTCGTCCTGTTCACGCTCGTCGCCGTTCTGGGGTGGCGCCGGCGCCACGGTGCTGAGCTGGCCCTCGCCGCCGGGGCGCTCGTCGCGGCGGCGCTGCTCGGCACGCTGGCTCCGCCGGCTCCCGCCACGGCTGCGCCGGCCGAGACCGCCGCGCTGACCGCCGAGGCGACCGCAGACGGGGTCGCCGTGCGGATCGAGGCGGCCGCGGCGGTGCCCGGTCCCAACCGGTTCCGGGTCCGCGTCGAAGGCGGCGGCGCCGACGGCGTGCGGCTGCGGTTCGTCCCGCTCGAGGACCGCGGCGTGGCGCCGACGACGCTCGTGCTGCAGGGCGGCGACGAGACGTTCACCGGTGCCGGCCCCAACCTCGCGTTCGAGGGACGCTGGGGCGTCACCGCCGAGGTCGACCGCGACGGCGAGCGCACCGACGTGCCGTTGGAGCTGCTCGTCCCGTCACCCGAGTCGCCGCTCTCGCTCACGCGCGTCGAGGGTCAGCCCACGTACTTCGCCAAGGCGGTGGGCGATGTCGGCTTCCTGCAGATCTCGCTGGACCCCGAGCGCGCCGGCCGCACGGAGATCCTGGCCGGCGGCTATGACCCGATCCATGATCCGGAGCCCGTGCGGGAGCTCGTCCTGACGATGGCGGCCGGCGACGATCCGCCGCAGTCGCTGCCCATGCGCCGGCGCAGCCGCGGGATCTTCGGCGTCACGACCGAAGTGCCCGCCGGTCCCGTGCACTTCGCGCTCGTCGTGCGCGTCCGCGGCGGGCTGCGGATGCGCAGCGAGTTCGACGTCGACGTGCCGGGCTAGCGCCGGATCGTCAGCTCGACCCGGCGGCGCTTGGTCTTCGTGGAGGCCACGACCGTGAACTTCGCCTTCAGCCCGGCCTTCTTGAGGGCCGAGCACGCGGCCACGGCACGGGCGCGTGCGACCCGCTTGCTCGAGCTGCCGCGGTCGGGGTGACCGGTGCAGGTGACCTTGACAGCGGAGCCCACCGATTTGCCGGCCTTCGTCAGCGCCGTGCGGGCGCGCTTGGTCAGCGTCGTTCCGCGGCGGGCGAACTGATCGAACTTGAAGCCGACGACGAGCTTGGCGGCGACGATCCGGGTCGGGACCGTGGCGGGGAACTGCGCGGAGGTGTCGGCGCGCGTGGCCACGAGCCCGACGGAGACGGGGACGCCCGGCAGCGACCGGTTCACGCGGGTCCGGGTCTTCGCGTCCAGCGGGACCGTGACGTTGCCGGAGGCCGCACCGGCCTTGGCTGCCGCCGCCGCTTGCCCCGCCTGGCTGCCGCTGCGGGTGACGGTCGCAGCGCACGCGCTGAGCGTCGGGATCGGGAACGAGCAGCCGAGGGTGACCTTGCCGCCGACCATGCGCAGCGGGCTGCGGACCAGGGGCGAGAAGGCCGGGGGCGCCACGGAGAAGCCGAGCGGCTGCGAGACGGTCGTGTGATGTCCGTCGGCCGCAGTGAAGGTCGCCGTCGCGTCACCGGGAGGCCCGCTCGGCGTTCCCGAGACGGTGCCGGTGCGGTTCCCGTTGTCCTTGAACGTCAGGCCCGCCGGCAGGCCGCTCGCGCCGAGCGCCAGCGCATCGACCGCGTCGGCGTCGGTGGCGGTCACGTCGAAGCTCACCGGCGTGCCCTGGACGAGCGACTGCGCGGCCGGCAGCCCGAGCGCGGGAGTGCCGGTGTTGACGATGGTCAGGTGGAACGGGATCTGCGCCTTGGAGCCCGACGCGTCGGTCGCGTTGAGGTAGACGTAGCGGCTGCTGCCGGTCCCCGTGGGCAGCGACCAGCTGAAGTTGTCGCCGGTCGTCTTGGTGACGGTGCCGTCGGAGGACGACAGGGTCAGCGCTTCGTTGTCGCCGTCGAAGGCGGAGCCGGTGATCGAGGCGGTCGCCCCCTGGTTGACCTGCACCTCGGTGCCGTTGACGTTGATGTCGGGCCGCTCCGTGCCGGTGATCTGCCCCGCGGGCAGGATCACGAGCTCCGAGAGCATCCCGAGCGTCGCGTGGAAGAAGATGTGGCAGTGGAACACCCAGCGGCCGAGCGCGCCGCCGGGCGTCACGCCGTCGGGCATCGGCCGGTCCTCGATCTTGAGGCGGAAGGTGAGCGTGTAGCCCGGCGGGATGTCGATGTTGTCGCGGAACTCCGTCGGGAAGGTGTAGGTCGGATTGGCCGCCTTGGTCAGCGTCAGCGGCTGCATCGAGAAGCCGTGCAGGTGGAACGGGTGGCGGGCGCTCGTGCTGTTGGTGGTCTGCAGCTGGAGCACGTCGCCGAGGCGGGCGTAGCGGGTGGAGCCCAGGTGCGCGGCGGTCTGGTAGTCGGGAACGTCGTGGGTGCCGATCACGCCGTCGACCTGGGTGTTGGCGCCGTTGTTGCCCAGGACGATGTTCTGCGCCGACATGCCCGGCTTGGCCCCGGCGGTGAAGCCCGCGGGGTTGCGCAGGAGCGCGGTCGCGGCGGGCAGCACGGCTACGGGGTCGCCCGTCGCCGCGCGCAGCGGGGCGCCCGCAGCGATCGTGTAGGCCGGGTTGACCACGCTGCCGGCGAGGTTGAGGTGCATCACTGGGACGCTGGGGATCTTCGAGAAGAAGGGCGCCTGACCGACGCGCTCGTAGTCCTCGGTCCACAGGGTCAGCACGCCCGTGGTGGGCGCGGCCGGGATGGCTGCGACGACGTCGGCGCGGCTGCCGGGCGGCAGCAGGACCTCACCCGTCGAGTACTTCGTGTCGAAGCCGCCCTGGACGCCGCCGTCGAGCACCGCGTTGTTGAGCAGGCCGCCCTCGCCGCCCACGCGGACGAGGTTGACGGTCGCGCCCGCCGCGGTGGTCAGCCGCAGGCGCATGTAGCGGGTGGTGGCGGCGTTGACGAGCTGGAGTCGCAGGCCCTGGCCGGGGCGGACGTTCATCCGGTCGGCGTCGGCGTCGACCGCTCCCGGCGCCGTAGGCGACCCGGCGCGGGGGCCGACGTACTTGCCGTTGGTCAGGACCGTCTGCCCTTCGCTCTCGGGGCCGCCGTTGTTCTTCTGGATGGCCGGGATGTCGCCCGACACGTAGTCGGCGGTCGCGTTGCCGTCCTCGTCGATCGGCGAGGTGTCGCACAGCGCGGCCGGGTTCGGGCCGGGCTGATCGGGGAGGTTGGCCCCGCCGATCCACGGATCGGTGGGCGCGGTCGTGTCGTAGGTCGTCGCGTCGTTGGCGCCCGGCGCCTTGCAGACCGTTGCGTCGCTGAGCACGACCTGCTCGGTCTGGGCGTCGGTGGGCAGCGTCCCCGACGCCTGCAGCGCGTCGTCGTTGGGATCCTCGACGATGATCATCCCGTAGAGCCCCTTGAAGACCTGGTTGGTCGACGAGTGGTGGTGCGGGTGGTACCAGTAGATGCCCGGGCGGGTGACGCGGAACTTGTAGAGGAACGTCTCGCCGGGAGCCACGAGGTTCTGCGTGAACGTCGTGCCGTCCATCCCGTTGGGCAGCTCGATGCCGTGCCAGTGGATGCCGGTCGGGTGCGCCAGGTTGTTGACGAAGTGGATGATGACCTCGTCGCCGACCTTGAGCTTGAGGGTCGGGCCGGGGACCGAGCCGTTGTAGGCCTGGACGTGGGCGCTGCGGTTCAGGCCGACGTCGACGGTCGCCTCGTCGGCGGTCAGCGTGGTCTCGAACACGCCCGCGTCGGGGTTGACGTCGGTGGCCACGACCTGGGTGTACGGATCCCGCCCGCCGGCCGAGAGGGGCAGGGCGGTGGCGAGCGTGCTGCTGCCGACCATGGCGATCAGGGCGATCGCGACCTTCCAAGCCCAGGCCTTCATGAGATCCCTCTCCGAATGTTTGCGTCCGGACCATCCGTGGACAGGACGTTCCTACCAGGATCCGGGTCCGGAAAGCAACCGATCGGATGCGCAGCGCCCGCCCGCCGCGCGGCGCGACGCGCTACTTCGGCGGCATCCGCAGTGCGCCGTCGAGACGCACCGTCTCGCCGTTGACCATCTGGTTGCCGATGATGAACGCGGCGAGGTCGGCGTACTCGTCCGGGCGGCCCAGGCGCTTGGGGAAGGGCACGCCGGCGCCGAGCGCCTGCCGCGCCTCCTCCGGGAGGGCGGCCAGCAGCGGCGTGTCGAACAGGCCCGGCGCGATGGTGTTGACGCGGATGCCCAGCGAGGAGAGGTCTCGCGCGGCCGGCAGCGTCATGCCGACGACGCCGCCCTTGGACGCCGCGTAGGCGATCTGGCCGATCTGGCCGTCGTAGGCGGCGATCGAGGCCGTGTTGATGCAGACGCCGCGCTCGCCGTTGGCGTCCGGCTCGTTCTCGGCCATCTTGGCCGACGCGAGACGCAGCGCGTTGAACGTGCCGATCAGGTTGATGCCGATGACGATCTCGAACGGCTGCAGCTGATGGGGGCCGCGCTTGCTGACGGTCCGCTCGGCCCAGCCGACGCCCGCGCAGTGCATCGAGATCCGCAGCTCGCCACCGAGCTCGGCGGCGGCATCGACCGCGGCCTGGACCTCGTCGGCCTTGGTGACGTCGGCCTGGATGAACTGGACGCCCTCGCCCAGCTCGGCGGCGAGCGCGTCGCCCTTCTCGGCGTTGACGTCGGCGATGGTGACGACGGCGCCGTCGGCGTGCAGGCGCCTCGTGGTCGCCTCACCGAGCCCCGACGCGCCGCCGACGACAAGTGCCCCTGCTCCCTGGATCTGCATGCCGCGGCAAGCTACCGTCTCGGCCGATGAGGAGAGGTCTCGCCGCTGCCACGGTGCTGCTGATGGGCGCCGCGGCGGCCCAGGCCGCGCCCCCGACCACCACGCAGCGAGTCGTGGCGGGCGAGACGGGCGCCGCCTACGGCAGGCTGCTCTTCGGGCCGGGGTGGAAGCGCGTGGTGCGCAGCGACCTTGCCGCGGCGAAGGCCGGCCGCGAGAAGCGCCGCACGTCGATGCTGTACTTCGCCCAGCTGACCGACTTCCAGCTCGCCGACGAGGAGTCCCCGGCGCGGGTCGAGTCGCTCGATCAGCCCAACACGCCGTTCACCGCGGCGTGGCGGCCGCAGGAGGCGCTCGAGCCGTTCACCATCGATCAGGCGATCCGGCAGGTCAACCGCTTCGCCGGCCGCTCGCCGCTCGCCGCGCGCAAGCGCCGCCACGCGAAGCTGGCGCTCGCCCTGCTGACCGGCGACAACGCCGACAACCAGCAGCGCAACGAGGTGACCTGGGTCCGCGAGCTGCTCGAGGGCGGAACGGTCGATCCGAACTCCGGCGTCGAGAGCGACGCGCCCTGCGCCGCGGGGATCGTCAAGAAGGGCGAGGCCGCGAAGTACACCGGCGTCCAGGACCACGACGACGTCGCCGACAGCGGCCGCTTCTACGACCCGGACCAGCCGACCGGGACCTACGCGGCGTTCCCGTCGTGGCCAGGTCTCATGGACCGCGCGGAGGAGAAGTTCACGGCGCAGGGGCTGAAGGTCCCCAGCTACTACACGTTCGGCAACCACGACGGCACGATCCAGGGCAACCTGTGGGCGAGCAAGACGTTCAACGACGTCGCCACGGGCTGCGCCAAGCCGCTGACCTTCGCCGGCATCGAGCCCGCGCAGATCGCCTCGGCGCTGACCAACTCGTTCGCCGTCCCGCCCGACCCGCAGCGCGGCTTCCTCTCGCGCGCCGACTACATGAAGGTCAGCGGCGCGGGCCGCCAGCCCGACGATCACGGCTTCGCGTTCGTCGGCAAGGGCGAGGCGAAGGCCTCGAACGGCTCGGCGACCTACTACTCGTTCAAGCGCGGGCGCATCCGCTTCGTCGCGCTCAACACGGTCGGCGAGGGCTCGCAGATCAACCCCGACGGCAACCTCGACGATCCGCAGTTCCGGTGGGTCGAGCGCACGCTCAAGGCTGCCGACAAGCACCACGAGCTTGTCATCCTCTTCGGCCACCACCCGATCCGCACGATGACCAACGACAGCCCGGACGAGAACGCGCCGTCCTGCGCGAGCTCGCCGCAGGACCCGGGCTGCGACGGCGACCCGCGGTCCTCGCAGCCGCTGCATCTCGGCCCGGACCTGCAGGCGCTGCTGCTCGCCCACCGCAGCGTCATCGCCTACGTGGCCGGCCACACCCATCAGCACAACGTGGAGGCGTTCCGGGCACCCGCCGCAGGCGGGTCGGGCGAGGGCGGCGGCGGCTTCTGGGGCATCGAGACCTCGTCGGAGGTCGACTGGCCGATCCAGTCGCGCCTGCTCGAGGTCATGGACAACCACGACGGCACGCTCTCGATCTTCGGCACGCTGATCGACCACGGCGCCGCCCTGACCACGCCGCCGACCGGCACCAAGGCCGACGGCTTCACGCCGCTCACCCTCGCCTCCATCGCCCGCGAGCTCTCCTTCAACGACCCCCAGCAGGGCGGAACCACCGGCATGGGCGACCCCGACGACCGCAACGTCGAGCTCCTCCTCCCGGACCCCCGAACCTAAAGGGGTCAGACCCTGCATTGAGAACCTAAAGGGGTCAGACCCTTCATTGAGGGTTCATGAGGGGTCAGACCCCTTTATTGAAGGTTCGGGTCAGGGTGTGTCGTTCCAGCGCCAGATGACGCGGATCTCGCGCTCGAAGCCGAGGACGGAGAGGCCGCCGGTGGAGAGGGCGAGGCGGCCGCCGCCGTCGGGGGACAGCTCGATCCAGCGGGCGGCGAGCATGCGCAGGAGGTGGCCGTGGGCGAAGATCGCGACGTCGCCCTCGGCCGCGACGAGGTCGGCGACGAGGATGTCGCAGCGCGCCGCGACGTCCTCGGGCGTCTCGCCGTCCGGGCAGCCGTCGCGCCACAGGTACCAGTCGGGCCGGGTCTCGCGGATCTCGACCGTCGTGATGCCCTCGTAGGCGCCGTAGTCCCACTCGAGCAACTCGTCGCGGAGCACCGCGCGGTCGCCCAGCCCGACGAGCTCGCAGGTCTCGCGGGCTCGGGACAGGGGAGAGGTCCACACCGCCGCGAACTCCCGGCCGGCCAGGGGCTCGCGCAGATCGCGCGCCGCCGTGCGCCCGTCGTCGGTCAGGGGCACGTCGGTGCGGCCGGTGTGGCGCTTGGTCTTCGACCACTCCGTCTCGGCGTGGCGGAGGAGCCACGCTTCGTTCACGTGAAGACGAGGCGGCGCGGGCGCCGGGTGAAGCGGCGGGCCTGGGCGAAGACCCAGCCCGCGCCCAGGCCGAAGTCGCGCTCCGCGGTCGGGGTCACGCCAGGCGTCAGGCCCGCGGCCTCGCGGCCGGCCGACCAGCTGGTGAACGCGCGGATCGAGCGGATCTTGCCGTCGCGCACACGCAGCACCCACGCCACCGGGAAGCGCTCGCGGATCTCGTCGCGCTGCATCTCGGCGGTGGCCTCGATGACGACCGTGTCGTGCAGCCCGAGCATCTTGATGGCCCGGGCGCTGCCGCGCTCCTCCTCGGCGATCGCCGCCACGTGGGCCTTCATCGCGTCGAGGCCGACGATCGTGCTCGCGGCGCTGAGCAGGCGGAACTCCGCGTCGGCGGCGAACGTCGCCCACGAGCGCTCGTGCTCGCCGGCCCACCAGGCATGGAACATCTCCTCGGCCACGTCGAGTGGATCGGCCGAGCCCGCGCTCAGCGCGGCGTCGAGCAGGTCCGGAAGCGTCAGGGCGTCGCGCGGCTTCTCGATGAAGCCGTCGCCGCCGAGCGTGACCCAGTGCTCCTCCCAGGCGCTGCGCCACGAGGTGGTCAGCGCGATGATCTTGGCGTCAGGCAGCGCGGCGCGCAGCTGGGGCAGCGCCTCGATCCCACCCATGCCGGGCATGTTGACGTCGAGCAGCACGACGTCGGGTTGCAGCCCCGGCGCGAGGTCGAGGGCCTCGCGGCCGTCGGAGGCCTCGCCGACCATCTCATAGCCCGCTCCGGCCTGCGTGAGGACCACCCTCACGAGGCTGCGGTAGTTCGGCTCGTCGTCGCAGTGGAACACCCGGGGCATGTGCGCCGCTCAGCTTGCCGCAGAACTCCCGACGCCACCATCCCCAGAACTGGGGAAAACGGCCTCGTCGGCGACGAGATCGAGCTCGTCGCGCCGCAGCAGCGACGCCGGCCGCTCGGCCGACGGTTCGCCCAGGACCCGCGCCAGGATGTCGCGCTTGTCGGAGCCCACGACGTGCAGCACACGGCAACGCGCCGCGTTCAGGCAGGCCAGCGACAGCGAGATCCGCTCGGGCGGCGGCTTCGGCGAATCCGCGACGCCGACCGTGGCCCAGCCGGTGACCCGCAGCGCCTCGTGGCCGGGGAACAGCGACGCGGTGTGCCCATCGGGCCCCATGCCCAGGTGGCAGACGTCGAGGATCGGGATGCCGGCCTCGTCGAGCTCGAGGTGCTCGGCGAGCTCCGCGCCATAAGCCTTCGCACCCGCGTCCGGGCCCAGCTCGCCGCGCATGCGGTGCACGCGCTCGGCCGCGATGCCGGCGCCCGCGATCAGCGTCTCGCTCGCCAGCCGGAAGTTCGATTCGTCGTCCTCGGGCGGCACGCAGCGCTCGTCGCCGAACCACAGATGGACGCCGCTCCAGTCCGGAAGCAGCGCCGGGAGCTGCTCGTAGACCGGTCGCGGCGTCGAGCCGCCGTTGAGCGCCAGGTGCGCCGCACCGCGCTCGGCCAGTGCCGCGCGCAGCCGGCCCGCGAGGACCTCCGCGCAGGCGGTCGCGGTCGCGGCCGGGTCGGGGCGCACGACGACGTTCATGCCCCGCCCTCCTGCCGGCTGGCGTCGAGCGGCTGTGTCGCGAGCATCAGGTCGTGGTCGGCGCGGATGACGTGCATGACCGCGTTGATCAGCGCGAGGTGCGTGAAGGCCTGCGGGAAGTTGCCCAGGTGCCGGCCCGACTTCGGGTCGATCTCCTCGGCATAGAGGTACAGCGGCGACGCGTAGGAGAGCATCTTCTCGCACAGCTCGCGGGCCTTGCGCGTCTCGCCGATCTCGCTGAGCGCGGAGACCATCCAGAACGAGCAGATGGCGAACGTGCCCTCGTCACCGGTGAACCCGTCGTCGGTCTCGTGAACCTTGTAGCGGCAGACGAGCCCGTCGACGGTGAGCTGCTGCTCGATGGCCAGCACGGTGTCCCTGACGCGCTGGTCGTCGGCGGGCAGGAAGCGCAGCAGCGGCATCAGCAGCAGCGACGCGTCGAGCGTCTCGCTGTCGTAGTGCTGCGTGAAGACGCCGTTCTTGTCGACGCCGTTCTTGCACACGTCGGCATGGATCTCGTCGGCCGCGTCCTGCCAGCGCTGCTCGTTCTCGGAGTCCTCGCGCAGGCGGGCCAGCCGCGCCCCGCGGTCGCAGGCGACCCAGCAGAAGATCTTCGAGGACGTGAAGTGCCGCGGTTCGCCGCGCACCTCCCAGATGCCGCGGTCGGGCTCGCGCCAGCGCTCGATCGCGCACTCCACGGAGCGCACCACGATCGGCCACACCGCCTCGGGCAGGTTGTCGCGCGACTTGGTGTGCAGGTAGATCGAGTCGAGCAGCGCGCCCCAGACATCGTGCTGCTGCTGGTCCCATGCGCCGTTGCCGATGCGCACCGGCTTGGCGCCCTCGTAGCCGCTGAGGTGGTCGAGGGTGTGCTCGGTCAGCTCGAGCTCGCCCCCGATGCCGTACATCACCTGCAGCTCCTCGTCCCCGGACGCCACGTCCTGGATGAAGTAGAAGAAGTCGTTGGCCTCCCAGTCGAAGCCCAGCGTGTAGAGCCCCCACAGCATGAACGTGGAGTCGCGGATCCACGAGTAGCGGTAGTCCCAGTTGCGCTCGCCCTGCGGCGTCTCGGGCAGCGACGTGGTGGCCGCCGCGCACATCGCTCCGGTCGGTGCGTAGGTCAGCCCCTTGAGCGTCAGGGCGCTGCGCTGCAGCTGGGTGCGCCACGGGTGGTCGGGGAAGTCGCCGTGCGAAAGCCACTCGTGCCAGTAGTCGGCGGTCCGCACCAGGGACTGGTAGGCGTCGTCGTAGGTCTCTGGGCCGCCGTGCTCGGACCACGACAGCGCGACGAACGCGAGGTCACCGTCGCGCATCGTCGTCCGCGCCTTGGCCCGCGAGCCCTCGAAGCCCAGTCGCAGATCGGTGGTCAGCGTCAGCTCGAGGTCGAAGTCCTCGGCCCGGGCGATCGCCTTGTGGTAGCCGTCGCCGTCGTACTCCCACGTGACGTGCTTGCGCCCGTAGTCGAGGACCGGCTCGCAGTCGAGGTTGATCTCGACCGATCCGTTGACGCAGCGCAGCGTGCGCAGCAGCACGTGGTCGGCGTCGTAGTCGGTGGGCGAGCGGCGGTGGGTGTGCGAGCGCTCGTCCTCGTGATGCCACGGGCCGATCAGCAGCACGTCGCGGACGATGACCCAGCCGGTGCGCGTGCCCCAGGTGGTCTCGATGACCATCGTGCCGGGCAGGTAGCGCCGGCCCGCCGGCACCATCTGGTCGGCGGGACCGACGCGGAAGCCGCCCGCGTCGCGGTCGAGCATCGCGCCGAAGATCGACGGGCCGTCCATCCGCGGCAGGCACATCCACTCGACGTTGCCGCTCGGGGCGACGAGCGCGGTGACCTCGGTGTCGGAGATGAAGGCGTAGTCCGCGATGGGCGGAAACGCGCTGCCACCCAGCGGGACGTCGCCGACCATCTGCCTCAAGAGAGCTCCAGGGCCTTGGCGAGCGCCGGCTTGTAGGTGGGGTCGCGCAGCAGCGCCTGACGGATGCCCTCGCCGAGGATGCCGGGCTCGCCGCGGGACGCGCCGAGGATGGTCCACTCGCGCTCGACGCCGCGCGAGTGTCGGTAGTGGGCGGCGAGCCCGCCCGGCCCGCGGTCGAGCTTGAGCCAGCGCCCGCCCGCGGTCTCGAGCTCCACCGACGCCAGCCCGCGCGTCGACTGCTCGGGGGCGGACTCGAGCCGCAGCTCGATGTCCTGGCGGCGCGCGTGCGCTTTGCCGACGAGCGCGTCGCTCGTCTTGTGCAGCGGCGACGGCTCCCAGCCCAGGCGCGAGGCCAGCCAGCCGACGAGCAGCAGCGCGGCGGCCCCCGACTCGGGATGGTGGCGGATGGTCAGCGCGCTGATCTTGGCCAGCTCGGGCTGCAGCGGCGCGGGATCGAACGTGGCGGCGATGCGCTCGCGCCAGGGCGTCGAGCGCAGCCAGGCGAGGTCGACGACGTAGGCGTCGTCGGACAGGGCGCGGGCCCGCCCGAGCGCCTCGGTGACGTCGGGCTCGTCGACCGAGTCGAGCAGCACGACCTGGACGAGGTTGAGCAGCGCGTCGACGGCGTCGTGATGGCCGTGGGGCGACCACAGCACCGTGGCGAGATCGGTGACGACGAGCGGGTCGATGACGGAGTCGAGGTGGGCGAGGTGGCGCTCGCCGCAGTGGATGATCACGTTCTCGAAGCTCAGGGCCATCTCGCCGGGATGGGCCTCGTCGACGTCGGCGACGAACTTGACCTGGGCGTCGAGCGTCGTGCGCCCGGGCTCGACGGCGCAGACGATCGTGCGCGACGGGTGGTAGCGCCCGACGCGCGCGAGCCGGTTGGCGACCTCGCCGCTCCAGTCGGCGTCGACGATCACCACGAGGTTGAGCACGCGCGCGGGCACGAAGTGCACGCTGTCGGCGTAGCGCTCGGCCAGCAGCTTGCGCAGCGCCGCCTCGATCGCCGCGGGCGTCGTGTCCTGCTCGCTCCAGACGGCGTCTGTGCGGCTCAGATCGCCCTCCACTGATCCGCGCCGAGTGTGAGGTCCTCGGCCGGGTCGGGCCCCTGGCTGCCCGCCTCGTACTGCGGCAGCGGCCCGGGCGTGGACTCCCACTTCTGCACGATCGGATCGCAGATGCGCCACTGCGCCTCGACCTCGTCGTTGCGGGTGAAGAGCGTCGCGTCGCCGCGCATGGCGTCCATGATCAGCCGCTCGTAGGCCTCGGGCGACTGCGACAGGAACGCGGTGCCGTAGAGGAACTCCATGTTTACCGGCCGGATGCGCATCCGCGTCCCCGGGATCTTCGCGCCGAGCGACAGCGACACGCCCTCGTTGGGCTGCAGCGTGAGGATCAGCTGGTTGGGCTTGACGCCGACCGAGCCCTCCTGCTTGAACGCGAGGTGGGGGACGGGCTTGAGCGTGACGGCGATCTCGGTGACCTTGCGGGCCAGCCGCTTGCCGGTCCGCAGGTAGAACGGGACGCCGGCCCAGCGCCAGTTCTGGACCTCCAGGCGGATCGCCGCGTAGGTCTCGGTGTTGGAGCCCTCGGGCACGCCTTCCTCCTCGAGGTAGCCCTTGACGTCCTCGCCACCCGCGGTGCCCGCGGCGTACTGCGCGCGCACCGCGATGCGGTCGACGTCCTCCTCGGTGGGGGCGCGGATCGAGTGCAGCACCTTGACCTTCTCGTTGCGCACCTCGTCGGCGGTGAAGGCGACCGGCGGCTCCATCGCCACGTGGCACAGCAGCTGGAGCATGTGGTTCTGGACGAGGTCGCGCAGCGCGCCCGCGTTGTCGTAGTAGCCCGCGCGCGTGCCGATCCCGATGTCCTCGGACGCGGTGATCTGCACGTTGTCGATGTAGTTGCGGTTCCACACGGGCTCGAACAGCCCGTTGGCGAACCGGAACGCCATCATGTTCTGGACGGTCTCCTTGCCCAGGTAGTGGTCGATGCGGAAGACCTGGCGCTCCTCGAAGACGCCGAGGACGATCTCGTTGAGCTCCTTGGCCTCGGCCAGCGTCGTCCCGAACGGCTTCTCGATGATGCAGCGGACCTCCGCATCTGCGTGGTCGTCGAGTCCCGCGTCGCCGAGGTTCTGCACGATGACCGGGAAGAACTCCGGCGCGGTCGACAGGTAGAAGGCGCGGTTGAGCGCCTGACCGGCCTCCTCGTCGAACTCGTCGAGCGCCTTGCCGAGCCGCTCGTAGACCGAGGCGTCGTCGAACGTGCCCGACACGTAGCGCACCCGCGCGAGCAGGGCCTTGAGGACGTCCTCGTCGGGCGTGCGCCGCGTGAACTCGCGGATCGCGTCCTCGGCGACCTTGCGGTAGTCCTCGTCGGGCATGTCGCTGCGCGAGGAGGCGATCAGGTTGAAACGCTCGGGCAGCGCGCCCTCGTGGGCGAGGTTGTAGAGCGCGGGCAGGAGCTTGCGCTTGGCGAGATCGCCCGTGCCGCCGAAGATCGTCAGCGTGGTGGGGTGGACCGGGAGGCGCTCGAGGCCCTCGGTCAGCGGGTTCTCCGTCAACCGTCGGCCCGCTTCTGTGTCGCGTGGCCGCCGAACTGCGCCCGGAGCGCGGCGAGCATCTTGCCGGTGAACGCCCCGTTGTCGCGCGAGTAGAACCGGGCGTAGAGCGACGCGCTGAGCACCGGCATCGGCACGTCCTTGGCCATCCCGTCCTCGAGCGTCCAGCGGCCCTCGCCGGAGTCGGCGGTGTAGGGGTCGAGCTCGGCGAGGTCGTTGCCCTCCTGCTCGAAGGCCAGCGCCGCGAGCTCACACAGCCACGAGCGGACGACCGAGCCCTGCATCCACAGGTGGGCGATCTTGGCCTTGTCGAGGTCGAAGTCGGACTTGTCGAACAGGTCGAAGCCCTCGGCGTAGGCCTGCATCATCCCGTACTCGATCCCGTTGTGGACCATCTTCACGTAGTGGCCCGAGCCCGTCGGGCCCATGTGCCCCCAGCCCGGCCCGTGCTCCTCGGTCGACGGCGGCGCGAGCACGTCGAGGACCGGCGAGAGGCGCTTGATCGCCTTGTTGGGCCCGCCGACCATCATGCAGTAGCCCACCTCGAGGCCCCACACGCCGCCGCTCGTCCCGACGTCGACGTAGTGGATCCCGGACTTCTTGAGCGCCTTCGCGCGCTCGACGTCGTCGGCCCACTTGGAGTTGCCGCCGTCGATGATCATGTCGTCGCGGTCGAGGAGCTTGGCGAGCTGGTCGACGGTCGACTGCGTGGCCTCGCCGGCCGGCACCATGATCCACACCATCCGCGGCGCGTCGAGCTTCTTGACGAGGTCGCGGAGGTTCTTCGCGGAGACCGCGCCGGCCTTCTCGGCCTTCTTGACCGCCTTCTCGTCGAAGTCGAACGCGACGACCTCGTGGTCGGAGTCGCGCTTGATGCGGGCGACCATGTTGCCGCCCATCTTGCCGAGCCCGACGAAGCCGATCTGGCTCATCTACTTGATCTCCTCGATGCTCGACACGCGGCAGGCCTTGAGGCCGTGGGCCCGCAGCGTCGCCAGGTCACCGTCGGCCTGCGCGCGCTTGAGCTGGTTGAACGTGAACGGATGCTTGGGCACCTCGACGTCCTCGCCGTCGTCGGGCAGGACCTGCACGAACAGCCCCTGGGCGGGGCCGCCCTTGTGGAACTGCCCGGTCGAGTGCAGGAAGCGGGGGCCGTAGCCGAACGTGGTCGTGGCCTTCGTGCGGTCGCGGATCGCCGTCCTCGCCGCGGCCGCGGCCTCGTCGGCCTGCTCCGACGGCTCGACGTAGGCCATGATCGCCACGTAGTGCGGCGGCGCGGCGCCGGCCAGGACCTCGTCGAGCGAGCCCGCCTCCGGGGTGCCCTCGCCCTCGCCCTTGAGCACCTTGGCGGTGTTGTCCTTGGCCTCCTGGACGTTGGGCTGGTCGAACGGGTTGATCCCGAGCACCCAGCCCGCCACGGCGGTCGCGAACTCGGCGAAGAAGAACACGCGGCCGAGGTCCTCGGGCCCGTCGCTGCGCAGCGTGAGCACGGGGTGGCCGGCCTTCGACAGCTCGGTCATCGCGTCCTCGTGGGCCTTGTCGGGCTTGTCGGCGTTGCGCAGGTGCACGAAGACGCGATCGTCGCCGTAGACCTCCGGCTCGCCGACGGGCTCGTCGGCCACCGGGAGGATGCCCTTGCCCTCCTTGCCCGTCGACTCGGCGACGAGCTGCTCGGCCCACAGGCCGAACGACGCGATCGGGTCGTCGACGACGAACGTCAGCTTGTCGCGGCCGGCCAGCGCAAGCTCGCCGAGCGCGCAGCCCAGCCACAGGCCCGAGTTGGTCTCGGAGTCCGACGCCTGGCAGGCGGTCTCGGCGGTGTGCGAGCCCTCCAGCAGCGCAGCGAGATCGATGCCCGCCAGCGCGGCGGGAACCAGCCCGAAGTAGCTGAGCACGCTGTAGCGCCCGCCGATGTCGGGATCGTTGAGGAACACGCGGGCAAAGCCCTGGCTCTCGGCGAAGCGCTGCAGCTTGGAGCCCTCGTCGGTGACCGCCACGAAGCGCGATCCGTCACCGCCGGCCTCGGCGAGGAAGTAGCTCATGTGGCTGAGCGTCTCGACGGTGCCGCCCGACTTCGACGACACGACGAAGATCGTCCGCGCGGGATCGATCTTCTCGCGCAGCGAGCGCACGGCGCCCGCGTCGGTGGAGTCGAGGACGTGGAGGTTCTCGGCGCCGAACGAGCGGCGCAGCACCTCCGGCCCGAGCGACGATCCGCCCATGCCCAGCAGCGCGACCGTGTCGTAGTCCAGCGTCGTGGCCCACTCGGCCAGCTCGCTCGCCTCGGCGCGCATCGTCTCGGGGATGGTCAGCCAGCCGAGCCGGTTGGCGACCTCGGGCGTGCCCTCGGGCGCCCACAGCGTCGCGTCCTTGGCCCACATCCGGCGCGGCACGCCTTCGTCGACGGCCCGCTTGACGCGTTCGGCGACGGCCGTCTCGAGCTCGTCGGGGATGTTGGACTCGAAGCTGGTCGGGCGGCTCGTGATGACCGCCTCGCGCTTGGACTCGACGCCCGCGATCAGCTTGTCGAGGGACTTCTCGAACGTCGCGATGCCCTCGCGCAGCAGCTGGTCGGTCACGTCGACCATGTCGATGCCGGCGTCGGCCAGGGCCTGCAGGTCCTCGGTCGGGTCGGCATCGCAGCCGGGGTTGCCGACCCCGCCGCGCTCGGCGGCGGCCTGCAGCGTGGCCATCGGCATGGTGTTGACGGTCTCGGGGCCCGTCAGGTTGTCGACGTAGAGCGTGTCGGGGTACTTGGGGTTCTTGGTTCCCGTCGAGGCCCACAGCGGGCGCTGCACCGCGGCGCCCGCCTCGAGGAGCTCGGCGAACGGCTCGCCGTGGAAGATCTCCTTGAAGCGCATGTAGGCGGCGCGGGCGTTGGCGATGCCGGCCTTGCCCTGCAGGTCCTCGTTGCCGAGCTTCTCGAGGCGCTTGTCGACCTCGGAGTCGACGCGCGACACGAAGAACGACGCGACGGAGCGCACGTCGATGGACTCGCCCTTCTCGTGCCGGCGCTGCAGGCCGCGGATGTAGGCGTGGGCGACCTCGGCGTACTCCTCGACGCCGAACAGCAGCGTGACGTTGACGTTGATGCCGTCGGCGATCGCCTCCTCGATCGGGCCGTAGCCCTCGGGGGTGCCGGGGATCTTGATCATCACGTTGGGGCGGTCGACGGCCTTCCACAGGCGCCGCGCCTCCGACAGCGTCTCGTCGCCCTTGCGGGCCAGCGTCGGGTTGACCTCGATCGAGACGAAGCCGTCGAGGTGGTCGGTGTCCTCCCACACGGGGCGCAGGACGTCGCAGGCCATCTGGACGTCCTCGATGGCCAGCTTGTCGTAGAGGTCCTCGGTCGACTCGCCGCGCGCGGCGCCCTCGGCCAGCGTCTCGTCGTAGTCGCTGGAACCGAGGATGGCCTTCTCGAAGATCGCCGGGTTCGACGTGACGCCGCGCAGCGAGTCCTCGTCGACGAGCCGCTGGAGCTCGCCTTCGGTGATCAGCGTGCGGCGGATCTGGTCGAGCCAGATCGAGGTTCCGGCCTCCGTGATGGCGGCGAGGCGTTCGTTGACGGCGTTCGCGGATGCGCTCATGGCGCTCCTCCATTTCGTTCGATCTCTGAGACCTTGGCGAGCCGCCGCACGTGGCGTTCCTCTCCCGAGAAGGAGGCGGCGGCGAAGGCGGCGACGATGTCGGCCGCGTAGGCGGAGCCGACCACGCGGGCTCCGAGGCAGATGACGTTGCAGTCGTCGTGGCTGACGCACTGCGCGCCCGTGTAGGTGTCGTGGGCGATGGTGGCGCGGATCCCGTGGAACTTGTTGGCGGCGACCGCCACGCCGGCGCCGCTGCCGCAGACGATGACCGCGCGCTCATGGCTGCCCTCGACCACCGCGGCGCACACGCGCACGGCGATGTCGGGGTAGTCGTCGCAGGTTCCGAGGTCGTCGGGCTCGTGGCCGCCGGAGCGAAGGGTCTCGATCACGCTGTCGCGCAGCGGCGTGCCGGCGTGGTCGAAACCCACGGCGATCCTCATGCGCCGGCGTCTCGCTCCAGCAGCAGCTCCTGGCCGGCCATCAGCGCGGCGCCGAGCACGCCGGCCTCCGGGCCGTAGCGCGCGGCGCGGATCTCGGTCGCCGTGCCCACCCCACGCAGGATGTACTGCTGCGCGGTCTGGCGCGCGGGCCCCAGCAGCAGCTCGCCGGCCGCGCTGCCGGCGCCGCCGCCGATGACCACGACGTCGGGGTCGAAGGTGTTGATGACGTTGGCGATGCCGATGCCCAGCCGCTCGCCCAGGATCCGCAGGCACTCCAGGCCGGCGGCATCGCCGTTCTTGGCCGCCTCGACCGCGCCCGGGCCGTCCTTGAGGCCGCGATCGGCCGCGAGGCCGTCGAGCGCACGGCCCGCGGCGAGGCGCTCGAGCGTCCCGGGCTGGGGGAAGCCCTCGGGCGCGGGCGCGCCGTCGCTCAGGTCGGCGCCGATGACGATGTGGCCGAGCTCGGCGGCGGCGCCGGTGGCCCCGCGGTAGATGTGGCCGTCGATCACTATCCCTCCGCCTACCCCGGTACCCACCGTGAGCATCACAAGATGGCGGACGTCCACTTTCGCGTCGGGCCCGTGGGCCTCGGCCACCGCGGCGACGGTCGCGTCGTTGTCGACGTAGACCGGCACGCCGAGCCGCTCGCGCAGGATGTGGCGCAGGGGGACGTTCTCGAGCGGGATGTTGACCGACGAGCGGCACATGCCCTTGGCGAAGTCCACGACGCTGGGGACGCCGATTCCCACCGCGTCGGCGGGCAGCTGCTCCTCGATCGCCTCGGCCAGCTGATCGACCAGGGCGTCGGGCGAGCTCGTCTCGGTGGGGCGCAGGCGGGCCTCGCCGAGGCGCGCGTCCTCGAGGGTGGCGACCGCCACCTTGGTCCCACCGACGTCCACCCCTATCAACCGGGCCACGGGTGGAGCCTCGCACAACGGGTTGGTTAGGGTCAGCGTCGTGGACCAGGACGACCTCCTGCGCCGCTTGCGCGCCCGTGACGAGGAGGCCTTCGCCGAGGTCGTGCGCGAATGGTCGCCCTCGATGCTCCGGCTGGCCCAGACCTACGTCAAGGACCGGGCGGCCGCCGAGGAGGTCGTGCAGGAGGCGTGGCTCGGGGTGCTGCAGGGGATCGATCGCTTCGAGGGCCGCTCGCAGCTGCGGACCTGGGTCTACCGGATCCTCGTCAACCGGGCGATGACCAAGGGCGCGCGCGAGGCGCGCTCGACGCCGGTCGACGAGCCGTCCGTGGACAGCGCGCGGTTCGGACCGGGCGGCGGCTGGGCCTCGCCGCCGCTGCGCTGGCAGGACCAGCCGGAGCTGGCGCTGCGCTCGGCCGAGACGCTCGCGGCAGCTCGCGCGGCGATCGAGAAGCTGCCGCCCATGCAGCGCCTGGTGATCACCATGCGCGACATCGAGGGCTTCGACGCCGAAGAGACGCGAAACGCTCTGGACATCTCGGAGACCAACCAGAGAGTGCTCCTGCATCGTGCGCGCGCGAAGGTGCGCACGGCGCTCGAGGAGCACTTCGAGGATGCGGATGAGACTGTTCACGCGTAAGCCCCTACCAATCGAATGCCGGCAGGTCGTCGAGCTCGTGACGGCCTACCTCGAGGGCACCCTCGAACCGCGCGAGCACCGGCGCCTCGAGGCCCACCTCGCGGCGTGCCCGCACTGCCTGGACTACCTCGAGCAGATCCGCGAGACGATCGCGATCAGCGGGGCGCTGGAGCCCGACGCGCTGTCCGACGACGCGGTCGCCGACCTGACCCGCGTCTTCCGGGCCTGGTCGAGCGGCGCCTAGATCCCCATCCGCTTGGCCAGGAGCGCGTCGAAGCGCTTCCAGCCCAGGATGCGGCGGGCGAGGACCTGCTGGCGGGCGTCCTTGCCGATGAGGTAGCGGTCCTTGGGCTTCGGGGAGGTCAGCGCGTGCTCGATGACGTCGGCGACCTTCTCGGGCGCGATCGCGCCGGCGCTGACGTTGGCCACGATGTCGCCGACCTTGCCGAGGGTCGTGCCGTAGAGCTCGCGGCCGCGCGCCGGGAGCGCCTCGACGACGGCGGCCGTGTCCTGGGTCGCCTTGTCCCAGATCTCGGTGGCGATCGCGCCGGGCTCGACCGTGGCGACGTGGATGCCCCACGGCCGCAGCTCGCCGCGCAGCGCCTCGCCCAGCGCCCACAGCGCGGCCTTCGACGAGCCGTAGGGCGCGGTGAACGGCAGCGGCGTGCGGGCGCCGACCGAGCCGGTGTTGACGATCCGCCCGCGAGCCCGGCGCAGCGCCTCGAGCAGCGCCTGGGTCACCGCGACGTGGCCGAAGAGGTTGACCTCGTACTGGCGTCGGAACTCGTCGAGCGGGATGAACTCCAGCGGCCCCGAGACGCCGATGCCCGCGTTGTTGACGAGTCCGGCGAGCGGCCGGTCGCCGACGGCCGCGGCGAGCGCGGCGACCTGCTCGGCGTTCGTGACGTCGACGATGACCGGGGTGATGCGCTCGGCGGCGATGGCCTCGCCGTCGGCCTCCTTGCGGACGCCGGCCAGGACGTCGTAGCCCTTGGCCGCCATTCGCTGGGCGGCCGCGCGGCCGATCCCGGTCGAGGCTCCGGTGATGACGATCAGGCCGCTCATGAGGCCGACCCTAACCGGGAAGCACCCAGGGACATGCCCACCCTGCTTCCGCCCAGCGTCCCCGTCAGCCAGATCGGCCGCGCCGCCCACGACGTCGGCCTGGCCGGCCTGCTCGGCGGCCAGGTGTTCGGCCGCATGGCGCTGCATCCCGCCGTGACCGAGATCAGCGACCCGCGCGAGCGCGGCGCGGTGGTCAACGCCGCGTGGCGGCGCTACGGCGTCATCAACGGCCTGGGCCTGCTGACCGCGACCACGGGCTGGGCCGGCGCGCGGCTGGCCGAGGCCGCCGATCGCAACCTCTCCCCGCGCGAGCGGCGACTGGCCCGGGCCAAGGACGCCCTGATGGTGGCCACGTTCGCCAGCGGGGTCGCCAACGCCGTGCAGGGCATGCGGTTCGCCAGGCAGGGCGATACGCCGCTGATCGACGGGGACACGCCGGCGCCGGGTGCGCCGGAGCGCGCGGCGGGCATCAAGCGGACGCTCAACACGCTCGGGCTGCTGAGCATCGGCTCGGAGCTCGGGCTCGTCGCGGTCAACGCCGCGCTCAACCAGGAGGGCTTCCGGCGGCCGCCGCTGCGCCGCCGGTTGTGGAAGCGCCCCTAGATCGCTAGCCGAGGGCCTGCGTGGAGTCGACGAGCCACTCGTCGCCGTCCTTGACGAACGTGACGTGCTGCTTCTTGCCGTCGTTGTCGGTGAAGTCGGCCGTGGCGGTGTCACCGTCGACCTTGACGTCGATGTCGCCGTCGATGGCCTTCGATGAGCTGTCGGGGTAGGCGCGAGCCTGCTCCTTGCAGCCGGCCTCGTCGCCGCCGAACTGCGACAGCAGCTTCTCGGACCCGTGATCGCAGATCGTCGCCGCGTTCTTGGCGACGTCCTGGATGACGTCCTTGATCTTGTCGCTGTCCGAGTCGCCGCCCCCGCACGCGCCCAGGGCGAGTGCGGGGGTCAGCAGCAGGACGGCGAAGGTTCGCCGCATCCCGGTCATCAGCTGGTGGAGTCGATCTTCCAGTTGTCGCCGTCCTTGACGAAGTTGGCCGTGGTGGCCTTGCCCTTCTCCGTCGTGAACTTGGCGGTGGCGCTGTCGCCGTTGACGCTGACGTCGATGTCGCCCTTGATCGGGTCGTTGTCGGCGTCGCCGTAGGCACGGGCCTGCTCCTTGCACGAGTCGACGGTGCCGCCGACCTGCTTGAGGAGCTTGTCGGTCGCGTTGTCGCAGAGCGCGGACGGGTCCTTGTCGACCGACTTGACGATGTCGGTGATCTTGTCGGAGTCTGAGTCGCCGCCGCCACACGCGCCGAGGGCGAAGGCGGGGGCAAGAAGGAGGAGGGCCAGGGCCCTGCGGGGGGTTGTCATGGACCGAACTTAGCCGGTGGGTGCGAGCGAGTCCATGAACGCCGGGACCTGATCGGGGGCCGCGATGGGCGTGAGGATCAGCGTGGTGATGCCGCCGTCGACGAACCGGCCGAGGCGCTCGCGCATCTCGTCGGGGCCGCCGAAGACGAAGATCTCGCGGACGAGATCCTCGGGACAGAGCTCGAGCGCGAGCTTGCGATCGCCGGCCTGCCAGGCCTCGACCATCGGGTCGAGCTGCTCGGCCCAGCCCAGCCAGCGGAAGAACGCGGCGTAGACGGGGACGGTGCCGTAGGCGGCGAACAGGTGCTTGGCCAGGCCCATGCCCTGCTCCTCGGGCATGGGGACGCAGAAGAAGCGGCAGGCGAGCTCCTTGTCGTCGGCGCCGAAGGCCTGCTTGACCTGCGGCAGGCCCGACAGCGGCAGGAAGTTCGTGAAGGCTCCGTCGCCGAGCTCGCCGGCCAGCGCGAGCATCTTGCCCCGCAGCGCGGCGATGACGATCGGGATGGGCTCGGCCGGCGGCGTCTCGAGCTTGAAGCCGCCCGCTCCGCGCTCGCCGGCGAAGACCTTGTGCAGCCCCTCGACGGACTCGCGCACCTTCGACAGCGGCTTGACGAACGGGATCTCGTTCCAGCGCTCGACGATCACGTTCGAGGACGAGCCGATGCCGAGGACGAAGCGCCCGCCGCTGGCGTCCTGGAGCGCGGCGGCCTGCTGGGCCAGCAGCGCCGGCCCGCGCGTGTACGGGTTGACGATGCCCGTGGCCAGGCGGATGCGGTCGGTGACGGCGGCGGCCATGGCCAGCGGCGTGAAGCCGTCGGGGCCCGCCGTCTCGCCGGTCCACAGGTCGTCGTAGCCGAGCTCCTCCGCGCGGCGGAGGAGGTCGACGTGGTCGCGCAGCGGAAGGCCGGCGAAGGGCAGGGTCAGACCCCAGCGGACATCGGGCATCAGGGGACCGTATATGGTCTCGCGCCATGGACCTCAGCCGCGTTCAGAGGGGGGAGCGGATCGCCATCATCGGCGGCATCCTGCTCGCCATCGGGCTGTTTCTGACCTGGTATCACCTGGACAAGAACGGCGCGGCGGGCGGCAAGACCGGCCCCGCCGACCTGACGGGCTGGGAAGCGCATCCGACGATGCGCTGGTTCCTTCTGGCGGCTGCCGTCGCACCGCTGATCCTCGCCTACATCATCGCCCGCGACCACGCCCTGTCGTGGCCGCGCGGCCAGCTGACGTCGGTCGTCGCCATCGCGGCGTTTGGCCTCGTCGGCTACTCGGGGATCATCGACAAGCCGGGTGACAGCAACTCGCTCATCGGCCTGAAGTGGGGCTGGATCGTGGCCATCCTCGGCCCGATCATGATGCTCCTGGGCTCGGTCATCCGCCAGAACGAGACAGAGATCAAGCGCAAGCCACCAGGGACCCTGTGAGCTCAGAGAAGACGACGTTGCCGCCAGACCGCAACCTGGCGCTCGAACTCGTGCGCGTGACCGAGGCGGCGGCGCTGGCCTCGGCGCGCTGGATCGGCCGCGGCGACAAGATCGCCGCCGACCAGGCCGCGGTCGACGCGATGCGCCAGGTCCTCGACACCGTCGCGATGGACGGCCTGGTCGTCATCGGCGAGGGCGAGAAGGACGAGGCGCCCATGCTCTACAACGGCGAGCAGATCGGCAACGGCGAGCCGCCGCAGGTCGACATCGCCGTCGACCCGCTCGAGGGCACGACGCTGACCGCGAAGGGCATGCCCCGCGCCCTCGCCGTGATCGCGCTGTCCGAGCGCGGCTCGATGTTCGATCCCGGGCCGTGCGTCTACATGGAGAAGCTCGCCTCGGGTCCGCAGTTCGCCGACCTGCTCGACCTCGACCGGCCGATGCCCGAGACCCTCCGGCTCATCGCCGAGCGCAAGGGCACCGACATCGGCGACATCATGGTCATCGTCCTGGACCGCCCGCGCCACGAGGAGATGGTGGGAACGATCCGCGAGGCGGGCGCCCGCGTCCGCCTGATCTCCGACGGCGACGTGTCGGCGGCGCTGCTCGCCGCCTCGCCGCGCTCGACCGTCGACCTGCTGTGGGGCGTCGGCGGCACGCCCGAGGGCGTCATCTCCGCCGCCGCGATCAAGTGCATGGGCGGTCAGCACATCGGCCGGCTCTGGCCCCGCAACGACGAGGAGCGCACCGCCGCCCTCGGCGCGGGCTACGACCTCGACCGACAGCTGACAATGGACGACCTCGTCGCGTCCGACGACTGCTTCTTCAGCGCCACCGGCGTGACCGACGGCGACGTGCTCGAGGGCGTGCACTTCCGATCGTCGGGCCAGGCGACCACCGAGTCCCTCGTCATGCGCGGCCGCTCGGGCACCATCCGCCGCGTCGCGGCGACGCACGACCGCACCAAGCTGCGGGCCTTCGGCGTCGAGATCTAGCCGAGCGGCGGGGGTGCCCGCCGCGTCCGTGGTGAACGTCCCATCCATCCCGCTATTTCGGGAGGGAATGGACGTTCGGTGTGTCCGTGGCCCCACCAACGCACGGGCGGAACTCCGCGTCAGTGGTGGTGCGCGGCGCGGTGGATGGGCGGCGAGGGGGGAGAGGTCCTCGCCGCGTCCGTGGTGAACGTCCCATCCATCCCGCTATGTCGGGAGGGAATGGACGTTCGGTGTGTCCGCGGCCCGCGTGGGGCGCGGCGAGCCCACACCCTCCCTCGCCGCCAGCGAACCGCGCCGCGCCGCGCCACCGACGCCCGCGCGGAGCGCCACCGTGGGAGTGAACGTCCATCGTCTCCCGACATGCGGGAGCGAAATGGACGTTCGTGCCCTACACCGCCGTCGGCTGCTGGTGCTCGTCGCGCCGCGAGCGGTCCGTCGGCGTGGGGCGCCCGCCCGGGTCCGGGACGTCCTCGACGCGGGCGAAGCGGCCCACGCGGGACTGGGCCAGGTCGCGCTTGGCCAGCGAGCGCAGGAACCCGTGGGTGACCAGCACGTGGATGCGCGACTGGGTGTTGGTGTAGAGCCAGCGGCCCAGCCGTGAGGCGATGGCGGGGTAGAAGTTCGCCACCTCGACCTCGACGTGCAGCCGGGACTTGCCGGGCTCATCGGCGGAGCAGCGGTGGACGTCGATCTCCAGGAAGCCGTTGCCGCCCCGGCCGGGCCGGGAGACGAGCACGCCCTTGTCGATCCGCCAGCGGACGATCCCGCGGTCCTCGTCCATCTCGTACTCCGGCGCCTGGAAGCTCAGGAGCACGAACGGGCGGAACAGCAGGCACACGAACCGGCCCTCGTCGGTGTACTTCACGCGGATCAGGCCCAGCGTCACGCGGGTCAGGAAGCGCCAGTAGGTCCGCGCGAGGTTCTCGAGCTGCCGCGGCGACCACAGCTCCTGGGCCTGCTCGTCGGCCATGACGAGGTCGGCGGCCTGGACGGACCGGACCGCGCCGTTGGCGTCCATGGTCGTCTCGTCGGCGAAGTTGACGATGCTCGCGCGCTCCACGTCTCCAGAGGTTATGACGCGAGCGCCTCTCGCACGGCATCGTCGAAGCCCATGGGCGCGTCGTTGATGCCCGGCGGCGGCGGCTTGCGCACGAGCATCTCGGCGGAGAGCCCGTGGACGAGCGGCACCGCGACGCCGCGATCGACGCCGCTGACCAGCACGACCCACAGGCTCGACAGCCCCGGCGTGAAGAACGGCACGCCGAACATCGGGCGCGGCCGGCGGCCGGACAGCAGCGCGTAGCGGCGCATCATCTGGCGGTAGGTCAGCACGTCGGAGCCGCCGAGCTGGACCTCCTCCGGCGGGTCCTCGAAGTCGGCGAGCGTGGCCAGGGTCGCCACGACGTCGCGGATGGCGACGGGCTGGGTCTTCGTGTCGACCCAGCGCGGGGCGATCATCGCCGGCAGTCGCTCGACCAGCTTGCTCATGATCACGTAGGACTCGCTGCCCTTGCCGAGGACCATCGCGGCGCGGACGTAGACCAGTTGATCGACGTGACGCCGCAGGATCTTGGCCACCTCGTGGCGGCTGCGCAGGTGCTCGGACGGCGCCTCCTCGCCCTCCAGGCCGCCCAGGTAGATCACCCGCGCGACGTGCCGCGCCGCCTTGCCGAAGGTGTGGGCGCCCTGGCGGTCGCGCTCGGCAAAGCCGCCGTCGCCACCCATCGAATGCACCAGGTAGTAGGCGACATCCACGCCGTCGAGCGCCGCGGCCAGCCCGTCGCCGCTGAGCACGTCGCCCTTGAACACCTCGACGCCCTCGGGCAGGTCGGCCTTGTCGGGGTTGCGGGCGAGCGCGCGAACCTCGTGGCCGCGCTCGAGCAGGACGGGGATGAGCTGGCCCCCGACGTAGCCCGTCGCGCCCGTGACGAGGACCCTCACAGGACCTCGAGCTCCACGGTCGCGCCCGCCTCGAGCGTGCCCGACCCGCGCGGCACGATGGCCAGGCCGTCGGCGCCGAGCATCGACGACAGGACATGCGAGCCCTGCGGGCCGGTCGGGTGGACGCGGCCGTCCTCGTCGAGGCGCACGCGCACCGCCTCGTCGCGATCGGGGTGGCGGGCGATCGGCGAGCCGAGGGTCACGCGCCCGCGGGAGGCCGGCGCGGCTCCCTGGAGGGCGGCGAGGGCGGGGCGGGCGAAGAGGGCGAAGGTCACGAGAGCCGATACGGGGTTGCCGGGCAGGCCGATCACGAGCGTGTCGCCGCGCGTGCCGAACCATGTCGGCTTGCCCGGCCGTAGGGCTACCCGCCAGAACACCTCATCCACGCCGAGCTCCTCGAGCGCCGGCTTGACGTGGTCGTGCGGGCCCACCGAGACGCCGCCGGAGACCAGCAGCAGATCGGCGCCCTCGAGCGCGTCCCGGAGTGCGGCGACCGTGCGCTCGCGGTCGTCCGGTGCCCGCGTCGAGGCGACGACCTCGGCGCCCGCGATCTCCGCCAGCGCCTGCAGCGCGAGCGCGTTGGAGTCGTGGATCTGCCCCGGACCGAGTGGCGCGCCCGCGGGAACGAGCTCGTCGCCGGTCGCCACGATGGCCACGCGGGGGCGCCGCGCGACCATCAGCGCGCCGCGCCCGGCGCCGGCGGCCACGCCGAGCGCCGGGGGCGACAGCCGGGTTCCGGCGCGCAGCACGACCTCGCCCGCGCGCAGATCCTCGCCGGGCCGGCGCACGTGGTCGCCCGGGGCGATCGCGCCCTCCGCCGCGACGAGACCGCCGGTCGTCGTCACGCGCTCGACCGGCACGACCGCGTCGGCGCCGCCGGGAAGCGCGGCGCCGGTCGAGATCGTCACGGCCTGTCCCTCGGCGAGCGTCCCGGCGAACGGGGTTCCCGCCCGCGACTCCCCGACGACGGCGAACTCCGGGCCGCTTCCGCGCACCGCGTAGCCGTCCATGGCGCTGTTGGCGAACGGCGGGACGTCGTGCGCGGCGGCCACGTCCTCGGCCAGGACGCGGCCGTGCGCGGCGGCCAGCGCGACCTCCTCGGCCATGGGGGATCCGACCTTCGCGAGGATCGCGGCGCGCGCCTCGTCTATCGAGAGCATCGGATGATTCTGCCCATCCGTCTGCCAATGCTGGTTTCCTACCCGCTCAGTGGACCCTCTCGCGCCCGAGCCACGACGGCCTCGGCCGGTCGCCGGCCTGCCTGTGCTCGATGCGCAGGCGGTCGCCAAGGCCTGGCTGATCGAGCTGATCGCCGGGTCGACGCTCGAGGACGCCGTGGCGCTGCCGACGGCCGAGCTCGCCCGCGAAGGCCCCGGTCTGGCGGCCGCCGTGCTCGCCGCGCTCGCCGACGACACCGCGCTGATGCGCCTCGCTCCCGGCGGCAACCTCGCCTGGCTCTCCGCCCGCTCCGCGTCGTTCACCGGTTCGGCCGGCGCCGCGGCCGCCGTCCGCGCCGCCGAGGCGCTGCGGCGCGCGACGCAGTCCGCGATCCTCACCGAGGCGCGTCTCGACGCCGTCACGACCGCCGAGCTCGCCGACCGGCTCGCCCACGTCTGCGCGGTCGTCGCCGAGGCCGCCGCCGCGGAGAGCTTCGTGCCCGAGGCGGCCGCGGCGCCGGCCGCCGAGCCGCCGGAGGCCGAGCCCGCGCGCGGGCTCGATCACCTCTTCCCGCCGTCGGTCGAACGCGACGACCCGCGCCCGGCGCGCATCGAGGAGCCCACGGCCGAGGTCGTCGAGCTGCACCGCGGCGGCGCCGACGCGCTGCGTGAGCGCCACGAGCGCCGCGCGGAGCAGGGCTCGCTGGATGCCTCGGTCGAGCGCCGTCTCGAGCGCCACGCCCACGACGGCAGCCCCTTCGCCCTGCTGGCCGTGGAGGCCGACGGCGTCGAGCGCCTGCTGGCGGCCCAGGAGGCCGGCGAGATCGATCAGCTACTCGAGGCCCTCGAGCGCGCGCTCGCCGCCGAGCTGCGCCCGGCCGACCAGCTCCTGCGCGACGCGCCCGGCCGCTACTGGGTCACCGCACCGGACACGGGGCCGGCCGTCGGCCGGCTCCTGGCCGAGCGCCTCGCCGAGGCGGCCACCGCGGCCGCGTCGCATCGGGGCGTCCCGCTGACGGTCTCGATCGGCGTGGCGACCTGCCCGGAGGACGGCGACGAGGCGACCGCGCTGTCGGGCAAGGCCGACCGTGCGCTGTTCCAGGCCCGCGCTGCGGGCACCCCCGTGGCCTAGCGCGCTCAGCGCCGGCGCAACGAGACCGCGCCGACCGTGCCCTTGCCGGTGGCGGTGAAGCCGAGCGCGTCGGAGGCGGCGGTCGTCAGGTCCCAGCTGATGCCCTTGCCGAACGGCCCGCGATCGACGACCGGGACGGTGACCGTCCGGCCGCGGTACAGGAACGACACCTTGGTGCCGCAGGGCAGCGTCTTGTGCGCCACGCCCATGAGGTGCTTGCTCAGCGTCTGCCCGCAGGCCGTCTTGTGCCCGTAGAGGCCGCGGCCGAACCAGGTGGCCACGGCGGGCTGATAGATCGTCACGCGCACGGCGTCCTCGACGGCCGAGGCACGAACGCTCGTCTGGCCCGCCGGGACCGCGCGCATCTCGAAGACGCCGATGTGGCGGCTGCGCCAGCGGGCCACGTACGCGCCCTGCGCGTCGGCGACCGCCTCCGACACCGTGGTCCAGGCGCCGTCGTCGAGCTGCTGCAGCGCGATCTGCGTGCCGGGGCGCGCCGTGCCCTTGAAGCTCAGCGCGTGGCCGACCATCGCGTGACGCGCGGCCGGGGCGGCCGCGTCGAACTGCGTCCCGCCCGAGTCGGCGGCGACGGCGAGCGTCGACCCCGTGGCAAGCACGGTCACGAACGTCGCAGCGATGCGCGTGGAAAAGCTCATTGTCGTCTTCGTCTGACGCCTACGAGGTGAGCTGACGGGCTCGCGCGAGTGACGATTGCGCTACCGGGCTCCGGGCCCGGATTCGCCCCAGCGGATCGACCGTCGATCCGCAGTGGTTCCCCCGTCCTCGGCGTGCGGACACGCAGAGGTTCGGCTGTGACGGCCGGGATGCTAGCGAACTTATGGCAACCTGCGCGCCGGGGTCAGCGGCCGAGGCGGCCGAGCGCGCCGCGCAGGGCCTGCTTGCCCACCGCGGCACCGATCTGGGCCAGCTCGCCCGCCGCCTGGATGGCGGTGCCGACGAGCTCGACACCCGAGGGTGCCGGACGATCCTGGGTGTCCTCCGGAGGCGCGAAGCCGGCGGGCGGGATGCTCGGGGCCACGGCCTCGATCCGCGGCTTGGCCGGCGCGCGCTTGCGCGGCGCGGGCTTCTTGGCGGCCGGCTTGGCCGCGGGCTTCGCGGCCGCCTTCGCGGGCGCGGCCGCGCCGGGGGCGGCGCGCTTGGCGCTGCGGCGCTGCGGGCGGGTTCGCGGCAGGCTCGACAGCACGTCGGGCTTCTCGTCGTCGGGGGCCATCGGTCGCATTGTTGCGGATGCGGCGGCCCGGGGCTCAAGCGCCGCGAGATCGCGCCCGATGACAGGGAGTGAGACGCGTTGAGCGAAAGGTTTGGCGCGCCCGGACGTTCTGGGAACGGGTGCCTCAGGCCCTAGACTCAGCGCGCACGCCCACCGAGGACCGAGGTCGTCAATGTCTGTACTGGATCTTCAAGAACTCGACGAGATCAAGGGGCTGCTCGCCAAGGGCAAGCTCGTTGGCGTCCTGACCTTCGGAGAGATCGCCAAGGCGGTCTCCGAGCTCGACCTCGACGAGGCCGACGTCGAGGAACTGCACCAGTTCTTCGAGAAGTCCGAGATCGAGCTCGTCGAGGAAGATCACGCGACGGAGTCCGATTCGGCGAAGGTCGAGCGCGC
>JBJMLA010000089.1:0-1696 GCA_045805505.1 Solirubrobacteraceae bacterium
ACTGGCGGTCGTCATACCGGCCTACAACGAGGAGCCGACCGTTGCCGAGGTCATCCGGGAGATCCCGGGCGAGGCCGCCGGCCTGGCGCTCGAGGTGATCGTCGTGGTCGACGGCGCCAAGGACGCGACCGCCCGCGAGGCGGCGTCGGCCGAGGCGCTCGTCTGCGACGTTCCGGTCAACCGCGGCCAGGGAGCCGCGCTGAAGCTCGGTTACTGGCTCGCTCGCGCCCGCGGGGCCGAGATCATCGTCACGATCGACGCCGACGGACAGTACGAGCCGGCCGAGATCGGCCGGGTCGTCGAGCCGATTCTGGCCGGCCGGGCTGACTTCGTCTCAGGCTCCCGGCGCCTCGGCACCGAGCTGACCACCGATGGCGTCCGCCACCTCGGCGTGATCGTGTTCGGGGCGATCATCACCGTGCTCGTTCGCAAGCGCATCACGGATCCTGCCTGCGGCCTGCGCGCGATGCGCGCTGAGGTCACCGCGGCTGTCGTCCTCGAGCAACCGCAATACCAGGCCTCCGAGCTCATGATCAGCGCTGCGCTGCACGGCTACCG
This sequence comes from Solirubrobacteraceae bacterium, assembly GCA_045805505.1. GTDB lineage: Bacteria > Actinomycetota > Thermoleophilia > Solirubrobacterales > Solirubrobacteraceae > BP-464. The sequence goes on from JBJMLA010000089.1 coordinate 559, forward strand.
CCTCGGCGAGGTCGCGACGACCATGCGCGACCGCGGCCAGCACGCAACTGGCACCAAGAAGGGCGGGAACTTCGGCTACGGCGTGCGGTTCGCGCGGGCCGCGGTCCACACCTGGTGGCGTGACCGCAAGGCAGCGCGGACGCGGCTGCGCCCGGCGAACACCCAGTGCTCGTAGACCAGGAACTTGGCCACGAACAGGATCGCCTGGACTGCGACGTAGGCGCCCGTGACGAGCGCGACCCGGATGCCGTGGTGGGGGTCGACGTGCCGCACCACCCAGTGCTGCGTCCAACCCGTGCCCGCCGATGAGGCGACGAGCGCGACGAGCGAGACGATCGTGTAGCCGACGACCTCGCGGGCGACCTCGACCGGCCCCTCCATCTCCCATGCCCAGCGGCGGTTGAGGATCCAGTTCGGGACCGCGCCGGCCACGAATGCGGCGATCGAGTCGACCGTGGTCCCCACGCCGAGTACGTACAGGGCCGCGAACACGATGACGCTGGTGAGCAGCGCGAAGACCGACCCGACCGCGTACTTCGCGATCTTTCGGGCCCATGCAGAAGCACGGAGTTGCCGGTAGGCGTTACTCACGACGGATTACATGCTACCCGCTGAGGGGCCCGATACCCTGCTGGCGCCGTGAGATTCGCGTCGAGCCTGAGGGAAATGACGCTCGACGACGATCTCGTCGTGGAGAGCGACAACCTGCCCGCGATGGCCGCCCTGCCCCTCGGATCCTTCGACCTCGTCTACATGGATCCGCCGTTCAACACCGGCCGCGCGCAGGCGCGCGACACCGTGTCGGTGCAGCGTGACGACGCCGCCTCCCGGATCGGCTTCGCCGGCCGGCGGTACAGCTCGACGCTGCTGTCGAGCCTCAGCTACGACGATGCCTTCGCGGATTACCTCTCCTTCCTGGAGCCGCGGCTTCGTGCTGCCCGGGACCTGCTCAGCGCCCAGGGGACGCTCTACTTCCACATCGACTACCGCGAGGCGCACTACTGCAAGCTGCTGCTCGACGAGATCTTCGGCCGGAGCGCGTTTCTCAACGAGATCGTCTGGGCCTACGACTACGGCGGCAAGCCACGCCGTCGCTGGCCGGCCAAGCACGACACGATCCTCGTGTACGTCCGCACGC
>JBJMLA010000090.1:0-1973 GCA_045805505.1 Solirubrobacteraceae bacterium
CGATCACGCGCCGGGTGTTGGCCACGCTGCACCGCTACATGACCAGCGGCACTCAGGCGAGCCGCGAGCGCGTGCTGATCGCGGGCATGGAGGGCGACGAGCACACGCTCGGGCTGCAGATGGTGCACGATCAGCTGGCAGCCGCCGGCTTCCGCACCGTGATGGACACGGACGTCTCCGCAGAGCGGCTGTTGGCGATGGTCGCCGGCCAGTCCCCACAGCTGGTCGTCATCGGCGACACGGGCACCGCTTCGCTGCAGTCGGTCGAAGGCGCCCTGCGCGCGCTGCGTGCACAGCATCCCGGTCTCCCGATCGTGTTGGGGGGCCCGGCGGTCGGCGGCGGCCTGCCGAGCGAGCGCGAAGGCATGCGTGTGCTGGAGCGGATCGACGAGACGGTCGAGGCGGTCGAAGACCTGCTCGCACCGGCCGCGTCGCCCGCGTCGGTATAGATTCCCCCGCATGAGCCCCAGCGCGATCGTCACCGGCGGCGCCGGCTTCATCGGCTCGCACGTCGTCGACGCGCTGCTCGCCGAGGGCTATGCGGTCACGGTGATCGACGACCTCTCCGCGGGCGACCCGGCGCGCGTGGCGGACGCCGCCGAGCTGCGCCAGATCGACATCGTCGACATGCCCGCGCTCAGCGCCGCGGTCAGCGACGTCAAGCCGCGTGCGATCTTCCACCTCGCCGCGCAGGCGAGCGTCGTGGCGTCGGTCGAGGACCCTGGCCGCGACTGTGAGGTCAACGTGCGGGGCACGCTCAACGTGGTCGAGGCGGCGAGCGCCTGCGGCGCGTCCGTCGTGTTCACCTCGACTGGCGGCGCGCTCTACGGCGACGCTGCGCCGCGGCCGACTCGCGAGGATCAGATCCCGGCGCCGCTGTCGCCCTACGGCGCCTCGAAGTGGGCGGCGGAGGCGTACGTGAAGACGTGGTCGTTGCTGTCGGGGATCCCCCACGCGGCGTGTCGGCTCGGCAACGTCTACGGGCCGCGCCAGAGCCCGCACGGGGAGGCGGGCGTCGTGGCGATCTTCTCGCATCATCTCTACACCGACCAGGCGCCGAAGCTCTACGGCCAAGGCTCGCCGACGCGCGACTATGTCTACGTCAGCGAGGTCGTCGGCGCGCTGCTCGCCGCGTCGGGGAGGTCCGGCACCTACAACATCGCCACCCAGGTGGAAACGGATGTGGCGGGGATATGGACGGTGCTCAGCGAGGCGGCCGGCAAGCAGATCCAGCCCGAGCTCGCCGACCTGCGTCCCGGTGAGCTCAAGCACAGCTGCCTCGACATATCCCTCGCCGAGCACGAGCTCGGGTGGCGAGCAGAGGTCCCGATCGAGCAGGGTCTGCGCCTCACATATGAGGCGCTACTCGCCGAATTCGAGCGTAACGAGGGCTGAAAAAAGCGGTTTCGGAGGCGGCGCCGCCTCGCGCCGGGCCTCGGACAAGCGTGCAGTTAGGCCTGCGAGCCTTCGGCGAGCAGGCGCAGCGGCCGAGAGGAGTCGATATGAGGCTTCTCCCCAGGGCCGCCACAACGGCTGCCATCACGCTGTCGCTCGCCGTGAGCGCCGCGCCGGCGCACGCTCTGTCGAGCACCCCGGGCGGCTCACAGGCGCCCTCGGCGCCGCAGGCGGGCGGCCAGGAGTACGGCCTCGCCGTCGCCGCGCACACTCAGCCGGTGATCAGCTACCTGCGCGTCCCGGGCAGCGCGGTGGCCGGGCGACCGCCGCGCGTGCTGGTGCGGCTGGACGAGAAGGGAGTCGGCACTGTCTACCTGGTCGTCAAAATCGTCAGCCTGGCCACATACCACTCGGCCGTCGTCGCGGACATGCGCTGGTCGCACACCGGCCGCACGCTCAGCGTCGCCTGGCCGGCGGGCGCGCGTCTCGCCGCGGGGACCTACCAGGTGACCGTCAGCGCCCACGATCATCGCGGCGCCAACCTGCTGCGGCTGGCGCACAGCTCGGGGCGCGCGACG
>JBJMLA010000091.1:0-59032 GCA_045805505.1 Solirubrobacteraceae bacterium
CCAGGGCCGCGGCGGTGGCCGTCTCGGCGCCGTCGCCCAGTACGGCGGCGGCGCGGGCCAGGTGCAGCGCGTCGGCCCCCGTCGTGCCGAGGCGCCCGAGCACCGCGCGCGAGATCCCGGCCGGGCCGAGGCCGCGGATGCGCGGCGCCATCGCGGCGGTCGGCGCCCAGCCGTCGGCGTCGAGCGTCGCGCACAGCTCGCCGAGCAGGAACGGGTTGCCGCCCGTCGCCTCGTGGCAGGCGGCGGCGAACTCGGGCTCCGGGTCGGTGCCCAGGCGGTCGGAGACCAGGGCTCGTGCGCCGGCGCCGCTGAGCGGGGCGGGGCTCAGGACGTCGGCGTCGCGGCGCAGCTCGGCGAGCACCTCGGACTCCGGCTCACCGGTCGGCCCGCGCGCGGCGCCCAGCACCACCAGCCGCGTGCCCGCCAGCCGCCGCGACAGGAACGCCAGGAAGCGCAGCGAGCCCGGATCGGCCCACTGCAGGTCGTCGACGATCAGCGCCGCACCGTGCTCGGCCGAGAGCGTGGTGAAGGCCCAGAACAGCGCGTTGAGCGTCGAGAAGACCGGATCCTGCCCGGGCAGGGCCGAGGGCGGCTCGGCGAGCCCGAACAACCAGGCGGCATGCGTCGCGGCGCCGCTGAACAGCGCCGCGCGGGCGTCCTCGCCCAGCGACGCGACGCGCGCGTCGAGCAGCTGATGGACCACGCCGTAGGGGAAGTCGCGCTCGAGCTCGGTCCCGCGGGCCTGCAGGACGAGCGCACCGCTCGCCCCGGCCTCCTCGCCGGCGCGGGCGAGCAGGGTCGTCTTGCCGATCCCGGCCGGGCCCTCGACGAGCACGAGCCGGGTCCCCTCGGCCTGGGCGACGAGGCGGCCGAGCCGCTCCAGCTCCTCGTCGCGCTCCAGGATCTCCGGCACGGGGCGACCCTAACCGCGCCGCCCGCGATGTTGTAGGTGATGTTCGTGGTCGCCCCCGATGCGGGGCGGGGCGCGGCGCTTCACGCTCGCCGCATGGACGCGATGAACCGGCTGGTGCTCGAGATCGAGCACGGCAACGATGCCCCGTCGGGATGGCTGCACGTCGCAGGGATACGCCATCCGTTCCGGGGCTACGCCGAGCTCGTCAGCGAGCTGCAGCGCGTGCGGTCCAGCGAGATCACCACTGAGGGGGGCACGGACGCATGAGGAGAGCACTGCTGACGATCACCGCGGTGGCGGCCCTGGCCGCGCTGGCGCCGCCGGCCGGCGCAACGGTCACCGGGACATATGAGGGCAACTACTTCCGCGGCACCAGCCACGTCTTCTACTTCCTCGTCTCCAACAACGTCGGCGCCGCCGACCTCCGGGTCTGCTTCTGGAAGTACAACGGCTCGACGTTCACGCGGCTGAACTCGGTGCCGTGCACGGCGTCGGGCGTGGCCTCGGGCAACTACACGTACATGACCTACACGGTCAACGACGTCGGCTCGTTCAACGGCGCGACCTACGAGGTCTGCGCGTCGCAGTACTACGGCGGCACCGAGGGCGGCATCAGCTGCGGCCACACCGCGGGGTCGAACATCGCGCCGCGCGTGGACAACACCTCGCCGACGATCACGCTCGGGGTCGGCGGCGCCGCCGACTACACCAACAACCCGCAGTTCCCGATCTCGATCAACTACACCGACGCGACCAGCCCGCCGTTCAACAAGGGCTTCGCGGAGAGCGGCGAGACGATCCTGAAGTCCTGCGTCCAGCAGGGCGCCAGCGCGGCCAACGTGTGCCTCAGCGACGGCAACTTCGCCCAGGCCGGCACCTGCGCGAACGCGGTCAGCTACCCGAACGTCAACGACCGGCGCGTGGCCAACTACTCGTGCAACACGACCGTCCCCAACGACGGCAAGTGGTGGGTCTGCATCCGCATGACCGACGACGCGTGGGACGGGACGCACACCGGCAGCGTGGCGCAGGGCTATCGAGCGACGGGCGGCGACGCCGGCCACGAGGGCAACCGGACCGAGACCTGCTCGTACCTGACCCTCGACCGCGTCGGGCCGGTCATCGGGACCACGACCGGGACGCCGGGGACCGCGGCGCCCGGGCAGAACGTCGCGTTCGCCACCTCGGCGACCGACGCCACGTCCGGCGTGGCGAGCTACTCGTGGAACTTCGGGGACGGCACGGCCAACGGCTCGGGCGTGAGCGTCAACCACGCCTACGCCACGGCGGGCTCGAAGACCGCGACGCTGACGGTCACCGACAACGCGGGCAACAGCTCCACGAAGACCGTCACCACGAGCGTCGTGGCGCCCGACACCAGCGCGCCGGACACGAGCATCACCGACGGGCCGTCGGGCTCGACGACCGCCACCAGCGCCGCGTTCTCGTTCACCGCGACCGAGGCCGCGACGTTCGAGTGCAAGCTCGACGCCGGCAGCTACGCGGCGTGCTCGTCGCCCAGGTCCTACTCCGGGCTGGCCCTGGGCTCACACACGTTCTCGGTGCGGGCCAAGGACGGCGCCGGGAACACCGACCCGTCGCCCGCCGCCCGCGCCTGGACGGTCGCGGCGCCGGCCACCGATCCGCCGGCGGGCGGCACGGGGGGCGGGGGCGGCGACACCGGGGCCGGCGGCACGGACACCGGTGGCGGCGCTACGACCACGGGCGGCGGCGAGACGGGCGGTGGCGCGACCAGCCCACCCCCGAGCGTGGCCGGCACCGGCGACGAGGCACCGGCCGGGGGCAGCGCGGAGGGCGCCACCCAGGTGGTCCAGCAGATCGGCAAGACCGGCACCCGGTCGCTGACCTTCGGTGGGCTGACCGTCACGGTGCCGCGCACGGTCTCGCTGGCCAAGCTCAAGCGGCGCCTGCCGATGCTGCTGAAGGCCCGGCGCCCCGGCAAGGTCGTCCTGCGGCTGCGTCGCGGCGCGCGCAGCTTCGAGGACGGCGCGCTGCGCTTCGTCAAGCCCGGCCGCGCCGGCTTCCGGCTGGGCCTGGGCAAGACGGTCGCTCCGGGGGCATTCTCGCTCGACGTCAGCTTCACGCCGGTGGGCTCGACGCGGACGCTGACCAAGACGTTCGCGGTGAAGCTCGTGCGCTGAGTAGCCTGCGGCCTCCATGGCCGAAGAGATCGTCGAGCGCACCGTCGCTGAGCACACCCGGACCGCCTCGTACCTGGGCGAGAAGGGGGAGGTCCACCGCGTCTGCCTGCTCTACAGCGGCGGCCTCGACACGAGCGTGATGCTCAAGTGGATCCAGGACGAGTACGAGGCCGAGGTGGTCACGTTGACCGTCAACCTCGGCCAGCCCGGGGAGGACTACGACGTCGTCGAGGGCAAGGCCAGGCAGCTCGGCGCCGTCGAGACGCGCCTGATCGACGCCCGCGAGGAGTTCGCCCGCGACTACGTCGCCCCGGCCATCAAGGCCAACGCGATCTACGGCCTGGGCTACCCGCTCTTCACGTCGCTGGGCCGCCCGCTGATCGCCAAGCTCGCCGTCGACGTCGCGCGTGAGCTCGGCTGCGACACGATCGCGCACGGCTGCACCGGCAAGGGCAACGACCAGGTGCGCATCGAGGCGACGATCGCCACGCTGGCGCCCGAGCTCAAGGTCATCGCCCCGGTCCGCGGCTGGGCGATGGGCCGCGACGAGGAGATCGAGTACGCCCGCAAGCACGGCATCCCGGTCAAGGGCGGCGTCGAGACCCCGCCCTACTCGATCGACGACAACCTGTGGGGTCGCTCGAGCGAGGGTCGCTGGATCGAGGACATCTCGCAGGCGCCCGAGGACGACGTCTTTCAGCTCGTCACGCGGCCCGAGCTCGCGCCCGACGAGCCCGAGACGATCGTGCTCGGCTTCGAGAAGGGCATCCCGGTCACGCTCAACGGCGAGTCGCTGGGCCTCGTCGAGCTGATCGACAAGGTGGCCGAGATCGGCTGCCGTCACGGCATCGGGATCGTCGACCACGTCGAGGACCGGATCGTCGGGCTGAAGGTCCGCGACATCTACGAGGTCCCGGCCGCGGCGATCATCCTGCCCGCGCACGCCGAGCTCGAGCGCCTGGTCGGCACGATCCACGAGAACCGCTTCAAGCCCCAGCTCGACCAGCAGTGGGCCTACCTGGTCTACGCGGGCCTCTGGTACGAGCCGCTGCGGCTGCACCTGCAGGCCTACATGGACTCGGTCAACGAGCGCGTGACGGGCGAGATCGGCCTCAAGCTGTACAAGGGCCACGTGCGCCCGGTGACCCGCTCGTCGCCCAACGCCGTCTACGACGCGCAGCTCGCGACGTTCGAGTCCGGCGGCGCGCTGTTCAGCCAGCAGGCCTCGCCCGGCTTCATCGAGCTGTGGTCGCTGCAGTCCAAGCTCGCGTGGCGCTTGCGCACCGAGCAGGAGGGGTAGCGGCCGGTCATGGGCTACAAGCTCCTCGGCTTCACCGTGTGGAAGGGCGCCAAGTGGTACCTGCGCCGCCGCGTGGACGGGCGCAAGGTCGCGCTCGCCGGCGGGCTGCTGGCGCTGGCCGGCGGCGGCCTGGTCGTGGCGCTGCGCTCGCGCGGCGAGTAGGTCCGACGCGCGGCTTACGCTGCGCGCGGTGAACCCTGACTTCCCACCCGACTCCGCGCCGCTCCAGGTCGACCGCGTCGAGTGGGTCCCCGCGTCCTCCGAGGTGGTCCACGTCCACCTGCTCGGGCGCTGGGTCGACCGGCCGGTCTCCGAGCCGCTGGTCCTGCTCGTCGGGACCGAGCGCCGGCGCCACGCGTTCGACGCGCTGCCCGCTCCGCCCGCCGGGGTGCTCGCCGCCTTCGCCGTGCCCAACGAGCTGCGCGCGCGGCTCGAGGTCGACATCGCGCTGCAGATCGGCGCGCACGAGCTGCCGTTGCCCGGCGCCGGCACCGGCACCGTCCGCGAGGAGGGGGTGCTGCCCGTCGAGGAGGACGCCGAGGCCGAGGTCATCGACCGCGCCGTGCTCGCCGAGCGCCGCGCCCGCCGCGCCGAGATGGCCGAGGAGGGCCTGGTGCGCCGCGCCGCCGACGCCGAGCAGACCGTCACCACGCTCGAGGCGCAGCTGGCCAACCTCGAGGAGCGGCTCGGGCAGGCCCACGAGGAGCGCGACGAGCTGCAGGCCGGGCTGGCCGACGCCGAGCGGCGCCTGAAGGCCGCGCAGCAGCGCGAGTACGCCGAGCAGCAGGGCCGCATCGAGGCCCAGGACTCCGTCGAGCAGGCCAAGCGCGACTCCGAGCACGAGGTCACCGACCTGCGCCGCCGGCTCGAGGCGGCCAACCAGCGCGCCGAGGACATGGCGCGCGAGGTCGACCGCGCGCGCCGCGGCATCGCCGAGGCGCTGCAGCGCTCAGAGGCCGACCGTGCCGCGCTGCGCCGCGCCGAGGAGCAGCTCGCGCTGCGGTCCGAGCGGGTGCTGGCCGGCGAGGCGAGCATGGATCATCGCGAGGAGCTCGAGCGCTCGCTGGCCGAGGTCTCCGGCCTCGCGTCCGAGCTGCGCGACGCCCTGGCCACCGAGCAGGACGCGCGGATGCGCGCCGAGGCCGCGCTGGGGGCAGAGCGCGAGGAGGCCGCGGCCAAGGTCACGCTGCTCGAGCACGAGCTGGAGTCGCGCGCCGCCGTCCAGGCGCGGATCGCCGGGCAGCTGACCGAGCTGCGGTCAGAGCTCGACGCCGTCCGGGCCGAGGCCGACGAGAGCCACGGCACGGCCGCCACCGTCGCGCACCTGTCGGAGATGGCCGACCGGCTCAAGGACCGGGTCGTCGCGCTGGAGCGCCGCAAGGACGCCGCCGAGGCCGAGCTGGCCCGCACCCAGGAGATCTTGTCGGCCCGCACCGCCGAGCTCGAGCGCGCGCGCATCGACCTGCAGCGCGCCACCCGCGACGTCGAGGTCGTGCGCGCGGAGTCCGAGCGCCACCGCATCGCGCTCGAGCAGTCCAACCGCACCATCGAGGCCGTGCGCACGTCGGCCGGCGAGCTGCAGCTGCGCCTCGACGACGAGCGCCGCGAGCGCGCCCAGGCCGAGGCGCTGCTGCACGAGCAGCTCTCGCGGGCCCAGGCGGAGGGTCGTCAGTCCGCGGTCGAGCTCGAGGTCGAGCTGCGCGGCGCGCTGGAGCGCGAGCGCGCCGCGTTCGCCGCCCAGGTCGCCACCTTCGAGCAGCACGTCGCCGGCCTGCGCGAGCAGGTGGTGGTCGCCGCCGCCGAGCTGCGCGACGCGCTCGACGGCGAGCGCGCCGCCCGCCAGGCCGCCGAGCGCGAGCTCGCGGAGGAGCGCGCGCGATCGGGCTCCGAGCGCAGCGCTGCCTCCGACGCACTGGCCCAGCTCTCGATCGAGCGCGCCCGCCGCCAGGAGCTCGAGATCCAGGTCGCCGAGGCGCTCTCGGCCGTCCGCTCCGTCCAGGCCGACGACGAGGCGCGCGAGGCCCGCGACGCCGCCGTCCAGCGGCTCGTGGGGGAGGTGCTGGGCACCGCCGCCTCGCTGCGCGCCGCGTTCGAGGAGGAGTCCCGCAAGCTCGAGGGCGAGCTGACGGCCAAGGTCGTCGAGGAGCGCGCCCGCATGGCCGACGAGCTCGAGGCGATGGAGTCGCGCGCCGGCGACCTGCAGACGCAGATGAGCGGCGCGGGGGAGGAGCTCGAGGCCGAGCTCGCCGCCGAGCGCCAGGCCCGCTGGCTCGCCGAGGCCGAGGTCGCCCGCCTGCGCCAGCAGGCCGGCACGGGCGGCTCGTCGCTGGCCGACAAGGCCCGGATGGAGCACGAGCTGACGACCCTGCGCGCCGAGCTCGACCGCACCCGCCGCACCGCCGACGAGCACGCCGCCGCCTCGGGCGAGGCGCGCGCCATCATCGCCGACCTCACCTCCGCCTCCGAGCGCCTGCGCGCCGAGACCCCGCCGGTCGTCGACGAGGAGCCGCTCGAGGCCACCGATCGGGCTGAGGTGCGCATACCGCACCCAGAACCGATCAGTACCCCGGAGCCGACGCCCGCCGAGCCCGAACCGACCATCGCGGACGCCACCCCGTCACCGCCGGTTGTCGAACCCGCCCCCGAGGCGGCGCAGGACCCGGCGCCCGCGGAGACCGTCCCCGACGCCACCCCCCTCACCCCGCGCCTCATCTCGGCCGCCGAGCGCCCCACGGCGCCGTGGCTGGCGCCCGCCATCGAGCGGCTCGCCGCCAAGGATCCCGCCGCCGCGGCCAAGCTCGTCGTCGGGCTGCTGCCCGTCCAGCGGCTGATGGTCTCCAACGACGCGACCTATGACCTCACCGTGACCGAGCTGGGGACCTTCCGGGTCCTGCTGCACGCCGGCGCGACGACGGTCGAGCCCCGCGCCGAACCCGGGCCGCGCAAGGAGATCGACTTCCATCTCGAGGGCCCGGCCTCCGCGCTGGCCGAGCTGGCCGCCGGCGGCGCCCGCCGCCGCCCCAAGGGCACGCACTTCGAGGGCAGCCGCCGCAAGCTCAAGCGGCTGCTCAAGGACCTGCGCGACCCGATCCACCTGCCCGACGTCGCCCGCTCCGGCGCGGTGATCGAGCCGGGCCTCGTCCTCTCGGCGCTCGCCGCCGGCATGGACCCGGCCTGGGCCGACGGGCACACCTTCACCGTCGCGTGGGACGTCACGGGCAGCCGCGGCGGCACGTGGACGGTGCGCATCGGCGAGGGCGACCCGGCCGTCGAGCCGGGCCTGCCCGAGGGCGGCCCGACCGCCGCGGTGCACGTCTCGCAGGCCGCCTTCCTGCCGCTGCTGGCCGGCTTCGCGCCGTCGCCGGGCGAGCAGGCGACGGTCACCGGCAACACCCACGCCGTCGCGCTGCTGCGCCAGTGGTTCGACCACGCGCAGGGTCTGCAGTAGACCCTCGCAAAGAGCGGGGAGAACGGGCCCGGGCGTGCCGATCGGACCTCCCGCCCGTCCGACCCGCCACCTAGCATGGCGCCTGCCGTGAGCACCCCTGGCTGCGCCCATCTCCACGTCCACTCCGAGTACTCGCTGCTCGACGGCGCATGCAAGGTCGAGGCCCTCGCCAAGCGCGCCGCCGAGCTCGGCCAGCCCGCCATCGGCCTGACCGACCACGGCGTCATGAACGGCGCGGTCGAGATGTCCAAGGCCGCCGCCAAGCACGGCGTCAAGCCGATCCTCGGCTGCGAGATCTACCTGGTCGACGACCATACGGCCAAGGCCCAGCCCGGCCAGAAGATCGAGCGCAACCACCTCACGCTGCTCGCCCAGTCCGATGAGGGCTTCCGCAACCTGGTCAAGCTCTCGAGCGCCGGGTTCCTGCAGGGCCTGCAGCGCGGCAAGCCGTCGGTCGACATGGACCTGCTGGCCGACCACGCCGAGGGCATCATCGCCCTGACCGGCTGCCTGGCCAGCCGCTTCGCCAGCCGCCTGGGCGACGACCGCATCGACGAGGCGCGGGCCCACCTTGACGACCTCATCCAGGTCTTCGGCCCCGAGGACGTCTACATCGAGGTCCAGAAGAACGGCATCGCGCTGCAGGACAAGGTCAACGAGCACGCGGTGAAGATCTCGCGCGAGGTCGGCCGGCCGCTCGTGGCGACCGGCGACGTGCACTACCTGCGCCGCGAGGACTACCACCACCACGCCGCGCTGCTGTGCGTGCAGACCAAGTCGACGCTCGCCGAGCCGAAGATGAGCTTCGACACCAACGAGTTCTTCCTGAAGTCCAACGAGGAGATGGCGGCGGACTTCGCCGCGTGGCCCGAGGCGCTGGCCATGACGCTCGAGATCGCCGAGCGCTGCAACACGACGATCGAGCTCAACCAGCAGCTGATCCCCCGCTATCCGACGCCCGGCGGGGAGGGCGAGGCCGAGTACCTGCGCTCGCTCGTGCAGACTGGCCTGGAGCGCCGCTACGGCTCGCCCGCGCCGGCCGAGGCGATCCAGCGGATGGACTACGAGCTCGGCGTCATCGACTCGATGGGCTTCTCGGGCTACTTCCTGATCGTCTGGGACTTCGTCGACTGGGCCAAGAACAACGGCGTCGCCGTCGGCCCCGGCCGCGGCAGCGCCGCCGGCTCGATCGTCGCCTACTGCCTGAACATCACCGACGTCGACCCGCTGCGCTACGACCTGCTCTTCGAGCGCTTCCTCAACCCCGAGCGCGTGTCGATGCCCGATATCGACATCGACTTCTCCGTCCGCGGCCGCGAGCGCGTCATGCGCTACGTCACCGAGAAGTACGGCACCGACCGCGTGGCCCAGATCGTCACCTTCGGCAAGATGTTCCCGCGAGCGGCGACGCGCGATGCCGCCCGTGTCCTCGGCCACGACTACGGCGCCGGCGACCGCCTCGCCAAGCTCATCCCCGATCCCCAGCAGGGGCGCCCGCCGAGCTTCGAGGACTGCCTGTCTCCCGGCAGCGAGCTGCGCGCGGCCTATGACTCCGATCCGACGGCCAAGCAGATCGTCGACGTCGCCAAGGGCCTCGAGGGCATCGTCCGCAACTCCTCGATCCACGCCGCCGCGGTGGTCATCGCCGACCGGCCGCTGACCGACATCGTGCCGCTGCAGCTCGCCGACGCGGGCACGGGCGCCGACGGCGAGAAGGTCTACCGGACGGTCACCCAGTTCAGCATGAAGCCGATCGAGGAGATCGGCCTGCTGAAGATGGACTTCCTGGGCCTGCGCAACCTCGACGTGATCGAGGACGCGCTGGACATCATCGAGCGCTCCGCCGGCGTGCGGCCCGACATGGCCCGTCTGCCGCTCGACGACGTGCGGACCTACGAGATGCTCGCCAAGGGCGACTCGGTCGGTGTCTTCCAGTTCGAGTCGGAGGGGATGCGCGAGGCGTTCCGCAAGGTCAGGCCCACGCAGTTCGACGACCTGGTCGCACTCGGGGCCCTCTACCGCCCGGGCGCGATGGACCAGATCCCGACCTACGCGCGCGGCAAGCGCCAGCCCGAGATGGTCAGCATCCCGGACGAGCGGCTCGTGCCGATCACCGGACCGACCTACGGCGTGATCCTCTACCAGGAGCAGGCGATGCTCATCGCCAAGGAGCTCGCGGGGTTCAGCGGCGCCAAGGCCGACGACCTGCGCAAGGCGATCGGCAAGAAGAACCGTGAGGCGATGGCCTCGCTCAAGCCGGAGTTCTTCGAGGGCTGTCAGCGCAACGGCGTGGCGCCGTCGGTCGCCGAGCAGCTGTGGGCCACCAACGAGAAGTCCGCCGACTACTCGTTCAACAAGTCCCACGCCGCCTGCTACGCCCTGATCGCCTACCGCACCGCATGGCTGAAGGCCAACCATCCGGCCGAGTACATGGCGGCGCTGATCTCGTCGGTCATGGACACGAAGGACAAGGTCCCGTTCTTCGTCAACCAGACCGAGCAGATGGGCATCGAGATCCTGCCGCCCGACGTGAACCTCTCCGATCACGAGTTCGTGGTCGTCGAGGGCAACATCCGCTTCGGGCTCAAGGCGGTCAAGGGCGTCGGCGCCGCGGCGATCGACGCCATCAAGACCGCACGCGAGGAGAGCGGCCCGTTCGACTCGATTTGGGACTTCTGCGCCCGCGTGGACTGCCGCGCGGTCAACAAGAAGGCCATGGAGGCACTGATCAAGTGCGGCGCCTTCGGCTCCACGGGCGCGCCGCGCAAGGGGATGCTCGCCGTGCTCGAGCAGGCCCAGGGCGCCGGGCAGCAGGCCCAGCAGGACCTGGCCATCGGCCAGGGCTCGATCTTCGACCTGGCCATGGACGCGCCGGCCGCCAATGGCGCCGCGGCCGCGTTCGCCGCTCCCGCGCATCCGCCGATCCCGCCGGAGGAGTTCGAGCAGCACGAGCTGCTGGCCGTCGAGAAGGAGTCGATCGGCCTGTTCATCAGCGCGCACCCGCTCAAGGAGGTGCGCGACGCGCTGCTCGAGAAGGTCGACGCCCCGCTGGCCGAGCTGGCCAAGCTCAAGGACGGCGAGTGGGCGACCGTCGGCGGCATCGTCACGCAGTGCAAGAAGATCCGCACGCGCAGCGGCTCGATGATGGCCTTCGCCACGCTCGACGACCTCGAGGGCACGATCGAGATCCTGATGTTCGAGAAGACCCTGGCCGAGTACGAGGCGGTGCTCGCCGTCGACGAGGTCGTGCTCGTCCGCGGCCGCGTCGACCACAAGGACAAGGACAAGACCTGCCTGGTCGTCCAATCCGCCGAGCCGTTCCGCCCGAGCGCCGACCAGGTCGAGAAGGCCAAGGAGGCCGCCGCCCTGAAGGCCACCGGCCCCGAGCCGGTCAAGCTGCTGCTCGACGGCGGCCTCGACGCGATGGTCATCGACAAGCTCAAGCACGTCTTCGAATGCTTCCCTGGTGAGTCCGAGGTCGTCCTGGATGTGGCGATGGCCAACGGCGTGCGCACGACGCTGCGCCTCGGCCAGTCCTACCGCGTGGCGCCGACGCCGTCGCTGCGCGCCGAGCTTGCCAGCATCCTCGGCGCGTCCGCGCTGCAGACGGCCGCGCCGGAGCCGCAGGCCGAGCCTCAGGCCGCCTGACCGCTTTTCGGACGGATGTCCGATATGCGGGGTCCGGCGCAGCCGTCAGGGTGGCCGGCATGCGTCCCCTCCGTCGTGCCGGCGCCCTCGTGGCGGCGGTCCTGCTGCTTCCTGCCGCCGCCGACGCGGCGATCCCGGTCAACGGCACCGCGCCGACGGTGCGCGTACCGGCGCTGATGCCGTCGGAGGGACAGGTGCTGGGCTGCAACAAGGGCGTCTGGACGGGAGCCGACACCTACGCCTACAAGTGGTACCGCGACGCGACGCTGCTCGGGGACACCGGGGCCACGCGCCTGACGGTCGCCGCCGATCGCGGGACCCAGATCGCCTGCTCGGTCAGCGCCACCAACGTCGACGGTGACAGCCTCTACGTGCCGAGCACGAACGCTCCGCTCATCGCGGCCGACCCGGTGCCGACGGCCGCCCTCAGCCGCTTCTCGCCCACTGTCACGCTGTCGAACTGGGCGCCGGCCACGGCGAACGCCACCGTCTCGCTCCGGCGCGCCGGGAACGTGGTGGCCACGAGCCCGTCCGCTGCGCTGGTGAGCGGCGGCGGCACCTTCTCGCTCGGTGCGAACGCGCTGGCCGACCATCGCGACGAGATCTCGGTGGCGCTGGCCGGCGGCGCGTCGGAGTCCGGGGAGAACCTCATCGTCGCCGTCGCGCCGCAGGTCAGCGCGAACGGCGCGCTGATCGTGGTTCCGGCATGCACCGATTGCGTTCGGGTGCGAGCCTCCGTCACACGCGCCGACGGCACCGTCGTCGCGCCCTTCGATCTCCAGCGCGACGGCTCCGAGGCCTGCGCGTATCCCAGCTCCTGCACGTGGAGCAACAGCAGCGCCGTCAGCGGCGGTCCCATCCAGACCGCCGACCGGGTCATGGTCGAGATCAGCACCGATACGACGACACCGGTCCGTTTCGTGGTCACCGAGCAGGCGGCGCTTCCGGGCGTGAGCGAGACGCCCAGCTGCACGGCGAACCTGACCTCCGCCGTGATGACCTGCATCGACCTCGTCCCGGGCCAGACCTACCGGATGACGCACGGCCGCGGGGGCACCGACGCCGTGTCGACGACGCCGACCACGGGGCCGGGGACGGGCATGGCGACCCTGCCCTTCACCGCTCAGGGGCTGCGGGCCGGTGACGTCCTCACCCTGCGCCAAAACGGGACGCAGAACGTGCTGATGACCGCGCACGTCCCGCAGCTGCATGCAGCGCTGGTGGACTTCGGCCAGGCGCAGGTGACCTGCTCGCCCGGCTACTGGTTCGAGGAGGAGATGACGCAGCTCGTGGCCGACTTCGCCTGCGGCACGGACGGCACGTCGGAGATCCTGCCGTTCGACGAGCTGATCGCCTGCGGGTGCTTCGCGCAGGCCGTCCACTACCGGCTCGACGACGACCTGAGCGACACGACGGCCAGGATCGAGATCCCGATCCTCGGCGCGACGTCGCCCATGGACGGTGAGTCGCAGGGCCCGACGTTCGACGCCTACGCCGATCAGTCCACGGACGCCGCGACGCCGTGGCCGCTCACGCTGGGCATCGCCCCGTTCGGGTCGCCGTTCAGCCCGATCCGGACGATCAGCGGCATCGGACCCACGAGTGGGACGTCCAGCGGCCAGGCGCTGGCCGCGGGGCGCTACAGCACCGCCTGGACCGTCACCACGACGCACGTGGGCGACACGACGGTCCACGACTCCTACACCCACGTCGGCTCCGTGGTCGTCCAGCCCGGGCTTGTCGGACCGCAGGGCAACCAGGGCACCGCGGGCACCGCGGGCACCGCGGGAACGGCGGGGACCCAGGGTGCTCAGGGCGACACCGGCGCCAAGGGCGACACGGGTGCCAAGGGCGACGCGGGCGCGGGCGGTGCCAAGGGTGACAAGGGCGACGCCGGCGCGGCTGGACCGGCCGGGCCGCAGGGCCCCGCCGGGGTCAACGGCACCAGCGGCCGCGGCGCGAAGGTCGCGTGCAAGCTCAAGGGCAAGAAGATCACGTGCAAGGTGACCTACGGCCGGGCACGCGCCGCCACCGTCGCGATCCGGCTCTCCGGCGCCGGCGGCCGGCCGCTGGCCAGCGGCGCGGGCCGTGAGGGCCGGGGCATCGACCTGCGAGGGCACGTGTCGTCCGGTCGCTACCGGGTCACGCTCGTGGTCGGCGGCAAGACCCTGCGGGGTTCGGTCCGGGTCCGCTAGCCAATACGGCCAAGCCCGCACGGACGGCCGGTAGGATCGCCGCAGGTCCGGCACCACCCACGGAAGGGAACCCAGCCATGCGGCTTGGTCTTGTGACGGTGCTGGTCCTCGCGGCGGCCTCGACATCGGCCTCGGCGTCCACGCTCGAGGTCACCAACGGCGTCATGACCTACACGGGCGCGACGGGCTTCGGCCATGCCCTCTCGCTGACGGAGTCCGCGCCGGGCGTCGTCGACCTGACCCGCGGCACGGCGACCACCGACGTGGTAGCCGCCACCGGCCCGGGCTGCACGTCCTCTGACAGCGAGCACTTCCAGTGCACCGGCGTGACCCGGGTGGTCCTGATCGGCGCCGAGCTCAACGACAGCTTCGCCTGGGCCTCGGCCAGCAGTCTTCCGACGACCGCCAGCGGTCTGGAGGGCAATGACCAGCTCACCGGCGCCGACGGAGCCGACACCCTCACGGGCGGGCCCGGCGGGGACGGCCTGTCGGGCGGCGCCGGCGACGACAACCTCAGCGGCGGACCCGGGCTGGACACGCTCATCTGCGGCCCCGGTGCCGATACGGCCGACGGCGGGGCGGGCCGCGACGCGCTCAGCTGCAACGAGAGCAGCGGAGCGCCGTCCGCCAACGGCAAGACGCTCATCGGCGGGCCCGGCGGCGACGGCATAACCGGCGGGCCGGGCAACGACGTGATCAGCGCCGGCAGCGGGAGCGACTACGTCCAGAACGCCGGGGCCGGTGCCGATCAGGTCGACCTGGGGCCTGGTGATGACACGGTCGGCGCGACCGACGATCGCGACCCCGACGTCTACAGCGGAGGGACCGGCAACGACACCGCCGCGTACTCGGAGTACGCCGTCGACGTGAGCCTGTCGCTCGACGGCGTCGCCAACGACGGCCGCGCCGGTGAGAAGGACAACCTGCTGTCGATGGACAACCTGCAGGGTGGCCCGGGCGACGACACGCTGGTTGGAGACGGCGGGGCCAACGAGATCATCGACTACGAGGGCATCAACGCCATCGCGGGCGGCGGGGGCAACGACGTCCTGACGGGTGGCGACGGCGACGACGTGGTCTCGGGAGGCGACGGCGACGACCGGCTGACCGGCCGAGGCGGCGACGACGTCCTCGACGGCGGCACCGGCAGCGACGTCCTGACGATCGACGGCGGCACCGACGTCCTGCGGGGCGGTGCGGGAACCGACACGGTCGAGGTGCCCAGCACGGGGTGCCAGCGCGCGCTGCGCGCCTGCCGGCGGGGCGGCGGCCTGTCCCCGTTCGTCAGCCGGGTGCTGTCGCTCGACGGCCTGGCCAACGACGGCGTCGGCGACGAGGGCGACAACATCGACGCCGACGGCTCGGTCGAAAACGTCCTGGGCGGCCCGGAGAACGACATCATCACCGGCAGCGCCGCGGTCAACGTGCTGTCCGGCGGCGCCGGAAGCGACCTCATCTACGCCCGGGACGGGACGCTGGCGACCGACATCGTCTCCTGCGGGACCGGGGCCGACGGGATCACCGTGGATCAGTTCGACGACTGGGACAGCTCCGGCACCGAGCGCTGCGAGAGCGTGGACCGTGGCGCCATCGCCAAGGCCCAGCCGACCCTGACGGCCAGGACCACACCGAAGTCCCGGCGCTTCCAGCCCTACCGCTTCGTGACGAGCGGCCGCCTCACCGCTCCGGGCGTCCCAGCGCGGTTCCGGTGCCCCGACGGGGCCTTCGTGCGCGTCTGGGTCAAGGCCGGCAAGCGGACGATCGCCTCGCACCTCGTGCGCCTGGCGCGGGACTGCAGCTACGTGACGCAGTTCAGCTTCGGCGACGGCGCCGCCTTCGGCAGCGCGCACGCGCTGACCGTGCGAGCCGGCTACGACGGCGGGCGCTACCTGTTCGCCGCGGAGGCCAAACCGGGCACGGTGAGCGTGCCCTAGGCGGCGACCAGCAGCCGAGCGCCGATCTCGATCTCCTCGAGGTCGAGAAGCTCGGCGTTGCGCTCCTCCCAGGCCCCGCTCTCGAGGTCGGCGGTGAGGGCGGCGATCGCCCGCTCCGTCGGGCCCTCGCCGACGCGCGCCCAGACCGACGTGCAGGCGCGGACCGCAGGATCGAGATAGGCGTGCGGCCGGCGCCAGTAGGCGTGGAAGAACCCGTCGGCGCAATCCCACGGGATGGGCACGGCCTCCATCGAGGCGCCGATGGCCGCGGCCCGCTCATCCAGCGACGGCCGGGCCCGGGCCAGCGAGGCGACCTCGGGGAGGTAGTCGCGCACGACCCAGACCTCGTCGAGTCGCCGGTTGTCCCACTGAAAGACGACGACCCGCCGCGCGACGCGGGCCATCTCGCGCAGTCCGGCGAGCGGATCGGTCCAGTGGTGATCGGAGAGCACCGCCATCGCCGCGTCGAAGCTGCCGTCGGCGAACGGCAGGGCCTCCGCGGACGCGGTCACGCAGGGCGCGGCGCCGGGCGGGCGCTGCGCGCGCATCACCGCGGAGGGCTCGACCGCGGTGACCTCGCGATCGGCGGGCTCGTAGTTGCCGGTTCCGGCGCCCACGTTGAGGACCGTCCGGGCGTCGCCGAGCGCGGCCCAGATGCGCCGGGCGATGCGGGGGTCGGTGTGACGGCCGGTGGCGTAGCCGTGGCCGATCCGGTCGTAGAGCGCGCCTATCGGGACACCGCCCGCACGCGCAGGTCGCGCGGCGCGCCGTCGGCCCGCAGGCGCTTGGCGCGGCCGCCGCGCACGCGCTCGGAGTCGAGCTCGTTCCACGTCGGCTCGGACACGAGCACCTCACCGCCCTTGGCCTGCGCGGCCACGCGGGCGGCGATGTTGACGTCGACGCCGAGGTAGTCGCGGCCGACCTTGCGCGGACAGCCGCTGTGGATGCCGACGCGCATCTGCGGGCGGTGGCCCGCCACCTCGACGCTCGCCAGGGCGTCCTGCGCGGAAAGAGCGGCGTCGACGGCGGCCGGGGCGTCGTCGAACACCGCCATCACCCCGTCACCCAGACGCTTGACGATCGTGCCGCCGCGCTCGAAGAACGCGTCCTCGACCGCGTCGCCCGCGGCCCGCAGCAGGTCCAGCGCCGCCTCGTCGCCGGCGCGCAGCGCCCAGGAGGAGAAGCCGACGAGGTCGGTGAAGACGATCGTGACCTCACGCTCGCCCCTTCCGCGGCCCGCCGACTCGGCCAGCGACTGCCACACCTGCAGCGCGCCGAGGCCGAGATCGTGCAGCGCGCTGGGGCGGTCGGGTTCAAACGCTGACACGCCGCGCGCGACGAGCGCGGCCGGGTCCTTCCTGTCGGTGGTCGAGAGTCGATCGCCGAACCTGGCGTCGCCGGGGGCACGGCGGCGCAGGCGCTCGACGGCCCCGAGGACCGTGGGATGGGAGTCCATCCGCACCGCGGCCTCGCGCAGGCGCGCCATGCGTCCCAGCGCCGCCTCCTCACGCGCGCTGCCCGCTGCGTCCTCTTCGGCCACGCACGGCAGACTAAACACCCCTGAATCCAGAGGGATCAGACCAAATAAATCTGCAACCTCGCTGTTGCGTTCTGTACCGTCAGCTCGCGCGGCCCCCTGCTCTACCGCTGGACCGGGGGTGGGGGGCCGCGCTCTTTCTCAGTCGTCTCTGGCGGCCAGTCCCTGCTCACGCAGGCGGCGCATGATCTGCAGGTCCTCGGGCTCGACCTGCTTGCCGCCGACGCCCGGGCCCTCGAAGATCATCGGCAGGCCCTCGAAGCGCGGCTCGGACAGGAACACCGCGCAGCCCTCCTCGCCGAGCTCGCCCTCGCCGAGCGGGGCGTGGCGATCGACGTTGGAGCCCAAGGCGGTCTTCGAGTCGTTGACGTGCAGGCAGCCGATCTTGTCGACGCCGACGAGCTCGACGCACTGATCGAGCGTCTGGGTCAGCCCGTCCTCGGTGCGGATGTCGAAGCCGCTGGCGTAGAGGTGGCACGAGTCCAGGCACAGCCCGAGGCGCTCGTCGCCCCCGGCGGCCTCGAACAGCGCGGCGAGCTCGTGGAACGAGCGCCCCAGCGTGGCGCCCGACCCCGCGGTGTCCTCGAGCAGCAGCGGGCACCGCTCGCTCTCGGCGAGCGCCTCGCGGAAGATGTCGCCGGCCCGGGCGATCGCCTCGCCGACGTCTGACTTCAGCGCGCTGCCCGGGTGCAGGACGACGCCGCGAGCGCCGAGCTGGTCGCCGCACTGCAGCGCGCGCGTCAGCGCGTCGAGGGACTTCGCGCGGATCTCGGGATCCTCCGACGCGCAGTTGATGAGGTAGATCGCGTGGATGACGAGGTCCTGCACGGGCGCGTCGGCCAGCGCGGCGCGGTAGGCCTCGACCTCGTCCTCGTGGTAGACGCGGCCCTTCCACGCGCGCGGGCTCTGGTTGAAGATCTGGACGGACTCACAGGCGCGCTCCTCGCCGCGGGCGAGGGCGTTGGCCGGGCCGCCGGCGGGGGAGACGTGCGCGCCGAGGAGCATGGGCGCGAAGCCTAGGCTCTGACCATGCGCGTCCGCTTCGCTCCCAGCCCGACCGGCCTGCTCCACATCGGAGGGGCGCGCACGGCGCTCTACAACTGGCTGGCCGCCCGTCACGAGGGCGCCGACGCGGTGATGCTGCTGCGCATCGAGGACACTGACAAGGAGCGCTCGACGCCGGAGAACGTCCAGCAGATCCTCGACGCGCTGGCCTGGCTCGAGCTCGACTGGGATGAGGGCCCGGTGTTCCAGACGGCCGCCGCGGCCCGCCACGGCGAGGTCCTGCAGCAGCTGCTCGACGGCGGCCACGCCTACCGCACGAACGCGACCGGCGACGACGTCAAGGCCTACAAGGAGCAGCACGGCGCCGATCGCGGCTACCGCGGGACCGACGAGGGCGAGGGCGCCGTGCGCCTGCGGGTCCCCGACGACGGCGAGACCGTCGTGCGCGACATCATCCGCGGCGACACGACCTTCCGCAACGTCCACCTCGACGATCCGGTCATCGCGCGCGCCGACGGCAGCCCGCTCTACAACTTCGCCGTGGCCATCGACGACATGGACGCGAAGATCACCCACGTCGTGCGCGGTGAGGACCACCTCTCCAACACGCCCAAGCAGCTGCTCGTGCTCCAGGCGCTCGGCGCGCAGTCGCCGGTCTACGCGCACCTGCCGATGATCCACGGCCCGGACGGCAAGAAGCTCTCCAAGCGCCATGGCGCGGCGTCGGTCCAGGAGCTGCGCGACGCGGGCTACCTGCCCGAGGCGGTCCGCAACTACCTGGCGCTGCTCGGCTGGGGCTCCTCCGACGACGAGACGATCCTCGCCACCGACGATCTCGTGGCCCGGTTCGAGCTCGAGCGCGTCACCCACAACCCGTCGCGCTTCGACGAGCAGAAGCTGCGCTGGATGAACGGCCGCTACCTGCGCGAGCTGTCCACCGAGGAGCTGACGGCGCGGCTCGAGGAGTTCACCGGGCGCTCTGGCCTCGGCCCCGCCGTGGCCATCTCACGCGAGAAGATGCAGACGCTCGCCGAGTTCTGGCCGCTCGCCGGCTTCTTCTTCGACGGTCCGGTCGACGACCCCGCGGCACGCGAGAAGTGGCTCGACGAGGACGGCCTCGGAGCGCTCGCCGACGCGCGTGAGGCGCTGGCCGCTGTCGACCCGTTCGACGTCGAGAACCTCGAGATCGCCCTGAGCGGTGTCATCGAACGGCGCAACTCCAAGCCTCGCGACGTGTACCAGCCGATCCGCGTCGCGATCGCCGGAAAGCCAGTGTCTCCGGGCATTTTCGAGTCTCTCGAGGTCCTCGGGAAGGACGAGTCGCTCAAGCGTCTGGACACGACTTTGCAGATGTGACTCAATCATCCGTCCAGTCCTGCCGATAACCGGACCAAGCCACGGATGGAGTCGCCGCAGGGGCGACGCCAGGCAACCCCCCCGCTATCGCCATGACCAAGGAAGAGACCCCAGAGATGAGTGAAGCTGTCGAGCAGCTCCGCCCGCCCGCTACCCCGGCACAGGACACGTCCGGGACCCAGCGCCGCCACAACGAGGGCCACGGCCGTCGTCTGACCGCCGCCTTCGAGGCACTCGAGGCCTTCCCGGCCCTCGCCGAGTCCCGCAACCGCCTGCTGCGCCTCGTCAAGGCCGAGCGCATCAGCGCCGGCGAGGTCGTCGCGGCCGTCGAGTCCGACGTCGCGCTGGTCATCAGCGTCCTGCGACTCGCCAACCAGGTCGAGGGCAAGTCCCGCGGCAAGGTCGAGTCGGTCGTCAAGGCCGTCGAGCTGCTCTCGCCCGAGGCCGTCCAGTCGCTGGCCACCCGCGCCCGCACCTTCGACTTCTTCGAGCGCAGCGCCGTCTGGGACGCCGCGCCCGAGCGCTTCCGCCTGCACGGCGTCGCCACGCAGCGCGCCGCCGAGCGGCTGGCCATCGAGGCCGGCTACGAGGAGCGCGACCGCCTGATGGTCACCGCGCTGCTGCACGACATCGGCAAGCTCGTCCTCATGCACGCCTACCCGGGCTACCCCGCCCAGGTCCACCAGGGTGCCCGCACCCCGGAGGAGCGCATCCACCGCGAGCGCCGCGAGCTCGGTGTCGACCACGCGCTGGTCGGCGGCGTCCTCGCCCGCCGCTGGGGCCTGCCCAAGGCCGTCGCGTCGGTCATCGAGCGTCACCACTCCGACGACGCCTCGCCCGAGGCGGCGTTCGTCCGGCTGGCCGACATGCTCGCCCACTACGCGCAGGGTCAGGCCATCTCCCCGGCGGAGATGCTCAAGACCGCTCGCCTCGTCGGGCTCGGCCCGGCGCAGCTGCGCAGCGTCATGTTCGACCTGCCCTACCCGACCACCGGCCGCACGCGTCAGGTCGACCCGTGCCCGCTGAGCTCCCGCGAGGTCGAGGTGCTCAAGCGCCTCGCCGAGGGCAAGGTCTACAAGCAGATCGCGCTCGAGCTCAACCTCTCGACCAGCACGGTCCGCACGCACCTGCACAACATCTACGGCAAGCTCGGCGCGGTCGACCGCGCGCAGGCCGTCCTGCTCGCGACCGAGCGCGGCTGGCTGTAGGCCTTCACAAGTTCCCGTTGGCCTCGAGGGGCGTCCGCAAGGGCGCCCTTCGTCGTTGTCGGCCTAGTACAGGTAGGCGGCGAACACCGGCGCGAGGATGGCGAGCGTGGCCAGCGGCTGGGGCAGCGGACGCGGCGGGTCCAGGGTCACCGCGTAGGTGTGGGAGTGGCGGAAGCCGTAGTGCTTGGCGAGCTCGGCTTCGTAGTTGGTGGTGTTGGGGCCGAGGTCGAGGATCATCGCGCTGACCGACGGCCCGATCAGCGCCTGCGGATCGCGACTGAGCCGGCCGATGGGCTCGCCCGCGGCGTCCACGATCGGAAACGGCGTTGCGGGCTGCTCGTCGCCGGCGGGAGCGAGGATCCGGCCGACGACGCGATCCGCCGCGTCGAGGAGCTCGACGACGCCCCGCTCGGCATCGTGATGGGCGGCGCCGATCGGCGTGCCGTCCGGGGTCTCGAGCGTCGCGCGGGTCCGCGCGCCGCCCTCGGAGCGCAGCGTCGCAACGTGGCTGCCGGCGCCGTCGGAGATCTCGATGGTGACGGTCCCGGCCGTGCTGAGGCCGGTGACCACGGCCAGCCGCCGGCCGATCTTGCCGCCCGCGCCCTGGTAGAGGCGCTTGGTGCGGCCGGCCTCGTTGCCGTCGGCGTCCGAGAGCCGCCAGTGATGACCCAGCGGCGTCTGGCCGGACTTGAAGTCGGCGCGCAGGGCGGTGAGCGAGAGCAGCGGGGAGCCCGTCGTGGTCTGGAGCATGCGCCCATCTTGCGGCCGGCGTGACGGCGTCGCATGGGGGACACCCCCTCAACTTGTCCCTCAACAACGACGAAGGCCCCGCTGAGCGGGGCCCTTCGCCTGTCCCAACTGCGCCTGTGGGGGGAAGTGCGGACTAGCGCGTGATGCGCTCGTCGGCCGGGGCGTGCTCGAAGCGCGCGTCCGGCGCGACCGCCGTGGCCGGAGCCTGGTCGGTCGGAGTGGGCGGCGAGCCCGGGGCCTTGCCGGCGCGGCCGGCGGCCAGGGCCAGCACGCCACCTATGACGCCGAGCACCAGGGCGCCGACGGCGAACGCGGTCCCGTGGATCTCGCCGAGGCCGAGGGCGGCATCCAGCGACCAGTCACCGGGGTTGGCGGCGATCACGAACGCGGTCGCGCCGAGCACGACGTTGTACTCGTAGCCGCTCTCGGTCACCCACGGCCCGTTCTTGGCGTGGACCGACAGGATGGCGGTGGTCATCGTGGCGATGATCAGCAGGGCGGCGAGCGGCGTGAAGAGCCCCAGCGCGAGCAGGGCGCCTCCGGCGAACTCGCTCCAGCCGGCGGCCAGCGCGTTGCGCTTGCCGGGGCGGATGCCGATCGACTCGAAGAAGCCGGCCGTGCCGGCGATGCCGTGGCCGCCGAAGGCGCCGAACAGCTTCTGTGCGCCGTGGCCCACGAAGAACAGGCCGACGACGAGACGGAGAACAAGCAGTGCAAGATCCATGCTCGTTGCGCTACCCGGGCCGGCGCACCATCAACCGGCGCATTGCGGCCCAACCGGCGGCCACGCCCACCGCGTCGATGAGCACGTCGACCGGAGCTCCGTGCCGCCCCTCCACGAAGTGCTGGTGGACCTCGTCGGTGATCGCGTAGCCCACCGCGATGGCAGCCGCCGCCCAGGGGCTCACGCCCGGCAGTGCGTGGCGCCACAGCACGAACAGCAGCGCGTACTCGGTCATGTGTGCGAGCTTGCGCAACACGAGGTCCCAGTTGCCCAGCCCGGAGCTCAGATCGGGCTGTGCGGACAGGAAGAAGATCAGGGCCATCAGCGCCAGAGGCGGCCCGAAGCGCAGCGCTGCTGCCATAGAGTGAACCTAGCCCGATGCTCTCGATCACCGCCAAGAGCCCCTACGCACTGAAGGCGCTGACCGAACTCGGTCGCACCGGTGGCGACAGCCCCGTGCCCATCGGCGAGCTGGCTCGCCGCCGCGACATCCCCGTGCAGTTCCTCGAGCAGCTCTTCGCCTCGCTGCGCCGCGCCGGCGTCCTGAGCTCCCAGCGCGGCGTCAAGGGCGGCTACCGCTTCGCCCGTGAACCTTCCGAGGTCACCGCGCTGGAGGTCGTCGAGCTGCTCGATGGCCCGCTCGGCCGCGACGCCGAGGGCATCCTGGGGGAGGCCGCCGCGGCGGCCCGCACCGTGCTCGAGGGCACGACCATCGCCGACCTCATCGAGCGCGAGGCGCGCGAGGCCGGCGTGGCGATGTACTACATCTAGGCCACCTCGGGGCAACCGGCGCACGCCCCGGGAGGGCGCGTGATGATCCGCACTAACGCGGACCCCGGAGGCAGCATGTGGATCAGTGAGGCGCAGTACGAGATCTTCGAGGAGATCGACGCCGAGCAGCTCGAACGCACGACGCGGATGCTCGCGCTGATGGCCAGCGAGATGGACGGCTTCAAGGAGACCAGGCTCTACGTCAGCGACGACCGGACGGCCCTGACGTGCATCTCGTTCTGGGACGGTCGCGAGCCGGCGGCGATGTTCGTCCAGCACGTTCTCGAACAGGGGTCGGCGACCCTGGAGCGCTCGTACAAGGCCCGCATGGTGAGCGCCCGGTTGATGGAGCGGATCGCCGCCTTCACGGCCGACGATCTCATGGGAGTGTCGACGGCCGATCTGTACTGAGCCGCTCTTGAGCTCATCGACCGGTTTCTGGACGAATGGTCGATATGCAGTAGTGACCCGACGTCATTAGTATGCCCGCACCAGCGAGCGAGCGGCAGCGGCGTCCAGGCCTGCCATCTCCTGTCCGTCCAGGTTGCTCACAGGAGATGTGCCATGTCTCGCCCGGTCCAGCGGTGCCTCGTTCCCCTCGTCGTCATCGTCGTCGCCCTGGTGACCGCGGCGCCCTCGCTTGCTGCGACCTCGCTGCCGTTCTCCGGCCCGCAGACGTACCAGAACGGATTGGAAGGAACGGGGGTGGCCATCGGCGATGTCACCGGCGACGGACGCCCGGACGCCGTGGTGGTGGGGCAGAGGTGCTGCACCGTGGGAGGCCAGGAGCGTGGCGGGATCGTCGTGTTCACGCACTCGAGCGCCGGCCACACGTTCACACCGGCGTTGTTCGACCAGGACGAGAGCACCTTCGCCGCCGTCACGACCGCCGTGCTCGGCGGGCGCGGCGCGATCGTCGCGGTCGGCACCGACAACGGCCGGGAAGCCATCACGGTGATGCGGCGCAACCTCGCCAATGACGGCTTCGACTCGACCTACTACTACCTGGGCTCGGGGAGCCTCGTGTCCGTGACGATGGTGGACGTCAACGACGATGGCAAGCTCGATATCGCCGCCACCGACAACTCGACGGATCCCGGCCGGCTGGTCACGATCGTCCAGTCGACGCAGGCGGGCGAGCCCTACTTCAACCCGGCCAGCGACACGGCATCCTCGAGCCCCGGCGGGCTCCACCGTTACGACACGGGAACCGATCCCGGCTCAGTGGTGGCCGGCGACTTCGCCGACTACACCAACGGGAACGGGAGCTTCGGCTCGGTCGCCGTCCTCAACCGCGGCGACGACACGGTGTCGGTCTACGCCCACGAGACTCCCGCGCTGGGGGTCGTCAACACGGGCACGACAGCGTTCGAGGAGGGCGTCACGACCCAGATCATGCAGGGATCGGGGCCCGTGTCGATGGTCTCGCCGGGGCCCGCCCAGCTTCCCACGAACCGGTCGAACCTGGTCGTCGCCAACGCCCTCAGCGGCGACTACACGGTCATGGCGGGTACCACCGGCGAGACGTTCGCGGCGCAGACCACGCTCGCATCGGACGCCGACTTCGGTGGCGCCCCGGACACCGGGATCGGGTGGGGGTACCTCGACGACGATCAGCGGCCCGACCTGGTGGGGTCCCAGCAGTACGCCTTCCAGTCCGCCGTCTTCGGATACCTCGGCTCGACCCCGTTTCTCTCTTTCGGGAGTCCGCTGTCGACCGGCTTCACGAGCTCGAACGCCAACGACGGCTACCAGCGGGCCGCGCTGGCGGTCGGCGACCTCAACGGGGACGGCCGCGGCGACATCGTCTCGACCGGCGGCGATCTGAACTTCACCCCCAACGGAGACGGCTCCTACGGGTTCACGTGCGCCGGCTGCACCACCCTCGTACAGCTCTCGATCGGTGCGGCGCACACCGTCTCGGTGTCGGTCAACCCCACGCCCATCGTCGCCGACGGTCTGACCACCACCACCGCGACCGCCACCGTCGAGGACCTCAACGGCAACCGGCTGACCGGTGAAACGGTCTCGATCTCGGCGCCGGGACACACCGTCGGGCCCGTCACCGACCAAGGAAACGGTGTCTACACCGCGACGATCACGTCCACCGTCACGGCCGGCGACACGACGGTCACCGCGAGCGACGGCAGCCGCAGCGGCACGACGACGCTGACCCAGACACCGGGAACGCCCCATGACGTCTCCGTGGCGACGCCGGCGACGATCACCGCCGACGGCGTCGACTCGACGTCGGTGACCGCCACCGTTCGCGACAGCCACGGCAACGCGGTCCCCGGACGTACCGTCACGTTCGTCTCGGACGATCTTCAGCACTTCGACGCCGTCTCGGACAACGGCGACGGCACGTACACCGCGGTCGTGACGAGCAACACGGTCGCCGGAACGTCCACGATCACCGCCACGGACACCGGGAGCGGCCTCTCGGGTGTGACGACCCTGACCCAGAGGGCCGGCGCCGTCGACACGGTGGCGCTGACCCTCGCACCCTCCTCGGTCACCGCCGACGGCACGTCGACGTCCACCGCGACGGTCACCGTCGAGGACGCCAACCACAACCGTGTCTCTGGCGACCCGGTGGAGATCACGGCGGCGGGCACGGGCAAGCCCGCGGTCGGCACGGTCACCGACAACCACGACGGCACCTACACCGCGACGATCACCGCCTCGACGACGGCCGGCGCCTTCACCATCACCGCCGCCGACGGCGCGAAGTCCGACGCGAAGACGCTCACGCAGACCGCCGGCGCAGCGACGACGGTCACGGTGACGCTCTCGCCGACCTCGGTGATCGCCAACGGGACGTCGACCTCGACGGCCACCGCGACCGTCACCGACACCAACGGCAACCCCATCTCCGGGCACACGGTGTCGTTCGGAGCGAGCACCAACCCGCAGCCGAGCACGACGACCAGCGGACCCAACGGGACCTACACGGCGACGGTCACCAGCTCGACGACGATCGGCACCCGCACGATCACGGCCACCGACAGCACGCCGACCACGCCGATCTCCGGCACCGCGTCGCTGACGCAGAACCGAGGCCCGGCGACGCAGATCTCGCTCCTGCTGTCCCCGAGCACGATCATCGCCAACGGCTCGTCGCAGTCGACCGCGACCGTGACGCTGCGCGACGCCCAGGACCACCCGGCCTCGGGCGACACCGTGACGATCACGACTGCTGACGGACAGAGCATCACCACGCCGGTCGCTGGCTCCACGCCGGGGACCTACACCGCGACGATCACGTCGACCGCCGTGGTGCGCACCTCGACGATCACGGCCACCGATACCACCACCAGCATCTCGACGACCGCGCCGCTGACGCAGCGCGCCCTCGACGGCGCCGGGCCCCCATCTGCCGACATCTCCGCGCCGGCCTCGGGCGGCAAGTACAACCTCGACCAGGTCGTCTCCACGACGTTCGCCTGCACGCGCTACCCAGGCGACGCCGACACCGCCCAGGGCGGCGCGATCGACTCCTGCACGGACTCCCACGGGGGTTCGGGCACGAGCGGCACGCTGGACACCGACACCGCCGGGACGTTCACCTACACCGTCACCGCGCACAGCACCGACGACCAGAGCGGCACGGACACGATCAGCTACACGGTCCTCGCGCCGCCGACCGCCAGCATCAGCGCACCGGCCGGCGGGGCGACCTACGCCCGCAACCAGAGCGTGCCGACGACGTTCTCCTGCAGCGACGACCCGGCGGCGCCCGGTACGCCGACCTGCGCGGACTCCAACAACGCCTCTTCGCTGACCGGCGGCGCACTCGACACGTCCACGCTCGGCACCCACACCTACACGGTCACGGCCACCAGCCAGGACGGCCAGACCGACACGGCATCGATCAGCTACACGGTGGCCGCGCCGCCGACCGCGAGCATCAGCGCGCCCGCCGACGGCCGGACCCTGCGCGTCGGGCAGAGCGTCACCACGACCTTCAGCTGCGCCGAGAGCACGTTCGGTCCCGGCCTGCAGTCCTGCCGCGACTCCAACGGCGACGCGTCGCCGGGCACGCTGAACACCGCCACCACCGGACCCCACACCTACACCGTCACCGCGACGAGCCAGGACGGCCAGACCGCCACCGCGACGATCAGCTACACCGTGGCGGCGGCCCCGACCGTGACGATCTCCGCGCCGGGCAACAACCAGGTCTTCAAGCTCGGCCAGTCCGTGGCATCGACCTTCAGCTGCAGCGAAGGCGCCGGCGGCCCCGGGATCCAGACGTGCCTCGACGGGGCGAGCCAGACCTCTCCGGGCACGCTGGACACCGCCACGTCCGGCGCGCACTCCTACACGGTGACCGCCACCAGCCAGGACGGTCAGACGGCAACCCGCACCATCAGCTACACGGTCGCCGCGCCGCCGACCGCGGCCATCACCGCCCCGAGCGAGGGCCAGTTCATCGAGCGCGGGACCTCGGTCGCCACCGCCTTCAGCTGTGCCGCCGGGGCGAGCGGCGCGAACGTCACGACCTGCAAGGACGGGGCGGGCGCGAGCGCCCCGCGCGGCACGCTTGACACGGCCGCCTCCGGCGCGCACACCTACACCGTGACCGCGACGGCCGAGAACGGCCAGACCGGCTCGGCGACGGTGGCGTACACCGTCGTGGAGCGGCCGACGGCCACGATCGGCGAGCCACGGAACGCCGTCTACGCGCTCGGCGCCGGCGGACATCAGGGCGTGCGCTCGGTGTTCAGCTGCAAGGAGGGGGCCAGTGGCCCGGGACTCACCTCGTGCGTCGACTCCAACGGGGCCGACGGTGGCACCGGGTGGCAGGACACCGCGACGCCCGGCATGCACTCCTACTCGGTGACCGCGCGCAGCGCCGACGGGCTGACCGGCACCGATGCGTTCACCTACCGGGTCGCGGACATCCCCGTGCTGAAGATCCTCTCGCCGGCGATCGGCCAGAACGACGAACCGACCTTCACGTACCAGCAGGTCGTGCCGCTGAAGCTGAGGTGCACGGAGGGCGCGGGCGGCCCGGGGATCAAGCTCTGCGGCATCGACGACGGGACCACGCCGACGAGCGGTGAGCTGACGCTCGACACGAGCACGGTCGGCGATCACACGATCGTCGTGGCCGCCCGCAGCGCCGACGGGCTGACGGACAGCCGGTTGCTTCGCTACCACGTCAAGTACGCGCCGCTCGTCGTCGAGCTCACCACCAAGCCGGCGAACCCGCGGCCGACCGAGCACTACACCGGGACGTTCAAGGTCTCCGGCGGGCGCCCCCCGTACAAGATCGTCGGTGACATCAGGATCACCAAGCCGGGGTTCCCTTTCCCCCTCACCGGCGACCTCAACCGCGATGGGATGAGCTTCACGTCCGATGCCGGCCCCGAGGGTGTCTGGAACGTGCACGGCACGGTCTCGGACTCGCTCGATCCCCGGCAGCAGAGCACGCGTACGGAGAACTTCGACGTCTCGATGCAGGTCACGAAGCGCTGTGACAAGTCGCTCGATCTGGGCTCCGCGACGATCACCGGCGACTGCTGGCAGCCGATCGGGTCGAACTCCTTCACGACCGCCGGCGACATCCGCGTCAACGGCGTGCCCGTGAAGGGCTCGCCGTCGAACACGTTCCAGGTCTACGTCCCGACCGACCCGTCGCAGCCGGCGGTACTGTCGAGCAGCGAGTCGGTCACCACAGAGGTCGATCACGAGGTCTTCTCCAGGACCGTGGGGATCTTGCTCTGGAAGATCCCCTCGGAGGCCACGGCCAGGCCGGCTCCGGCGGCGGCGGCCCTCTCGGACGCCGCCTCGGAGGTCGAGATCGCGGGCGTCGGACTGGCGATCCCCGGCTTCGACCTGCTCGGGTTCGAGCCCTCGTCGCCGGCCGCGGTCCGGTTCTTCTCCGGCACCTACGCCGACGGTCGCAACTACATGCGCGTCCAGGCCGACCTCGAGGTCCCCGGCTTCACCATCCCGGCGACCGAGAACGGCGCCTCTCCCAAGGTCACCGTCCGCGCCAGCGTCCGCTACGACGATCGTGGCCAGCACATCGACAACATCTACGGGAAGATCGCCAACGCGAAGTTCGGCAAGGACATCGAGCTCAAGCAGCTCTGCCTCTCCTTCGTCAGCCGCAACTCGGTGACCTACGAGAAGGACAAGAACTGCGAGGCGTTCGAGGACTCGTCGGACAACCCGTACATCACCTGCATCGACCCGCCGGAGCCGGTCGACCGCTGGAACGCGACCGTCGACGTGATCCTGCCGTTCGCCTTCAACGGCTTCGCCCTGTCGGGCGGCCTCGCGGACGGTGAGCTCAGCTACCTGGCGGCCGATGTGCGCCTCGGGCGGCTCGTGCCGCTCAACCCCGCCCACAGCGCCTGGCTGAGCGAGATCCGGGCCGGGTTCTGCATCGGCCCGCCGATCATCGTCAAGGGCGGCATCTCGGTGGGCTTCAACCGGCGCGCGTCGGACCCCGAGCAGAACCAGGTCGACGTCGACGGCGACGTGACCTACACCGACAGCTACTCCAAGGTCGATGCGACCTGCGAGAAGCGCATCCCGGCCAGCCAGGCCACTGGCGGCGGCATCCCGCTCAACTGCCGGGGTGCGACCGCGGCGAACGGCTGGACCGCGAGCATCCCGTGGCGCGCGGAGATCGGCACCCCGGCGTCGCCGGTGCTCTACAAGGTCGACGGCACGACCGTCGGATCGGCCTACCTCGGCTTCGGCGGCAACAAGATCATGACCGCGGGAGTCGGCTTCGATTACAACGAGGGATACGGCGCCCTCACGGTGAAGGGGAACATCGACGGCTGGCTCTCGCTCAACAACGGCAACTTCGACTTCGAGGGATCGGTCCGGGCGTGCGGGCTGTGGGGCGGGATCTGCTTCTCGGCCGAAGGGCTCGTGTCGACGCTCGGGGTGGAGGCCTGTGCGCAGGTCGTCCCGAGCATCAACTTCGGGCTCTTCAAGACACCCAGCGTGCGGGCCGGCGCGGCGCTGCGCTGGGGCGGCTCCCCGTCGTTCATGGCGCCGTCGTGTGACATCGGCCGCTACCGCCTGGACATCAGCAGGGGCCGCCGGCGCGCGGTCGGCGGGCCGACGCCCATCGCCGTCGCCCCGGACACCAAGGTCCAGCTGCTGCGCTTCCACGGCGACGGCGTGACGTCCCCCGACGTCGCGCTGCACGGGCCCAACGGCGAGGAGATCCCCGAGCTGCCCAAGGGCCAGGACGTCGAGTTCGGCAAGAGCTTCATCGTCAAGGACCCGACCGACCACACCACGGTGGCGATGCTCGTCAACCCGGCCGCCGGAACGTGGTCGGCCGTGGGCGCCGCGATCACCGCGGTCGACGGTGCGCAGGACCTGCCGCGGCCCCAGGTCACGGGTACGGTCACGAAGCTCTCCGACGGCCAGTACGAGCTCGCCTACTCGTTCGTGCCGCAGGACGGGCTGGGCGTGGCCTTCCAGGAAGTCGGCGCCGACAACGCCTCGCAGCAGGAACTGGGCGGCCCCGCCGAGAACTGCGGCAACCCGTGCACCGGCACGATCCGGTTCACGCCGGCGACGGGCTACGGCGGAACGCGTGAGCTGCGGGCGTCGCTGACGCGCAACGGCATGCCGCTCGACGTGCAGTCGTTCGCCAGCTACGTCGCGCCGGACGTCAAGCCCGGCAAGGTGTCGCACGTGCGCGTCAAGCGCACCAAGAAGGGCCTGAAAGCGTGCTGGAGCCCGGCGCCCAACGCGACCAAGTACGAGGTCTCGGCCATCGAGATGGTCAAGGCCGGCAAGAAGCGCCGCACGGGCTATCAGATGATGGGCGACCCCAAGGGCCGCTGCGCGGCGTTCCCGGACACGCGGCCCGGCGCCCGGCTGAAGGTCAGCCTCACCGCCGCCGACGCCATGGGCCAGCGCGGCCCGTCCGTCAGCCGCACGCTGCGGGTCCCGCGTCCCCCGATGCCCAAGCGCCCGGCCGGGCTGCTGATCCGTCGCTCGTCCGCGATTCCGGGAAAGATCGTGATCTCGTGGGTGAAGTCCCGGCACGCCGCCCGCTACGGCGTGTCCGCGAGGATCGGCGCCAAGAGGACGTTCGGCGAGTCCACGGACGG
Organism: Solirubrobacteraceae bacterium; assembly: GCA_045805505.1. Classification (GTDB taxonomy): domain Bacteria; phylum Actinomycetota; class Thermoleophilia; order Solirubrobacterales; family Solirubrobacteraceae; genus BP-464. Next base: position 31,051 of record JBJMLA010000091.1, read on the forward strand.
CCGGTGCCGGACGGTGACCATCCACGGTGTGTCCCGTGCTGCTGCGGTGCGGGTCAAGGTGTTCGGGCTCCGTAAGGACAGCGTCGCGGGGCCGGCCGTCAAGGCCGTCCTGCGGCCGGGCGACCACGCCCGGGGGACAGGGCGCTCGCCGCGCGAGGGCCGGTGCTGATCGCGCGCCGAGTGCGGCGCGAAACGCGCCTTTCCTGACTACCCTGGCCGGGTGAACGCTCGCTGCCTGATCCTCACGCTGCTCGTCCTGGTGCCCGCGGCCTCCGCCGGCGCCCAGACGGTCACGCCGCCCTCGATCACCAAGGCCACGTGCGGCCCCGGCTCGATTCCCGAGCCCGGGCTCCAGGGCCGCGTCGCCAAGGCCGACGTGGACTCTGGCGCGGCCGCGGCGGGCTACCGGTGCAACATCGAGGCGATCGGCCACAGCGGGGAGACCGGCGGCTTCCGGGTCTTCCGCTACGTCGACAAGGCGGGCCACGAGTGCGCCTACTACGACACCACGCTGCTGTTCCCGACCAACACGCTGAACCTCAGCCTGCAGCCCACGGGCGTCGCGGTGCTCGACATGAGCGATCCCACCAAGCCTGTCCGGACGGCGACGCTGGTGACCCCGGCGATGCAGACGCCGCACGAGTCGCTGAACATCTCGACCGAGCGCGGGATCCTCGCCGCGGTGATGGGCACGCCGGCGGTGGCCCCGGGCCAGGTCGACGTCTACGACATCAGCGGCGACTGCCGTGCGCCGGTGCTGAAGTCCAGCGCGCCGGTCGGCTACCTGGGCCACGAGAGCGGCATGGCGCCCGACGGCAAGACGTTCTACGCGAACTCGCTGAGCACGGGCGGCACGACCGCGGTCGACATCGGCGATCCCGTGCTGACCAGGTCGCTGGGGCGCTTCGACACCAACTCCCACGGCATGAGCGTCTCCGACGACGGCACGCGCGGCTACATGGCCAGCACCGACGGTCTGCGCGTCTATGACCTCAGCCAGGTCCAGCAGCGCAAGGCCGACCCGCAGGCGCCGCTGATCAGCAAGCTGACGTGGCCGACGCTGACCATCCCGCAGGTCACGCTGCCCTTCACGCGCGACGGACACCACTACCTGGGCGAGGTCGACGAGTACTCGACCAGCGACACGGGTGGCTACACCGCCAACGGACCGCGCGTCGGCGCCGCGCGCATCATCGACATCGAGGACGAGACCCACCCCAGCGTGGTCTCCGACATCCGGCTGGAGGTCCACCAGCCCGAGAACCGCGCCGCGATCGCCGGCGACTACGGCGCCCAGAACCCGACGCAGGGCTATGCGGGCCACTACTGCCAGGTCTCCAGCGAGGTCGACCCGGTGCTCATGGCCTGCTCGATGATCCTGTCGGGCCTGCGGGTCTTCGACATCCGCGACCCCGCGCATCCCAAGGAGGTCGCCTACTACCTCGCGCCGCCCGACACGATCTCGCTGACTGGTGCGCCCGTCATCGACGAGCGCGCGAACTGGGCGATGTCGCAGCCGGCGTTCGTGCCCGAACGCAAGGAGATCTGGTACTCCGACGGCACCAGCGGCTTCCACGTCCTGCGCCTGACGAACGACGCGTGGCCCGACGACAGCAAGGCGGCCGAGAACGGCGCGGTCTTCAAGGCCTGCCGGAGCAAGCGCGCCTTCACCATCCACATCAAGCACCCGAGTGGGGACCGGACCCGCACCGCGCGCGTCAAGGTCGACGGCAAGCGCGTCAAGGTGCGCAAGGGCGCCCGGCACTACACCGCGCGCATCGATCTGCGCGGCATCAAGAAGAAGGTCGTCGTCGTCAAGATCGTCAGCCGCACCAGGAGCGGCAAGATCGTCCGCGAGACGCGGCGCTACCGGACCTGCCGGCCCGGTGGCGCCTGACGCGCCGGGCCTCCCTATCATCGCCGGGGCACATGTCCCCTGGCGACCCTGGACGCCCGGAGCCCCGTGGGCTCCCGCAGCTGACCGTCGCCGCAGGCCTGGTGGCCATCGCGCTGCTGATCACACTGGCAGCGCTGCTCAACGGCCGCGCGCACGGCGCGCTCGAGGATCGCGCCGAGCTGCAGGTTCGCGACGCGACGACGCTCGCCGCACAGCTGGTGGGCGAGCAGACGCTGCGCTTCTCCGAGCTCGTCGAGGCCCACGCCGACCATCTGACGACCTTCGCCGATCGTCCGGTCGAGCGGCTCAGCGTCCGGCAGATCCCCGAGGCGCGCGCCGAGCTCAGCGAGCTGCGCAACCGCACCGAGGGACTGCGCAGCGCGGGGCTGACCAGCATGACAGGGCATCTGCTGGCCCTCGATCCGCCGGTGGCGGGGATGGTGGGCAAGGACTTCTCCTACCGGGACTGGTTCAAGGGCGTCACCACCGAGAGCTCGCCCTACGTCTCGCGGGTCTTCCGCGCCGTCACGCCCGGCAAGCCCAAGACCGTCACGGTGGCCGCGCTGGTCCGGAACCCCGCGGGCAAGCCGGTGGCGATCCTGACGGCGTCGCTGGAGCGGCGCACCCAGGAGCTCGTTGCCGAGTTCAACCGCACCCAGGGACTGGGCCTGGTCGTCACCGACCAGGGGGGAGACGTCGTCGCCCTGTCGGGGGTCTCCTCGAACCGGATCATGTCGATGCGCTCCGACCCTCTCGTCAAGGCCGCGCTGGCGGGCCGCTCGGGCACGCAGGCCGACGACGACGAGATCGCCGGCTTCGCTCCGGTGCCCGGGATCGGCTGGACGGTCAGCGCGCGGCTGCCGACCGACGTGGCGCTCAAGGACGTCCGCGACCTGCGCACGCTGGCCGTGATCCTCACCGTGACGATCGGGATCCTGCTCGCGGCGCTGACCGCCGGCCTGGTTTGGTACCAGCGCCGCACCGAGTCGCTGCGCATCAGCGCGGCCAAGCGCGAGCAGGCGGTGCACCTCCACGACGGCGTCGTGCAGACGCTGACCATCGCCCAGATCGCGCGGGCGAGCGGCGATCACGGCACGGCCGACAAGGCTGTCGACGACGCGCTGACCGAGAGCAAGCGCATCACCGCCGAGCTGCTGCCCGACGACGTCGCGCCCGGCGATCTGGTCCGTCCCGACTAGCGCCGGCGCGTTTGGCCGTGGCGCCGCGCGGGGAGTGGCACTGCGACATGACCCGAACCCTGCTCGCCCTCAGCGTTGCCGTCCTCGCCGCCCTGCCCGCGGCGGCGTCCGCGCGCCCCGACGGGTCCAAGCCCATCACGCCCGGCGTCTACTCCGCCCTGACCACCGTCCCGCAGACCACGCTCGACGCCGTCGGCGTCTCCAAGCTCTCCGATCCCGCGCAGTTCACGCGGATGCGGCTCGACGGCCCCGCGCTCACGCGCGCCGGCAAGCCGCTGGTGCTCAGCGCGAACCTGTCCTGGTGCCCGCACTGCGCTGCCAACAGCTGGGCGCTGGGGCTGGCGCTCGAGCGGTTCGGCTCGTTCACCAAGCTGCGCACGGTCGACACCGGGCGGTTCTACTCGCGGGAGGCCGGCGGTCCGAAGTCGATGGACAACACCAAGGGCCTGAGCTTCTGGCACGCCCGCTACACGAGCGACTACGTCGCCTTCACGCCCGTGGTCCTGCAGGACCGGCGCGGCCGCAAGGTCCAGACCCTCACCAAAGCGCAGACCGCGGCGCTGAAGTTCGCCGGCGGCGGGCTGCCCGCCGTCAGCTTCGGTGGCGCCATCGGCACGGTGGGCTCGGGTTACGGGCCCGAGTTCCTCGGCGGCGCCTCGAGCACGCCGCTGGAGATCGCCCAGGCCATGCATCGCCCGGACGATCCGATCGGGCGCCGCGTCGACAGCCTGGCGAACTTCTTCACCGCCGCGATCTGCGAGCTCACCGCGGGCCGGCCCGCCGACGTCTGCACGGCCGGCGGAACCGTCGCCGGCCAGTCCGAGCTGCCGAAGTAGGTCAGCAGCCGGCGCGCGGCGCTGCCGCCAGCCCGCCGCCGTCGACCGCGGGCGCCGGCGTTCTGCGCGCCGCGCCCAGCGTCTCGGGCTTCTGGTCCTTCTCCTGCACATCGAGCAGCGCGGACCGCTTCCCCGGCACCGTGAAGCGCAGCACGCTCGGCGTCGCGCAGGAGTGCAGGACCGTGATCGCGGTGCCCGATCCCGAGGGCGCCGTCGGGCCCTGCAGGAACATCCCGGCGCCTTCCTGGAGCCCGTCGAGGCCGTCGTAGGCCTGGACCGAGCCGCTGATCGTCAGCCGCAGGCGGCCGCCGGCGGGAACGACGAGGTCGGTGGGATCGAGCCGCACGAGGACGCGGAACGGCTTGCCGACGGGCGCCGGAGCGCCGGTGGCCTGGCGGAAGCGGCCGTTGACGAACGGCGCAAGGTGGCGCATCGAGCGGGCGCCGATGGTGCGCGCCTCGGGCATCGTGCGGGCGCCGCTCGCGTCGAGCGCCTCGAGCTTGACCGCGACGTGGGCGTCGGGCTTGTCGAGCTGCAGCCACAGGTCGAGCCGCGGCATGCCGTAGAGCTCCAGGCGACCGGTGAGGGCGGACGTCTCGAACACGGCGGCCGTTCCCGGCGCGTAGGTGACGCCGGTCAGCGTGACGTCGGGCTCGCCTGCCTCGGTGTAGGTGGTCGAGCCGGCCGGCGCCGGCGCGCCGAGGGCTCCGCCGGGTCCAAGACGCAGCTGCCGGGTCAGGCCGCCCGGCTTGCGCGGCCAATCCAGCGCGGTGCGCCACTGCCCGTCGGTGCCCTGGACCTCGGCGACCGGCCACTTCGCGATGCCGTTGCGCCGGCCGCGCAGGTAGCGCTCGTACCAGGCGACGGTCATCGCGTCCCAATCGCCGCGCTCCCAATCGGCCCGGGGCTGCGGCGTGTTCGAGCGGAAAGCGTCGGGATGCTCGTGGTCCCAGATGCCGAACAGGCCGTGCTTGGGCACGCCGGCGGGGATCGCGTCGAAGAGGCCGATCTCGCCGTGAGGGCTGACGCGCGTGTCCGCACTGCCGTGCCACAGCAGCGTTGCCGCGGTCAGGCGGTCGAGATGGCGGGTGTGGTCGCGCACCGCGAAGTGCTCGGTGTAGTCGCCGCTCTGGTCGAGCGAGCCGGCGAGGATCAGCGGCTGGCAGCCCGGGCGCTCGGGCAGCTTGTCCGGCGACTCCCACGGCGAGGAGAGGGCGAGCGAGTAGGCCAGGACGTTGACCGAGCCCTGGAGCAGGTGGGGGACGCCGTCGTGGGCGAAGAACTCATAGGCGCTGGCCACCGGTGCGCCCACGACGATCGCCTTGAGCGAGCGCAGCCGGCTGCGGTCGGGGCCGGTGGCGGTGGCGATCTGGGTGCCACCGCGGTAGGAGATGCCGTACAGGCCGACACGCCCGGAGGCCCACGGCGCGCGCTCGCCGGCGTCCTCGACGATCCGCGCGCCGTCGTCGACCTCGTGCTCGGCCGTCTGCTCGATGCAGCCGCCCGAGCCACCTGAGCCGCGGACGTGGACCTGCGTGAAGGCATAGCCGCGCGAGACCAGCAGCTTCATCCGGTCGGGGTTCTCGGGTGCGCCCTTGGTCGAGTAGGGCGAGTATTCGATGACCACGGGAACGTGGGCGGGAGGCACCGCGCCGTCCTTGGGCGCGGGGCGCCACGTCTCGGTGTAGAGGTCGACGCCGTCGGCAGCCTCGACGATCCGCACCACGGGCTCGGAGACCGCGAAGCGCTCGGCCGGCAGCGGCGGCGGCCGGAAGGCCCGGCCGGCGTCGGGCGCGCTGCTCGCGCCCGCAGGCGCCGTGGCGAGCAGGAACGCGACGAGGGCCAGGCGGAGCGGGCGCATGCTCATCACAACGCCGCCCGCGGCCCGAACTGGCGCTCTACGGCGCCTGCTCGGGACCCTGGGTCGGGTCGGGCTGACCCACCGGGATGCTGTCCGAGCAGGGCGCGTCGACCTGGGCGTCGATCGTGTAGGCCTCGTACTCGAAGGTTCCCTCACGGCCGAAGGCGTTGAACGGGGCGCAGGTCGCGAACGCCTCGACCGGGTCGTTGACCAGCCACACGTGGGTCATCCAGTGCGCGGTCGGCCCGTGCTTGTGCCACTGCAGCATGCGGCCGAACATGTCGGGCCGGGTCTTGCCGTCGGCGCGGTACATGAACGCGGCGAGCGTCCAGTTCTGGTCGGCGTCACACCAGTACACGAGCGCCTGGGGCGCGGTCGGATCGAGCGTCTTTCCCCACATCCCGGTGCCGTGCTTGCGAGCGTGGTGCAGGCCCGGGCAGCCCGTCGTGGTGCTGAGCTCGTAGCCCAGCTTGGCCGACTTCTGGATCGTGTCGAAGCGCTTCATGTTCTGGCGCGTGTGGTACTTCAGCGCGCGCAGGCGGCGAGCGTTGAGCGAGTTCCCGCGGATCGACGTCGGCGCGTACTCATACGGGTTGCCGATCAGGAAGTGGCCCGTCGAGTCCTGGGCGCGGAAGTCGCCGCCGATGAGGCACGGCTTGGCGCCGGGCTTGGCCATGCTCCAGGTGCCGCTCGCGCGGTCGGGCGTCTCGAAGGAGCCGTGCAGCGACCAGGTGCCCTTCTTGTTGGCCAGCGGCATGTCGACGATGTCGAACTCGCCGTTGGGCCCGAGCTTGATGTTCTGGGTGAAGCCGGTCTCGCCGCACACCTGGGAGTAGACGACGACCGTCGTGAGCTTCGTGGACTGCTTGTTGACCTCGACCTGGACGTGCCAGTCCTGGCCGCCCGTGTTGTGCTTGTGGGCGTCGAGCATCGCCTTGGGGCGGGGCGTCGCCGCGCCGGCGGCGACAGGGAGCAGCAACAGGGCCGCGGTGGCGGCGACGACGGACCGGAGCATGGGGGACACCTTAGTTCTTGAAATCGCGAAAGACTGCTTGTTCATGGCCACGCGCGTGCATACGTCGCGACCCACTGCACTGGATGCTTTTCTGCGCGCACGCAGGAAATTCCTTGCCGGCGAGCGCATCGACATGAGCGCCCTGGCGCTTGAACTTGGCGTCAATCGCGTGACGCTGTACCGCTGGGTCGGCTCCCGCGAGAAGCTCCTCGTCGAGGTCATCTGGTCGCTGGGCGAGAAGACGCTGCGCGACGAGATCAAGCGCTCGCGCCGCACGGGCAGTGAACGGATCGTGGCGATCGTCGGGCGGTTCATCGCCGCGACGCTGTCGAATCCGGGCTTCGCGCGGTTCCTGGCCGACGAGGGCGAGCTGGCGATGCGGCTGCTCACGCGGCGCGACATGGACTTCCAGCCGCGGCTGATCGCGGCGGTGCAGACCCTGCTCGAGGAGGAGGTCGCGGCCGGGCGCATGGATCTGCCGGCCGACCTCCACGACGTGGCCTACACGATGGTGCGCATCATCGAGTCCTACATCTACCTGGACCTGATCACCGGCGAGGAGCCCGACGCGCGCCGCGCCGAGTCGATCCTGCGGTTGCTGCTGCGCTAGCCGGGAGACAGGGCTGCGTCGAGCAGCGCGGCCATCCGCAGCATCGGCCAGCTCGTCTCGATCATCAGGTCGGCCGCGATGGCCTGCAGCGCGTCGCGCAGGCGCTCCGCACCCTCGGCGCTCAGGTCGGTGTCGAGGCGGATGCGGGGTTCGAGGCCGGCGTCGATGGCCTCGGCCATGCGGCGCTGCTCTTCGGCGGGGACGTCGGGCATCCGTGAATCGTCCCCTTAACTGGCGCGCGCCGCGGCCTCCTTGTGGAGACCGCGGCGTCGCTGCCGCTCCGGGACGAGCTTGCGCTGCTGTTAAGCGGTGGTGCTGCCGTGGACGGGCCGGCGGGCCGGTCCTGCGTACTGATCTGCGGTCTTGCCCTTGTTCCTTGCCAAGTCCCAGACCAGGAGGACGAGGGGTACGGCGGTGATCGATGCGACGACGATGCTGGCCATGTGCGGTGGAGTCCTTTCCGGTTGCTCGGCCAGAATCGGTGCCGTAGGTCGCCAGACGGGCTGAGTCAGGTAGGAATCCGGGTAGTGAGCAACATCCCCACCAACATCGCCGACCACGTCGGGCGCACCCCGATGGTCGAGCTGGCCCGCCTGGCGCCCGACGGCGTGCGCCTGTTCGGCAAGCTCGAGGCGGCCAATCCGGGCGGCAGCGTCAAGGACCGGATCGGCGTGGCCATGATCGAAGCGGCCGAGCGCGAGGGCCGCATCGAGCCGGGCAGGACGACGATCGTCGAGGCGACGAGCGGCAACACCGGCATCGCGCTGGCCTTCGTCTGCGCGGCCAAGGGCTATGACCTGACGCTCTTCCTGCCCCAGGGCATGAGCCGCGAGCGCGAGGGGCTGCTGCGGCTCTACGGCGCCCGGGTCGAGGTCATCGAGTCGATGGGCGGCATGAACGAGGCCGTCGACGCCGCCCGCGAGCGCGCCGCTCGCGACGACGCGTTCCTGCCCGACCAGTTCTCCAATCCGGCCAACCCCGAGATCCACCGCCGCACGACGGGCCCGGAGCTCCTCGAGGCCCTCGACGGGCGGCTCGACGTGTTCGTCGCGGGCGTCGGGACGGGCGGGACCATCACCGGGGTCGGCGAGTACCTCAAGGCGGAGCTGCCCGGCGTGCAGATCGTCGCCGTCGAGCCCGCGGCCTCAGCCGTGCTCAGCGGCCGGCCGCCGGGGCCGCACAAGATCCAGGGCATCGGCGCCGGGTTCGTCCCGGCCGTGCTCAACCGCGACGTCATCGACGAGGTCATCCCGGTCGGAGACGAGGCGGCGATCGACATGGCCCGCCGCGCGGCGCGGGTCGAGGGCGTGCTGTGCGGGCTGTCCTGCGGCGCCGCGCTGTGGGGCGCGATCGAGATCGGCAAGCGCCCGGGCATGGAGGGCAAGCGGATCGCGGTGATCCTGCCCGACAGCGGCGAGCGCTACGTCTCGACGCCCTTCTTCGCGCCGTAGCCGCTGTAGCACCAGTCCTCGACCGCCGGCCACGGTCCGTAGCCGGCCTCGGGGTTGATGTGGCCCGCGCCCTCGATGATGTCGATCTCGAGCCCCAGCGGCCGGGCGAAGCTGCGCTCGTGCCCGGCCGGGCAGTAGGGGTCCTTGTCGCTGCCCACCACGCGGGCCGCGCGAGCCGAGCGCGCGACGGCCTCGGCGTCCATCGGCGTGGGATAGAGCGCCTTGACGCCGGGGATCGGCGTGACCGGGCAGGGCGGGGCGACCAGCAGCACGCGGTCGACCGGCGGGGCGACGTTCGGCGCTTCGCGCGCCCACAGCAGGCAGCCCAGCGAATGGCAGACGACCGTCCGCTCGCCCGCCATCTCCGCCAGCTCCGCATGCATCGCGTCGGCCCACTCGTCGAGGTCGGGGAGGTCCGCATCGGGGAGGTCCGGGTAGCGGACCGTCTCGCCGGCCTCCGCCAGCCGCTGCGCCAGCCACGTCTGCCAATGATCGGGCCCCGACCCCTGCCATCCGTGCAGGATGAGGAACGAGCGCACGGGGCTACTGTATGCCGGATGCTGGGCCTCGGCACGGCGGCGCGCCTGGCGCGCGAGCTGCGACGCGACGTCAAGGTCGTCCACGACCGCGATCCCGCCGCGCGCGGTGTCACGAGCCTGGAGATCCTCTCCTCGTGGCCCGGCGTCCACGCGCTGCTCAGCCATCGCGTCGCCCACACGCTGCACGAGGCGGGCGTTCCCGTCGTCCCGCGGGCCATCGCCTACGCCGCCCGGGCCGTCACCGGCATCGAGATCCATCCCGGCGCGAAGGTGGGCGAGGGCTTCTTCGTCGACCACGGCCACGGCGTGGTCGTCGGCGAGACCGCCGAGATCGGCGACGACGTGACGATCTATCAGGGCGTGACGCTCGGCGGCACCGGCTTTGCCACCGGCAAGCGCCACCCGACCGTGCAGGACAACGTCACGATCGGCTCGGGCGCCAAGCTGCTCGGGCCCATCACCATCGGCCACGGGGCCAAGATCGGCGCGAACTCGGTCGTCATCCACGACGTGCCGCCCAACTCGACGGTCGTGGGCAACCCCGGTCATCCGGTGCGGGTCGAGGGCAAGCGGCCCGAGGGACCCGACGCCGACTGGGTGCACCTGCCCGACCCGCTGGCCGACGCCATCAAGGGCCTGGCCAGCCGCATCGGCGCGCTGGAGACCGCGCTGGCGGAGATCTCGGGCGACGGCGACGCACGTCCGGCCGCGACCGTCCGGCCGCTGCGGCCGGTCAAGGGTCCCAACCCGGCAGGAGGCTGACATGGAGATGCGCACGGACGACCTGATCCTCTGCCTGGAGGGCCGGGTGGTCGAGGTGTTCGGCCGGCAGTCGGACTACAACGAGCGCATCCACGTCGAGATGTTCGCCGCGGAGTCCAAGCCGCACGGCGACGGCGGCGCGAAGGTCCGGCTGGGCCGGATGCGCCCGGGCGACACCGAGCTGTTCGTCGGCGCCGGCCGGATCCCGATGAAGCTCGACGCGAGCCAGTGGGCCGAGTTCCAGCGGTTCTTCGAGGCGGTCAAGGCCGCCCGCGCGCTGCCGGCCTAGTAGAAGACGGTCCGGGTGCGGTGGCGGGGGCGGTTCTTGTAGACCTCGCCCTGCCCGCGGTTCCACAGCCACGTGTCGAGCGCCCGGGGCGCGACGCCCAGCCGCCGGGCGAGCAGCTCGCAGGCGTGGACCGCGGCGGCGCGGATCTCGTGCTCGCGAGCGTCCATCGGCAGCAGCGCCCCGCTGTCGATGTGAGCGGCGAGCGCGTCGTCGTAGTGCAGGACGCCGTCGCAGCGCAGCACGTGCGGGACGAGGTTGTCGGCGAAGATCGTCAGGCGGTCGAGGTCGGAGAACTGCGCGACGCCGGCCAGCGCGAGGTCGCTCGCCACGATCTGGGCGCGCTTGTAGAAGCCGGCGTCGTGGTACATCGGCATCCCCGCCGCCAGCGTGGCGGCCAGACGCTCGGCCGACCCGTCGGCCGCGGCGACGACGACGTGCGGCGGCCGGTCGCCGAGGAAGCGCCCGAGCTCGCGCAGGGCCTGGCTGAACAGGCTCATCAGCTCGAGCGACGGGTCCTGGCCGAGCACGCGGGCGATCCGCTCGGTGCTCATCGCCCGCAGGTCCGCGTTCGCGGGGATGCCGTGCGCGCGGACGTGGTCGGCGAGCGCCCAGGACACCGTGTAGTAGCCGGATGAGAACGGCCGCTTGGCCAGCAGCGGGAACCAGCCCGAGCCGAAGTTGATGGTGTCGAGCATCAGCAGGTACGCGGTGACCTGCTCCGGCGTGCCCTCGAGGTAGTGGCGCTCGGGATCGAGGGCGTCGGGCTCCGGCGGCGGGCCGTCGAGGTCGTAGGCGCCCAGCGCCTCCTCGTCGATGGAGACGTGGCGCGCCCCCGCTACGACGGCGGCGCAGTGCTGGCGGACGTCGTCGCAGAGGCTCATGGCTTCCGATCGGAATCGTATCCTCGAAGTGATGGCCGAAGCCCTGATCGACGATCTCCTGACAGGGCTCAACCCGCCACAGCGCGAGGCGGTCACCCACGCCGACGGGCCGCTGCTGGTGCTCGCCGGCGCCGGCTCGGGCAAGACGCGCGTGCTGACCCATCGCATCGCGTGGCTCGTGCACACCGAGCGCGCGCGGGTCGGCGAGATCCTGGCGATCACCTTCACCAACAAGGCCGCGCAGGAGATGCGCGAGCGCGTGGAGCTGCTGCTGGGCCGCTCGACCCGGTCGCTGTGGGTGATGACCTTCCACGCCGCCTGCGCGCGGATCCTGCGCGCCGAGGCGCCGCGGCTCGGCTACACGCGGCAGTACACGATCTATGACGCCGCCGACTCGCGGCGGCTGGTCAAGCGCTGCCTCGACGACCTCGACGTCGACACCAAGCGCTTCACGCCCGGCGCGATGCAGTCGCAGATCTCGGCGGCCAAGAACCGGCTGCGCGATCCCGAGACCTACCGGCAGATGGTCGGCGACTACTTCGAGAAGACCGTCGCCGACGTCTACGAGCTCTACGAGCGCGAGCTGCACCGGATGAACGCGATGGACTTCGACGATCTGCTCGTGCGGACGGTCAACGTGCTCGAGCTGTTCCCCGAGGTCCGCGCCCGCTACAGCGCGGCCTTCCGTCATGTGCTCGTCGACGAGTACCAGGACACCAACGCCGTGCAGTACCGGCTGCTGCAGCTGCTCGCCGGCGAGCACCGCAACCTGTTCGTCGTCGGCGATCCGGACCAGTCGATCTACAGCTTCCGGTCCGCCGACATCACCAACATCCTGAACTTCCAGGACGAGTTCCCCGACGCCGCGGCGATCCGCCTGGAGCAGAACTACCGCTCGACCGAGACGATCCTGCGCGCCGCCAACGGCGTGATCGTCCACAACCGCGGGCGCTTCGAGAAGAACCTGTGGACCGACCTCGGCGAGGGCGACACGATCAAGGTCCGCGCGCTCGACGACGAGCACGCCGAGGCCCGCTACATCGTCGGCGAGATCGAGCGGCTGGTCGACGAGGGCGTCTCGCTCTCGGAGATCGCCTGCCTGTACCGGACCAACGCGCAGTCGCGCGTGCTCGAGGACACGCTGGTCCGGCGCGAGGTCAGCTACCAGGTCATCGGCGGCACGAAGTTCTACGAGCGCGCCGTCATCAAGGACGTCCTGGCCTACCTGATGGTGCTGGCCAACCCGCAGGACGTCATCGGCTTCCAGCGCTGCGCCAACGCGCCCAAGCGCGGGATCGGCCAGACGTCGATGTCGCGGATGCTCGCCCACGCCGAGACGATGGGCATCTCCGTGTGGGAGGCCGCGTCGGAGCCGGCGTCGGTGCCGGGGCTCGGCGCCGCGGCGATCAAGTCGTTCGGCCGCTTCATGGAGACGATGGAGGGCCTGCGCGACCGCGCCGAGCAGAAGGTGCCCATGGGCGACCTGCTCGAGGCGCTGATCCACGAGTCGGGCTACATCGACGCGCTGCAGGCCGAGCGGACCTTCGAGGCCGAGGGCAACCTCGAGCTGCTCGAGCAGCTCGTCGAGGTCGGCCGCGAGTTCGACGCCCGCGCCCAGCCCGAGGAGGACACGCTCGATGTCTTCCTGCAGCAGATCGCGCTGGTCGCCGACGCCGACACGCGTCGCGACGACGAGGGGATGTGCACGCTGATGACGCTGCACAACGCGAAGGGGCTCGAGTACCCGATCGTCTTCATCCTCGGCATGGAGGAGGGCGTCTTCCCGCACTCGCGCGCGCTCGACGAGGGCGGCCTCGAGGAGGAGCGCCGGCTCTGCTACGTCGGAATCACCCGCGCGATGCGCGACCTCTACCTGACCCACGCGCGCCGGCGCAACGTGTTCGGCAACGTCGCGCCGGGCCTGCCGTCGCGCTTCCTGCAGGAGCTGCCCACCGACGTCATCGACGAGGAGAGCCGGCCCGCGCCGCGGTCGGGCGGGATGCTCGGGCGCGCCTCCTCGTGGGCCAGCGCCGCCGCGGGCGCGGCGGCGTCGACGCTCGACATCGGTGGCGGATCGTCGCGCGACGACACCGGCGGCGGCCCGAGCTTCCGCATGGGCGACGACGTCGCGCACCCGGCGTTCGGCGAGGGCGTCGTGACGTCCGTCGAGCCCGGCGGCATCGTCGTCATCCGGTTCGCCAAGGACGGCTCGGAGCGCAAGCTCATGTCCGAGTACGCGCCGCTCACCAAGCGCTAGCGGGGGTCGCGCACGTTTTCCTGGACTATCCAGGAGAACGTGCACCACCCCTCCGGATCCGCCACTAGGTTGAGCGGCCATGGCAGCGAACGTGATCGACGGCAAGGCGGTGGCGGCGCGCGTGCGCGCGGAGGTCGCCGACGAGGTGGAGGCGTTCTCCAAGAGCCACGGCGTCGTGCCGGGCCTGGCGACCGTCCTGGTGGGCGACGATCCCGCCAGCGCGGTGTACGTCGGCAACAAGATCAAGGCGTGCGCCGAGGTCGGGATGCGGTCGTTCCATCACCCGCTGCCCGCCGACGCGCCGCAGGCCGACGTCGAGGCGCTCATCGAGCAGCTCAACGCCGACCCGGCGGTGAGCGGGATCCTGGTCCAGCTGCCCGTGCCCGAGGGGCTCGACGGTGTCCATCTGACCGGCCTGATCCGCGCGGACAAGGACGTCGACGGGCTGACCGCCGAGAGCGCCGGGCGCCTGGCGCTGGGGCGCCAGGGCCTGCGGCCGTGCACCCCGAGCGGCGTGATGCTGCTGCTGGCCGACGCGGGGGCGAGCGTCGAGGGCGCCGAGGCCGTCGTGGTCGGCCGCTCGAACCTGTTCGGCAAGCCGATGGCCCAGCTGCTGCTGGAGGGCAACGCGACCGTCACGGTCTGCCACTCGCGCACAAAGGACCTCGGCGAGGTCTGCCGCCGCGCCGACATCCTGATCGCCGCCGTCGGCCGCGCGGAGATGGTCAAGGGCGACTGGGTCAAGCCTGGCGCCACCGTCATCGACGTCGGCATCAACCGGACCGAGGCCGGGTTGGTGGGCGACGTGGAGTTCGCGGCGGCGGCCGAGATCGCCGGCGCGATCACCCCGGTTCCGGGCGGCGTCGGGCCCATGACGATCGCCTGCCTGCTGCGCAACACGCTCCAGGCTGCGGAGATGCAGCTTCCCGGGTAGCGTTCCGGCCGTGAGGAACAGGCTGCGCTTCGCCGAGAAGGTCGCCGGGCTGAGTGCCCTGGCGCTGCTGGCGGTCCTGCTGTTCGTCGACTGGTTCAGCGGCGCCAGCGGCTGGGACTCGCTGGGATGGCTCGCACTGATCCTCTGTCTGGCCTCGATCGTCGCCGGCCTCGCCGTCCCGCTGGTCTTCGGCACCCAGGAGAGCCCGGTGATGCCGCTCTTCACCGCTATCTGCGCGCTGACCCTCGGGACGCTCACCGTCATCGCGCTGCTCGTCCAGGTGATCGCCCAGCCCGGCCCCGACGAGCTCGTCGCGGTCCAGGCCGGCTGGTGGCTCGGCCTGCTCGCCGCCGCCGGGGTCGCCCGCGGAGGCTTCCTCTCGATGCGCGACGAGTACCTGCCCGGCGTGCCGGTGCCCGACGTTCCGGTTCGCCCGGCGCCCGTTGCCTAGTCTGCGACGCCGATGAGCATCGATCGCGAGCAGGTCCTCCACGTGGCGCGGCTGGCGCGCCTGCGGCTCTCCGACGAGGAGGTCGACACGATGGCCCACGAGCTGTCGAGCATCCTCGGCCACATCGAGCGGATCTCCGAGCTCGACCTCGAGGGCGTCCCGCCGACGACCCACGTCGTCGAGGTCGCCAACGCGCTGCGACCCGACGAGCCGCGCCCGTCGCTGCCGCGCGACGTGATCTTCGAGCAGGCCCCCGCCGTCCAGGACGGCGGCTTCCTCGTCCCGAGCCCGCAGGCCGGCTGACGTGGCCGACATCACGGACCTGACCGCCGCGCAGGCGATCGAGCGCGTCGGCACCGACTTCAGCGCCACCGAGCTCTTCGACGCCTACCGCGAGAAGGCGGCCGCCGACCAGCTCAACGCCTACACCTGGGTCGCCGACGCCGCGCCCGAGGAGGCCGGCGGCCCGCTGGCCGGCGTGCCGCTCGCCGTCAAGGACCTCTTCTGCACCGAGGGCGTGCCGAGCCAGGCCGGCTCGCGCATCCTCGAGGACTATCGCCCGCCCTACACGGCGACGGTCGTCGCGCAGCTCCAGGCCGCGGGCGCGCCGCTGCTCGGCAAGACCAACCAGGACGAGTTCGCCATGGGCTCGTCGAACGAGAACTCCGCCTACGGCCCGGTGCTCAACCCGTGGGACCGCGGCCGCGTCCCCGGCGGCTCGAGCGGCGGCAGCGCCGCCGCGGTCGCCGCCGGCCTCGCGCCCTGGGCGCTGGGCACCGACACCGGCGGCTCCATCCGCCAGCCCGCCGCGCTGTGCGGCATCGTCGGCATGAAGCCCACCTACGGCACCGTCAGCCGCTACGGGATGATCGCGTTCGCCTCGTCGCTCGACCAGGCCGGTCCGCTGACCCGCGACGTCACCGACTGCGCGCTGCTGTTCAGCCACATGACCGGCGAGGACCCGCGCGACTCGACGTCGCTGCCGTTTCGGGGCGAGGCGAAGCTGCCGACGGCCGAGCGGCTCGACGGCATCCGCCTGGGCGTGCCCGAGGAGCTCACGGGGGAGGGCATCGAGCCGGGCGTGCTCGAGAGCTTCAACGCGACCCTCAAGCTCGCCGAGGAGCTCGGCGCGAGCGTCGAGTCCTGCCAGCTCCCGCACGCGCCTCACGCGCTGAGCGCCTACTACGTGCTGGCGCCGGCCGAGGCCAGCGCCAACCTCGCGCGCTTCGACGGCGTCCGCTACGGCAAGCGCGTCGAAGGCGACGGGTTGCTGGGGATGTACACCAACACGCGCCATGACGGCTTCGGCCCCGAGGTCAAGCGGCGCATCCTGATCGGCACCTACGCGCTGTCGAGCGGCTACTACGACGCCTACTACGGCCGCGCGCAGCAGGTCCGCACCAAGATCGCCGAGGACTTCCGCAACGCGTTCGAGCGCTTCGACTTCATCGTCACGCCGACGAGCCCGGGCGTCGCCTTCGAGCTGGGCTCGAAGACCGCCGACCCGCTGGCCATGTACCTCAACGACTACTGCACCGTCCCGATGCCGCTGGCCGGCATCCCCGGCATCTCGATCCCGTCGGGCCTGTCCGAGGGCCTGCCCGTGGGCTTCCAGCTCGCCGGCCCGGCGTTCAGCGAGTACCGGATGCTCGACGCGGCCCACGCGCTCGAGCAGGCCATCGGCTTCGACAACTCGGTGGCGCGCGCATGATCTACGAGCCCGTCATCGGCCTGGAGATCCACGTCCAGCTCGCCACGAAGACGAAGATGTTCTGCGGCTGCGAGCTGAGCTTCGGCGAGGAGCCCAACACCCGCTGCTGCCCGGTCTGTCTCGGGCTGCCCGGCGCGCTGCCCGTCACGAACGCCGAGGCCATCCACTTCGGCTTGATGATCGGCATGGCGCTCGGCTCGGAGATCGCCCCGACATCGAAGTTTCACCGCAAGCAGTACTTCTATCCGGACAACCCCAAGGCCTACCAGATCAGCCAGTACGACGAACCGCTGAACCTGGGCGGCCACCTGGGCGACGTGCGCATCCACCGGGTGCATCTGGAGGAGGACGCGGCGAAGCTCGTCCACGCGGGCGCCAGCGGCCGGATCCACGGCTCGGACGCGTCGGTCGTCGACTTCAACCGCTGCGGCACGCCGCTCGTCGAGATCGTCACCGAGCCCGACGTGCGCAGCGCCGAGCAGGCGCGCGAGTGGCTGCAGCTGCTGCGCGTGACGCTGCGCCAGCTCGGCGTCAGCGACGTCAACATGGAGGAGGGGTCGCTGCGCTGCGACGCCAACGTCTCCATCCGGCCGGCGGGCAGCACGGAGCTCGGCACCAAGACCGAGCTGAAGAACATGAACTCGTTCCGGTTCATCGAGCGCGGCATCAACGCCGAGATCGCCCGGCAGACCGCGCTCGTCGAGTCCGGCGAGGCCGTGACCCAGGAGACCCTGCACTTCGATCCGCGGACCGAGCGGATCACGTCGCTGCGCTCCAAGGAGGAGGCGCACGACTACCGCTACTTCCCCGAGCCCGACCTCGTCCCGATCGGCATCACCGAGGCGATGCTGTCCCGCGCCCGCGAGGCGATGCCCGAGCTGCCCGCCGCGCGCGCCGCGCGCCTGGAGGGCCTCGGGCTCTCCGGCGACCAGGCCCAGCTGCTGGCCTTCCGGCCCGAGCTCGGCGACGCCTTCGAGGCCGCGCTCGCCGCGGGCTCGGCCAGCCCGGCCGGCCTGGCCAACTGGCTCGGCAACGAGGAAGCGGCGTCGACGGTGCAACCGGCCTCGCTCGCCACCCTGGTCGCGATGGTCGAGGCGCGCGAGATCACGCGCGACGCCGGCGTCCAGGTGCTGGCCAAGCTGGCCGCCGAGGGCGGGGACCCCAAGGCCATCGTCGAGGCCGAGGGCCTGGGCGCCATCGGCGGCGGCGACGAGCTCGCCCCGATCGTCGCGTCCGCGCTGCAGGCCAACCCCGACGTCGCCGAGAAGCTGCGCGGCGGCGACTTCAAGCCGATCGGCGTCATCATCGGCCACGTCATGAAAGAGACCCGCGGGCGGGCCGACGGCAAGGAAGTCACGCGCCTGGTGCGCGAGCAGCTCGGCCTGTAGCGCCTGGACGAACGTTTTCGCATCTGCATGGGAGGTTCCTGAGAGGATCGGCCCGATGCCGGTCCCACGGATGGCCAGGACGGCCGCGGCCCTGCTCGCGCTCGTCGCGGTGCCGTCGCTCGGCGCCACCGCGCTCGCCGGCGACGGCGATCTCGACGCGGCCCTCGGAACGGGCGGCGTCGTCCTCACGCCGCTGGGCGACGACGCGAGCGGCGGACATGTCTCGGTCGACAGCTCCGGCCGCTACGTCGTGGCGGCCACCATCACCTCCGGCGGCGTCCGCCAGCCCGCGCTGGTGCGCTACGCCGCCGGCATACCGGACCTGACGTTCAACAGCACGGGGCGCGTCGTCCTCAGCGGGCTGGCGCAGGCGACCGCCGACGCCGCCCTGGCCCGGGACATCCCCATCAACGCCGGCACGCCGAGGATCGTGGTCGCCGGCGGCCAGGGCGCGAGCTGGTTCGTCACGCGGCTCTCGGACAACGGAACCGTCGATTGGACGACGACGATCCCTCTCCCGGACGTGAGCGTCGTCGCCGCCCACGTCGGCGGCTTCACGATGGACGCCGCCGGGACGATCACCATCGCCGGCTGGGGCGACACGTCGGTCGGCGGGGCGCGCGGCTACATGGTCCAGCTGGACGCCTCGGGCGCGAGCGCTCCGCTGACCCTGCCGACGCCGACGCTCGTCAACGGGTCCGGCGACACCCGGCTGCGAGCGATCGGCGAAGTCGGGTCGGACTTCTACGTTGCGGGCAGCGTCAAGGCCGGGTCCGCGACGCGGACCTTCGTCAGCCGCCGCGACGCCACCTTGGTCTCCGTCTGGGAGCAGGAGCGGCCGATCGGCAGCGGCGGCGATTCGACGGCCTACGACGTCCAGGCGACGCCCGGTGCCGGCCCTGGCGACGCCATCGTCGTGGGGCAGGCGCTGGACTCCGGCAACCGACGAGCGGTGATCGCCCGCTACGCAGTGAGCAACGGAGCGCCGGCCTACGAGCGGATGATCACGGCCGGGAACGGCGGCGACGCCACGGCGTCCGCGGTGCGGCTCACGGCGACCACCGGCGTGCTCGCGGGATCGGCGCTGCAGGACGGCAGCCGCCGGGTGATGCCGACCGCGTGCTCCTGGCCGGCGGCGGCGACGACCCTTCCTTCGCCTGGGGCCCGGCCGGCGCGACCGGTCCGGTGCTCTTCGGCGCCGGGGACGGCCGGTCGGCCCAGGCCTCCGGCCTCACGTCGGACACCACGTCGGGACAGCCCGTCCTGGCCGGCACAGCGAGCAGCGGTGGCGCCGCTCACGCGATCATGCTCGCCCGGCTCACCTCGGCCACCCAGAACCCCGCCGTGTCGTTCACCCACGGCAACACGCACTCCGACCTCACCGACTACGAGGGCGAGCAGCTGACGTTCTCCGCCACCGCCACGCCCGGCGCCGGGGCGGCGATCGCCGGTTACGAATGGGACTTCGACGGCGACGGCACGTTCGACGCGACCGGCCCGCAGCCCAAGCACACCTATCCGGCGGCCGGCTCCTACGTCGCGCAGCTGCGCGTCACCGACTCCGACGGCGTCCGCGGGTATGCCAGCAGGACGATCAGCGTCGCCGCCAATGCAGGCCCGGCGATCACCGCGCTCAGCGCCAGCCCGCTGCATCCCGCCAACGGCGGCACGGTCGCCCTGTGCCCGCAGGGCTCGGACCCCAAGGGCTACAGCGTCTCCTACGAGCTCGACCTCGACGGCGACGGGACGTTCGAGACACCGTGGAGCGGGTCCGGCGCCTGCCCGACGACGGGCTTCGACACGTCGGGCGCCAAACCGGCGACCAAGACCTACGCGGCTCGCGCCATCGACTTCGTGGGCAAGCGCTCCGCGGCACTGACGAAGACCGTCCAGGGGGTGACCAGCGCGCCCGCGGCCGGCGTCGTGATCTCGGACAAGAACGTTGTGGCCGTGGGCCAGGCGATCACGTTCGTCGCGCAGAACTTCGCCGACATCGACGGTGTGGTGTCGCAGTGGCGGTTCGACCTCGACGGCAACGGGACCTGGGACACGCCCTGGCAGACCAGCGCGTCCTACAAGACGACGTTCGCGTCCCCGCGCCAGGCGTCGGTCCGCGCCCAGGGCATGGACGAGGACGGCGAGGTCAGCCCAGCGACGCTGGGGCACGGCTACGCCGTCGTCGGCCCGCCAACCGCCACGTTCACGGTCAAGGCCGCGAAGGCCTCCACATCGAAGGGTCGGCCCAAGGGCGGCATCCACCCGCTGCAGAAGCTCTCGTTCGACGCCAGCGCCTCCAAGCCGGGGCCGTTCGCGCCGTTCCTCGCGCCGATCGGCTTCGTCTCCTACTCCTGGGACCCGCAGGGCGACGGCTCGTTCATCTCGAGCACGGGCGCGGTGCTCGACGGTGTCGCCTACGCCGATCCCGGCGTCTATCAGGCCAAGCTCACGATCTGCACGGCGGCGCTCGTCGATCAGTGCACGTCGGCGATCAAGAAGGTCACGATCGTCAACAAGGCGCCGCAGGCGGACTTCGGCCTCGAGACCGGAGGGCAGCTGAAGTATCAGGGCAAGCCGTTCACGGTCGAGGCCGGTCGCCTTGCGCACTTCCAGGCGACGGTGGCCAAGGATCCTGACGGACCGCCGCACAAGGTCGTCTCCTACGAGTGGGATCTCGACGCGAACGCCGCCGTCGTCAGCCAGCCCGGCGCGCGGGCCGCTTCGAACGGCAAGAACATCCCGCCCAAGCCGTCCGGAGTGCTGCCCGGACAGGCGGCGCTGAGCTCCAAGCCCGTCTCGGTCGCCACCGCGCCCGTGGGCATCCCCGGTTTCACGGTCAACGCCAAGGGCCCCGGCCCGACCGTCAAGTTCCTGCAGGCGAGCGACGGCGTGTACCACGTGGCGCTGCGCGAGACCGACGACTCGGGTGGCGCGACGACCGTCGTCCATCCGGTCAAGGTCACGAAGCCCACGCCACCGCTCGCGCACTTCTCCATCGACTTCCAGTACTCCCAGGACGCGCTGGGCGTGCCGATCCTGAGGCCGGGCATCGGCTACCCGCTGCACTCCGACTCCTCCGCCTCGCCGTCGGCATCCAAGCCCGGCCTGACGTATGACTGGAGCAACGGCTGCAAGGGCGACGCCCAGGGCTGCTCCGTGTCCTTCCCGAAGCCGGGCGGCTACGTGATCGCGCTGACCGTGACCGACGCCGACGGGATCTCCGCGCTCTATTCGCAGCCGGTGATCGTGCGCGACAACACCGCCCCCTTCGGCACCGTCAAGGTGACGCCGGCCTACCCGCGCGGGGGCGTCCCGGTCCATCTCGACGCCACCGGCTCGACCGACGACGGCAAGTACTTCTCCCTGGACTGGGGCCACTTCAACGACCCGGTGTTCATCACCGACTACGACTCCCATGATTTCGGCCTCGACGTCAAGCTCTACGAGGGCCATCACGACCTCGCGCTGCGGCTGACCGACGACGAGGGCCAGAACAGCGTCGTCGAAGTGCCCATCGACGTCGGTCCGCCGACGTGCCAGTCGACGTACGTCTCCGATCGCCTGGCCGTGGCGGTCGACGACGCTTCCACGGGCTGCATCCGCGTGCACGAGGGCGTGGGCGCCGTCACCGGTAAGCCGGAGACACACGTGGAGATCGGCGGTCCGTTCACCGTCGACGGCCTGCACGTCGACCCGGCGGGCACGGCGCAGATCTTCGACTTCCACAACGCGATCGCCAACGACAAGGTCGAGGCGAAGTTCCCCGGCGTCTACAAGGCCGGCGACAAGCTGCCGATCGTCATCGGCGGCGCGGGCCAGGTCCGGCGCGGCAGCTTCGTCGTCAGCGACGGCAAGTTCGGGTTCGCGGTGCGCCCGGACGGCGGGCTGGACTTCCTGTCCTACGCGCCCAAGGTGGCGCAGAAGCTGCACGGGCTCGAGGTGGTCGGGATCACCGGCCAGCAGGTCACCGCCGCGAGCAAGGTGGACTTCGGCATCAACATCAAGCTCCCCGACCAGGTCGGCGGGACGACGTCGGACAACACGCCGTTCTCGGCCTGGGCACAGGAGAACGGCGGCGGGGGCACGCGCCGGGCTCACGGCCGCGACACCGGCGTCTCGACCGACTGCTCAGGGATCCCCGGCGCGCCGCCGGGCGCGACGTGCATCACGGTCGAGACCGGCGACCTGGCCGACGGGGCACTGTCGCTGCGCAAGCTGCAGCTGGCCTACGGCGGCAACGACGTGTGGATCGTCCGCGCCGAGGGCTCGCTTCCGATCCCGCCCAACGGCGCCGACGTGGCGGCCGGCGTGCGCATCGAGAACGGCGGTTTCAAGCACGGCGACCTGGCCGCGGACTTCAAGCCACCCGGGTTCCCTGTCGCCGAGGCCGTCAACCTGACGCATGTCGACTTCGCCATCGACGTCAGCGACGGCTTCTCGTTCGTCGGCAACGCGAACTTCGTCGTCGGGCCGAGCTTCGACGACGACGGCGACGCGCTGCTCGGCCTCAACGCGCAGATGACGTTCAAGTTCCCCAAGCAGGGCTACTGGACGATTGGTGGCGGCGGCGAGGCGCTGCTGCTCGGCAGGAAGGTCGGCGACGGCTCGTTCCTCTACAGCTCCAGTGGCTACGTCGAGTTCGGCGGGTCGCTGAAGTACAGCCCGACGCCGGCCACCAGCTTCGAGGGCCACGTCGCCGGCCAGTACTACGACGGGCAGTTCAACCTCTCGGGCGGCGGCCAGGGCTGCGTGCTCGGGTGGTGCGAGGGCGGCCACGGGGTCATCTCGTCGAAGGGCATCGGCGTCTGCATCGACGTCACCGTCAGCTATCTCGTCGGATCGGTCACGTGGAGCCCCGGGTTCAGCGTCGCCTACCACCCGTTCGACCTCGATCTCTTCGCCCACGCGTGCGATCTCTCAGACGTGACCGTCACCATCGTCCAGCCGACGCGGCGGCGCAGTGCCTTCGTGCGTGGCGCGCCCGGCGACCTGCCCGTCTACGCGCACGCCGCCGGGTTCAGCAAGACGTTCGAGCTCAAGAAGGATCTCCCCGGTGCGGTGCTTGCCGTCGTCGGCTCGACGGCGCCGCCGCAGATCACGCTCGCCGGACCCAAGAGCCGCAAGATCGTCGGCACGCCGAGCGGCCTCGTGGTCAGGAAGAAGGACTACACGCTGCTGCACGACCCAAAGACGAAGACCACCTACGTCGTGCTGCTCGGGCCACCGAAGGGCAAGTGGACGGTCAGCGTCCCGGAGGGGTCGAGCCCCGTGCTCTCGGCGACGCTGACCCCGGGGCTGGCAGAGCCGTCGGTCACGGCGAAGGTCAGCAAGGTCCAGGGCGAGTACCAGCTCGACTACAAGGTCCTCGACCAGCCGGGGCTCCAGGTCGAGTTCGCCGAGCGCTCGGGCAAGACGTTCGCCTCCCTGGGCACGGTCAAGCCGGGCGTCGGCACGCTCAAGTTCCGCCCCGCGGCGGGGCCGAAGGGCAGCCGCGACATCGTTGCGATCCTCACCACGGACGGCCGTCCCCGCTCCCAGAGCGTCGTCGGCCAGTACGACGCGCCGGCGCCGTCGCGCCCAGGGGATGTCAGCGGCGTGAAGGTCGTCATCAAGAACGGCAAGGCCGGCGTGTCCTGGGACAAGGCCGCGCGCGCGGGCCGCTACTTCGTCACGGTCCGGCTCAGCGACGGCCGGGTGGTCCGGGCCTCGGTGAAGAAGACGAGCTTCTCGGTCGACGGGCTCGACCGCGGCGTCGACGCCGCCGCGACCGTCCAGGCCTTCGACGCGCAGGGCCTGCGCGGGGACGCCGACAAGGACAAGGCGTCGACCCCGGGGCTGCCCGCCAAGCTGGCGTTCGGGCTCGCCCAGACGATCAAGGAGATCGACAAGGCGACGCCGGCGCCGGCGCCGGGCCTGACGCTGCTGCCGTCGACGACCGTCCCGGTGAAGTGATCCCCGCACGCCCGGCACCAAGGGGTCACGCACGTTGACCTGCTCTATCAAGGACAACGTGCCAGACCCTGCTGTGCGTTACGCGTGCGCTGATCCGCCGGCGTCCGCCCGGGCGTAGCATCCAGGTCATGAGCCGACTCATCCGCATGGACAGCACCGGCCACACGACGCTCGCCGAGTGGACCACCGAGGACGCCGCCGCCGTCGAGCGCGCGGTGACCGCGTTCCGCGAGCAGCTCGACAACGGCTACTTCGGGATGGTCTCGACCGGCGAGGGCCACGCCGAGCAGGTGCGCGAGCTGCCGCTCGACGCCGACCTGGTGATCATGCGCCTGCCGATCAGTGGCGGCTGAGGCCGGCACCGAGCTTCCCGAGGTCGCGAGCGTCTACTGGCGCCCGCGGCTGACGCCCGACCGGCTCAGGCGCCGCGAGCGGGTCTGGACCCTCTACACGCTGGCCCACGTCGTCCCGTTCCTGGCCACGGCCGCGCTGCTGATGGCGATCCAGCCGCTCGCCGCCCCGCTGGCGGCGATCTGCGCCATCCACGCCTGGATCATCCCGGCGCTCTACGCCCAGCGCGGCGGCAACGTGCTGCTGCCCAAGCGGGCCAAGCGCGAGGAGGCCGAGCGGGTCGCCGCCGGGCTGCTCGGCGACCTGGTCTCGCACGAGAACCGCGACCGCTTCGCCCGGACCGGCTGCGTCCTCGAGCGGGCGGAGCTCGGCACCTGGGTGGTGGGAGCGGCGGGCGCGGTGCTCGTCCGGCCCGGCGGCCGGCGCGCGGACTGCTGGTGCGTGCGGGTGGCCGATGCCGACCTGCCGTCGGGCGATCGCGTCGCGCATCTGCTGCTCGCCCTGCGCTCGGACGAGGCCGGCTTCGCCACCGTGGCCAACCTCGCGTTCAGCGGCGCGACCTGGCGGGTGCGCCGCCGGACGAAAACCCCTGCACGCGCCGCACTCGACGCCGCGGCGAAGTCGTTGCGCTGAATCCTGGACCGAGCGTCCAACGGCAAGCGGCCCCGCGGGCGGCACCATGCTCGTCATGAGGCCAGAACGCGTCGTCCCCCTGATCCATGCGTCCCGCCGGCGGCCGGCGCCGTCGCCGGAGCAGCGCGTCGTCTACGAGCTCGCCCGGCTGCGCGTCGCCGACACGCGCAACCCGCCGCTGCGCTTCCTGCATCTGGGCCGCGCCCACGATTAGTCGCGCGTGAAGGCGGCCGGTAGCATCGGCCGCATGGAAGAAGAGAAGACCAAGACGTCGTTCGGCGCACGGATCCTGGCGATCCTCGTGCTTGCCGTCGCCGCGTGGGTGCTCTTCAAGATCGTCATCGGCACCGTCGTCGCCATCGCCTGGACCGCCGCCGCCATCGTCGCGGTGCTGGCCATCCTCTGGGCGATCAACAAGCTGACGTGAGCTACCTGGTCATCGCGCTCTTCTTCGGCTTCGCCGGAGCGTGGGTGGCTCGCCTGAAGGGCAACTCGATGCTCGTCTGGTTCCTGATCGCGGCGATCGTGCCGTTCGCCGGGGTGCTGGCCGCGCTGCTGTACCGCTCCGAGGCCGAGGAGGAGCGCCGCCTGTGCCCGACGTGCGGCAGGGTCTGCATGCTCCACGACGCGATCTGCACCCGTTGCGGTACGGAGCTGGAGTGGACCGAGGAGATCCTCCAGCCGCCCGTCGGCGCCGCCTGAACGCGATCCTGCCGCCCCTTGGTGGGCCGGGGTCGCGGGGTTACACTGGATCCGAGCCGCCCAGCGCGGCTCTCGTTGTCCTCATCCCGATCCAAGGAAGCAGGTTCACCCCCGAAATGCGCGCCGTCGACGCCCTCATGGAATGCCTCAAGTCCGAGGGCGTCGAGGTGGTATTCGGGCTCCCCGGGGGAGCGAACCTTCCCACCTACGACGCGCTCTACGACGCCGGCATCCGCCACGTCCTGGTGCGTCACGAGGCCGGTGGCGGCCACGCCGCCCAGGGCTACGCCAAGGCGACCGGCAACGTCGGCGTCTGCTTCGCCACGTCCGGGCCGGGCGCGACGAACGTCGTGACCCCGATCGTCGACGCGATGATGGACAGCTGCCCGGTGGTCTTCGTCACGGGCCAGGTCCGCACGGACCTGCTGGGCACCGACGGCTTCCAGGAGACCGACGTGATCGGCATCACCATGCCGGCCGTCAAGCACAGCTTCATGATCCAGCACCCGCTGGAGCTGCCGCGGGCCATCCACGAGGCCTTCCACATCGCCCGCACGGGTCGCCCCGGGCCGGTCGTCGTCGACATCCCGACCGACCTCTCGCGGGCCGACATCCCGTACGAGCCGGTCACCGACGTCCAGCTGCCCGGCTACCAGCCGACCACCGAGGGCAACGCCAAGCAGATCCGCCAGGCCGCCAAGGCCCTGGCCTCCGCGCGGCGCCCGGTGCTCTACGTCGGCGGCGGCGTCATCAACGCCAACGCGTCGGCCGAGCTCATCGAGCTGGCCGAGTTCGGCAAGTTCCCGGTGACCTGCACGCTGCTGGCGCTCGGCGCCCTGCCCGCTCCGCACGAGCAGTGGCTGGGCATGCTCGGCATGCACGGCACGCGCACGGCCAACTACGCGATGGACGAGGCCGACCTGATCTGCGCGATCGGCGCCCGCTTCGACGACCGCATCACCGGCAAGCTCTCCGAGTTCGCCCCGCGCGCGAAGTTCATCCACATCGACATCGATCCGGCCGAGATCAGCAAGAACGTCCCGGCGCACATCCCGATCGTCGGCGACGCCAAGAACATCCTCAGCAAGCTGGTCAAGGAGTACCGGGCGCTCGAGAGCGTCGACAACGCGCGCCTCGACGCGTGGTGGCAGCGCATCCACGAGTGGCAGGCCAAGCACCCGCTGTCCTACGAGGACTCCACCGACGCCGAGATCAAGCCCCAGCGGCTCGTCGAGGCGCTCTACGAGGCCACCGACAACGGCAACTGCATCCTGTCGACCGACATCGGCCAGCACCAGATGTGGGCGGCCCAGTACTACCACTTCGACGGGCCGCGCAAGTGGATCCAGTCGGGTGGCCTGGGCACGATGGGCTTCGGCCTGCCCGCCGCGATGGGGGCCAAGGTCGGCTGCCCCGACCAGATGGTCGTCTGCCTGGCCGGCGACGGCTCGGTGCAGATGAACATGCAGGAGCTCTCGACGTGCGCCGCCGAGGGCATCGACGTCAAGGTCGTGATCATGAACAACGGCTACCTGGGCATGGTCCGCCAGTGGCAGGAGCTGTTCTGGGACAAGCGCTACTCCAACGTCGACATGCGCGACGGCGGCGAGTGGCCGGACTTCGTCAAGCTCGCCGAGGCCCACGGGGCCACCGGCGTGCGGCTGCGTGAGAAGGCCACGCTGGTCCAGGACCTCCGCGAGGCGCTCAACACGCCCGGTCCCGTCATGGTCGACGTCCGCGTCACCCGCGAGGAGAACGTGTACCCGATGATCGCGCCCGGCCAGGCCGCGCGCGACATGGTGGGCTAGGGCCATGGGCGAGCCAGGAACCAAGGAGCTGCTGAGCCTCGAGGAGCTCGAGGCCAGCGCCGGTCTGCGCACCGGCCGCAAGCACACCCTGTCGATCCTCACCGAGAACAAGCCGGGTGTCCTGACCCGGATCGCCGGCCTGTTCGCCCGGCGGGGGTTCAACATCGACACCCTGGCCGTCGGCCCCACCGACGACGAGGCGGTTTCGCGCGTGACGCTGACGGTCGACGGGGCCAAGCACCCGATCGACCAGGTGACCAAGCAGCTGCACAAGCTGATCAACGTCCTGAAGATCCGCGACCTCGAGCCCGACGACACCGTCACGCGCTAGCTCGCCCTGTTGAAGATCAACGCCGACTGCAACACGCGCGGCGAGGTCATGCAGATCTGCGAGATCTTGCGCGGCAAGGTCGTCGACGTGACCAAGCGCGCGGTGATCGTCGAGGTCACCGGCGCCA
>JBJMLA010000092.1:0-19732 GCA_045805505.1 Solirubrobacteraceae bacterium
CGCCGCGGCGCGCGCCCAGCCGGCGGCGAAGGCGACCGAGGCCAGGATGCGCGGCCGGCGCCGGACCCGCGCCACCGCCGTGGCCGCCGCGGTCAGCGGGCCCAGGCCGTAGCCGTAGGCCGCCATCCCGCCGCGATGGTTCCAGCGCCACCAGCCGTCGTGGCTGCCCACCGGGCGCAGGTGGACCACGTCGCTGCCGGGCACCGCGATCGACCGGGTCGACCAGCCCCTGCTGCGGGCGGCCAGCTCGTCGAGCGTATCCCAGCCCAGGACCGCGGGCAGCGGCGCGATCTGCTCGAGGCAGGCGTCGCGATAGAACTTGGTCGCCCCGCGCACGTGCCCGGGCGGGCACGGCTCGCGCACCAGCGTGCCGCCGGGGCCCTCCACGCTCAGCAGCGCGCCGACCAGGCCGAGGCGCGGGTCGCGCTCCATCTCGTCCATCAGCGCCGCGAACGTGGCCGGCGGCATCCGCAGGTCGGCGTCGAGCTTGGCGATGACGCCCTGCCCCGCGGCGCCGCCGGCGTGGGCGAGGCCGGCCTCGAAGGCGCGCAGCTCGTGGGCGCGGGCGAGGCGATCGCGCGACGGCGGGCGCCGGGCGAGGACCAGCGCGTCCGCGTAGGCGTGCTCGGTGGCGAACGCCTGCGCGAGCTCGGTCGAGCCGTCGTCGGACCCGTCATCGACGAGCACGAGCCGGTCGGGCGCCCGTGTCTGGGCGGCGATCGACTCGAGCAGCACCGGCAGCAGCGCCGACTCGTTCTGGAACGGAACGATGACAAGTAGGCCCATGCCGGACACGCGGGCATCTTAGGATCACGTGTGCATGCCTCCGGTCCTGACCGTCGCGCTGTATCACCACATCGCCGACGAGCCCGGTCCGTCGATTGACCGTCTGGCGGTCACGACGTCGCCGCGGCGGTTCGAGCAACAGCTCGACTGGCTCGAGCGCCGCTACGACGTCGTCGACCTCGACACGGTCCTGGCCGGCGGCCCGCTGCCGCGCCGGCCGCTGCTGCTGACCTTCGACGACGGCTACCGCTCGGTGCTCGATGTCGCCGCGGCCACGCTGCGGCGCCGCGGTCTGCCGTCCGTGTTCTTCGTCAGCGCGGCGTTCCTGGGGGACACGCTGCCGCTCGACAACGTGCTGTGCGGGCTGACCCACACCCACGACCCGGCCGAGCTGGGCGAGGCGATCGGCCCGGGCCCGCCCTGCGCGACCCTGCGCGACCTCATCGCGCGCGTGGCGCTGCAGCCCTACGAGCGGCGCCGGATCCTGCCCGCGGAGATCCGCGAGCGCTTCGGCGTGGCGGACGGCGACGGGACCGGGGTGCTGCTCGAGCCCGAGGAGCTGGCCGGGCTCGCCGGGCTGGGCATGGCCGTGGGCAACCACTCCCGCTCGCACATCCACTGCCGCGCCCTGCTGGAGTCCGACCACCTCGAGCGCGAGCTGGTCTCCTACCGCCCGGAGCTCGAGCGACTCACGGGCGCGCCCGTGCGGGCCTTCGCCTACCCGTACGGCCAGGCGCCCGACACGACGCCGGTCGTCGAGGCCGCCCTGGCCGGCAGCGGCCACGAGGCGACGTTCCAGGTCGGTGCGCGGTCCAATCGCTGGCGCCGGGGAGGTCCGTGGTCGCGTGTGAGCTTCCAGGACCAGGCGCCCGCCGAGATGCTGCGCCACCTGCGGCTCGAGCCGCTGGCCCGCAGCGTGCGCGATCGCCTCCTGCGCTAGACGATCGCGGTGCGCAGCACGCCGAGCCCGTCGGCGGCGAGCTCGACGACATCGCCGGGCTCGAGGAACCGCTCGGTCCCCGGCAGCGGTCCGAGCTCGAGCAGGCAGCCGCGGTTGAGCGTGCCCGAGCCCAGGACGTCGCCTGCGCGCAGGCGCGTGTCGCGGCCGGCGTGGGCGACGATCTCGTCCCAGCTCCAGTGCATCTCGCTCGCGTCCGAGCGGGTGATCTCCTCGCCGTTGACGCTGACGGTCGCCGTGACCGCGAGGCGGCCGTCGCGGAGCGGCAGCTCGTCGGGCGTGACGAGCCACGGGCCCAGCGAGATCGCGAAGTCCTTGCCCTTCGCGGGCCCGAGGCCGACGGTCATCTCCTGGCGCTGGACGTCGCGCGCGCTCCAGTCGTTGAACAGCGTGAAGCCGGCGATCTCGCCCTCGGCCCCGAGCACCGCGGCGACCTCGAGCTCGAAGTCCAGCAGCTGCGTGGCCGCCGGGCGCCTGACCGGTTCGCCGGGCCCGTGGATCGAGGCGGCGTTGGAGAAGTAGAAGACCGGCGCCTCGTACCAGGCCGCCGGGACCTCGCCGCCGCGCAGTCGCCAGCCCGTGGCGACGTGGCCCTCGAACGCGAAGAAGTCGCGCACGCTGGGCGGATCCGGGACCGGCGCCAGCAGCGTGACGGACTCGAGCGCGTGGCGCCGGCCGATTTCCTCGCGGCCCTCGCCGGCCAGCCACGCGAGCATCGACGGGGCGGCGAGCTCGGCGATCTCGTCGCCCTCGACGTGTCCCACGCGGGGCGTGCCCGAACCGGTGCCGAAGGTGACCAGGCGCACGGGCGGCAGGTTATTGGCCGCGCCACGCGGGAACCCCGGAGGCATGCATGGAGCCGTCTACCTCACCATCGTCGCGTTCGTCGTCCTGCTCGTGCTGAGCATCTTCATGACGCCGCTGGCGCTGGTTCCGGCCGCGATCCTGCTCCTGTTCTTCCTGATGTCGGGCCCGCTGATGGCCGCCATCAAGGGCACGGGCGGAAACCGCCAGGGCAGCGGCACGCCGTCGACCCCCGAGGCGTCCTACGACCCGGTCAGCACGCCGGGTCAGCGTCCCGCCTAGGCGGCGGGGCGCCAGAGGGCGTCGTCGCCGAGCGCCTCGCGCGTCAGCGCGCCGTCGCCCACGGCGGCCAGCAGCTCGCGCTCGGCCGCGTCGCGCCGGACCGGCTGCAGGTCCGGCGTCATGATCGCCGCGACCTCCTGGGTCGTGAGCCCGTCCGGGAACGCGGCAACGGCATCCGCCGCGCTCTCCGCCGGCGGCCGACGCTCCAGCGTCCGGTCGAGGTT
This sequence comes from Solirubrobacteraceae bacterium, assembly GCA_045805505.1. Classification (GTDB taxonomy): domain Bacteria; phylum Actinomycetota; class Thermoleophilia; order Solirubrobacterales; family Solirubrobacteraceae; genus BP-464. The sequence continues at coordinate 3,055 of JBJMLA010000092.1, forward strand.
GGCCAGGCACACGTCGTAGGCCTCCAGCGGCTGAAAGCCCCCGGCCTCGATCGAGCGACCGTCCTCGGCACGGAAGATGACCGACGGCGCCGTGTAGCGGACGGGCCCGTCGCTGGCCGCCGACTTGCCCTGCCATTCGGTGGGTGACCCGGCGGCGGTGCGCGCCTCGGCGCGGTCGGCCTCGTAGGCGGCGGTGACGTCGTCGCGGTCGAGCGCGGCGACGACCGCGGCCGGGTCGACGCCGTCGGCGCGCCGCAGCGCCGCTTCGATGGCGTCCGCCTCGTCCATCAGGTCGCCCGTCGTGAACCAGGCGAACTGCAGCGCGCGGAAGGCGGCCTCGTCACGTCCCGGATGCAGCAGGCGGGTCGCGTGGATCGCGCGGCAGCCGCGGGCCGTGGCGTTGGGGCGCTCGCGGACGTCGGCGGTCAGCGGCATCCCGAAGCGCCGGAAGCCCTGCCGGCCCTGCGCGGAGCGCACGCCGCTGTAGCCGCGCTCGACGTACTGCTCGTAGCGCTCCGTCAGTCCGATCGTGACCAGCCGCCACTGCAGCTGTGCCCCGTAGCGCCAGCGCAGCACGGCGAGGGACGGACTCGCGGAATAGGCCCACGGGCAGCCGGGATCGGTGAAGTGGGTGACGGAGATCATCGCGATCCGACGCTAGCGCCCGCAATGGTGGCTGCGAACCGGCACCGCACCGGGAATTGGGTGATTGAATCTCGCCTCACGGGAACTCCTGTCTCGTGAAGAGCAGAGCCGGCCTCATCGTGTTCGAGCCCCATCCGGACCCCGCACGCATCGTTCCGTCCAAGCCGCTTGGGCCGTGGGCCCTGCGTGCGCTCAAGCGGATGCTCGCGTCGGCCGACCTCGGCCGGCCGGTCATCCTCGATCTGACCCACGCGCCCGTCACGTCACCGGGGCACGTGGCGAGCATCCTCTGGGTCGACGACGCCGCCCGCGACCTCGGTGTGCGGCTCGAGATCTTCACGCCCGACATGGCCAGCGCGGAGCTGCTGGACTTCGCCGGCGTCACCGCGCCGGTCTTCGCCGGGACCGAGCCGCCGCCGCGCCTGCGCGACGACCCGGGCCGCGCCTCCGCCTACTAGACCTTCGCCGACGCGGCCGATGCGCCGTTCGTGCGCGCCCGCGTCTTCGCGGGGCGCGGCATCAGCGCGGCGAGCTCGTCCTCGAGCCAGCCCATCATCTTCCTGACGTCGGGCATCTGCTCACGGTCGGCGACGATGCCGAAGTCGAGGTTGCCGCGGTAGCTCATGACCGTGATGTTGAGGCCGAGGCCGTCGGTGATGACCGACACGGGGTAGTTGGCGACGAGCTCGGCGCCGGCGCAGAACAGCGGGATCTGCGGGCCGGGGACGTTGGAGATCACGAGGTTCCACGTCGGCGCGGCCATCCGGCTGGTCGACAGGCGGAACGTCAGCTGGGCGGCGCGCGCGAAGACGGCGGGCGGGATGAAGTGGTTGGCGTCCTGGAGCAGCTGGGCGGGCAGCGCCTTGTGGCGGCGCTTCATGTCGCCCATCGCCTCGTGGGTCTGGCGCAGCCGCTCGACCGGGTCGGCCTCGTCGGTGAACAGCGGCGCGCTCATCATCAGGATGCGGTTGCCGTAGGTGCCGATCTGCTCGCCGGTGCGCACCGACACCGGCACCTGCGCGACGAGCGGCGTCTCGGGGAGGTCGGCGTGCTCGAGCAGCATCTGGCGGGTCGCCCCGGCGCAGATCGACATCACGACGTCGTTGACCGTGCAGCCGTGCGCGTTCTTGACGGTCTTGACGTCGGCGAGCGACAGCCGGCCGAAGGTGAACTTGCGGTGCGCGGAGATCCGGCCGTTGAAGAACGTCTTGGGGGCCGTGTGCTTGCGGCCGGCTCGCACGGGGATCTCGCGGCCGGCCATCCGCCCGGCGCCGCCGGCCAGCCGGCCCAGGAGGCCGGCGCCCGGAAGCGTGCCGAACGGGGTGTCCTCGAGGTTGGGGATCGCGTTGGGCAGCGAGCGCAGGGCGCGCAGCGGGTAGCGCGGCACGCCCATCAGCCCGCGGGCGAGCATCTCGCCGCGGCCCGGGACCGTCTCGGCCTGGCCGCGCCACGGGGCGGGCTTGCCGGGATCGAAGTTCGGCGCGTCGGGGCCGAGGTCGAGCAGCAGCCCCATGATCTCGGCGCCCGACATCCCGTCGATCAGCGCGTGGTGGATCTTGGTGAGCATCGCGACGTGCCCTGACTCCAGCCCGTGGATCAGGTAGAGCTCCCACAGCGGGTGGGCGCGGTCCAGCGGGCGCGACGCGATGCGAGCCACCTGCTCGGCGAGCTGCTCGTCGGTGCCGGGCGGCGCGAGCGCGATCTCCCGCACGTGGAAGTGCAGGTCGAAGTCGACGTCGTCGACCCAGTAGGGGTAGTCGAGGCCCAGCGGCACCTCGGCCAGCCGCCACCGCAGGGGCGGCAGCTGGGGGAGGCGTTCGGTCAGCAGCGCCTCGATGTCGGCCAGCGCGAGCGTGCCGCTCGGGGTCGTCGACGGATCGAGGATCGCGAGGCCGCCGACGTGACCCGCCTGCCGGCGGTTCTCGAGGGCGAGGAACTGGGCATCGAGACTGGACAGCTGGCGCATGTGACCAGCATCACAGATACCCGGACCCCGCGTGCCGGATGAGCGGGTTGGTCACATCTCGATCGCGATCGTCTCCCCGATCTCGACGCTGCCGCCGTTGGCCACGACCGGGCAGCCCTCGGCCTTGGCCGCGGCGTCGTCGAGGCTGTCGGCCTCGATCAGGCTGTAGCCCGTGACGGGGTTGCCGCCGCCCTCGCCGATCGTGCGCGAGTTGGCGATCGGGTTGCCCGGGTCGACGAGCGCGGCGCCGAGCTTGCCGAACCAGGCGCCCCAGGCCGCCATCGCCGCCTGCTGGGCCTCTTCGGTGTCGGCCATGCGTCCGCCGTGGTACGAGAACAGGTACTTCGCCATGTCGTTTCCTCCGCTGTTGGGTGTCGTCGGCGAGCACCGTATACTAAACCGCATGGTTAAGCATCAAGAACCCGAGCTCGACGGTGTCCTGGCCGCAATCGCCGATCCGGCGCGCCGCTCGATCGTCACGCGCCTGGCGGAGGGGCCGGCCTCGGTGTCCCAGCTCGCCGAGCCCCTGACGATGTCGCTGCCGGGCGTGATGAAGCACGTGCGCGTCCTCGAACAGGCGGGGCTGCTGACCCATCACAAGGAGGGACGCACCCGCTGGTGCGCCCTGCGCCCCGAGCCGCTGGCCGCCGTCGATGACTGGCTGGAGCGTTACCGCCGGTTCTGGGATGGTCAGCTCGACGGTCTCGTCGACCACTTCTCCTCATGAGCACCTCCGAGCTGCAGCTGACCCGCATCGTCCCGGCCCCGGTCGAGGACGTCTACCGCGCCTGGACCGACCCCGCCGTGCTCGCGCAGTGGTGGGGTCGCGCCAGCCAGGTGGTGCGCAGCGCCGAGGCCGACGCGCGGATGGGCGGCGCCTATCGCATCGAGGTCGTCAACGACGAGGGCGCCGTCTACGTGATCGCCGGGGAGTACACCGACGTCGACCCTCCGCACCGCCTCGCGTTCACCTGGCGCTTCGAGGTCGGCGGGCCGGGGCCGCAGGAGTCCCATGTCAGCGTCGAGCTGCGACCGGCCGGCGCGGAGACCGAGCTCGTGCTCACGCACGGCGGCTTCCCCGACGTGCCGGCGGCCGCGCCGTACCGCAGCGGCTGGGAGGACGCGCTCGCGAAGCTGGTCGGGCTCTTCGGCTAGGCTCGCCCGACCTTGCGGCGCGCGGCCATCATCACGCTGGTCGCCCTCGCGGTCGCCGCTCCGGCCCAGGCCGCGGGCGGCCTCGAGGAGGTCAAGGTCCTCACGCTCAGCTGGGTGGGCGACATGGCCTTCGACACGGGCCGCGGGCTTCCCGCCGGTGGCGTGGGCGGGGCGATCGGGCCGCTCAAGAAGGCCTTGGACGCCGACGTCGTCACGGGCAACCTCGAGGGCACGCTGGCCACCAGCGGCGCGTCGAAGTGCGGCGGCTCGGGCGGGGGCGACTGCTTCTCGTTCCGCGCGCCGCCCAGCTATGCCGGGGGGCTGCGGCGCGTCGGGTTCGACGTGCTCAACATGGCCAACAACCACGCCCACGACTACGGCGACATCGGCCTGGCGCAGACGCGCGCCGCGGTCCGCGGCGCCGGGATGGTGGCCGCCGGCCTCAACGGCGAGATCAGCACCCTGCGCGTCAACGGCGTGAAGCTGGCGTTCGTCGGCTTCTCGCCCTACACCTGGTCGTGGCTGCTCAACGACCTGGTCACCGCGCAGTCCGTGGTGCGCTCGGCGGCCGCGCGCGCCGATCTCGTGGTGGTCTTCTTCCACGGCGGGGCCGAGGGCGCCGACAAGACGCACGTCCCGTTCGGCGCCGAGGGCGCGTTCGGCGAGAACCGCGGTGATCTGCGCGCGTTCTCGCACGCGGTGATCGACGCGGGCGCGGGGATCGTCCTGGGCTCGGGCCCGCACGTCATCCGCGGCATCGAGCGCTACCGCGACCGGATGATCGCCTACTCGCTGGGCAACTTCGCCGGCCCCAACACGCTCTCGACCGGCGGCACCACCGCGCTCAGCGGCATCCTGCGCGTGACGCTCACCGACGACGGCGACGTCCTGCGCGGCCGCTGGGTTCCCGTGCGACTGCAGTCGCCGGGCGTCCCGCGCTTCGACCCGTCGCACGCGAGCACCGCGCTCGTGCGCTCGCTCTCGGCGTCGGACTTCGGCCGGCGCTTCCCGATCTTCTCCACCGGCCGGATCGAGGGCGCGCCGTAAGGCACCCGCACGCCTCACCCCCCGGTTCGTCCTGGTCTTGGCACCGTATGGGTGCCGAAAGCAGGACGGATCGCGTCGGCGGTGCGGCCTACAGCGCGGCCGTCAGCTCCGCCGCGCGCTCGCGGAAGCGCTCGACGTTGCGCAGCTTGATGTCCTCGTAGCCCCGGACCATGTCGGCGAGGCCGGCGATCTCGGCGACCTTCTCGTGGTTGGCGCGGTGCAGCTTCTCCATCGCGCCCGCGACCAGCTCGCGGTACTCGCCGATCAGCGCGCGCTCGACGCGCCGGACCTCGGCCTTGCCGAACGGGTCGAGCGCGGTCCCGCGCAGCCGCTTGGCCCCGCGCAGCATCCCGAAGAAGGGCACGAACCAGCGGCCGAGCTTGAGCTTGCGCTGCATGCCCAGGGCCCGCAGGACGGGCGGGTGCAGCAGGAACTTGACCTGGGCGCCGGGGCCGAACGTGCCGTCGACCTTGGCCTGCTCGATGGTGTCGAGGTGCAGCCGGGCGACCTCGTACTCGTCCTTGTAGGCCATCAGCTTGTGCAGGCCGCGGGCGTAGAGCTCGCCGATCGCCGGATCGACAGCGGCGACGGCCATGACCTCGCCGGCGTATTGCTGCGCGTACCGGACGCTCTGGTAGCCGATGAGGTCCTCGACGCGGACCTCCAGCAGCCGGCGCAGCTCGCCGTCGGCGCCGGTCGCGTCGACGATGCGGCGCGTGGCGACCGAGACGTCCTCGATGCCCGTCGCCGGGTTGACGATCTCGTCGACGACGTCGGGCAGGGCGACCGACGCGCGCCCCCAGCGGAAGGCGGCGAGCGACTTCTCCACGGCGGCGCCGTTGAGCTTGATCGCGTGCTCGATCGCGTCGGCGCTGAGCGGCAGCGTCCCGGCCTGGAAGGCGGCGCCGACGAGCAGCAGGTTGGTCGGCATGTGATCGCCGAACAGCGCCTCCGACAGCGCCTGGGCGTCGACGTAGACGTTCTCTCGCGCGCGGGTCACCTTCTCGATGGCTCGCAGGTTGCGGCGCTGGGCGGGGAACGAGACGGATGGGTCGAGGACCATCTTCGCGGTCGGCGTCGCGGTGGTCGAGACGACCGCGACGGTCTTCTCCGGGTCGGCGACCAGCAGGTTCTTCGGGCTGGCGGCGCCGAGCACGTCGAAGCCCAGCAGCAGATCGGCGGTGGCGGCCGACGCCTTGTTGGAGCCCTCGATCCGCTCGCGGGAGATGCGGATGTCGGAGATCACCGGGCCGCCCTTCTGGGCCAGGCCCGTCTGGTCGAGTCCGAAGGCGTGCTTGCCGTCGAGCATCGCCGCCATCTGCAGGATCTGCGAGACGGTGACCACGCCGGTGCCGCCGACGCCGGGCATGCGGACCAGGTAGTCGTCGCGGCTGACGCGCAGCGCCGGCTCGGGAAGGTCGGCGGGCGGGGCGGGGAAGCCCTTCTTCGCGGCCTGCTTCTTGGCCGGGACGATCTCGAGGAACGACGGGCAATCGCCCTTGACGCAGGAGAAGTCGAGGTTGCAGCTGGCCTGGTGGATCTGGGTCTTGCGGCCGAACTCGGTCTCGACCGGCAGCACCGAGAGGCAGGCGCTCTTCTCGCCGCAGTCGCCGCAGCCCTCGCAGACGCGCTCGTTGATGTGGATGCGCTGCGGCGGGGTCTCGGCCTTGCCGCGCTTGCGCAGGCGCCGGCGCTCGGCCGCGCACTGCTGGTCGTGGATGAGGACCGTGACGCCCTCGACCTGCGCGAGCTCGGCCATCGCGTCGGCGAGCCGGTCGCGGTGCATCAGCTTGGCGGCCGGGTCGAGCTTGACCTTCCTGTAGCGCTCGGGCTCCTCGGTGGTGACGATGACCTTCTTGACGCCCTCGAGGCGCAGCCACGTCGTCAGCTCGGGCACGGTCAGCTGGCCGAGGACGTCCTGCCCGCCGGTCATCGCGACCGTCGAGTTGTAGAGCAGCTTGTAGGTGACGTTGATGCCGGAGGCGGCGGCGAAGCGGATGGCCAGCGAGCCCGAGTGGTGGAACGTGCCGTCGCCGAGGTTCTGGACGTAGTGGCGCTTGGTGTCCGTGAAGCGCTGCATGCCGATGAACTGCGTGCCCTCGCCGCCCATCTGCGTGAGGCCGGTGATCTCGCCCTTGCCCTCGGGGTTGAGCAGGACCATCGTGTGGCAGCCGATGCCGACGCCCAGCAGCGTCTCGTCGGGGTTGGCGGTCGACGTGTTGTGCGGGCAGCCGCTGCAGAAGAACGGGGTGCGCGCCATCGGCAGGGCGCCGTTCTGCACCAATGCGCTGCGCCGCTCGGCGATCGAGTGCGCGCGGGCGTGAACCGAGTCGATGCGCACATGGCGCTCGATGCGCCCGGCGACGGCCAGCGAGATCAGGTCGGCGTCGAGCTCGGACTCGGCCGGAACGAGCGACAGGTTGTCCTCGTCGCGCTTGCCGAGCACCAGCGGCTGGTCGGCCGTGCCGTAGAGCGCGTCGCGGATCGCCGTCTCGAGGAAAGGCAGCTTCTCCTCGACGACGAGGATTTCCTGCAGCCCGCGGGCGAACTGCCGGAAGCCGTCGCGATCGTGCGGATAGAGCATGCCGACCTTCATCAGGCGGATGCCGGCGCGCTCGAGGTCGCGCTGCTCGAGACCGAGCTCGCGCAGCGCCTGCAGCAGCTCGTAGTAGGTCTTGCCGGCGGCGACGATGCCCAGCCAGGCGTCGCGCGTGGGGAGGCTGATCGGGTTGAGCTGGTTGAGCGCGCCGTACTGGCGGGCGATCTCCAGCCGCGGCCCGAACAGCGTGCGCTCGAGCTCGAGCGAGTCGGGCGCGAGCAGGTGCCCGTCGGGGCGGTGGCGATAGGGCGTGCCCTGGTACTCGACGGTCGGGATGACCGGCACGACGCGCTCGGGCCAGACCTGCGCGGTCCCCGCGGCGTCGGCGACGTTGGTGACGATCTTCAGCGCGCTCCACAGCCCTGACGCGCGCGAGCAGGCGATCGCGTGCAGGCCGAGGTCGAGGACCTCCTGCAGCGTTCCGGGGTAGAAGGTCGGGAAGTTCAGCGCGGCCAGCGTCGCCTCGGCGCCGCTGGGCAGTGTCGAGCTCTTGCAGCTCGGGTCGTCGCCCACCAGCGCGAGCGCGCCGCCGTTGGGATGCGTGCCGGCGAAGTTCGCGTGGCGCAGCGCGTCCATCGCGCGGTCGAGCCCGGGGTTCTTGCCGTACCAGACGCCGGTCACGCCGTCCTGGCGCGCGTCGGGCAGGTTCTGGACGAGCTGCGAGCCGTACACGGCCGTGGCCGCGAGCTCCTCGTTGAGGCCGGGGGTGAACTCGATGTTGAACTCCCCGGCGAGCTCGCGCAGGCCCATGACCTCCTTGTCGAACCCGCCGAGCGGGGAGCCCTGATAGCCGCTGACGAAGGTGGCGGTCTTCAGGCCGGCGCGGCGGTCGGCGCGCTGCTGATCGAGCAGGACGCGGACGAGCGCCTGGACGCCGGAGAGGAAGATCGTGCCCTGCTCGAGGACGTACTTGTCGCGCAGCGTGGTCTCGGGCCGCGCGAGCTTGACGGGCGCGCCGGTGGCGGGAGCGCCGGTCGTCGGCGCCATCGCGAGCTGCTTCCCCGTCGTCGTCTGATCCGTCTTGGCGGCCACGGTTCTCGTCCCTCCCGGTGGTGGTCAAGCAACCTTACCAGGTGGTCAGGACGCTTGACCAGCCTCCTCGGCCCACGTGTTCTCCATGCGGCCGATGTGGCGATCCATGACCTCGTCGAGCACGGCGACGTCGCCCGAAGCGATGGCCGCCGCGGTCTCCTCGTGGATGGCGATCGTCCACTCCGGCACCAGCGGCTCGTGCATCGCCATGTCGCGCGCGATCTCGAGCTCGCGCAGCAGCATGCGCATCAGCCGCTCGACCGTCGGGTTGGCCGACGCGCGGGCGACCGCGAGGTGGAACTGCACGTCGAGCTGAAGGAAGCGGTCCTCGTCACCGGGGCCGTAGCCCGCGCGCACGATCTTGCGCATCGCGTCGATCGAGCGCTCGATCGCGGTGAGGTCGTCGGGCTGCGCGCGCGCCGCGGCCAGCCGCGCGACACCCGGCTCGACGAGACGCCGCGCCTCGAGCACGGCTGCCACCTCGCCCAGGCGCAGGTCGGCGCGCTCGCGCACCAGGTCGGCCGGCACGACGTCGGTGGCCACGTACATCCCGGCGTCGGCGCCGCGCTGGACCTCGAGCACGCCGGCGGTCACCAGCACCTTGACGGCCTCGCGCAGGGTCGGCCGGCTGATCTCCATCTGCGCGGCCAGCGAGCGCTCGCCCGGCAGCCGGTCGCCGACGCGCAGCAGTCCCGTGCGGACACCCTCGGCGATCTGCTCGGCGGCCTCCTCGAACGTGCGGCGCGTGCGGACGGGGGTGAACACGCGGGCAGACGCTATCCGGTAGCGAGGGCGGCACGGGTGCGCCGCAGGGACGCACGCAGAGCGGCCGCTCCGGCGCCGGTCGCGTGCTCGAGCGCCCGCCGCACCGGCAGCACGGTGTAGTCCGGATGGCGCACGTAGATGGGGATCGGCCGCACGCGGGTGAGGGTCGCTCGCTCGCCGCGAACCGTGACGGTGAGCATCGCGATGATCCCGTCCTGGCTGCCGGCGGGACAGCACGCGGCGTCCTGGTTGGAGATCAGGTTGCCCTCGCCGAAGACGACCAGCTTGCCGTTGACGCGGCGGATCGGCTGGACGACGTGAACGTGCTGGCCGATCACCGCGGTGATGGCGCCCGAGCGGGTGAGGCGCGAGGCCAGGGCGCGCTGCGCCGCGCTCGGGGCGTTGCCGTACTCGTCGCCCCAGTGCAGGTTGACCACGACGACGTCGGCGCCCGCCCGGTGCGCGCGATGGGCGTCGCGGACGATGCGGGGGCCCTCGGCGACGTTGAGCGACCACGGGTGCGGTGACGCGATCCCGTTGGACACCTGGGTGTAGGACAGCAGCGCGACCTTGACGCCCTTGGCCTCGACCATCGCGATGCGGCGGGCGCTCGCGGCCGAGCGGGCCGAGCCCGCGTGGCGGATCCCGAAGCGCTCCAGCGCGGCGATCGTCGAGTCCACGCCGGCCTGGCCGGCGTCGACGGTGTGGTTGGAGGCCGTCGAGCACAGGTCCCAGCCGCCCCAGCGCACGGCCCGCGCCAGCGCGGGCGGGGTGTGGAAGACGGGATAGCCCTGCGGGGGGCCGCCGATCAGCGGCGTCTCGATGTGGCAGATGCCGACGTCGGCGCCGCGCACGATGGGGCGGACCTGGGCGAACAGCGGCCGGAAGTCGTAGCGGCCGTGCCCGAGCGCCAGGGCGCGATCCCACACGGGCTGATGGATGAGGAAGTCGCCGGTGGCGGCGATGTGCAGCGTGATCGCCTGCGGCAGCGCTGTCGCCGCGGCCGTCGGGGTCGTCACGTCCGACGCCGTGATGGCGGGGGAGGGCGCCGCCCGTTCGGGCGCGCCGCCACAGCCGCCGAGCATCGCGAGCGCGGCGAGCGCGAGGCGCCTCATCGGGTCCTCCCGTCGACGGCCCACGGCTCGAAGCTGCCGGCGGACGCCGAGACGTGCAGCGCGGCGTGGAGGTTGACCGTCGGGTCGATGTGGGCGGGGATCAGCAGCGTCGTGTCACCGACCCGCAGGCCGCAGTCGGCGGGGACCCGCGCGGTGGCGTGCTCGTCGGCGAGCGAGAGCACCTCGAGCCCGGGCTCCTTCGCCCCCGGCATGCCGTACTCGGCCGACATCGCCTTGAGTCCGGCGTCGAGGACGAGCCGCGTCCCGCGCCGGCTGACGACGGTGGCCAGGCAGAACAGCGCCTGCTCGAAGGGCAGGTCCAGCTTGCCGTAGCTGGCGTCCATCAGCACGTAGGAGCCGGCTTGGACCTCGTCGAGCCCGCCGGCCGCGGCGATGAGATCGAACGTGCCCGTGCCGCCGCCCGAGACGAGCGGGCAGGGCAGACCCGCCGCGATCAGGCGCTCGCGCTCGGCGGTGAGCAGGGCCGCGCCGCGCGCCACCTCGCGCTCGCGATCGTCCCGGGACTCCAGCAGCACGGCGTGGCCGTGGTAGCCCTGCAGGCCGCGCAGTTCGAGTCCCGGGGCGTCGGCCACGCGCCAGGCGAGCTTGATCACCTCGTCGCTGCCGGGTTCGAGCCCGCAGCGGCCCTGACCGATGTCGATCTCGACGAGGACGCCCACGCGGGCACCGACCGCCGACAACAGCTCGACGTGCCGAGACGAGTCCACGCACACCGTGATGCGCGCACGCGACGCGGCGCGCCCCAGGGCCGCGAGCCCCTGCGCGTCGGCCACCTCGTTGGCGACCAGCACGTCGTCGAACCCGGCCTCGGCAAGCACCTCGGCCTCCCACGCGGTCGCGCACGTGACGCCAGAGCATGCGCCGGCATCGACCTGGCGGCGCAGCAGGCGCGTGCACTTGTGGGCCTTGAAGTGCGGGCGTAGCCGCACCGGACCGTCGGCGAAGTGCGCGGCGGCCCGCGCGATGTTGCGGTCGGCCGCGGCGAGATCGACCACCAGCGCCGGGCTCGGAAGCTGCGTCAGGTCCACGCCGCCACCCTATGCCGCCCCTCGTGGGCGCGTCGTTGCAGGACGGGTGCTCCTGCCGGGCGGTTCCGCGGACCATGCCGGTCTCACACCGGCCGCGCCGACCTGAGTGGGGTGCTTCGCGTTCTCGCAGCTCGTTCCGTCCTGGTGGCGGCGGCCCTGGCCCTCTGGCCGGCGCAGGCCCCTGCCGAGACGGTGCCGGTGACGGGAACCGTGGTCGCCGGCGGCCTGTCGGTCCGCTCGCCGCTGGGCGCGCTTGCCGTGCCGCGGCTGCACGCCGTCAAGGCGGGTTGGCGGCAGGCGGTGGTCCGGGTGCCGGTCACCGTCGTCGACGCCCGGGGCAGCGGCGCGGGCTGGGCGCTGTCGATGTCGGCTTCGACCCGCACGGCCTCCGGCGGTCGTGCGCCGGGGCTGCGGGTCTCGGTGTGGAAGATGCAGGTCCGCTGCGCGGGCTGCACCCGTCCCCGCGTCCGCAGCGTCCTGCCGCAGGCGCTGCCGGAGCAGACGCCGGTCCGGGCCTTCGCCGCGGCCCGGCAGTCGGGGATGGGCACCATGCGCGTCGTGGCGCGGTTGCTGGTGACCGCGCCGGTGACGATGCCTCGTGGGCCCTACGTGCTGCGCGCGACGGTCAGCCGCGTCGCGGGTCCCTGATCAGGGACCGGAGACGATGGAGACCGTGACCGTGCTGCTGTAGGTGCCGGCGAACGCGTTCTGCGGAACCGAGACGCCGATCGTGGGCGTCAGGGTGAAACGGCCCATGCCGTTGTTCGCGGTCGTGTTGAACAGCTTGACGGCGGTCGGCGCCGTGGTGCCGGCGGGAACCGCCAGCGGGTAGGTCTGGGCGTTGGCCGGGCTGGTGCAGGTGCCGGTGGTGCAGGCCGAGACCACGCCGGTCAGCGACGACGCCGACGTCGCCAGGGTCTTGGGCGAGCCGCCGCCGGTCGAGAACGTCGTCGAGGTGATCGTGACGTTCCAGCCGGCACCGGTGCCGCGCGTGTCCTGGACGGACATCGGGATGGTGTAGGTGGGGGTCGAATCACCGCTGTCGAGGTCGGCGGTGAAGGTCGGGGTGGCGCTGGTGCTCGCGCTCAGGATGCTGCCGCTCACCGTGCCCTGTGCCGTGACGTTCGCGGCGAGGGAGGCGGAAGGAGCCAGCAGGAGGGCCGCGATGGCGGCACCGAGTGGACGGTATGAGGAGGACATGGCCCTGTTGTCGGTCAGCAAACGGACCGTCATGGAGGTACTGGATCACGTGCGCAACTTCGCCGACCGTAAGTTGCAACTTGTCATCAGACCGCAGGGACGCGCCCCTCAAGGCCGAATCCGCCGTACATGCGCCACTTCGCCCGGGGTCTTCTCCTCGCTGCCGCCTTCACGTCCACCGCGCAGGCCGCACCCGCACCGGTTTTCGCGCTCAAGCCGATCGGCCACAGCTCGCTGGGCTACTTCCGGTTCGCGGGCGCGCCCGGGCAGCCGATCTCGGGCAGCGTGAGGGTCGTCAACGCCGGCACGGTGGCGGGCACGGCCGAGCTGGCCGCGGTCGACGGCACCACGGGCGCGACCACCGGAGCCGTCTACCGCACCGTCGGCGAGGCGTCCTCCGACGTCGGCGCCTGGCTGGCGCTCGATACGCGCGAGGTGACGCTGGCCCCGGGAGCGAGCGCGGTCGTCGGCTTCACCGTCGCCGTTCCGGCCGACGCGCGGCGCGGCCAGCACCTCGGCGGCATAGTCGCCCGACCGGTGGTGGCCGCCAAGCCCGCCGAGGCGAGCGACGCCAAGCGCAGCTTCCGCGTCGACATCGTCGACCAGTCGATCCTCGCGGTGCAGGTCGACCTGCCGGGTGCGGCACGCTCGCTGCTCGCCGTCCGCGACGTCCGCGCCGGGGGCAACCCGGGCTATCAGACGCTGGACATCACGATGTCGAACCCGGGCGAGAAGATGGTCAAGGGCAGCGGGCAGGCCATCGTGACCACGGCGAGCGGCGAGGTCGTCGCGCGCCAGCGGTTCGCCATCGACACCTTCCTGCCGCGCACGCGCATCGTCTACCCGCTCGTCCTGCGCGGTGAGGCGCTGCTGCCCGGCGACTACCACACGACGGTGGATCTGAAGTGGGACGGCGGCGGCTCCTCGTCCACCGAGCTGCCCTTCTCGGTCAGCCGTGGCGACATCGAGCAGGCCTACGGCGCCGAGGGCGTGGCGAAGCTGCCGTCCAGCGGCGGTCACGACGACACGCCGCTCGCGCTGTTCGCCGGCGTGGGCCTCGCGCTGATTCTGCTTGGCTTCGGTGCCATGGCCGTCTGGTTCCGCCGGCGCACGCGCGAGCTCGAGCGCCGTCTTGGTACCGCCGTCGCCGTTCCCGAGCCCGACGCCGAGCCGACGGTGACCGACGCACGCCGAGAGCCGGCCGGGCGGACGTGACCCGGGTCCGGCGCGCCCTCGGCGGCGCGCTCGCCGCCGCCGCACTCGCGCCGGGCACCGCCCAGGCGGCGATCGCCTACGTCAACTCCAACAGCGCGTCGACCACCACCGCCACGCTGACGATCACCAAGCCGACGAACACCACCACCGGCGACGTCTTGGTCGCGACCGTGTCGGGAGCCGGCACCAACACCATCAGCGCTCCGGCGGGATGGACGCTGCTGACCTCGACCGCCAGCACGGGCTCGACGATGCGGATGCTCAGCTACGTCAAGACGGCCACGTCCACCGAGGGCACGAACTACGCGTTCACCTCCTCGGCGGCGCGCAACATGAGCGGCGGCATCATCGCCCTGCGCGGCGCCAACGCCGACGTCCCGGTCGACGGGGTCACGGCGGCCACCGGCGCGTCGGGCACCGCGGCCGCGCCGGCGATCACCACCTCGTCGGCCGGCGAATGGGTCATCACCGCGGCCGGCGTGGCCCGCAACGCGACCTTCACCGCCGCGGCGGGTACGACCGAGCGCTACGACGTCGCCGGGACGGGCACCAGCAACGAGGCGTCGACGATCACCCAGGCCACGGCGGGCACGGTCGCCGCCCGCACGGTCACCCCGTCCAACACGACCGCCAACTGGGTCGCCCATTCGATCGCCGTGCGCGACGCCACCACGGCGTCGCTGTCCGTTGGGCTGGGCGCGGCGACGAGCACGTTCAGCGCCAACCTCGACAGCGGCGACGCCACCGCGACGTGGTCGCTCGACGCCACGGTCAACGACACGCGGGTCTCCTCCGCCGCCGGATGGCAGCTGCAGGTGACCTCGACCACGATGACGACGGGCACGCGCAGCCTGGCCACGACGGCCACCGACGTCAGCGGCGTCAGCGCCGTCACCTGCGACAACGGCGCCCCCTGCGTGCTGCCGACCAACAGCGTCACCTTCCCGGTCGACGTGCCGGCGGCCAGCACGGCGCCGACCGCCGTGAAGTTCTACAACGCAGCCGCCAACACGGGCGATTCCCGTGTCGACATGACGCTCGCGTTCTCGTCGCAGGTCCCGCAGAACGCCTACGCCGGCACCTACAGCTCCACGGTGACGATCTCGGTCGTCAGCGGTCCCTGACGCGGCCCCTGCACGAGGCCTGGCCACACGGCGGACGCAGGGCTTTCGCGAAGTACGATCCGCGGCTCGGGCGTACGCAAGGGGATGGGGATGCAAGGTGGCGACTGACGCAAGGTCCAGGAAGACGCGCGCGGCGACGGCCGGCGGGGCGGGCGAGACGAGCAACGGGGCGGGCCTCGGCGCGGCCGACGAGAAGGCCCTCGAGGCCATTCTCGCGGCGCTCGGCGCGGCACGCGACGGCGACTTCTCCGTGCGCCTGTCCGCACGGCGCCGCGACGTCATCGGCGAGGTCCAGGCCGGGGTCAACGACCTCGTCGAGATGAACGCGCGGATGGCCAAGGAGCTCCAGCGTCTGGCCCGCGTGGTCGGCCGTGAGGGCCGGATGACCGAGCGCGCCACGCTGCCCGGCCTCTACGGCGGCTGGGCCGACGGCGTCGAGGCGGTCAACTCGCTCGTCGACGACCTCGTGCGGCCCACCACCGAGGTCGGCCGCGTCATCGCGGCGGTCGCGCAGGGCGATCTGTCGCAGAAGATGGCGCTGACCATCGAGGGCCAGCCGGTCAAGGGCGAGTTCTCGCGCATCGGCCAGACCGTCAACGCGATGGTCGACCAGCTCGGCTCCTTCGCCGACGAGGTCACGCGCGTGGCGCGCGAGGTCGGCACCGACGGCAAGCTCGGCGGTCAGGCCGAGGTCAAGGGCGTGTCGGGCACGTGGCGCGACCTCACCGACTCCGTCAACGTCATGGCGACCAACCTCACCGAGCAGGTCCGCCAGATCGCCCAGGTCACCACGGCGGTGGCCAACGGCGACCTCACCCAGCAGGTCACGGTCGACGCCCGCGGCGAGGTGCTCGAGCTCAAGGGCACCATCAACGCGATGGTCGCGCGGCTCAGCTCGTTCGCCGATCAGGTCACGCGCGTGGCGCGCGAGGTCGGCACCGAGGGCGAGCTCGGCGGCCAGGCGCAGGTCGACGACGTCAGCGGGACGTGGGGCGACCTGACGGAGTCGGTCAACGTCATGGCGTCGAACCTGACCGACCAGGTGCGCCAGATCGCGCAGGTGACGACGGCGGTGGCCAACGGCGACCTGACCCAGAAGGTGACCGTCGAGGCCAAGGGCGAGGTCGCGGCGCTGGCCGAGACGATCAACGACATGACCGACACGCTGCGGACCTTCGCCGAGCAGGTCACGGCGGTGGCGCACGAGGTCGGCACCGAGGGCGTCCTCGGCGGCCAGGCCGAGGTCCCCAACGCGGCCGGCACGTGGCGCGACCTCACGGTCTCGGTCAACTCGATGGCCACCAACCTGACCGATCAGGTGCGCCAGATCGCGCAGGTGACCACGGCGGTGGCCAACGGCGACCTGACCCAGAAGGTCACGGTCGAGGCCAAGGGCGAGGTCGCGGCCCTTGCGGAGACGATCAACGACATGACCGACACGCTGCGCACGTTCGCCGAGCAGGTCACGGGCGTGGCGCGCGAGGTCGGGACGCTCGGGCGGCTCGGCGGGCAGGCCGACGTGCCCGGTGTGGCCGGGACATGGAAGGACCTGACCGAGTCGGTCAACTCGATGGCGACGAACCTCACCGACCAGGTCCGCAACATCGCCGAGGTCACCACCGCGGTGGCCAACGGCGACCTCAGCCGCCAGATCACCGTGGACGCGCAGGGCGAGATCCTCGAGCTCAAGCGGACGATCAACACGATGGTCGACCAGCTCTCGTCGTTCGCCGACGAGGTCACGCGCGTCGCGCGCGAGGTCGGCA
>JBJMLA010000093.1:0-1742 GCA_045805505.1 Solirubrobacteraceae bacterium
ACAGGGTCGGCCAGCCGCGGGAGCAGCTCCGCCGCCGTTCCCGCCGCCACCGCCGGGTCCTCGAGCGCCGCGGCGATCGCGGCCGCCGCCGCGCGCAGCTCGCCCTCCCCCACAGGCACGCCGCGCGGCTCGCGGCGCCCGTAGGCCATGCCCTTGGCCCACAACCCCAGCCCGAGCCGCCGCGCGGTCTCCTCCACGACGGTGTTGCCGGGCAGGATGAACTCGGCGCCCATCTCGACCACCGAGCCGTCGTCGAGCTCGCGCGACCACACGCGCCCGCCGACGCGGTCGCGCGCTTCGAGCACCACGACTTCGCACCCGGCGCTCGCCAGCGCGGCCGCCGCAGCCAGGCCCGCGAGCCCGGCGCCGACGACGGCGACACGGCGCGGAAGGATGGCTTGACCGGCGGCAGTCACTCAGTAAGGGTTGGCAGCAGGCAGGGCATGATCGTCGATCTCCACGCCCACTATCCGATGCACCTGCTCCCGCAGGAGCAGCGGAACACGCACCAGTTCGTGCTCGACTGGCCCGACTCGCGCTGGCGGAGCGTGGTCCTGCAAGTCCTCTCCAAGCTGTTCAACTACCAGGGCCCGGGCGACACGCCGAGCGTGCGCGTCGACCTGATGCAGCAGGGCAACGTCGGCGCCGCGCTGTCGGTGCTGTACGCGCCGTTCGACGAGATGGACCTCGACGAGCCGTACGGCGCGCCGCCCAAGCCGAGCTACATCAAGTCGGTGCGGGAGCAGATGGACCTCGTCGAGAGCGCCGTCGCCGCCGACGCGCAGAACGCCGCCATGTCCCGCAACCCGGCGCAGCTCAAGCAGACCATCGACTCCGGCCGCATCGCGCTCGTCCACTGCATCGAGGGCGGCTTCGCGCTGGGGGCGACCGAGGCCGAGATCACGGCCAACGTCCGCGAGCTCGCCGACCGCGGCGTCGCCTACGTCACGCTCGCGCATCTCTTCTACCGCGGCATCGCCCAGAACGCGCCCGCGCTCCCGTTCCTGCCCGACTGGCTCTACAAGGTCGTGTTCCCCCAGAAGGCCAAGACCGGCCTGACGCCGCTGGGCGTGGCCGCGGTGCGGGCGATGGTCGAGCACCGCGTGCTCGTCGACGTCACCCACATGAACGACCTGGCGATCGAGCACACGCTCGAGGTCCTCGACGAGACCGGCGCCAAGCCGCCGCTGATCGCCTCGCACATCGCGTGCCGGCTCGGGACGGCGGGCTACAACCTCTCCGACGCCGTGATCCGCGAGATCGGCGAGCGCGGCGGCGTGATCGGCGTGATCTCCTGCGAGCACTGGGCCACGGACGGGCTCAAGAAGGCGAAGACGTTCGAGCAGTCGTTCGAGATCCTCGGCCGGCACGTCGACCGCATCCACCGCGAGACCGGCAGCTACGACAACATCGCCATCGGCAGCGACCTCGACGGCTTCATCAAGCCCGCGCTCAAGGGCCTCGAGCACATGGGCTGCATGAAGGCGCTCGAGGCCGCGCTGATCGCGCGCTACGGCGCCACGGTGGCCGAGCAGATCTGCTCGGGCAACATGCTCGGGCTGCTGGACCGCTACTGGCGCGGCGCGCCGGTGACGGCCTGATAGCGTCGCCGGGCCTCATGCAGAGGGCGCGCCGCCTGTCAGCCACATCAGCCAGGCCTATCCCGACCGGGTCGAGGTGCGGGGGCGGGACCTGACCGGCGACCTGATGGGTCGCCTGAGCTTCACCGCCTACTTCCACCT
>JBJMLA010000094.1:0-14562 GCA_045805505.1 Solirubrobacteraceae bacterium
GATCGTCCTCGAGGCGCTGGCCGTGACGCTCGGCCGAGGCGCGCGGGCGCGGGCGGTGCAGCTTCCGGCGTGGAACGAGGCACTCGGCCTGCCCCGGCCGTGGGACCAGCAGTGGTCGCTGCGCATCCAGCAGGTCCTGGCCTTCGAGACCGACATCCTCGAGTACCCCGACATCTTCGAGGGCTCCAAGGTGATGGAGGGCCTCGTCGAGGAGCTCGCCACCGGCGCCCGCGCCGAGATGTCGATCGTCGAGGAGCACGGCGGCGCGGTCGAGGCCGTCGACTACATGAAGGGCTCGCTCGTCGAGTCCCACCGCGAGCGGATCGCGCGCATCGAGCGCGGCGAGCAGATCGTCGTCGGCATCAACAAGTACGCCGAGACGGCCGACTCCCCGCTGGCCGCCGGCGAGGACGGCGGGATCCTGACCGTCGACGCCGGCGTCGAGGCCGAGGCCCAGGCGGCGCTTCAGGAGTGGCGCGCGGGCCGCGACCAGGGCGCCGTGGACGCCGCGCTGGCCGAGCTCGCTCGGGTCGCGCAGTCCGACGAGAACATCATGGAGGCCACGATCGCCGCCGCCCGCGCCGGCGTCACCACCGGCGAGTGGGCCCAGACGCTGCGCGACGCGTTCGGCTCCTACCGCGCGCCGACCGGCGTCGGCGAGGCCGCATCGGGCCCGCCCACCGCGTCCAACGAGGAGCTCGTCGAGGAAGTCGAGCGCGTCTCCGAGGGCCTGGGCCGGCGGATCAAGATCCTCGTCGGCAAGCCCGGCCTCGACGGGCACTCCAACGGCGCCGAGCAGATCGCCGTGCGCGCCAAGGACATCGGCATGGACGTGGTCTACGAGGGCATCCGCCTGACGCCGTCGCAGATCGCCAAGTCCGCGCTCGACGAGGGCGTGCACGTCATCGGCCTGTCGATCCTGTCGGGCTCGCATCGCGAGCTGATCCCCAGCGTGATGGACGCGCTGCGCGAGGCGGGCGTCGAGGCGCCGGTCGTCGTGGGCGGGATCATCCCGGCCGCCGATGTGGCCGGGCTGAAGGAGTGCGGCGTTGCCGCGGTCTACACCCCCAAGGACTTCGATCTGCAGAAGATCATGGCCGACATCGTGTCGCTGGTCGCCGAGAAGCACGGCGTCGCCGCCCCGGCGTGAGCGACGACGCCGCGCAGCTGGGCGCCCGGCTGCGCGAGCGCGACCTGACCGCGGCCCCCGCGGTCCTCAACCTCGTCGAGAACCGGACGCGCGCCGGCGACGTCGCGGCCCTGTTGCGCGAGGTGGCGCCCGCGACGCTGGGCGGCGAGGCGCCCGGGCACCTGGTCGGCATCACCGGCCCGCCTGGCGCCGGGAAGTCCACGCTGCTGTCGGAGCTGGTGCGCGCGTGGCGCGGGATGGGGCGCAGCGTCGCGGTGCTGGCCGTCGACCCGTCCTCGCGGCGATCGGGCGGATCGCTGCTCGGCGACCGCGCGCGGATCGACTACGACCCCGCGGACCCGGGCGTGTTCATCCGCTCGACGGCGGCGGGCGGCCAGCTCGGCGGCCTCGCGCCGGCCACGCGGGCGGCGGCGCAGGCGCTGAGCGCCGCGTTCGACGTCGTCGTCATCGAGACGGTGGGCGTCGGCCAGTCCGAGACCGACGTGGCCGAGGTGGCCGACACCGTTGCGGTCATCGTCCAGCCCGGCTCCGGTGACGTCCTGCAGTTCATCAAGGCCGGCATCATGGACATCCCCGACGTCCTGGTGGTCACCAAGTCCGACCTCGGCCAGATCGCGCTGCGCGCCCGGCGCGACCTGCACGCGGCGCTGCGGTCGGTGGGCGCGCGCGACATCCCGGTCGTGGCGGTCTCCTCCCTGTCCCCCGTCACCGGGCTCGACGAGCTGACCGCCGCGCTGGACGCCCACCGGGAGGGCCTCGACGTGAGCGCGCGGCGGCTGAGCGCGCGGCGCCACGCGGCGCTGGCGGACTTCCACGCCGAGCACGGCGAGCGCGGGCTGCGCGGCCTCGGCGGCCGGCGGACGGCCCTGAAGTGGCTGGGCGAGCAGGATCCGGGGCTCGAGGTCCCGGCCCTGGTGCAGGCCCTCGAGGCCCGCGCGGCGAAGGAGTCCTCGTGATCAACCTCGGGATCATGGCCGGCGCGTTCGCCGGAGTGACGGCGATCGCCGAGGTGGCCGGCGCGACGAACCTGGGCACCGCGATGTCCTTCGGCGACCTCGGCTTCGCGGCCGCGCTCGTCTACGTGCTGGTCAAGCGCTAGCGATCAGCCGCTGAGCGCGGTGTCGCCCGGCTCGTCGTAGCGGTAGCGGCAGTGCTTGCAGACGCGGGCGGCGGCGAGGATCTCCTCGGCGCAGTCCGGGCAGTGCTTGGTCACCGCGGCGGGCGCGCCGACGCGCGGCGCGGTGGCGGGCGTGGAGACGATGCGCTTGACGTCGCCGACGGCCGTCGGCAGCGGCGCCTCGCGCGGCGGGTAGGCCAGCGACTCGACCAGCGCGGAGAGCTCCTCGAGCGAGGGCCGGTCGCGCTCGGGCCGTGGATCGTTGGCCAGCGACGCGACGACGGAGCGTCCCAGGGAGCGGACGTCGCCGAGGGACGCGATGCTCGCCGGCTCGTCGAGCGGGGCCGAGCGCTTGCGCAGGCCGGGTGGACGCTCGTGGGCCAGCTCGATCTCGGTCCGGCGGCGCTCGACGCGCGCATCAGCGTGCCCGCGATAAGAGCGCAGCGCCATGAGCAGCATCGCGGCAGCCGCGATCGTCAGCGGGGCCGCGACCAGCGCGAGATAGACGAGATCCAGCATCCCGGCCGCGAAGGTACGGGGGCAGGCGGACGGATCGCCCGCGAAATCGGGCTCTAGGCGAGCACGAAGCCGCAGTGGCGGCAGGAGCCCGCCGACCGCGCGACGTTCTCGGCGCAGTCCGGGCACGGCTTGGTCGCGGTGTCCCAGCGCACCAGGCGCTCGGGAGCCGGGACGGAGACCTCGAGCTCGGCCAGCAACTGCGAGCGATCCAGCGCGCGGGAGCTCCGCTCGGGAGCTGATGAGGCGGCGGGAGTACGGCGGAAGAGGCTCGCGAGGGACATGGATGACCTGCTTCCGGGTGGCGGGGAGCTTCCCTGCCCGCTGCAATCGCCCTTGCAGCATGGGCGCTTCGCGGTCAATCAATCATGCGTCCATACCCAGCTTTGTGTCCCAGTGGTACATGCGTCTGGACCCCTTCCCTTCGCCCCCGCCGACGGTCAGGATGGCCCCCATGTCTCCCCGTGAAGTGGTCCAGAGCCAGTCCGTCAAGGGCAGGCGCACGGTCGACGGGGCGCTCATCGGATTCATCCTCGCCGTCGTCACAGCGCTCGCGCTGGGCGGCAGCGGCGTCATCCACTGAGCTCGTAGTAGCCCCGGAGCCGAGCACGCAGCACCGACACCAGTTTTCCCGCCCGCCGAGCCAGGAATGGCAGAGCGGGCGGTGAGTAGGTCATTCGCCCGTCGCGCGCCACGAACGGCAACCGGCGGGCGAAGCTCGTTCTAGGGCACGACCGGCTCGGGGCCCGTGCCGCCCAGCGGCGTGATGCGCCACTCGCCCTTGACCTCGAGCAGCGCGAGCGTGTCGTCGGCGGGCGGCTGGCCCTTGGCGGTGCTGTGCACGCGGACCTTGGCGGTCGTGCCGGTGACCTCGATGCCGCGGATTTCGAGCTTTGGGTCGACCGTGCCGACGACCTCGGGACGGATCGCGGCCTCGCACGGCAGGCCGCTGGCCTCGAGCGACGAGACCACCTTGGGGTCGAACCAGCGGTCGCACAGCGCCTGGTAGTCGTGGCCGGCGAAGGCCTTGGCGTAGCCCTCGACCGCCGCGCGGACCTGGTCCTCGGGCGAGGCCTTCTTGCCGCAGCCCGCCAGCAGGACGAGCAGGACGGTGAGCACCACGGCGGGCCGTGCCATGGCGGCGAGAGTAGCCTGTGGCGCCATGGCCCGAGCGCCGCTCCACGACGGTCACGGCCGGCCGATCCGGGACGTGCGCCTCTCGGTCACCGACCGCTGCAACTTCCGCTGTCAGTACTGCATGCCCGCCGAGGGCCTGGCCTGGCTCGAGCGCGATCACGTCCTGCGCTTCGAGGAGATCGAGCGCCTCGTCGCGCTGCTGGCGCAGATGGGCATCGAGTCGCTGCGCCTGACCGGCGGCGAGCCGCTCGTGCGCCGCGACTTCCCCCGCCTGGCCGCCATGCTCGCGCCGCTGACCGGCGATCTCGCGGTCACCACCAACGGCTTCCTGCTCGAACGCGATGCCGCGGCGCTGGTCGAGGCCGGCGTCGCCCGCTTCAACGTCTCGATCGACTCGCTGCAGCGCGACCGGTTCTTCGCGATGACCCGGCGCGACGCGCTGCCCCGCGTGCTGCGCGGGCTCGAGGCGATCGGCGCCTACGCCGGGCAGGTCAAGATCAAGGTCAACGCGGTGGCCATCCGCGGCTTCACCGAGCAGGAGGTCCTCCCGTTCGCAGAGTTCGCCCGGGAGCGGCCGTTCGAGGTGCGCTTCATCGAGTTCATGCCGCTCGACGCCGACCGCGCCTGGGACATCGGCCAGGTCCTGACCGGCGATGAGGTCAAGGCGATCATCGAGGAGCGCTGGGCGCTCGAGCCGCTGCCCCGCGAGCCCGGCGCCACCGCCCTGACCTGGCGCTTCGCCGATGGCGCCGGGACCCTCGGCTTCGTCAACCCCGTCTCCGAGCCGTTCTGCGGCGACTGCGACCGCATCCGCATCACCGCCGACGGGCGGCTGCGCACCTGCCTGTTCAGCCACAACGAGACCGACCTGCGCGACCCGCTGCGCGCGGGCGCCACCGACGACGACCTCGAGCAGATCATCCGCGACGCGGTATGGCGCAAGGAGCTCAAGCACCGCGTCAACGAGCCGGGCTTCGTCCAGCCGCTGCGGACGATGTCGGCCATCGGCGGCTGATCCCGCTGTAACGCCGCGCCGTAGACCGGGACGAAGCTCCCGACCTCATGGCCCTCCTGACCCTCTTCGCGTTCCTCGCCGGCGCCGCCACCGCCATCAGCCCCTGCGTGCTGCCGGTGCTTCCCGCGCTGCTGGCGGCCAGCTCGGCGGGCGGCCGGCGCAGGCCGCTGGGGATCGTCACCGGCCTGGCCGTCACGTTCACGCTGGTGATCGTCGGGCTCGCCGAGGTGGTCGACGGCGTGGGGCTCGGCGACGGCGTCACGCGCTACATCGCGATCGCTGTCCTCGCGGCGGCGGGCCTCGTCCTGCTGGTCCCGGCGATCGGCGACCGCGTCGAGGCGCCGCTCTCGCGCCTGGGCCGCTTCGGCCCGAAGTCCGGCGGCGACGGCTTCTGGTCGGGGCTCGGCGTGGGTGCGGCGCTCGGGTTCGTCTTCACGCCGTGCGCGGGGCCGATCCTCGCGGCGGTCATCGCGGTGAGCGCGACCACCGGCAAGACGCTGCTGCTCGGCGCGGCCTACTCGCTGGGCGCCGCGATCGTGCTGTTCGCCCTGGCGATCGCCGGCCGGCGCCTGCTCGCGCCGCTGCGCCGCGGCAACCGGATGGCGACGCTGCAGCGGGTGACCGGCGGCGTCCTGGTCGTCACCGCGCTGCTGATGGTCTTCCAGCTCGACATCCGCTTCCAGGAGTCGATCGCCGACGACTTCGACGGCCTCTCGCTGAGCGCGGACCTCGAGAAGTCCGACGCGGTCAAGAAGCGCCTGGCCGACCTGCAGGGCGCGCCGAAGTTTGCCGCCTCGGCCCACCCCGACGTGGCGTCCGGGCTGACCGACCTCGGCCCGGCGCCGGACTTCGTCGGCAACCAGCAGTGGTTCAACACCCCGGGCGACAAGCCGCTGACGCTGGCGGGGCTGCGCGGCAAGGTCGTCCTGATCGACTTCTGGACCTACACCTGCATCAATTGCATCCGCACGCTGCCCTACGTCAAGGCGTGGGACGAGGAGTACCGCGACAAGGGCCTGGTCATCGTCGGCGTGCACTCGCCCGAGTTCAGCTTCGAGAAGAACGCCGGCAACGTGGCCAAGGCGATCGCCTCCGACGGCCTGAAGTACCCGGTCGTCCAGGACAACGACCTCGCGACCTGGCAGGCCTGGGGCAACCAGGCGTGGCCGGCGAAGTACCTCATCGACGCCAAGGGCCACGTCCGCTACGCCCACATCGGCGAGGGCGAGTACGACAAGACCGAGGAGGCCATCCGCGCGCTGCTGGCCGAGGCCGGCGCGACGGGTCTCGGCGGCATGGCCCGCGCGGAGGGCGCCATCACGCCCAGCCAGGAGGCGACGCCCGAGACCTACCTGGGCACGCAGCGCGCCCAGGGCTTCACCCAGCGCCCGCATCCGGGGACGTTCGCCTACACGCCGAAGGACCCGGGCGACCTCGACCTCAGCCGCTTCAGCCTGGGCGGGATCTGGACCATCGGCCCGCAGGCGGCACGGGCCGGCATCGGCGCGACGCTGACCGCGAAGGTCCACGCCAAGGACGTCTACCTCGTGCTCTCCCCGCCGGACTCCGGACCGGGCCGCGTGCAGGTGACCGTCGACGGGCGGCTGACCAAGACGATCCTCGTGCGCCGCCAGCGGCTCTACCAGCTCGCGCACTTCGCCGGCAGCGAGACGCACGTCGTCGGCCTGCGCCCCGAGCCCGGCGTGGCGGGCTACGCGTTCACCTTCGGCTGAGCGCGGCCGACGCCGCCAGGATGTCCTCGGGCGCGTTGACGTTGAGCACCAGCTCCTCGTCGACGTCGACGAACGCCGGCGCCATCCGCTCGACGACCCGGGTGGCGGGCTCGTCGAGCTCCATGGCCTCGATGACCGCCAGCGCCTCCGGGGCGAAGCGGCCGAGCAGCGGCTGCATCCGGCCGCCGGCGCGAGCCAGCACCGCCATCGCCGCCGGAGCATCGGCGAGCGCGCGGATCGCGCCCGTCGTCACCAGCGGCATGTCGCCGGCGCAGACGAGGATCGGGCGGCCGGCGGCCTCGCGCAGGGCCGCCGCGACGCCGATCAGCGGGTGGTGGACGGGGTCGTTCTCCCACCAGACCGGGACGGGAGCGGGCAGCGGCGGCAGCGCCGTGTCCGGCTTGCAGACGACCACCACGTCGTCGAGGACGACGCGCAGGATCTCGAGCGGGTAGAGCAGCAGCGGGCGGCCGTCGAGCGCCACCAGCGCCTTGTCGCCGCCGATGCGCCGCCCCGCTCCCCCGGCCAGCACGACGCCGACCGGCGGTCCGCTCACGAGGAGGCGGCCGTGCCCGGACCCTGCCCGTAGTCGCCGAACGGCCCGTCGCGCTCGGCCACGGCGCCGCGGACGTCGTGCATCGCCCGCTGGGTGAAGTCGACGCCCTCGGGGGTGTGTCGGGCCGCGCCGTCGAGCAGCGTCCCGATCAGCTGCGTGGTGCCCAGGCCCATCTGCTCGATGACCTGGTTGACCAGCAGCTTCATCATGTGCAGCTGGTTGGCGGGCAGCAGCGCGACGCGCTTGGCCAGCGCGAGCGCCCGCGCGTCGAGCTCGTCGGCCGGGTGCGCCTCGCTGGCCAGTCCCCACTCGGCGGCGAGCCTGCCGTCCAGCGGCTCGCCGGTCAGCAGGATCCGCTTGGAGCGCTCGAGCCCGAGCCGGTAGGTCCACATGGCCGTCGTCGGCGAGCCCCACACGCGCGCGGGCGGGTACCCGATGCGGCAGTCCTCGGCGCAGACGATCAGGTCGCTGCACAGGGCGAAGTCCGTGCCGCCGCCGACGCAGAACCCGTGCACCTGGGCGATGACCGGCTTGGGCGAGCGCCACAACGCCATGTAGGTGTCCTGGACGAACCCGTTCATGTTGCGCAGGTCCGCCATCGGGTCCCAGGGCCGGTCGCCCTCGGCCTGGACCATCCACTCCGAGCCCCAGCCGATGTCGTAGCCGGCGCAGAACGCACGACCCGCGCCGCGCAGGCGGATGGCCCGCACCGCGTCGTCGGCCAGCGCGTCGTCGAGGGCCGCGCGCAGGTCCTGTGCGAGCTCGGGCGTGATCGCGTTGAGGCGCTCCGGGCGGTTGAGGGTGAGTGTCGCGACGCCTTCGTCACGTTCCGTGAGCACCGTGTCAGGCATGGTCGGTAACCGTAGACTGGATTCTCGTGGAGCGTTTTGCCGACACCCGGACCCATTCGTGGCTGCGCTGCTATCGCTGCTGGTCGACCGACCTCGAGGTGCAGGTCCACTACGAGGGCATCCACAAGATCGACCCCGAGAGCGGCGAGCGCGCGGAGGTCGTCGACGAGGTCCAGGAGGCCGTCGTCCAGTGCCTCGAGTGCATGCACGACCAGCCGCACCTGGGGTTCTCCGACGGCCGCGTCCAGCCCATCGAGGACCGCTGGGAGCGGATGATCGCCGGCACCCCGTGGGTCGCCTCCTGCACGGTGACCGTCGACGCCGACGAGGTCGAGAGCTGCTCGGGCCCCGAGGCCGGCGACAGCCTCTCGTTCGCCGCCTTCGGCGACCACGGCACCCGCGAGTTCTTCACGCACGTGCGGTTCCACAAGCACGACGGCGACAAGATCGTCGTCCACCTGCTCGTCGAGCTCTACGCCCGCTCGGCCGACGAGGCGACCGACGTCCTCGGCGACGCCGCCCGTGGCGCGCTGGCCATCACGTCGCTGGCCGAGGAGTCACGCCCTCCGGCCGCGACCGGCGACGATCTGCACTAGGGGTAGATCGCGCGCAGTCGCGCGGCTTCCGAGACGCGCAGGACGGCCACCGACAGCGCGGCGGTGCGCCAGTCGACGTCGAGGCGCTCGGCGGCCTCGATGACCCGTCCGAACGCCGCGCGCAGCAGGCGCCGGAGCCGCTCCTGGATCTCGATCATGTCCCACATGAACTTCTGCTGGTCCTGGACCCACTCGAAGTAGCTCACCGTCACGCCGCCGGCGTTGGCCAGGACGTCGGGCACGATCAGCACGCCGCGGTCGGCGAGGATGGCCTCGGCCTCCGGTGTGGTCGGGCCGTTGGCCGCCTCGACGATGATCTTCGCGTCGATGCGTGATGCGTTCTCGGAGGTGATCTGCCGTTCGAGCGCCGCGGGGATGAGGATCTCGCAGGGCACCTCGAGGATCTCCGACCGGCCGACGGGGTCACCCAGCGGACACCCTTCGAGGGTCCGGTGCTCGCCCAGCCAGTCCTGGACCGCCGGGACGTCGAGCCCGCCGGGCGCGACGATCCCGCCGGTGTAGTCGGAGATGGCGACGACCTTCGCGCCGATCGCGTGCAGCTCGAGCGCCGCGACCAGGCCGACGTTGCCGGCGCCCTGGATGGCCACGCGCTGGTCACGCAGCGGCGTGCCGAGCCGCTCGCAGACCGCCTCGGTGACGTAGACGACACCGAGGCCGGTGGCCGGCCGCCGCGCCTCCGTGCCGCCGAGCACGGGCGGTTTGCCCGTGACGATCTCGGGCACCGCATGGCCCATGAGCTGGGAGTAGGTGTCGTAGAACCACGCCATCTCGCGCTCGCCCGTGCCCATGTCGGGCGCCGGGATGTCGCGGTCCGGACCGATGATCGGGATCAGCTCGGAGGCGTAGCGGCGCGTGATGCGCTCGATCTCGTCGACCGACAGGACGTTGGGGTCACAGCGCACACCGCCCTTCGCGCCGCCGTAGGGCAGGCCGAGCAGCGCGCACTTCCAGGTCATCCACGCCGCCAGCGCCGCGCACTCGCCCTCCGACACGCCGGGCGCGTAGCGGATGCCGCCCTTGGTCGGGCCCATCGTCAGCGTGTGCTGGACGCGGTAGCCCGTGAAGTTGCGCACGCTGCCGTCGTCCATGCGGACCGGGAAGTTGACGGTCAACGTCCGTCGCGGCTCGCGCAGGCGCACGCGCGACTCCTGGTCGAGGTCGAGGATGTCCGCGGCCTTGTCGAACTGCGTCGTGGCGATCCGGTAGAGCTCGGAGTTCCACTCC
This sequence comes from Solirubrobacteraceae bacterium, assembly GCA_045805505.1. Taxonomy (GTDB): domain Bacteria; phylum Actinomycetota; class Thermoleophilia; order Solirubrobacterales; family Solirubrobacteraceae; genus BP-464. The sequence goes on from JBJMLA010000094.1 coordinate 9,917, forward strand.
TCTCCGGCGCGCACCAGCGAGCGATCGGCGAGGTCGATCTCGTCCCAGCCGGTTCCGGCCTGCTGGTCGGTGCTGGCCATCGGCGCGGACCCTACTCCTCATCTGGTGCGTCCGATTCCGGTGCATCGGGTATGGGCACCACACGATGCGAGCAGACGAAGTCTTCACCGCCTTGGCCGACGCGACGCGTCGTCAAGTGGTCGCGTCGCTGGCGCAGCAGGGGCCGCGCACGGCCACCGAGCTGTCGGCGCAGATGCCGATCACCCGCCAGGCCGTCGCCAAGCACCTCACCCACCTGCACCGCGCGCGTCTGGTGGTGCCCGAGCGCAGCGGACGCGAGACGCGCTACCGCCTGACGCCCGAGGCGCTGGGGGCCGCGATCGAGTGGCTCGAGGAGCTCTCGAGCGACGCGGGAGAACGCGCGGCCTGATCGGCGACGTGGCTATGCTCGCGCGGCCATGTCCCACCTCAAGATCGCCCTTCCCCTCGTCGCGCTGACCCTGGCGCTCGGCGCCTGCGGCTCCGGCGACGACGAGGCCGGCTCGGGCACCAATGCCTCCACCACCCCGGCGGCCGCGTCGTGCGACAAGGCGTCGCTCGACCTGCAGACCTCGGGCCAGCTGACCGTCGCCACGGACAAGCCGGCCTACCCGCCGTACTTCGAGGACAACGATCCGACGAACGGCAAGGGGTTCGAGAGCGCCGTCGCCTACGCGATCGCCAAGGAGCTCGGGTTCGCCAAGAGCGAGGTCAAGTGGACGGTCGTGCCGTTCAACTCCTCCTACGCGCCGGGGCCCAAGAAGTTCGACTTCGACGTCAACCAGATCTCGATCAACCCGGCGCGCTCCAAGCGCGTCGACTTCTCGACGCCGTACTACGAGGCCTCCCAGGCCGTCGTCGTCCCGGCCGGCTCGGATCTCGCGCCGTCGTCGCTCGCCGACCTCAAGGACGCCAAGATCGGCGTGCAGATCGGCACGACGAGCCTCGACGCCGTCAACGAGAAGATCGCTCCGTCACAGCAGACGCAGGTCTTCAACGACTCCAACGACGTGGTCACCGCGCTCAAACAGGGCCGCGTCGACGCGGTCGTGACCGACCTGCCGACCGCCTTCTACATCACGGCGGCGCAGGTCGAGGGGTCGAAGATCGTCGGTGACTTCGCCGCGCCCGGCGGCGACGAGTGGGGCGCGCTGCTGGCGAAGGACTCGAGCCTGACGGAGTGCGTGAGCAAGGCCATCGGCACGCTGAAGTCCTCGGGCGAGCTCGACCGCATCACCCAGAAGTGGATGGGCGCAGCGGCGGGCGCGCCGAAGCTCGGCTAGCGGCGAAGCGGCGCCGCGCCCGCAAGGGTGCGGCGATCGCGGCGCTGTCGACGGTCGTCGTCCTCGGCGGCCTCGCCGCGCTGGTCCTGACCAGCAGCGGTTGGCCGAACGTCCGCGAGACGTTCTTCTCGAGCACCGAGTTCCGCTCGTCGTTCCCGGACGTCCTCGACGGCTTCTGGCTCGACGTCAAGCTCTTCGTGATCGTCGAGGCGATCGTGCTCGTCCTGGGCATGGTCATCGCCCTGGCCCGGACCAACCGCTCGCCCGCGCTGTTCCCGCTGCGCATGCTGGCGGTCGTCTACACCGACGTCTTCCGGGGCGTCCCCGTCATCCTCCTCGTCTACCTCGTCGGCTTCGGGGTGCCGGCACTGGAGATCGACGGTCTGCCCACCGATCCGCTCGTCCTCGGCGGCTTCGCGCTGGCGCTGGCCTACTCGGCCTACGTCGCCGAGGTCTACCGCTCGGGCATCGACTCGATCCACCCCAGCCAGCGCGCCGCCGCGCTGTCGGTCGGCCTGACCGAGAACCAGGCGCTGCGCCACGTGATCCTGCCCCAGGCGGTGCGCCGCGTCGCGCCGCCGCTGCTCAACGACTTCATCTCGCTGCAGAAGGACGTCGCGCTGGTGGCCATCCTCGGCCCGCAGGAGGCCTTCCGCATCGCCCAGATCTCGAGCTCGTCGACGTTCAACTACACGCCGCTGCTCGCCGCGGCGCTGCTGTACCTGTGCGTGACCATCCCGCTGGCGCGGCTGGTCGACCGGATGCAGAGGAGCCACGGATGAGCGTGCCGGTCATCGAGGTCCGCGGGATCACCAAGGCCTACGGCGACCACGAGGTGCTGCGCGGGATCGACCTCGCCGTGGCCGAGCACCGGGCGATCGCGCTGATCGGGGCGTCGGGTTCGGGCAAGTCGACGCTGCTGCGCTGCATCGACCTGCTCGAGGAGATCGACGAGGGCGACGTCCTGCTCGACGGCGACGTCATCACCGACCCTTCGGTCAATCCGGTCTCCGCGCGCCGGCACCTGGCGCTCGTCTTCCAGGCCTTCAACCTGTTCCCCCACCTCACCGTCCTGGAGAACGTCACGCTGGCGCCGGTCCGCGCCCACGGCACCGGCAAGGTGCAGGCGCGCGAGCACGCCCACGAGCTGCTCGCCCACTTCGGCCTGGCCGGTCGCGAGCAGGCGCGGCCCGAGGAGCTGTCGGGCGGCCAGCAGCAGCGCGTGGCCATCGTCCGCGCCCTGGCCACCCAGCCGCGCGCGCTGCTGCTCGACGAGGTCACGAGCGCGCTGGACCCCGAGCTGGTCGGCGAGGTGCTCGCGCTGATCCGCGACCTCAAGTCCGACGGCATGACGATGCTCATCGCCACCCACGAGATGGGCTTTGCCCGCGAGGTCGCCGACGAGGTCTGCTTCCTGCACGAGGGCCTGATCGCCGAGCGGGGCACGCCCGAGCAGATCTTCGAGGGGCCCCGCGAGGAAGCGACGCAGCGGTTCCTGCGCCGCCTGCTCGAAGCGCGGCGGCTCTAGCTCGCGGCTATCGGCCGGCCGACGGTCAGGGCGTCGCGCAGCTCCGGTTCCATCGCGCGGTACTTGGCGTCGGGCTCGATGCCGAGCGCATCGAGCGTCTTGCTGAAGAAGCAGCGCACGGTCGCGGCCAGGACGACGTCGAGGACGTCGGCGTCGCTGAGCCCCAGGTCGCGGAGCTCGTCGACGTCGGCCTGCGTGACGGCGGTCGCGTCGTCGGCGACCTTGCCGGCGAGCGCGACGACCGCGGCGTCGACCGCGTCGAGCTCGGCCGCGGGCGCTCCGGCCATGACCGCCCGTACGGCCTCGGCGCTCAGGAACTGCTCCCGCAGGATCGACCCGTGGGCGAGGCTGCAGTAGCTCGAGCGCAGGCGCGCCGCGGCCGCCAGCGTGGCCAGCTCGTAGCGGCGCAGATCCATGTTCGCCTTGACCGCACCGTTGAGCCGGCGCCACGCGGCGTAGACGTCGGGACGCAGCGAGAGCCCGCGCGTGAGGTTCGGCAGCTCGCCGAAGATCTCGCGGTCGGTCTCGTACATGGCCGCCACGTCCCCGGCGGCCTGGTCCTCGGCAACGACGTCGATGAAGGTCACGCGGCGATTATCGCCGGTGACCCTCCTGACGAGCCGGCGCTAGCCGAGCCGGGACTTCAGCGCGTCGAACTGCTCGCGGATCTGCGCGGGCAGCTTGTCGCCGAACTTCGCGAGGTGCTCCTCGACCTGGGCCAGCTCGCCCTTGACGGCGGCGGCGTCGACGGTCAGCAGCTCCTGCATGACCTGCGGGTCGATGTCCAGACCCTCCGTGTCGAGGTCGTCCGGGGCCGGCACGAGCCCGATCGGGGTCTCGACGGCCTCGGCCTGGCCCTCGAGCCGGCGGACGACCCACTCGAGAACGCGGCTGTTCTCGCCGTAGCCCGGCCACATGAACTTGCCGTTCTCGTCCTTGCGGAACCAGTTGACGTAGAAGATCTTCGGGAGCTTCTCGGGATCGGCCTGGTTGCCGAGCTTGATCCAGTGGGCGAAGTAGTCGCCCATGTTGTAACCGCAGAACGGCAGCATGGCGAAGGGGTCGAAGCGCAGCTGACCGACGGTGCCGAAGGCGGCGGCCGTCTGCTCGGAGCTCATCGTCGCGCCGAGGAACACGCCGTGCTCCCAGTCGAAGGCCTCGCGGACGAGCGGCACCACGGACGCGCGGCGGCCGCCGAAGAGGAACGCGTCGATCGGGACGCCGGCGGGGTCCTCCCACTCGGCGGCCAGCGTCGGGGCCTGGTCGGCCGGGACGGTGAAGCGTGCGTTCGGATGGGCGGCGGGCTTCTCGGACTCGGGCGTCCAGTCGTTGCCGTGCCAGTCGATGAGGTGCGCGGGCGCCTCGCCCATGCCCTCCCACCAGATGTCGCCGTCGTCGGTCAGCGCGCAGTTGGTGAAGATCGTGTTCTTCTCGATCGCCTTCATGGCGTTCGGGTTCGTGTTGCCGTCGGTGCCGGGGGCGACGCCGAAGAAGCCGGCCTCGGGGTTGACCGCGTACAGGCGGCCGTCCTCGCCGAACTTCATCCAGGCGATGTCGTCGCCGACGGTCTCGACGGTCCAGCCCTCGATCGTCGGGATGAGCATCGCGAGGTTGGTCTTGCCGCACGCGCTCGGGAAGGCGCCGGTCACGTACTTGACCGTGCCCTCGGGCGACGTGAGCTTGAGGATCAGCATGTGCTCGGCGAACCAGCCCTCGTCACGGGCCTTGACCGAGGCGATGCGCAGGGCCAGGCACTTCTTGCCCAGCAGCGCGTTGCCGCCGTAGCCCGAGCCGTA
>JBJMLA010000095.1:0-9635 GCA_045805505.1 Solirubrobacteraceae bacterium
AGGGCGTGAGCACCGCCAAGGACGTCACGACGCTCGGCCGCGGCGGTTCCGACACCACCGCCGTCGCGCTCGCCGCCGCCGTCGGCGCCGAGGTCTGCGAGATCTACACCGACGTCCAGGGCGTCTTCAGCGCCGACCCCCGGATCGTGCCCAACGCCCGCAAGCTGGCGGTCGTCTCGTTCGACGAGATGCTCGAGATGGCGGCCAGCGGCGCCGGCGTGCTGCAGCTGCGCAGCGTCGAGTACGCCCGCAACCACGGCGTGCGCATCCACTGCCGTTCAAGCTTCGACGAGGCCCCCGGTACCGTCGTCCTCTCAGAGCAGGAGACCATGGAACACCCCCTCATCACCGCCGTCACCCACTCGACCGGCGAGGCCCGGATCACGCTCAAGGGCGTGCCCGACACCCCCGGCGTCGCCGGCCAGGTGACCACTGCGCTCGCCGAGGCGAACGTCAACATCGACATGATCATCCAGAACGAGCCGGTCTCGGAGGGCCAGCTCGCCGACATGTCCTTCACGGTCCCGCGCGACGACCTGCGCCTCGCGCTCGACACGCTCGCGCCGCTCGCCGCAGAGCTGGGCATGGAGCCAGTCCACGACGAGGCGATGGGCAAGGTCTCGATCGTTGGCGCCGGCATGAAGACGCACCCCGGCGTCGCCGCCAAGGTCTTCACGACGCTCGGCGACCACGGCATCAACATCGAGATGATCTCGACCTCGCCGATCCGCATCTCGTGCGTGGTCTCCGGCGACCGGGTCCCCGACGCCGTGCGCGCGCTGCACAGCGCGTTCAACCTGCAGGGCGAGGACACCATCCGCCCCGAGGAGCCGTTCGGGCCGTTCTAGCCCGCGGGCGGGCTGAGAGCCGGCCCCGCGGTTTGTGCGCTCGCCACCGCGATCTGTGCGGTCGGCGGAGCGCTCGACAGCGATTGCTCCCGTGCCGGTGCGTCGAGTGGCGGCCGCGATGACAGTCGTCGCATGTCCTCACGACTCCCCTCGCCCGCCACCGTGCTGGCCACCGCCGCCCTCGTCGCGAGCCTCACCGGCTCGGCCGTCGCGGCCAACAGCTACCTGATCACCTCGACCAAGCAGATCAAGCCGTCGGTCTTGAAGAAGCTCAAGGGCACCACCGGTGCGCCAGGTGCCGCCGGCGCAAAGGGCGACGCCGGCGCGGCGGGCCCGGCCGGCGCGAAGGGCGACACCGGTGCCACCGGGGCGAAGGGCGACACCGGCGCGACGGGTGCCGCCGGCGCCAAGGGCGACACGGGCAACACGGGAGCTACCGGCAACACCGGAGCGACCGGCCCGATCGGCCCCAGCTCCGTGCGCATCGACAGCGCGTTCACCGCCACCCAGCCCATCAACAGCACGTCGCTGCAGACCTTCGACGCCCTCACGCTGGATCCCGGGAAGTACCTCGTCGTCGTCAAGGCGGTCGTGTCCACCACCACGGCCACGACCATCACCTGCAAGCTGATGTTCTCCGGCTCGACACTGGACACGAGCGCGGTGGCCGTGCCGGCGAGCAGCGGGCAGGCGATCGGCCTGATGGCCGCGTTCTCTCCGGGTTCGGCGGGCGACGCCACCGTGCAGTGCCAGGCTGCCAGCGCGGCAGCGGGCGCGCTGATCGCCCGCATCCAGTTCGCCGCCATCGCCACCGGCACCATCCTGGTGCAGGACGCCTTCTAGGCCGCGCGCAGCGAAGCGCTCGCCGCCCCCGAGGCGGCGGGCGCTACGGCTTCGGCAGCGCCTCGACCTCGGCGGCGCTGAGCTTCAGGACGAGGGCGCGCTCGTAGATGTCCTCCACGTCACGCGAGTCGACGAGCTTGAGGCCGCCAGGGCCGAGCTTCGTGTCGATCACGACGTCCTTGAAGATCTGCGTCTTCGCGTCGGCCACGACGCGCTGGACCACGCCCAGGCGCTTGCCGGCGTTGTCGAAGACCTCCGTCCCGTTGCGCAGGGCGTGGTAGGCGATGCGGTGGCCGTGATCCGGCATCCCTTGACCCTACGGGTGCGGCAGGAGAGAGTCGGTCCATGTCCCCACGCAGACTTCCCTCTCCCGCGACCGTTCTCGCCTTCGCCGCCCTCGTGCTGGCGATGACGGGCTCGGCCATCGCCGCCAAGAAGTACGTCATCACCTCGACCAAGCAGATCAAGCCGTCGGTGCTCAAGCAGCTCAAGGGCAAGCGCGGCGCCGTCGGTCCCACCGGCGCGATCGGTGCGACCGGAGCCAAGGGCGACACGGGCGCGACCGGGGCCACCGGCGCCGCCGGCGCAGCCGGCGCGAAGGGAGACACGGGCAATACCGGGGCCACCGGCTCCGCAGGCCCCGTGACGATCATCTATGACCGCTCGACCGACACCCCCGGTGCCTACACGTCTGTCAACTCCACGTCGCAGGTGACCAAGTCGACGGTGACGCTGCCGCCGGGCACGTGGTTCCTGCGGGCCGACGCGACAGTTCACACCGCCACCTCTCAGGCCGTCACCTGCGAGATGCGCGCAGCGGGAGCCGGCTCGGCGCTCGACAGCTCCGGTGAGACGCTCGACACGAACGAGAACCGTCCGTTCGGCCTCGTGGCGAGCATCACGGTCGCGACCCAGACCGACGTGAACCTCCGCTGTGCCGCCGGCGGCGCCGGCAACGGGGGCGGCATCGCCAACATCCGCTTCGTGGCGACGAGCGCCACCAACGTCCTCAAGCAGGGCTCCTTCTAGGACAAGTTCTCCGGCGGGGCGGCGTTCTGGTGACAGATGCGCCGCCTCGCCACGCTGCTGTCGCTCGTCCCGCTGGCCCTGCCCGCCGGACACACGAAGGTCTTCGTCGGCCAGACGAGCATCCGGTACGCCGACCAGTTCGCACGCGAGACGGGCGTCGAGCCGCGGGGAGGCATGTGGTACGCCGCGGCCTACGAGGACCCTGCGCCGCGGCTGGCCGAGATCGCGCAGGCCGTGCGCACCCATCCCGGCCTGGAGGTCAGCCTCGGCCTGTCGCTGGGCTCCGTCTCGACGCCCGAGGCTCCGCGGACCGCCGCGATCGCCGCGGGCGTCTACGACGCGCAGCTCGACGCGCTCGCCACCGGACTGAGGAAGCTGCCCGCCACGGTCTTCCTGCGCATCGGCTACGAGTTCGATCTGCTCGGCGGGCAGTACGGCCCGGCCGAGACCTACAAGCTCGCCGACCGCCACATCGTCGACCGGCTGCGCGCGGGCGGGGTCAAGAACGTCGTCTACGTCTGGCACTCGGCCGGCGCGTTCTGGCGCGCCGACAGCTCGCTGCTCGGCCAGGCCCAGGGGTGAGTACGGCCTGCCGGTGCCGGCCGCCGACCCGCAGCCGATCAGCGCCTTCTATCCCGGCCGCAAGTACGTCGACGCGTTCGGCATCTCCTACTGGGGCGACACGTGCTGCTTCGGCCGCACGGATCCCGCGGCGCGCGCGCTCTACGAGCGGCGCACGCGCGAGATCCTCGACGAGGCCAGGGCCCTGGGCCTGCCGCTGACCATCGCGGAATCCACGCCGGCCAACGTCGGCGCGGACCACGGCAAGGACTCCGTCGCGTGGATCGACGGCGCCTTCGACCTGATCGAGGACTACGACATCAGGCTGTGGTCGCTGATCGCCATGGACTGGCAGGAGTCGAGCTTCTTCAGCCAGCCCTTCTGGAACGGCTACTGGCCCGACGCCCGGATCGGCCACTTCGCTCCGACCCGCGAGGCGTTCCTGGCGCGCGCGGCGAGCGAGCGGTACCTGTTCCGCACTGGCATGATCGCGCCGTGAGCGAGATCTCCCCAGCCCTCTACCGCGCCGGCGACGGCGAGCCGCTGGTGCTCGTCCACGGCTTCACCGCGACGTGGCGCTGCTGGCACCCGGTGCTCGCCGACCTCGTTGCGCAATTCGACGTCATCGCGCCGACGCTGCACGGCCACGACGGCGGGCCCGAGCTGCCCGCCGGGGCGGCGCACACGATCCCCGGCGCGGCCGACCACCTCGAGACCCTGCTCGACGAGCTCGGCGTGGGCACCGCCCACTTCGCCGGCAACTCGATGGGCGGCGCACTGTCGCTCGAGCTGGCCAAGCGCGGCCGCGCCCGCAGCGTCGTGGCGATCTCGCCGGGCGGCGGTTGGGAGGCGAGCGATCGCGCCGAGGCCCAGCGGATCATCCGCTGGTTCACGCGCAACCAGCGTCTGGCGCGGGCGACCGAGACGCGGATGCCGCGGCTGATGCGGCGCCCGGGAACCCGGCGCGTGGCACTGCGCGACGTGATGACGCGCGGCGACCAAGTGCCCGCCGAGGAGGCGATCGCGCTCGTGCGCTCGTCGACGCGCTGCAGCGTCGTCGACGACGTCTTCGCCACCATCCGCTCGGGCGAGGCGCTGCTCACCGACCTCGACCGGATCGCCTGTCCCGTGCTCGTCGCCTGGGGCGACCGCGACCGCATCCTGCCGATGGCGCGCCACTCGGCCCGCTTCCAGCGCGAGATCCCCGGCGTCGAGTTCCGGGTGCTGCCGGGCGTGGGGCATACGCCGATGTGGGACGCGCCCGGGCTGATCGCGGGACTGATCGCCCAGTTCGCCCGGCGCGTGCCGGTCGCTGGCTAGCCTTCGAAGCATGCGCGTCGCCATCGTCGGAGCCACCGGTGCCGTCGGCACCATCATGCGCCGCCTCGCCCGCGAGCGGTTCCCCGAGGCCGAGCTCGTGGCGTTCGCCAGCGAGCGCTCCGCCGGCAAGCAGCTCGATGACGGCCTGGTCTGCCAGCCGATCAGCGACGAGACCATCGGCGGCTTCGACCTCGCACTGCTCAGCGCCGGCGCGACGACCTCACGCGAGTGGGCGCCGCGGTTCGCCGCGGCCGGCGCGCTGTGCGTCGACAACTCCAGCGCGTTCCGCATGGATCCCGACGTGCCGCTCGTCGTCAGTGAGGTCAACCCCGAGGCCGTGGACCACGCGCCCAAGGGCATCGTCGCCAACCCCAACTGCACCACGATGGTCGTCATGCTGCCGGCCAAGGCGCTGCACGACCTCTACGGCATGACCGCGATGGTCGCGACGAGCTTCCAGGCCGCCGGCGGCGCCGGCCAGAAGGGCATCGACGAGCTGGCCCGGCAGGTCGAGCCGGTCGGTGCCGACGTCCAGCAGCTCGTCGAGGACGGCGCGGTCGCCGCCGCGAAGGTCGAGTCGCCGGTGTTCGGCGCGACGCTCGCCTTCAACGTCGTGCCGGTGCTCGGCAAGCTCGGCGACAACGGCTACACCGACGAGGAGATGAAGCTCCAGAACGAGTCGCGCAAGATCCTCGCGCTGCCCGAGCTGGCGGTCACCCCGACGTGCGTGCGCGTGCCGGTCATGGTCGGCCACTCGATCGCCGTCCGGGCGACCTACGAACGGCAGCCGGACATCGACGAGGCGCTCGAGGCACTGGCCGCGTTCCCGAACCTCGTCGTCGACGAGATGCCGACGCCGCTGGAGTGGGCGGGGCGCAACGAGACGGCGGTCGGCCGCGTCCGCGCCGACCTCGCCGACCCGCACAGCCTGAGCTTCTTCGTGGTCGGCGACAACCTGCTCAAGGGCGCCGCGCTGAACACCGTGCAGATCGCCGAGGTCGCCGTGCAGCGCGGCCTCGTCGGCACGCGCGCCGCGGCCTAGGGCTACGGCGCGCTGAGGCCCGCCAGCTCGCGGCGGGTGCGCACGCCGAGCTTGCGGTAGATGTTGCGGCGGTGCGTGCGCACCGTCTCGACGGAGATGTGCAGCGCCAGCGCGATCTCCGCGTTGGCGCGGCCCTGGCGCAGCAGCTCCAGGACGTCGGCCTCGCGCGGGGTCAGCAGCTCGGGTCCCATCGGCCTCGTCGGCCCGGCGCCGTTCTTGGGCAGGACGTGCAGGCCGCGCGACGCGAGGTGCACGGCGGTGAGGATGTCGCGCGCCTCGGTCTCCTTCGACAGGCACGCGGTCGCGCCGAAGGCGAGCATCTGGTTGCACTCGGCGGCGGTCGGGCGGCTGGCCAGGATCAGCAGCCGCGTGTCCGGATGCTCCTGGTGCAGGTGGTTGACCTCGATAGGGCTGCGCAGCGTGCCGAAGTTGACGATCGCGACCTTCGGAGAGTGCTCGGCCAGGACCGACGAGAGCGAGTCGAGACCCACCGACGTCGCGACGATCTCGAAGTTGTCGTCCTCCTCGAGCAGGACGCGCAGACCCCGTGCGATGAGATCCTCGAACTCCCCGAGGACGATGGTGACCGGATCACGCTGGGGCATGTGCCCTCATTATCGGCACCGCGTCAAGAATGGGTGAGGCGCGCGTCACCCCCGCGACGTGGCTACTCCTGGTCGGAGCGCGGCGGGATCTGCGCCCGCAGCCGCTCGCGGGCCGCGTCGAACTTCGCCGCCGGCTCGGATGACGGCGAGACCGGCACGATCGTCCTGGGCCCGTCGGGCCGCGGCTTCTTCCGGCGACGCGGCGCGATCAGCTCGCGGAGCTTCACCAACCGTCGTTGCCCGCGCCCACGCCCGCGACGACCGACGTGGTCCAGTCGACGACCTGCGTCGGCTTGACCACGTGGCGGTCCATACCGAGCTCCTTGGGCGAGAGGCCCAGGGCCAGGCCGACGAGCTGCGGGAGGTGCAGCACGGGCATGCCCAGCGACCGGCCGGCGGCGCGCTCGGCGAGCGGCTGCTGGAGGTCGAGGTTGAGGTGGCACAGCGGGCACGGCGTGACGACGCAGTCGGCGTCGGCGTCCAGGGCGTCGCCGAGGTGGCGGCCGGCCTGCTTGAGCGAGGCTTCCTTGTTCATCGTGATGATCGGGAAGCCGCAGCACTTGTGGCTGCCGGCGTAGTCGATGACCGTGCCGCCGAGCGCCTCGATGACCTGCGCGAGGTAGGTGTCGCGCGGAAGCTCGTCGCTGATGCCCAGGCGGTCCATGGGCCGGACGATGTAGCAGCCGTAGAACGGGCCGACCTTCAGGCCGGTCAGCGGGCGCTTGACGCGCTTGCGCAGGTTCTCCAGGCCGATCTCCTCGACCAGAAGCCACAGGAAGTTCTTGTTGGTCAGGCCCTTCTCGTAGGAGAGGCCCTCCGGCGCCAGGTGCGTCTCGTTGATGTAGGCGCGGTACTCGGCGTTGGCGTCGAGGCGCTCCTGCACCTCGGTCTGCGCGCCCTGGCAGGTCGAGCAGATGTTCATCATCAGGTCGGCGCCCTCGACCTGCTGGGCCAGCGCGAACGTGCGGCCGTTGAGGGCGTCCGCGAGCTCCTGGTTGTGCTCGGCGATGACGCCGGCGCCGGTGCAGCAGGCGCGGTCGAGCTCGACGAGCTCGATGTCGAGGAGCGGCGCGACCTTCGCGACCGACCCGTGAAGCTCAGGGGTGAAGCCGCGGCTGACACAGCCCGGCCAGTAGGCGACCTTCATCGTGTGGGGGAGTCCTCGGGATCGATGCCGGGCTGGCCGTGCTCGGGGGCGGTCTGCTGCTGCTCGTCGCCCGGAGGGGTGGCCTCTTCGTCGTAGCCCGTGATGTACAGGTTGAGCTCGTAGCGCTCGTCCTTGGCCTCGACCGTCTCGAAGATCCGCTGGATGTTCTTGAGGTCGGGCTTGGGGATCTTGTGCGGAGCCAGGGCGCCCTTCGGCGTCACCTTGCGGCGGATGAGCGCCTTGGTGATGACCGGCAGCGAGCTCAGGAGCTCCTTGCCTGCTTCGGGGTGGAACTTGCCGAACCACGAGTCGCCGCCGTAGGAGCGCGGCAGCAGCTCGGCCTCGTGCAGCAGGCCGCCCTGCTTGACCAGCGTGCCGAACGCCGACTTGTGGCGGTGGCCATTGTTGCGGTCGACGATGCCGTGATCGCTGCCGGCGCGGCGGCGCAGGCGCATGATCTGGTTCATCGGCGCGACGCCCTTGGGGCACGCGTCGATGCACTTGAAGCAGTGGGTGCAGTCGTAGATGCCGTGCGGATCCTCGGAGAGGTCGTTGAGGCGCTCGTACTGCTGGCTGTCGCGGGGATCGCCGACGAAGCGGTAGGCCTTGGCCAGGGCGGCGGGCCCGATGAACTCGGGATCGACCTCCATGGAGAGGCAGTCCGAGACGCAGGCGCCGCACTGGATGCAGGCCATCGACTGCGTGATGTCGACCATCGACTCGCGCTCGACGACGTACTCGCGCTCGGGGATCGGCTCCTTGTTGATCAGCCACGGCGTGACGCGCTGGATCTTCTTCCAGTGGACCGCGTCCATGTCGACGATCAGGTCCTTGATGACGGGCATGTTGCCCATCGGCTCGATCGTGATGACGCCGTCGCCGGTCTGCGAGGAAGCCTCGGCCTTGTCGAGGTGGGTGTGGCAGGCCAGGCCGGGCTGGCCGTTGATGCGCACGCCGCAGGAGCCGCAGATCGCGGCCTTGCAGGAGCAGCGGATGCCGATCGAGCCGTCGAAGCGGCCCTTGGCCTGGAGCAGGCCCTCGAGGACCGAGCGGTGCGGCTCGAGCTCGATGGTGTGCTCGTCCCAGTAGGGCGCCTCGCCCGACTCCGGGTTGTAGCGGCGGATGCGGAGCGTGAACTCCTGCATGGCCCCCTTGGTTTCGGGGCCCTGGTTGGAATCGGCGAGTGCGGCCATCAGTACTTGCGCTCCTCGGGCTGCCACTGGGTGAAGGTGACCTCGGAGTAGCTCACCTTGGGACTATCCCCGTCGAGGGTCAGATCGATGTGCTTGAGCCACTCATCGTCGTTGCGCTCGGGGAAGTCGGTGCGGAACTGGGCGCCGCGCGACTCCTTGCGCTCGATGGCGGCGACGACGTTGCACTCGGCGCAGTCGAGCATGTAGCCCAGCTCGATGGCGCCCAGGACGTCCTGGTTGAAGACGGTGCCGCGATCGTCGATGTAGGCCGTCTTGGCCTCGTCCTTGAGGCGGCGGACGATCTCCAGCGCGTTCTGCAGGCCCTCCTCCTCGCGGAAGACGGCGACGTTGTTGTTCATCTCCGTGCCGAGCTCGTCCTTGATCTCGGAGATGCGCCGGCCGGTCTTCTCGCGGGCGATGATCGAGTCGATCATCGCGACGTCCTCGTTGAGGCGGCTGGTGGGCACCTCGGGCATCGACATGCCGGCGGCGCGCTTGGCGGCGTCCTCGCCGGAGCGGCGGCCGAAGATCAGCGTGTCGAGCAGCGAGTTGGCCCCCAGGCGGTTGCCGCCGTGGACCGAGACGCAGGCGACCTCGCCGGCGGCGTAGAGGCCCTCGACGCCGGGGACACGGCCCCAGATGTCGGTCTTGACGCCGCCCATGATGTAGTGCTGGCCGGGCCGGATCATGATCGGCTCGGCGGTGATGTCGACGCCGGCGAAGTCCTTGCCGATCATCACGATCTCGCGCAGCGCCTCGTGCACGCGCTTCTTCGGCACGACCGTGATGTCGAGGTAGATGCCCTCGCCGTTGGCGCCGACGCCACGGCCCTCGTTGATCTCGGTCTGCTCGGCGCGCGAGACGACGTCGCGCGAGGCGAGCTCCATCTTGTTGGGCGCGTACTTCTCCATGAAGCGCTCGCCGTGGGCGTTGTAGAGGTGCGCGCCCTCGCCGCGTGCCCCCTCGGTGATCAGGATGCCGTTGTGGGCGAGCGTGGTGGGGTGGTACTGGACCATCTCCATGTCCATCAGGTCCGCCCCGATGCGG
>JBJMLA010000096.1:0-19790 GCA_045805505.1 Solirubrobacteraceae bacterium
CGACCGCGGCGTCGTGCACTGCGAGGACCGCGAGGTCTGGGTGCGCTCGTACCCGCTGCCGATCGACGCGGCCGCGACCGCGCGCACCGCGTCGAGCGAGCGGACTCGGCAGTTCGAGCGCGAGCTGCTCGAGCGCCGGCGCGACGCGATGATCCTGCGCGTCGACCGCGCCGACCTCTCCAAGAACGTCTTGCGCGGCTTCAGCGCCTTCGACCTCTTCCTCGAGCAGCAACCCGAGTGGCGCGAGCGCGTCCGCGCGCTCGAGGAGCCGCTGCTCGCCCGCCGCCGGGAGTTCTCGATCCTGCGCGTCGACCGCGCCGACCTCTCCAAGAACGTCCTGCGCGGCTTCACCGCGTTCGACATCTTCCTCGACCAGCACCCCGAGTTCATCGAGCGCATCACCTTCACCGCGCACCTGATGCCGTCGCGGACGGACGTGCCCGAGTACGCGGAGTACCTCGAGCGCATCGAGGCGCTCGTCGCGGTCGTCAACCACCGGCACGGCACGCCGGACTGGATGCCGATCCAGCTCAAGCTGCGCGACGACCTCGAGGAGGCCGTCGCCGCCTACAAGCACTACGACGTGCTGCTGGTCAACGCGATGTTCGACGGCATGAACCTCGTGGCCAAGGAGGGGCCGCTGGTCAACGAGCACGACGGCGTCTCGATCCTGTCGGAGAACACGGGCGCGCACGAGGAGCTCGGCGAGTTCGCCCTGTCGGTCAACCCGTTCGACATCCAGGAGACCGCGGACTCGATCCACGCGGCCCTGACGATGGCTCCCGAGGAGCGCTCCCGCCGCGCCCAGGGCCTCAAGGCCAAGGTCACCGAGCGCGACCCCGGCGACTGGATCGACGAGCAGCTCGCCGACATCCGCAAGAAGGCGGGCGGCGCCACTTCCTCGACGCCCTAGGGCGCGATCCCGAACTCGGCTGCCGCGGTCGCGGGGGCCGAGGGCGGCGAGGGAGCGGGGATGGGAGCGGGCGGCGCAGCGGGCGCCGGTGCCGCCACCGCTGGGCGGGCAAAGTGACCACCGCGGTCACTTTGGCGGCCCGCCTCTCGAGATCGCACCGGCTGACGCGGCCGTGGGCGGTGAAAGTGACCCCTGCGGTGACTTCGCCGGCCCAACTCCGGCGGCCGGCGGACGACCCGTGGCGCTCGCGCCCGCCTCCCTCTCGATGCCGAAGAGCCCGGCACCACATCGGCGCCCTCAGCCGCCGGCGCAGCAGGCCGCGGAGCCCCGGACGGCACCGCCGGCGGGGGCGCATCGAGGCGCGGCCAGAGCACCACGACGGCCGCCACGGCCAGCAGCGCGGCGAGCTTCAGCACGTTGTCCCAGCGCACGCGCGCGGGCAAGGAGGCACGGGTCATGCCTGCACTAGGGCGCCCGGCCCGGTCGTTCGCCCCAGGGCCCTTTGGTATCTTCGCCCCTGCTCATGGCTGCCACCAAGCCCCTTTACGACCTGGTCCTGATGCTCGACACGAGCGCCGAGGACGCCCGCCGCTCCGAGATCCTCACGAGCGTCCGGGATGCCGTCACCGCCGGTGGCGAGGTCGTCAACGAGCAGGACTGGGGCCCGCGCGCCATGGCGTTCGAGATCGGCAAGAAGAAGGACGCCGAGTACCACCTGCTCCAGTTCCACGGCACGCCCGAGCTGCTCAGCCAGCTCGACCGCACGCTGCGGATCACCGACGAGGTCGTCCGCTTCCGCGTCATCAAGCTCGCTCCCGGCACCCCGGCTCCGCCCGAGTCGCGCCCGGAGCCCCGCCCCGGCGGCACCGTGGAGGTCTCCGCGGCCCCCGAGGACGCCCCGGAGCCCGCCTACGAGTCCGCTCCCGCGGGTGCGTTCGGCGACGACGACGCCTAGTTCGTCGCAGCACTCCCCGGAAACTGCAGCAACTTCCGCGCCGGGCGCCTTTTCGCTCCGGGACCGTCCGTAGACTCGGCACCAGTCTTCCGTTCGTCCCCGAAAGGACCCCAGTGGCCGCTTCGAACATCAACCGGGTGATCATCACCGGCAACCTCACCGCCGATCCCGAGCTTCGCTCCCTGCCGAGCGGCACGTCCGTGTGCAAGCTGCGGATCGCCGTCAACACCCGCCGCAAGGACGGCCAGTCCGGCGAGTGGGTCGACAAGGCCAACTACTTCGACGTGACGGTCTGGGGCGCGCAGGGCGAGAACTGCTCGCGCTACCTGTCCAAGGGCCGCGCCGCCGCCATCGACGGCCGGCTGGAGTGGCGCGAGTGGCAGGACCAGCAGGGCAACAAGCGCCAGAGCGTCGAGATCGTCGCCGACACCGTGCAGTTCCTGTCGAGCCCCGACGGCCCCCAGGGCGGCGGCAACGGCGGCGGCTTCACCGCCTCGCGCACCGACGTCCCGGTCAACACCGACGACTTCGCCACGGCGCCGGTCGGTGGCGGGTCGAGCCCCGCGGCCGACGACGACATCCCGTTCTAGGCCGCTGACCGCCGAAATCGTTCGGCGGCGACCTGACCGGTCCTGAGCTTCTACACTGTGCGGACGCGCGCCCTCCTGGCGCGCGTCTTCACGTAGCAGCTCACTTCTAAGGATTTCATGGCCAAGCAGCGCAGCAAGCCGACGCGCAGGCGCGAGAAGAAGGGCGGTCCGGGTTCGGGCCGCCGCAAGTCCTGCCCGTACTGCAAGGACAAGATCGAGCAGGTCGACTACAAGGACACCGGCAACCTGCGCCGGTTCATCTCCGAGCGGGGCAAGATCCGCTCGCGCCGGATCACCGGCGCGTGCCGGCGCCACCAGAGCCAGATCGCCACGGCGGTCAAGCGCGCTCGCGAGCTGGCGCTCCTGCCCTACGTCAACGAGAACGCCACCGCCGGCGCTCGCGCCCCGCGGCGCGACGAGGACAGATAGTCATGCCTGAGGCGATCCTGCTTCAGGACGTCGAGAACGTCGGCGAGAAGGGTGCCGTCGTCGACGTCAGCAAGGGCTACCTGCGCAACTTCCTGCTCCCGCGCAAGCTCGCCGCTCCGGCGACCAAGGGCGCCATCGCGGTGGCCCAGAAGCGCGCCGAGACCGAGGAGAAGGCCGCTCGCGACGCGACCGAGCGCGCCCACGACTACGCCGAGACGCTCAACCGCACGGTCCTGACGATCACCCAGCAGGCCGGCGACGACGGCCGCCTGTTCGGCAGCGTCACCACCCAGGACATCGCGGACGCGATCAAGGACGCGCGCGACATCACGATCGACAAGCGCAACGTGCATCTCGACCAGCCCATCAAGGCGGTCGGCACCCACATGGTCGTCGTGGAGGTCGCCACCGGCGTGACCGCCACGATCAAGACCATGGTCAACGCGCAGTAGATCCGCCGTGGAGCCTCGCCCGAGCAGCATGCGCGAGCGCATGCTGGCCGGCGGGGACTACCTGGCGAGCGATGCCGAGCTGCTCGCCCTGCGCGACCGCGGCAAGGCGCTGACGGAGCGCTTCAACGCCATCCCGCACGCCGAGACCGCCGAGCGCGACCACGTGCTGCGCGAGCTGCTGGGCGCGGTAGGCGACGGCGTCGAGGTCCTGACGGGCTTTCGCTGCGACTACGGCAGCAACATCACCATCGGCGCCGGCGCGTTCGTCAACTTCAACTGCGTGATGCTCGACGTCGCCCCGATCACCATCGGCGCCGCCTGCCAGCTGGCCACCAACGTCCAGCTGCTCACCGCCACCCACCCCGTCGACCCGGCTCGCCGCCGCGAGGGCTGGGAGTCGGGCGCGCCGATCACGCTGGGCGAGAACGTCTGGCTGGGCGGTGGCGCCATCGTCGGCCCGGGCGTCACGATCGGCGAGGACTCCGTGATCGGCGCCGGCGCGGTCGTGACCCGAGACGTGCCCGCCGGCGTGGTCGCCGTGGGCAACCCGGCCCGCGTCCTGCGCGAGATCGCGGGCTAGCGTGCAGGCGATGAGCGAGCCCGAGCCCGACAGCGGACCCCGCCTCCTGGGCGTCGGGAAGCGCACCGAGAACGCGGTCGCCATGCAGAACCTCCTGCGCCGCGCGGGCTACCGGGCGCGCAACTTCGCGATCTCCGACGACGCGGAGGGCGACCGGCTCCTGATCGCCGAGCTCGCCGAGGGCTACGACGCGGTGCTGATCGGCAGCTTCATCAACGGCCAGCACGCGGAGCTGCCCGCCTCGCCGCAGACCACCGCCTGGTTCAACCGCCTGCTCAACGTCATCGGCGAGCACGCCCCGGGCACCCGGATCGTCCTGGTCCGCAAGCCCTCCGACGTGGTCGCCGTGGTCGAATCGGTGCTCGGCCGCAACTGACCCTGCACGTCGTCCGCCCCGGGGAGGAGCCTCGGAGGCCATGGGTTACGAGTTCGACCCGAACGGTGAAATTTCTGCCCTCAGAGCGGGGTCTTCGGTGGGCCTCCATCCGGTCGATGGCTATGGTCGATCGCCAGTGAGCGCCTACCCCGAATCGCCCCCCGCACCGCCCGCGATCGGCGCCGCTCCGCCCCACTCGCTCGAGGCCGAGCGGTCCGTCCTCGGAGCGATCCTGCTCTCGGACAAGACGCTCTACGCGCTGGTCATCGACGAGGGCCTGCAGCCCGAGGACTTCTACCGCGAGCGCCACGCGGTCGTCTACCGGGCGATCCTCGACCTCTACAGCGAGAACGAGCCCGTCGACGTCCTGACGGTCACCGAGGCGCTGCGCTCGGCCGGGATGCTCGAGGACGCGGGCGGCGCCGCCGCGGTCGACGAGCTCGCCGCCGCCGTCCCCGCGGCCGGCAACGCCCGGCGCTACGCCCAGATCGTCCGCGAGCACGCGCTCATGCGCCGGCTGCTCACGACGACCTACGCGATCCAGTCGCAGGTCCTCAACAACGAGGCGCTGCCGCGCGAGATCGTCGAGCAGGCCGAGCGCGCGATGTTCGAGGTCGCCCACGACGAGCGGACCAAGGACTTCGCCCACGTCAGCGACGTCCTGCACCACGAGGTCCAGGTCTGGCAGGACCTCGCGTCGGGCAAGCAGTCGCTGACCGGCACGCCGTCGGGCTTCTCCGACCTCGACGAGATCACCGGCGGGTTCCAGCCCGGCAACCTGATCATCATCGCCGCGCGCCCGTCGATGGGGAAGTCGGCCCTGGTCACCAACATGGCCGAGAACGTCGCGCTGCACAAGACCGACCCCAAGCCGGTCGCGCTGTTCAGCCTCGAGATGGCCGAGTCCGAGCTCGCCATGCGCTTCATCGCCAGCCGCGCGCGGATCAAGGGCGACGACCTGCGCAAGGGCCGGCTGAAGGAGGAGCGCAAGTGGAAGCTCGTCCTCGACGCCGCCGAGGACTACTCGAGCGCGCCGCTGCACCTCGACGACTCCTCCGACATCAGCCTGCTCGAGATCCGGGCCAAGGCCCGCCGCCTACACTCGCAGATGAAGTCCAAGTACGGCGGCCTCGGGCTGATCATCGTCGACTACCTGCAGCTGCTGCGCCCGGACGGGCGCATCGAGAGCCGCGTGGAGCAGGTCGGCCAGATGTCGCGTGGCCTGAAGATCCTCGCCCGCGAGCTCGAGGTCCCGGTCATCGCGCTGTCCCAGCTGTCCCGCGGGGTCGAGTCGCGCACCGACAAGCGCCCGCTGCTGTCCGACCTGCGCGAGTCCGGCCAGATCGAGCAGGACGCCGACCTGGTCGTCTTCATCTACCGCGACGAGTACTACAACCCGGACACCACCGAGCGCCCGGGCGAGGCCGACCTGATCATCGCCAAGCACCGCAACGGCGGCCTCGGCGAGGTCCCGCTCGTCTTCCAGGGCGAGTTCACCCGCTTCATGAACCGCTCGCCGGACATGTGATGGCCGACTGCGTCCTGGGCATCTGCGACGGATCGGGCTTCGTGGTCGACGAGGTCTCCAACACGGCGGCGCCGTGTCAGTGCCGCGCGCAGATCATCAGCCGCCGCAAGGCGCGCTCGCTCAGCGCGGTCATCCCGCGCAAGTACAAGGACGTCAGCTTCGATCGCAACCCGGTCGCGCAGATGCCCGAGCCGGTCGTCCGCCAGATCCGCGGCTACATCCGCGCCATGGACGCCAACCTCGACGCGGGCCGCGGCCTGTGGCTGGTCGGCGAGGTCGGCACGGGCAAGACGACGCTGGCGATGCTCGTCGCCAAGGCCGCCCTCGAGCAGGGCCGCAGCGTCGCGATCTACTCGATGCCGCGCCTGCTCAACGAGATCCGCCGCACCTACGACGAGGGCTCCGACAGCTCCTACATCCAGCTGCTCGACCGGCTGGCCGAGGTCGACCTGCTGCACATCGACGACGTCGGCGCGGAGAAGTCCAGCGCCTGGGTCCTCGAGCAGGTCTACGCGATCGTCAACGCGCGCTACGAGGCCCAGCGCTCGATGACCATCACGACGAACCTCGGCGACGAGGAGCTCAGCGAGCAGATCGGCATTCGCACCGTGTCGCGCCTGAAGGAGATGTGCGAGCTGCTCCCGCTCCACGGCAACGACCAGCGCCCGTACCTCGAGCACTCGGCCTAGACTGCGTCCACGTGCCAGGCATCGTCATCGTCGGCGCCCAGTGGGGCGACGAGGGCAAGGGGAAGATCACGGACCTGCTCGCCGAGCGAGCGGACGCGGTCGTGCGCTTTCAGGGCGGCAACAACGCCGGCCACACGATCGTCCGCGACGGCGAGACGTTCAAGTTCCACCTGATCCCGTCGGGGATCCTCTACCCCGGCAAGCTGTGCATCATCGGCAACGGCGTCGTGGTCGATCCCAAGGTGCTCTGCCAGGAGCTCGACGGGCTGCGCGCGCAGTCGATGGACATCAGCGGCCTGAAGGTCTCGGCCAACGCGCACGTGATCATGCCCTACCACCGGCTGCTCGACGAGGCGCGCGAGGGCCGGCTCGGCAAGCTGGAGATCGGCACCACCCGTCGTGGCATCGGCCCCTGCTACGAGGACAAGGCCGCGCGGCTGGGCATCCGAGTCCAGGACCTGCTCGACCCCAAGATCCTCAAGAAGAAGATCGTCGCCGCGCTCGAGCCCAAGCAGCTCACGCTGCGGCCCTACGAGCGCGACCAGCGGCTGGACCTCCAGACGGTGTGGGAGGAGTACCTCACCTACGGCCACCGTCTCGAGCAGCACATCGCCGACACCACGTCGATGACCCACCGCATCCTCGACGACGACAAGTCGGTGCTGTTCGAGGGCGCGCAGGGCACGCTGCTCGACATCGACCACGGGACCTATCCGTTCGTCACCTCCTCGAACCCGGTGGCGGGCGCCGCGTGCGTCGGCGCCGGCGTCGGGCCCAAGGACATCGACGAGGTCTGGGGCGTCACCAAGGCCTACGCCACGCGCGTCGGCGCCGGCCCGTTCCCGACCGAGCTCGACGAGGAGGTCGGCGAGGGCCTGCGCCAGAAGGGCGGCGAGTTCGGCACCACGACCGGCCGCGCCCGCCGCACGGGCTGGCTCGATCTCGTCGCGCTGAAGTACGCGGCGCGCATCAACGGGCTGACCCACCTCGCGGTGACCAAGCTCGACGTGCTGACCGGCCAGGAGACGCTGAAGGTGGCCACGCGCTACCGCGGCGGCGACGAGGCGGTCTTCGAGACCTACCCCTATCACCAGTCGGTGCTCCACCACGCTCACGGCGAGTACGAGGAGCTGCCGGGCTGGGCCGAGGACATCACCGAGGCGCGCACGGAGGCGGACCTGCCGCAGACGGCGCGCGAGTACCTCGAGTACATCGCGGACTTCGTCGGCGTGCCGATCTCGCTGATCGGCGTCGGCCCGGGTCGCGAGCAGGTCATCTGGACCAAGACGCCCAGCGTCGCCGCGCCCGCCGCCGTCAGCTAGTCGGAGCCGCCGACCTCGAGCACCTCGCGCTCGCCGCGGCGGAAGACGCGGTGGGTCAGCGCGATCGCCGACGCCGCCGCCGAGGCGGCCAGCGCGACCTGCACGCTGAGGATGCCCTGCTCGCTCCAGTAGACGTCGTCGAGCGTGACCAGCAGCGCGGACTCGTCGAGCGTGAGCGCCGCGCCGAGGCCGAACGGCACGGCCAGCAGCGGATCGAGCCGCTCGTCGGCCGACACGATCGAGGCGCCGCCGGCCAGCATCATCAGCACGATGCCGGGCACGAAGTGGTGGACGTGCGTGCGGCCCACCCGGGCGTCGCGGAACGGGCCGAAGTGCCCGCGGCGGCGGATCTCGGAGGTCGTCACGCGGGTCAGCAGCCAGAAGGTGTTGAACGAGACGAGCAGGCTCAGCGCGGCGTTCTCGCGCAGCGACGCGACGCGCAGGCCCGTCACCGCCACCTCGACCGTCTGCTCGATCGCCTCGCCCGCGGCGGCGATGACGTCGTCGGCGTCGTGGGGCATCGGCGCCGAGCCGCGCCGCCAGACGCGCATGATCTCGGTCCCGGCCACGCCGGAGGTCCCGACGAGGGCCAGGCCCGCCAGGACCCGGGTCAGCGGGTCGTGGAAGTGCCAGGTCGCCGCGGGCTGGCGCTTGCGCCGGCGGCCGATCACCGCCACTGCTCGAGGAGCTCCTCGTCGCCGACGTCGCGCACCCGGCGTCCGGGCACGCCCATGACCAGGGCCCGCGGCGGCACGTCGTTGGTCACCACGGCGCCGGCGGCGACAAAGGCCTCCTCGCCGACCTCGACGCCGGGGACGAGGACCGCGCCGCCACCGATGCGGCAGGCCCGGCGCAGCGTGGCGCCGCGCAGGTCGTAGCTCTTGTCGTGGCGCATCATCGTGTCGTCGTTGGTGGTCATGGCGCAGGGCCCGACGAACACGTCGTCCTCGATGACGCTGAACGCGGTGATGTAGACCATCGTCTGGATCCGCACGCGGGCGCCGATCGTCACGTCGTTGTCGACGGCGGTGCCGCGGCCGATGACCGTGCCCGGGCCCACCGTGGTGCGCTCGCGGATGTAGGCCTGGTCGCCGATGATCGTTCCCGCGCCGATGTGCGCGCCGGCGAAGACGATCGCGGCGGCGCAGATGCGCGCGCCGTCCTCGACTATGAGCTCGCCGACCGACTGGCCGGCGGCGGCGGACGTCGGCGCCAGCGACGGCTGCTTGCCGACGATCACGTTGTCCTGGATCAGGACGCCGTTGCCGATCCGCGCGCCGGAGTGCACGACGACGTTCGCGCCGAACGTGACGTCCTCGCCGATGGTCGCGCCGGGATGGATGACGGGGTCGCTCATGGCTGGAAGGTAGCCAACGCGGCCACCACCCTCTCGCCCGCGCGGCCGTCGCCGTAGAGCTCCGGCCGCTCGCTCGGGGTCGAGCGGCCCAGCGCGGCCACCGCCGCGCCGGCGTCGAGGTCGACGAGGACGTTCCAGCCGCTGGCGACCGTCTCGACCCACTCGGTCGTGTCACGCAGCGTCACGCAGGGGATCCCCGCCAGGTAGGCCTCCTTCTGGACACCGCCCGAGTCGGTGAGCATCGCCCGGGCGTGGACGAGCAGCGCGGTGAACTCGAGGTAGCCGACGGGCGGCAGCAGGACGACGTGCGGCGCCTGCTCGAGCCTGCGCAGCAGTCCGGTGGACTCCAGCCGTGCCCGCGTCCGCGGATGCAGCGGCAGCACCGCGGTGACGGGCAGCGCCTCGAGCAGCGCGACCAGGCGCCCGAGCCGCAGGGGGTCGTCGACGTTGCCGGCGCGGTGCGCGGTGACCAGGACGTACTCGCCCGGTGCGACGCCGGCCGCCTGCAGCGGCGCGAGATCCTCACGCGCCCGCGGCTGGACGAGCTGCGCGATGTCGACCATCACGTCGCCGACGATCTGCACCGGCGCCGCCACGCCCTCGCGCGCGAGGTTGTCGACCGCGACCTGGGACGAGACCAGCAGCAGCGACGAGAGGTGGTCGGTCAGCACGCGGTTGACCTCCTCGGGCATGCTGCGGTCGAACGAGCGCATCCCCGCCTCGACGTGGGCCACCGGGAAGCCGTCCTGCACCGCGGCCAGGCCGCCGGCGAGCGTGGAGTTCGTGTCGCCGTAGACCAGCACGACGTCGGGCGCCAGCTCGCCGAGCAGCGGCGCCAGCGCGGCCAGCATCCGCGCGGTCTGCTCCGCGTTGGAGCCCGTGCCCAGCCGCAGCTCGCGGTCGGGCCGCGGGATGCCCAGCTCGCTGAAGAAGACCGCCGACAGCTCGTCGTCGTAGTGCTGGCCGGTGTGCACGAGGACCTCCTCGTGCCCGGCGCGCAGCAGTCGCGACACCGCCGCCGCCTTGACGAACTGCGGCCGGTTGCCGACGACCGTGACGACCCTCATCGAAGCGCGGCGACCTCGGCGGCGATCCGCTCGCCCAGCCGCTCCCCGACCTCGCGCGTCAGCGCACCGGGCGCCTCGAGCGGCCGCCCGTCGATCGCGTGGACCGGCAGGGCCTCCTTGAAGGTCGAGGCCAGGAACGCCTCGGTCACCTGGTCGAGGTCGTCGACGGCGATGGGCCGCTCGTCGACGTCGAACAACGAGAGGATCCAGCGGCGGGTGATCGAGTCGAGGATGTGGTCGGCCAGCGGCGGCGTGCTCAGCCCGCCGTCGCCGCGCACGTAGAAGAACGACGAGGTCGGCGCCTCGAGCACGCGGCCGTGGGGCGTGACCATCAGCGCCTCGTCGGCGCCCTGCTGCTGGGCCAGCCGCGTGCACAGCATGTTCGCGCAGTAGCTCAGCGACTTGACGCCGTCGAGCACCCGCGTCGGCGCGCACGTGACCGTCGCCAGCGCGATGGTCTCCGGATACGGCGGGATCTCCTGGATCAGCGCGATCCGCCGGCCGCCGCGCGTGCACATGATCCGCAGCGCCGCGTCGAGGCCGCCGCTGCGCTCCAGCAGCGCGCCGACCTCCGTGCGCAGGGCATCGAAGTCGACCGGCAGCAGCGACGTCTCCGCCGAGCGCGCCATCCGCGCGTAGTGATCCTCCAGCGCGAACGGCGTGCCGCCGTAGAGCCGGATGACCTCGAAGACCCCGTCACCGCGGACGAGCCCCTCGTCGGTGACCGGGATCGTCATCTCCTCGACGGGAGCGATGTCGCCGTTCAGGGAGCCGAGCAGCATGGGCGCCAGCCTACTCGGCGGGCAGCACCCCGCCGCAGACCAGGAACGACTCCGTGACCAGCTCCTCGAGCAGGTCCGGTGTCGCGTGCTCGAGCTCGACCAGCACCGCCGGGTAGCCGTCGAGGTGCGGGATCGAGAAGCACGCGGGTTCGCCCTGCAGGACCGCCTCCTTGGCCAGCTCGTGCTCGACGCGGACCAGGGCGAGCTCTCCGCCGGGCACGGTGCGCCCCAGCTCGGTCAGCTGGGCCCTGTCGCGCTTGGACAGCGGCCGGTGGGTGACGAACGCGCGGTCGGCCACCTTGAAGCACGGGCGTCCCCAGCTGGTCGACGGGCCGGCGCCGGGGAGCGCCGCCGCGATGAGGGAGACGTCATCCCAGCCGGCCATTCCATGCCCCCGGAAGGAATCGAACCTTCAACCTTCGGATTAAGAGTCCGCTGCTCTGCCAATTGAGCTACAGGGGCGTAGCGAGCGGTGCAGGATAGCGCCAGACGGCGCCGTGTCAGCCCGTCGTGGTGGTCGGCGCGGGGGTGGTCTGCGTGTTCTGCAGGGCCTGCGTCGTGGCCTGGGCCTTGGCCTGGTCGAGCTGGCTCTTGAGCGTGTTGCGCTGGTCCTTCGGCGCGAGCTCGAGGGCCTTCTTCGAGGACAGGTCGCCCTTGCGGCTCTGGCCGGCGCCGTAGGCCAGGAAGGCCAGGTTGCGGTAGGCCTGGTAGTCGGCGTCGGGCGTCGCGTCGATCACCGTCTCCTGCGCGTCGACGGCCTTGTCGGCCTGGCCGAGGCCGAGGAAGACCTGGCGCATGAGGTTGGCCAGGTTGGTGTCGATCTTGGCGGGCTTGAGCGCCAGGTACTTGTCCCACGCGGCCGAGGCGGACTTGGCCTTGGCGATGCCGTCGCCGACGTACTCGCCGGTGGTGGTCACCTCGTCGCTGGCGATCGACTGAAAGCGCGCGCGGGTCAGCGTCGCCCAGGCGGCCGCGTCGGAGGGCTTGGCCTTGACTCCGGCCTCGGCCTTCGCGAGGCGCTCCTTGGTGATGTCCGAGACGCTGGTGCTGTCGTTGTTGCCGGAGTTCGAGAAGATGCCGCCGGCGTTGGAGCCGACACCGAACAGCACCAGGCCGCCGCCCATGAGCAGGGCGAGGCTCGCGTAGATCACGCGCACCGTGTTGCGGCGTCCTCTGCCTCTGAGGTCGAAGAGCATCTGGTCAGTCCTCGTCGATCAAGTCGAAGTCGTCGTCGTCGTCGACGGGGTCTTTCTCCCGGCGTGCGAGGACAGCAGCGCCCAGGATACTCAGCTCGAAGAGCACGACCAGCGGGGCCATGGTCACGAGCATGGTCACGGGGTCGGGCGTCGGCGTCACCACGGCGGCCAGGACGGCGGTGGCCAGGATCACGTAGCCGCGGTTCTTGCGCAGCTGGGCGACCGAGACGATGCCCAGGCGCGTCAGGGCCAGCACCCCCATCGGCACCTGGAACAGCAGACCGATGCCCGCGAGGAACGTGACCGAGAACGAGTAGTAGTCCTGGGCCCGTAACTGGATGTCGAAGTTCTGCTCGTTGAAGTTCAACAGGAAGTTCGCGGCCCGCGGTAGCGCGATGAAGTACCCGAACGCGACGCCCGCGATGAACAGCAGCGGGATCATGATCAGCACCGGCAAGACCGCCCGGCGCTCCTTGTTGGTGAACGCCGGCAGGATGAACGCGTAGGCCTGGAACAGCAGGAACGGCAGGACGAGCAGGATCGCGGCGTAGCTCGACACCTTGAAGGTGGTCAGGAACGGCTCGGTGATGCCAAACGTGATCGGCCGCTGCCCCACGTTGGTCGGCGTCGCCTCGGCGACGCGCGCGGCCGCCGTCGCTGCCTGCTCGATCGCCTGCTTGTCCTTGGCGCTGGTGCTCGAGCGCTCGATCGCCGGCAGCGCCTCGGAGAGCTCCTTGGCCAGGGCGCCGACCCGCTGCTGGAAGACCGTCGTCTGGCCGAGCTTGTCCTTCGGGTTCTCGTGGTCCTTCGGCTTGAAGGCCTCGACCACCGGCTTGTTGACGAGGTTGAGGACCTCGTCGTTCTGCCAGTAGGTGAACGCGAAGGCCAGGACGAACGCGACGATGCACAGGACCAGGCGCGTGCGCAGTTCGTCGAGGTGCTCGACGAGCGACAGCCGGTCTTCGTGGCCGATCGGCCGCAGCGGAGGCATGGACCTCGGTTACGGGCGCGGCGGTACTGCCGGATCATGCTCCGCGGCCGGCGGAGTCACCGGCTCGGCCGCCGGGGCGGCGGCTTCGGGCAGCGCCGGCGGAGCGACGCGGGCCGACTTCTCGTCGTCCTCGTCGTCGTCGTCGTCCTTGCTCTTGCCGGTGATCGAGTCCTTGAACTCGCGCATGCCGCCACCGAGTTGCTTGCCCAGCGTGGGCAGGCGCTTGGGGCCGAAGATCAGCAGCAGGATCGCCAGGACGATGAGCAGCTCGGGTACACCGATTCCGGCCATGGCGCAAGCCTAGCTCACGAACCCCTCAAGTCCTGTGCTATGGCGGCCGATGAAGGTGTCGAGATGAACGAGCACTCCGACAGCCGGCACTACGTACGCCGCGTCGTCCTGCCCTCGGGCAAGACCATCGAGGTCGTGTACTTCGAAGAGCACCCGGCCGTCACGGGCACCGCCCAGGTCCCCGAGGTCGAGCAGATCGCCCCCGCGATCGAGCCCTCGGAGCGTTCCGATCTCCACGTCTGCGGCTCGTGCAACTCCGAGCTCGTCTACCCGCTCGACTGGGAGGAGGCCGGCGCGACCCATTGGGAGGTCACGCTGCGTTGCCCCAACTGCGAGTGGTCCGGCACCGGCGTCTTCGAGCAGTCCACCGTCGAGTCCTTCGACGAGGAGCTCGACCGCGGCACCGAGGCGCTCGTGGGTGACCTGCGTCGCCTGATGGCGGCCAACATGGAGGAAGAGATCGAGCGGTTCGTCCACGCGCTCGACGCCGACGCCCTTCTGCCCGAGGACTTCGGGCGCCCCGCCTCCGCCTAGCTCCGCCTCAGCGGTAGCGGTCGACGACCCCGTCGGCCACCAGCTCGAAGGCCCGCCGTTGCGCGCCGGGCATGTCCCGCGGCAGCTCGTCCTTGGCCTGCGCGACGAACCGCAGCGCGTGCTCGCGCGAGCGCTCGAGCGCGCCGCCGGCCGCGATCCGGTCGCACACCACCTCGGCCTGCTCGGGTGTGGTGATCGCCCGCAGGTCGAGGTCGTCGAGCCCGGCGAGGATCAGCGGGAGCGTGACCGTGCCGTCGAGCAGATCTGTGCCGCGGTGCTTGCCCGTCTTCTCGGCGGGCCCCGAGACGTCGAGCACGTCGTCGAGGATCTGGAAGGCCAGCCCGATGTGGCGGCCGAACGGCGCGAGCGCCGGGTCGCCGAACGCACAGGCCGCCTCGAAGAGCGCAGCGGTCTTGAGCTCGACGCGCTGCAGGTAGCGCTCCTCGCCGATCAGCGTCCAGGCGTCCTCGCGCTGGAGCAGCTCGCCCTGGGCCAGCGCCGACGAGGCGCGCGACAGGATCCTGATCGGCTCGAGATCCTCACCCGCGGCGAGCTCGGAGAACGCGCGGGCGAAGAGATGGTCGCCGGTGACCGTCGCCGCCTCGCGTCCGGCCGTGGCCCACACCGTCGGGTGGCCGCGGCGCAGCGGCGCGGCGTCGAGGACGTCGTCGTGCACGAGCGTGGCGCCGTGGACGAGCTCGACCGCCACGGCGGCCCGGATCGCCGCCTCGGAGTCCTCGCCGGCGGCCAGCA
Organism: Solirubrobacteraceae bacterium; assembly: GCA_045805505.1. Lineage (GTDB taxonomy): Bacteria > Actinomycetota > Thermoleophilia > Solirubrobacterales > Solirubrobacteraceae > BP-464. Next base: position 14,806 of record JBJMLA010000096.1, read on the forward strand.
GGACGAGCAGCGGGCGCAGCCGCTTGCCGCCCGCGGCGATGGTCGCCCCTGCCCAGCCGGCGACGGGTCCGCCGGCGGCCGCGGCGATCTCGCCCAGACGCCGCTCGACGGCGGCCAGGCCGCGCAGGAGGTGGGCGCCGCCGGTCTCGATGACCTGCGTGACGGGCTCGAGCGGCGCGCTCACGCCACGGTGCCGACATGGATCGCGATGATCCCGCCGGCGGTGAGGATCCAGCGGATGTCGCGCAGGCCGGCGCCGTCCATCACGCCGGCCAGGCCGTCGGGGCCCGGGAAGCGCTTGACGGAGTCCGGCAGGTACTCATAGGCCTCGGAGTCACCCGCGACCTTGCCCAGCGCGGGAACGATCGTGTCGAACCAGACGCGGAAGAACGTCGACAGCGGCGGCTTGGTGGGCGTGGTGATCTCGAGGATCACGACCTTGCCGCCGGGCCGGACCACGCGGGCCATCTCGCCCACGCCCCGCCCGAGGTCGGAGAAGTTGCGGGCGCCGAAGCCGACCGTCGACGCGTCGAAGCGGTCGTCCTCGTAGGGCAGCTCCATCGCGTTGGCCCACTCCCACGTGATCGCGGGGTTCTTCTCTCGCGCGCGGGACAGCATGTCGTCGGAGAAGTCCGAGCCGATCACGCTCGCGCCGCGGCCGGCCATCTCGATCGCCAGGTCGCCGGTGCCGGTGGCGACGTCGAGCACGTGCGTCGAGGGCCCGGCGCCCGCCAGGTCGGCCGCGCGACGGCGCCACTGGTGGTGCAGTCCCGCGGTCATGACCTGGTTCATCAGGTCATAGACGCCGGAGATCCGGTCGAACATCGACCGCACCTGCCCCTCGGGAAGCGTTCCCCGAGGCGCGGTGGAAGGCTCGCTCACTTCAGCTGCGAGAGGTAAGTGACGAGATCGTCGAACTTGTCCTTCGGGAGGTCCTTGAAGGACGGCATCGGCGCAGTGGGGTTGATCAGCGTCTGGGCGATGGCCTGCTTGGGCAACCGGGCGCCGATCTGGGTCAGCGGCGGCCCGGGGCCGTCGTTGCCGTTCTCGCCGATCTTGTGACAGGCCAGGCAGCCCGACTGCGGCACGAGCTGTTTGCCGTTCTCGTAGGAGGCGAGCGCGGCGTCGCCCTGCGCGGCGATCCGCGCCGGCGTCGGCTCCTCGATGGTCGTCGGCGAGCCGGCGTTCGCGCCCATGTAGGTCAGCAGCGCCATCGCGGCGATGGTGAAGATGCCGGCCGCGGTGGCGATCGGGCGACGCTCGGGGCGCCGCTCCGGGTTGCGGTCGTAGAACGGCAGCAGGAACAGCAGGATCATCGCGATCGTCGGCACGCCGATCGTCGCGAGCGGCACGAGCTCGCTGGGCTTGATGACGCGCAGCAGCTCGAAGAGGAAGAAGAAGTACCACTCGGGGCGTGGCACGTAGGTCGTCGTCGTCGGGTCGGCCTTGGGGCCGAGCTCGGCTCCGAGCGTCAGCGACATGAGGATGATCGCGATCATCACGACCACCGCCATCAGCGAGTCCTTGGCGACCGCGTACGGGAAGAACGGCTTGCCCTGCGACTTCAGGATCGAGTACTCGCGGAGGTATTCCTCCTTCTCCGCGCGGTTCACGCCTGCTCCTCCCGGAGCTCGGGATCGGTCTCGGCCTTCAGCCACGGCGGGGCCGTGGTGCCGAGCTTGGCCACGAGGTAGAGGTGCAGCCCGATGAGCGCCGCGATCAGCCCGGGCACGAGCATCATGTGGATCGCGTAGAAGCGCGACAGCGTGGTGGCACCGAACTCGGGCCCGGCGCGCAGGAAGTCCGACAGGTACGGGCCGACGAGCGGGCCGGTGCCGTTGATGTTGACGCCGACGATCGTCGCCCAGTAGGAGCGCTGGTCGAACGGCAGCAGGTAGCCCGTGAAGGACATGACCATCGTCAGGATCAGCAGGACGACGCCGATGATCCAGTTGAGCTCGCGCGGGTACTTGTACGCGCCGAAGAAGAACGTCCTCGCCATGTGGAGGAACACGAGGATGACCATCACCGTCGAGCCCCACTTGTGCATGCCGCGCACGAACTCGCCGAGGAAGGCCTCGTTGGTGATGTACCGCGCCGACTCGTAGGCGTTGGTCGGGTTGGGGTCGTAGTACATCGCCAGGAACACGCCGGTCATGGCCTGGCTCAGGAAGGCGAACATCGTCGCCGAGCCCAGCGTGTAGAACCAGTTGGTCCCCTTGGGGACCTTCCGGAACATCATCCAGCGGGCGCCGCCCGACAGGGAGGTGCGCTCGTCGACCCAGTCGACGACCGTGGTGCCGACCTCCTTGGCCGTGTCGAGCGGGCTGCCGCCGCCGTTGGTCGTCCCCGGCCGCGGCGGGGGCGGCTGGAAGTTCGGCGGGACCGGGGGCTTGGGAAGGCTGGGGAGCTTGAGCTTGGGCATCAGGTGCCGGGGATCTTGCGAGTGGACGGACGCGAGGGGTAGGCGAACTGGCCGATGCCGTCGAGCGGCTCACCCGCGTCGCGCGGGGAGAAGCGGCGCAGCTCGCGGTTGACCGAGTAGCGCTTGCCGAGCTGGACGCGGCCGTCGATGACGCGCGTGTAGAAGCGGTCGAGCGGGCGGACGGGCGGGCCACCGTCGACCTTGCCCTCGAAGTCGTAGACGCCGCCGTGACACGGGCAGATGAAGCGCTGGGCGGCCGGCTTGTAGCTGACCGGGCAGCCGAGGTGCATGCACCGCGTCGAGATGGCGATGTACTTGTTGTACTCGTCGGCCTTGTCCGAGTCCTGGTCGTTGCGCCGGCGGATGTAGGCGGTCGAGCGGCCGGCCTCGCCGATGCCCTCGGCGATGGTGATCGTCACCGGGATGTAGGTGTCGTCGGCGAAGGCGTCCTCGGCCCCGATGTCCTGCCACGGGATCTCGTGCTCCTCGAAGATCGGGCCCAGCGCGAAGCCGATGGCCGGGAGCGCGAACGCACCGGCGGCAACCGCGCCGGCGCCGTGCGTGACGCCCGTCATGAACCGGCGGCGCGTGACGGTCTCGCCTTCGAAGGCGCCCGGCATCTGCCGATCGGCGGTGTACTTGGACTTGGTCTGGCGGCGGTCTTTGGGCAAGGTCTTACAAGGAGAAGAAGGGATCCCGAATCTTATCGGTCGGATAAATCGGGTGGTCCGCGCTCACACGCCCAGCAGGCGAAGTCCCTGCTCCCAGGCCTGTTCTGCCGCCGCCGGATCGCCCGCCCCGAGCGCCGCCGCAGAGGCCGCGATGACCTCGGCCATCACCCGGACGGCCTCCAGATCGCCGTCGGCGGCGAGCGCCGCGAGGCCCTCGGCGTAGAGGCGATCACCGTCGAGGAGCGCCAGGTCGGCGTCCTCCGACGTCCCGTGATGGAGGTCGTGGCCCGCGCGGATCGCCCGGACGGCGTCCTCGCGGGCGCTCACGCGATCTCGGCGAAGGACGCCGCGGCCATCTCGATGGTGAAGTCGACCTGCTCGGACGTGTGGGCGAGCGACGGGAACCAGGCCTCGAACTGCGCCGGCGGCGGATAGACCCCGCGGGCCAGCAGGCCGCGGCACCAGGCCCCGAAGGCGTCGAGGTCGCAGCGCTTGGCGTCCTCGTAGTTGCGGACGGGCTGCTCGGAGAAGAACACGGTGACCAGGCCCGGAGCGGTGACGACCTGCACCGGGCGCGAGCCCGCGGCCTCCCGCAGCCCCGCCGCCAGCTGCTCGGTCGTGGCGCTCAGGTGCAGGTAGGCCTCGGTGTCGAGCTGGGCGAGCGTGGCCAGGCCGGCGGCGACCGCGAGCGGGTTTCCGCTCAGCGTCCCGGCCTGGTAGACGTCGCCGGCCGGCGCGATGTTCTCCATCAACGCGCGCGGCCCGCCGTAGGCCGCGGCCGGGAGCCCGCCGCCGATGATCTTGCCCATGACGACGAGGTCGGGGGTGACGCCCGTGAGCTCCTGGGCGCCGCCGGGGGCGACGCGGAAGCCGCTGATGACCTCGTCGAAGACCAGCAGCGCGCCGTTGGCCGTGGCCTCGTCGCGCAGGTGCTCGAGGAAGCCCGCGTCGGGCGGGACGAGGCCCATGTTGGCCGGGTAGGGCTCGGCGAGGATCGCCGCGAAGTCGTGCTCGGCGCAGGCCGCCGAGACCGCGTCGGGGTCGTTCCAGCCGACGATCACCGTGGCGGCGGTCGCAGCGGCGGTGACGCCCGGGCTGGCCGGGATCCCCTGCGTGGCCAGGCCGCTGCCGGCGTCGGCGAGCAGGCCGTCGACGTGTCCGTGGTAGGCGCCGGCGAACTTCAGCAGCTTTTCGCGGCCCGTCGCCGCGCGGGCCAGGCGGATCGCGCTCATCGACGCCTCGGTGCCGCTCGAGGTCATCCGCAGCATCTCGACGGCGGGCATGCGCCGCGAGACCTCCTCGGCGAGATCGACCTCGCCCGCGGTGGCCGCGCCGAACGTGGTCCCGTTGGCCGCGGCGGCGGTGACCGCCTCGAGCACCTTCGGGTTCGCGTGGCCGAGGATCAGCGGGCCCCACGAGCACATCCAGTCGACATAGCGGTTGCCGTCGACGTCGAAGAGCTCGGCGCCCTGGGCGCGCTCGGCGAAGATCGGATCGCGGCCGATCGAGCGCATCGCCCGGACCGGCGAGTTGACGCCGCCCGGCAGGTACTGCAGCGCCCGGGCGTAGAGCTCGGCCGAGCGGGTGTCGCGTACGGAGCTGCTCACGCCGGAGGGCGGCTAGACGCCCGCGTGCTCGCGTTCCCAGTTCTTGAAGTCGTCCTTGAAGTACTCGAGGCGGATCTTCTTGAACTCGGTGGAGGAGTAGAGCGTGGCGCGGTCCTCGATGCAGCCGATCTCGGTCTCGATCGCGTCGAGGATGGCGTCGCACTCCTCCTTGGAGCGGCCGTGGGCCATGGTGAAGATCTGGTAGGGCCAGTCCTGGTAGGTCGGGCGCTCGTAGCAGTGGCTGATGCCGCGGAACGCGGCCATGCGCTTGCCGATCTCGAG
>JBJMLA010000097.1:0-2502 GCA_045805505.1 Solirubrobacteraceae bacterium
CGGCGCTGAGTCCGTCGAAGAGCTGCTCTCCACGCCGCCGATGGAGCTCGTCGAGCGCTTCACGACGGTCAACGAGGACGGCTCATCGCTCGACTTGGCCAAGCTGCCGGGCCGGCTCGTTCTGGAAGGTTTCGAGGCCGAGCCGCTCGTCGTGCGCGCGGTCAACCGCCAGACCGGCGTCGAGCGCTGGCGGATGACGAAGGCGACGGCGGTGCATGGGCCGGGCGGCGAGGTCCTGCTGGCGGTGAACGTGATCGAGGACATCACCGAGACGAAGCGCGCCGAGGTCGCGCAGCGGCTGCTGGCCGACGCCAGTGCCGTGCTCGCCTCCTCGCTCGACTACGGGAGCACGCTGCAGCGGGTGGCGGAGCTGGCCGTCCCGGTGCTCGCCGACTGGTGCTCGGTGAGCATCCCCGACGGCGACCTGATCGAGCAGGTGGCGATCGCGCACGGCGATCCCGAGATGCTCGAGTTCGCGCGCAGCTACGCCGAGCGCTGGCCCGCGCGCCTCGACAGCGACCAGGGGGCGCCCGAGGTGATGCGCAGCGGCAAGCCGCTCGTGATCCCGGAGGTCACGACCGAGATCTTCGAAGCCGGGCCGCTCGACCCCGAGCAGCGCGCGGAGCTGCGGCGGCTCGGGCTCCACTCGATCATCGTGGTGCCGATGGCCACGCCGGAGCGGACCGTCGGCGCGCTGTCGCTGGTCAGCGCCGAGTCGCGCCGCCGCTTCAGCGAGGCGGATGTCGAGCTCGCCCTGGAGCTCGGCCGTCGCGCTGCGACCGCGATCGAGAACGCGCGGCTCTACACGCAGCTCGAGCGGGTTGCGACGACGCTGCAGCGCAGCCTGCTCCCGCCCGCGTTGCCGGACGTGCCCGGCTGGCAGTTCGAGAGCCTGTACATGCCTGCGGGCCCGGCCGGCGGCGAGACCGACGTCGGCGGTGACTTCTACGACGTGTTCCCGACGGCGGCCGGGTGGATGGCCGTGATGGGCGACGTGGTCGGCCGCGGGCCGGCAGCGGCGTCGCTGACGGCGATGGGCCGATACACGCTGCGCACCGCCGGGACCCTGGTCGGCACGCCGACGATGGGACTCGCGCGTCTGAACGAGAACCTCCGCGAGCGCGGCGAGATGGCTCTGTGCACGGCCGTGATCGTGCTGCTGCACGAGGGCCGCAGCGAGGCAAGCCTGGTGTGCGCGGGGCACCCGCTGCCGTTCCTCGTGCGGGGCGGCGAGGTGACGGCGATCGGCCGGACGGGGCCGATGCTCGGCGCCTTCGAGCACGGCCACTGGCTCCCGGCCTCGCTGGAGCTTGTCGCGGGCGACGTGGTGGTGCTCTATACGGACGGCGTGATCGACGCGCGCGGCAAGGACGGCCGCTTCGGCGAGGACCGGCTCGAGCAGACGCTGCGCGGAGTGGTGAGCGCGGAGGAGGCCGTCGAGCGGATACGCGCGGCGCTGCTGGAGTTCGCGGGCGCGGAGCAGGACGACGACACCGCCGTCTTGGCGATGCAGAAGCTGTAACGCCCCGAGCAACAGCGAAGGCGAGCGGAAACCGTTCCCAAGGCATGCGGCAGCTCGCATGCGCCATAGCCATCGCCACCGCCGCCCTCCCGGCCACCGCCGAAGCCCGCACCGGCATCTCACCCGACCGCATCGTGGTGGCCACCAAGGCCGGCAGCGCCACCGTCACGCGCAACCCCTTCGGCATCGCGTTCGCCGACCGCCGCGGCAGGACGCTCCTCGCCGAGACGCCCGCCGCGGGCCAAGGCGTCCTCCCGGTCGTCCCCGTGCCAGATCCGATCCCGCTCGGTCAGGACACGCAGAAGCGCCCGACGCTCTACGCGCCGCTGCAGTTCGTCGTCGGCGCATCGCGCGACGTGCAGCATCCCGCCGAGCAGTGGGAGGGCAACGAGCTGTCGGGCACGGAGGCGGGAGTCATGTTCTCGGCGGTCGCGGTCACGGACGCGAAGCCGGCGGACGGGGGCGTGAAGCTCACCGTCTCGACCACCGACCCGAGCGGCCGCCACCTGATCGTCACGATCGCCCCGTCCGGCAACGGCTTCCGCGTCAACGCGCGACCCGATCCTCCGGACGGCGTCGCGACGATGGGCGACAGCTTCCGCGCCGCGACCGGCGAGGCGTTCCACGGCTTCGGCGGGCGCCACAACTCGCTCGACCAGTCCGGCCAGGACTTCTACAACTGGATCGAGCAGGAGAACCTCGGCGCCGGCGAAGCGGATCCGGCGATCGCGCCCTCGCCGACCTCGGGCGGCGAGGGGTACCTGTTCCCGGACGGCGCCACCGCGGCCTACTGGGTCCAGTCGCAGTTCGTCTCGTCGAACGGCTACGGCTTCCTGCTCGACCGCGACGAGATCTCGCGCTGGCGCATGGCGTCCGACCGCCCCGACGCCTGGCAGGTGAACGCGGCGGCGCCCGCGCTCGACTACCTCGTGGTGCCGGCGGGCGACGCTGCGAAGGCGGTCGCGGGGCTGACGGCCATC
>JBJMLA010000098.1:0-13432 GCA_045805505.1 Solirubrobacteraceae bacterium
CCGTCCGCTACCGCGACGGCGTGCCGGTCGGCATCGAGAAGCTGCTGATCTCCACGCAGCACGCCGACTACGCCACCAACGACCAGATCCGCTCAGACCTGTGGGAGTCGGTCGTCCTGCCGGTGCTGCCCGAGGACCTCTTCGACGCCAACGCGCTGGCCAACGACTTCCTGGTCAACCCGACCGGCCGCTTCGTCATCGGCGGCCCCGTCGGCGACGCCGGCCTGACCGGCCGCAAGATCATCGTCGACACCTACGGCGGCATGGGCCGCCACGGCGGCGGCGCCTTCTCGGGCAAGGACCCGTCGAAGGTCGACCGCTCGGGCGCCTACGCCGCGCGCTGGGTGGCCAAGAACATCGTCGCCGCCGGCCTCGCCGACCGCTGCGAGATCCAGGTCGCCTACGCCATCGGCGTCGCCCACCCGGTCAGCGTCTCGGTCGAGACCTTCGGCACCGAGAAGATCGGCCGCGCCCAGATCGCCCAGCTCGTCGACGAGCACTTCGACCTGCGCCCGGGCGCCTTCCGCGAGGAGCTCAAGCTCCACCGCCCCATCTACCAGAAGACCGCCGCCTACGGCCACTTCGGCCGCGACGACGCCGACTTCACCTGGGAGCGCACGGACAAGGCCGACGCGCTCCGCGACGCCGCGGGCATCGGCGCCGCGACGGCGTAGGGCGCGAACGTCCACTTTGCCTGCCTATGGGCAGGTGGAATGGACGTTCGGTTTGTCGAAGCGGTGATCCGGCTCGATCCGCGCCGGATCGCCGCGGGTTTCCGCGCCGGCCGGCGGTCGCGGGGCGGCGAGGGGAGGGTGTGCCCGCGCGCGGGTGGTCTGCCGCGTGCTGCGCGGGTGAACGTCCATTCCATCCCGACATAGCGGGACGGATGGGACGTTCGAGCCGTCCGGGGCTCCCGTGCCTTCCTCCTCGGTGCCCCGCGACCGCGAACGTGCGCGGCGACCGGCGGCGTCGCGCCGCGGCCCCGCGCGCCGGACCCCCTACCCCCGCGGCGGCAGTGGGCGCCCGTGGCGAGCGGCGGTGGCGAGTGCGGCGGTCTCGGGGTCGGCGATGGCCAGCTCGAGCCACTCGTCGCGGGAGGTCTCGGCCGCTTCGACCGGCTGGTCGGTAGGGGCGAGATCCGTCTCGGGGTCGACCATCGGCGCGATGCTACTCCGCGGTTGCTGGAGGTGCGTCGATGGCCGCGGCCGGCGGCGCGGGGGCGGCGGCAGCGGGTTGCGACTGTGACCGCTGAGCACGATCGACGGCCGCGACGACGCGCTCGGGCTGCGCGACACCGGTGAAGCTGAAGTCCGAATCGGTGGTGCCGGCGGTGTCGAAGTCGACGGTGCCGATCTGCAGGATGCGCTCGAACACCGACTGATCGGTGTTGACGTTCTGGACGCGCTCCAGGCGGGTCTCCTGGATGTGCTTGGAGATCAGGCCGCGGCGGATGTGCAGGCGCTCGTTGGTCACGACGTAGTGCGTGCCGAGGCGCTTGAGGAACCCGACCACCAGGACGACGGCGAAGACGCCGACGCCGATCCCGATGCCCGTACCGGTGTCCTGGACGAGGGCGCCGATGACGCCGGCGACCGCGGCCAGCACGAGGCCGCCGAGGTAGAACTGGAGCGTCGAGCGCCAGCTGGGGCGACCCTTGAAGATGATCTGCTCGCCGGAATGGAGGTCCATGGGGCGACCATATCCGCTGGCGCACCTAGATTGGAGACGTGTGTCCCGCAGTCGCCAAGGTCGAGCCCTTGACCACGGCGCGGGTGCTCCGAGGGCCGTTCGACTACGAGCGGCCGGAGGGCGTCGGCGTGGGCTCGGTCCTCGAGGTTCCGTTCGGGCACCAGACCCTTCTCGGTGTCGTCACCGGCGTGGCCGAGGAGTCCGAGCACACGCTCGTCGCGCCGCGGCGAGTCCTGGACCACTCGCTGCCACCCGACCTGGTCGAGCTCGCCCTGTGGATGGCCGCCGAGTACTGCTCGACGCCGGCGCGCGCGCTCCAGCTCGTCTCGCCGTCGTCGTCCTCGCGCCCCAAGACCGCGCTGTGGGCCGAGCCGGCCGAGGTCGCCGAGGACGCGCGCCTCAACGACAACCAGCGGGCGCTGCTGGCGACGCTCCCGCGGTTCACCGGGCCGGACACCGCGGCGCTGCGCCGCCTCGAGTCGCGCGGCCTCGTCCGTATCGCGCCGCGCATCGTCCGCCGCCACGTGACCCACACCGCGGTCGGTGCCCGCCTGCGCGAGGCGCCCGTGCTGACCGGCGAGCAGGCCGAGGCGCTCGCGGCGATCCTCGCCGCCGAGCCGGGCGAGGGCCTGCTGCTGCACGGGGTGACGGGCTCGGGCAAGACCGAGGTCTACCTGCAGGCGGTGGCGCGCGCGCTCGAACGCGGCGAGACCGCCATCGTCCTGGTTCCCGAGATCGGCCTGACCCCGCAGATCGTCTCGCGCTTCGTCGACCGCTTCGGCGACACCGTCGCGGTCCTGCACTCCAAGCTCGGCGCGGGCGAGCGCCACGACGAGTGGGCGCGGCTGCGCGCGGGGGAGGCGCGCGTCTGCGTCGGGCCGCGCAGCGCGGTGTTCGCCCCGCTCGAGAACATCGGCCTGGTCATCGTCGACGAGGAGCACGACAGCTCCTACAAGCACGAGGGCGATCCGCGCTACGACGCCCGCGAGGTCGCCGCCCACCGCGCCCGGCTGATCGGCGCGGTGCTCGTCGCGGGAACGGCGACGCCGCGGCCCGAGAGCTTCCTGCGCCTGCGGCGGCTGCGGATGGGGTCACGCGTCGACGGCGCGACGCTGCCCAAGGTGCAGATGGTCGACATGCGCGAGGCCAAGCGCGCGATGCACCCACTGACCGTCCACGCGCTGCACGACGCACGCAAGTCCATCGTGCTGCTCAACCGCCGTGGCTGGTCGAACTTCCTGACCTGCCGCTCGTGCGGCGAGGTGTGGATGTGCCCGGAGTGCGACGTCTCGCTGGTCCTGCACCGCGCCGAGGACCTGATCGCCTGCCACCACTGTGGCCATCGCGAGCCGGTGCCGACACGCTGCGACGCCTGCGGCTCGATCTCCATCGGGCGGCACGGCACCGGGACCGAGCGGCTCGAGCACGAGCTCGCGGAGGCCGGGCACCCGGTCTTCCGCCTCGACGCCGACACCCCGCGGGCGGCGCAGGTGCTCGCCGCGTTCGAGCAGGCCGAGCGCGGGATCCTCGTCGGTACCCAGATGGTCGCCAAGGGCCACGACTTCCCCGACGTCACCCTGGGCGTGGTCCTCGACGCCGACGCGACGCTGCGCTTCCCCGACTTCCGTGCCGAGGAGCGGACGTTCTCGCTCGTCGCCCAGCTGGCCGGACGGGCCGGCCGCGGCGCCGCGGGCGGGCGCGTGCTCGTCCAGACGATCGCGCCCGACGCGCCGTCACTGCTGCATGCCGCCCAGCACGACAGCGAGGGGTTCCTGGCCGGCGAGCTCGAGCGGCGCCGCGCGCTGCGCTACCCGCCGTACTCGACGCTGATCCGCGTCGTCTGCTCATCGGAGCAGCCGGGCGCCGCAATGGCTGCCGCGCAGGCCGTTCGCGACGTGCTGTCGGTGCCTGCGCTCGGTCCGGCCCCGCTGTTCCGCCTGCGCGGCCGCGAGCGCGCGCAGGTGGTCGTCAAGGCCGAGGACCGGCGCGCCGCGATCGCCGCGGTCGACGGCGCCGTGCAGGGTGTCGCCGCGGGCCGCGAGCACAAGGCCGCGGCGTTCAGCGTGGACGTCGACCCGCAGTAGGCGACGGTAGCCTGAGGGCCCGATGAGCGAGGAGACCGTCGAGGAGCAGGTCGAGTTCGAGGGCCCGGAGCACGAGCCCCCCGGCCTCGACCCGGAACTGCGCGCGCGCCGCGACGCGGCGCTGCAGCACGTGCGCGTCTACGGCGATCCGGTGCTGCGCACCGAGGCCCGCAAGGTCGATCGCTTCGACCAGTCGCTGCGCGACGAGGTCGCCCGCATGGGCGTGCTGATGAACGACGCGATGGGCATCGGGCTGGCCGCGACCCAGGTCGGTGTCCCGCACCGCGTGCTCGTCTACCGCGTCGAGCACGACAGCCCGGTCAACGCGCTGATCAACCCCGAGATCCTCTGGGAGTCCAAGGACAAAGAGGTCATGGAGGAGGGCTGCCTGAGCCTGCCGTCCGTGCACGTCGACGTCGAGCGCCCGATCCACGTCCGCGTCAAGGCCTGCGACGAGCGCGGCGAGGAGATCTTCATCGAGGCGTCGGGCCTCGAGGCGCGCGTCATCCAGCACGAGATCGACCATCTCGACGGCGTGCTGATCCTTGACCACGCGCCACGCGACCAGCGCAAGGAAGCGATGCGGTCGCTGCGCGAGGCGCTCGACGGCGCTTGAGCCTCGCCTACCTCGGAACCTCGGAGTTCGCGGTCGGCGTGATGGCCGCGCTGTCGCCTGATCTGGTAGTGACCCGGCCGGACCGGCCGAAGGGACGAGGACGCCAGCTTGCGGCGCCGCCCGTGGCTCTGGCAGCAAGAGAGCGGGAGCTGCGCCTGGAGCAGCCGCAGGACGTCCACGACATCGACTTCTCGGGCTTCGACGACGTGGTGGTCTGCGCGTTCGGCGCGTGGATCAAGGAGCCGCTGCTGTCGCACCCCGGGCTGATCAACGTGCATCCCTCGCTGCTGCCGCGCTGGCGTGGCGCGGCGCCCATCGAGCGCGCGATCATGGCCGGGGACGCCGAGACCGGCGTGTGCATCATGAAGATGACCGAAGGCCTCGACGAGGGCCCGGTGTGCCTGGTCGAGCGCACGCCGATCTCCGAGGACGACACGTACGGCACGGTGTCGGCGCGGCTGCAGCCGATCGCCTCGCGCCTGCTGCTGCGCTGGCTCGAGGAGCGACCGGACTGCCGCGAGCAGGGCGACGAGGGGATGGTCTACGCCGAGAAGATCACCGGCGCGGACCGTTCGCTCGATGCCGCCGCCGATCCCGAGACGAACGCTCGCGTGGTCCGTGCGCTGTCGCCGCACATCGGAGCGAAGGCGGCTGACCTCGGCGTATGGGCCGCGAGACCGGTCGGCGACGATGTCGCCCCCGGCGAGCTCGCGGTCTCCGAGGGACGCCTGCTGTGGGGCTGCGCCGGCGGCGCGCTCGAGCTGGTCGAGGTCCAGCCGCCCGGCAAGCGCCAGATGCCCGCCGCGGACTACGCCCGTGGGCTGGGAAAGCAGCGATAGTGACTGCCTTCTCGGCCCGGGAGCCCAGGTACGAGCGGATCGGCGTCGGCTACGCGCGGACGCGCCGCGAGGATCCGGCGCTGCGGGCGCAGATCCACGCGGCACTCGGCGACGCCCGCACGATCGTCAACGTCGGGGCCGGCGCAGGGTCCTACGAGCCGGCCGGCCGCCACGTCATCGCCATCGAGCCCAGCGACGTCATGGCCGCCCAGCGGCCGCCCGAGCTGGCTCCCGCGATCCGCGCGAGCGCCGGCGCGCTGCCGCTGCGCGACCAGAGCGTCGACGCCGCCATGGCCGTCCTCAGCGTCCACCACTGGGACGCCGAGCGCGAGGCCGGCGTCCGCGAGCTGCGGCGCGTCTCCCGCGGTCCCGTGGTCATCGTCACGTTCGATCCCCGCGTGTCCTCCGCGATGTGGCTCATGCGCGACTACCTGCACGAGGTGGCCGACATGGACGCCCGGATCTTCCCGGTGCCCGAGCAGCTCGAGTCGTGGCTCGGCGGCGCGCACACCACGCCGCTGCCGACGCCGCGCGACACCCCGGACTGGACCCTCGCCTCCTTCTGGGCGCACCCCGAGCGCGTGCTCGACGAGGACGCCCGCAACGCCACGAGCGGCTTCGCCCGCCAGCCCGCCGACGTGGTGCAGCGCGTGGTCGCCGACGTCCGTCGCGACCTCGACGACGGCACGTGGGACGAGCGCAACGGGCCCCTGCGCGAGCTCGCCGAGTTCGACGTCGGCATGCGGCTCGTGGTCGCATGAGCCTGGCCCGGCAGGTCGCCTTCCGCGTCGTGCGGCGCACGCTCGAGCAGGACGCCTACGCCGACCGCGCGTTCGAGGGCGAGGCGCGCCGGCTCGAGGGCCGCGACCGCGCGTTCGCCCAGCAGCTGGCCTTCGGCACCGTCCAGCGCCGCGACACGCTCGACCACGTCATCGAGTCCTTCGTCGACCGCGAGCCCCCCGTGGTCGCCCGCGCCGCGCTCCAGCTCGGGCTCTACCAGCTGCTGTTCCTCGACGGCGTCGCCGACCACGCTGCGGTCGGCGAGTCGGTAGAGCTGATCAAGGGCCACCGCGCCTCGGGCATGGTCAACGCGGTCCTGCGCAAGGTCATCCGCGAGGGCGTCGAGCTGCCGTCCGACGACACGCGCGAGGGCGCCGTGCTGCGCCACTCGCATCCGCGCTGGATCGTCGACCTGTGGTGGGACTGGCTGGGGCGCGAGGAGGCCGTCGCGCTGATGGCCGCCGACAACGAGCCCGCGGAGAAGGCCACGCGCGAGCAGAACGGCCACGTGGTGCGCCAGTCGACGGCCTCGCAGCTCGTCGCGCGCACCGTCGACCCGCAGCCCGGCGAGCGGATCCTCGACCTGTGCTCGGCCCCGGGCAACAAGACGTCGCTGCTCGCCGATCTGATGGGCAACCAGGGCGAGGTCGTCGCCTACGAGCGCCACGAGGGGCGGGCGGCCGCGCTCGCCACTCGGATGGAGGAGCTCGGGGCGACGATCGTCAAGGTCGTCAACGCCGACGCCGCCGAGGCCGCCGGCAGCTTCGACCGCGTGCTGCTCGACCCGCCGTGCAGCGGCCTGGGGACGCTGGCGCGCAACCCCGACCTCCGCTGGCGGATGACGCCCAAGCGCATCGAGGGCCTGCGCACCGAGCAGCAGCGGCTGCTCGAGGTCGCGCGCGCCTGCATCCGGCCCGGAGGGCGGCTCGTCTACAGCGTCTGCACCCTGAACCCGGGGGAGGAGCACCTCGACGGCGAGCCGACCCGCACCTGGCCCCATCGCGACGGCACCGACGGGTTCTCTATCGTCTCGGTCGATGGCTGAGGCCGTGAACCTGGGGCCGAGCTGCCCGGACTGCCACGAGCCCTGGCTGCGCCCGACGAACCTGCCCGGGCGCTACCGCTGCGTCTACTGCCTGCACCGCTTCGAGCTGATGTCGGTGTGTCCGGACTGCGGGGAACACTCCACGATCGTGCGCATGACCACCACGACGATCATGTCCTGCAACATCTGCGGCGGCAGCATGCTGCAGCCGGTCTGATGCAGGTCGCGCCGTCGATCCTGTCCGCCGACCTCGGCCGCCTGCGCGCGCAGGTCGAGGAGGTCGTCGCCGCCGGGGCGACCGTCATCCACGTCGACGTCATGGACGGCCACTTCGTCCCGCCGATCACCTTCGGGCCGATCGCCGTCGAGGCGCTCAGCGACCTCGGCGTCACGCTCGACGTCCACCTGATGATCGAGCACCCCGAGCGCCAGATCGAGGCGTTCGCCAAGGCCGGTGCCCACACCATCACCTTCCACGCCGAGGCCACGGCGCACGTCCACTACACGATCGATCAGATCCGCGAGCACGGCTGCCGCGCGGGCGTCGCCGTCAACCCGGCCACGCCGCCGGCCGTCTACGGCGAGATCGCTCCGGACCTCGCGCTGTGCATGACGGTCAATCCGGGCTGGGGCGGGCAGAAGTTCATCGCCACCTCGATCGAGAAGGTGCGGCGCATGCGCGCGCTGATCGGTCCCGACGCCGAGCTCGAGGTCGACGGTGGCATCGACACCACCACCGCGGGTCCGTGCGCGGAGGCGGGGGCGACCCTGTTCGTGGCCGGTTCGGCGATCTTCAACACTCCGGATCCGGGGGCTGCGTATCGTGCGATCAGCGCATGCCTGCCCCCATCATCTCCGCCACAGACCTGACCCGCCGCTACGGCGAGGGCGAAGCCGCCGTCGACGCCCTGCGTGGCGTCTCGGTGACCTTCGCGCCCGGGGAGTTCACCGCCATCATGGGCCCGTCGGGCTCGGGCAAGTCGACGCTGATGCACATCCTGGCCGGACTCGACCGGCCCACCGGCGGCGAGGTCGAGATCGACGGCGTGTCGCTCGCCGGCCTCGACGACGGCAAGCTGACCGAGCTGCGGCGCGACCGCATCGGGTTCGTCTTCCAGGCCTTCAACCTGCTGCCGGTCCTCAACGCGCGCGAGAACATCCTGCTGCCGCTGGAGATCGCCGGCCGCAAGCCCGACAGCGAATGGGTCGAACGGCTGATCGCCACCGTGGGCCTCGGCGACCGGCTCACCCACCGGCCCTCCGAGCTCTCCGGAGGCCAGCAGCAGCGCGTCGCGGTGGCGCGAGCACTGGCCTCTCGCCCGGCCGTCATCTTCGCCGACGAGCCGACAGGCAACCTCGACTCCTCGGCCTCCGAGGAGGTGCTGCGGCTGCTGCGCCGCTCCGTCGACGAGTTCGGCCAGACCGTCGTGATGGTCACCCACGAGGCCCATGCCGCGTCGTTCGCCGATCGCGTCCTCGAGATGGCCGACGGCCGCATCGTGGCCGACCGCGCTCCGGCGCCGGCGTGAGGCGCGTCGCCCTTCGCGGGCTGTTCGCACGTCGCGCTCGCCTGGCGCTGACCGCACTGGCCGTCGCGCTGGGCGTGACGCTGATCGCCGGCACCTACGTCTTCACCGACACGATCAACGGGTCGTTCGACACGATCTTCACCGAGAGCTACAAGGGCACCGACGCCGTCGTCAGCCCGCGCGAGATCGTCCAGACCGACGACCCGGACTCCGTCCCGACGATCAGCGCGAGCGTGCTGGAGAAGGTCCGCGCGACCGACGGCATCGAGGCCGCCGACGGCGGCATCTTCTCCCAGGGCGCGACGATCCTCGGCAAGAACGGCAAGCCCCTGGGCCTCGGCGGCGCGCCGCGGTTCATCGTCTCGCGGCACGAGACCCAGCGCTTCTCGGTCTTCACCATCTCCGACGGGCGGCTGCCCGAGCGCGACAACGAGATGGCGCTCATCAAGGCCACCGTCGACAAGGAGGGCTTCAAGCTCGGCGACGAGATCCCGGTGCAGGCCCAGACGCCGCGCAAGGACTACAAGCTCGTCGGCGTCATGCAGATCGCCGGCGTCGAGTCCTTCGGCGGCGCGGTCGCGGCGATGTTCACGCTGCCCGAGGCCCAGCGCCTGGCCGGCAAGGTCGGGCGCTTCGACGAGATCGACGCCTCGGCGGCGGGCGGCGTCGAGCCCGAGGAGCTCAAGCAGCGGCTGCAGGCCGTCGTGCCCAGGACGCTCGTCGTGCGGACCGGCACCGAGCAGGCGGCCAGCCAGTCCAAGGACATCCGGGAGAACATCGGCTTCCTGCGCACCGCGCTGCTCGCGTTCGCCGGCATCGCGCTGTTCGTCGGCGCGTTCATCATCTTCAACACGTTCTCGATCACCGTCGCGCAGCGCACGCGCGAGTTCGCGCTGCTGCGCACGCTCGGCGCCAAGCGGCGGCAGATCATGCGGACCGTGCTGGGCGAGGGGCTGATCATCGGGCTGCTCGGCGCGGGCGCCGGCCTGGGTCTGGGGATCCTGCTCTCGCAGGGGCTCAAGGCGCTGTTCGAGGCCGTCGGCGTGTCGCTGCCCTCCAACGGGACGGTGATCGCGTCGCGCACCGTCATCGTCTCGCTGCTCGTCGGCACGCTGGTGACGGTCTTCTCGAGCCTGGTGCCGGCGGTCCGGGCCACCCGCGTGCCCCCGGTGGCCGCGCTGCGCGAGGGGGCGATCCTCCCGGCCGGGCGCGGCGCGCGGTTCGTCACGCCGCTGGCGCTCCTGCTGTGCCTGGGAGCGGTCGTCCTGCTCTGCGTCGGGCTGTTCGCCGACCTGAAGTCCGGTCCGGCGCTGAGCTTCGTCGGCGGCGGCGCCGGTGCGGCGTTCATCGGCGTGGCGCTGCTGAGCCCGCGGCTCGTCGGCCCGCTGGCCGCGTTCGTCGGGCGCCCGCTCGAACGCGCCTTCGGCCTGACGGGCCGGCTGGCGCGCGAGAACGCGATCCGCCAGCCCGGCCGCACGGCCGCGACGGCGGCGGCGCTGATGGTCGGCGTGACGATGTTCGCCTTCGCCTCGATCTTCGCCGACAGCGCGCGCTCGACGATCCGCAAGGCCGTGGAGCAGGGCCTCAGCGCCGACTTCATCCTGCAGAACACCGACGGCTTCTCGACCTTCACGCCGCAGGCCGGTGACGCGGTCGAGGGCATCGAGGGCGTCAGGACCGTCACGCGCGTGCGCTTCACCCGCGCCAAGGCGCTGGGCAAGGGGCGCGCCATCATCGGCATCGAGCCCGAGACGTTCAGCACCCTCTACGACGCCGGCGAGGGCCAGGAGCGGCTCAAGGACCTCGGGCCGGGGACGACGCTGATCTCCAAGAAGCTCGCCGAGGAGAAGAACCTGACCACGGGCGCCACGGTGATGATGGTCACGCCGAGCGGAACGACCGCGCGGCTGAAGATCATCGGCCTGCTCGACGACAAGGGACTGCTGCGCGGCGACTTCACGGTGACCAACCGCGTGCTCGCCGCGACGTTCGGGGTCGACAAGGACAACTTCGTCTTCGTCGGCACCGAGCCCGGCCAGGCCGCCGCGGCCCAGCAGCGGGCCAAGGACCTGCTCAAGGCCAAGTTCCCGCAGGCCGAGGCGCTGTCGAACACGCAGTTCAGCGACGAGTTCTCCAAGCGCATCGACAAGCTGCTGGCGCTGATCTACGCGCTGCTGGCGCTGACCGTCATCGTCGCCCTGTTCGGCATCGTCAACACGTTGGTGCTCTCGATCACCGAGCGCACGCGTGAGCTCGGCATGCTGCGGGCGATCGGGACGTCGCGGCGCCAGGTCCGCGGGATCATCCGCATGGAGGCCGTGATCATGAGCCTGATCGGCGGCATTCTCGGGATCGTGCTGGGGACGGGGCTGGCGGTCCTGGTCAGCCGGGCCGTCGACGACCTGACGCTGAGCATCCCGGTGCCCACCGTCCTCGCGCTGCTCGTCCTGGCCGCCGTCGCCGGCGTCCTCGCTTCGGTGATCCCGGCTAGGCGGGCGGCGAAGCTCGACGTGCTGAAAGCCCTCGCGTACGAGTAGCGAGCAGCGCCGCCAGCAGGGCGGCGGCGGCGACGTAGCCGATCTCGGTGCGCAAGAGGCGGTCGTCGATGGGCGCGGCGACGACGAAGACGACGAACCCGGCGGCCACCCCCAGCCACGTCAGCGCGGCCGCGGCGGCGCGGTCCGCGGCGAGCAGCGCCTGGTTGAGCGTCCCGGCGGCGAGATGGAACCCCATCCCGACCGCGAGCAGAGCCAGGCCGACGCGGCCGTAGTCGTGCAGGTCGTCGAAGAGCAGGTCCATCGCCCACGGGCCGATGGCCAGCAGCCCGATCGCCACGAGCCCGGCGAACCCGGCGATCGCCAGCACGGTGACCCGGATCGCCCGCGCCGCGTCCCCGCCGCCGGCCAGGTGCGGCAGCAGCGACGTCTGGATCGACTGGAACAGCTGCAGCGGCGCGCGGACGATGAGCAGCGCGCTGAACACGACCCCGGCCGCGGCGCTGTCGGCCTGGGCGGCGACGACGACCACGGCGGCGTTGAGCAGCGCCTGCTCGGCGAGCTGGACCCCGGCGACCGACAGGGCGAAGCCGCCGCCCTCGCGCATCGCCATCTGCTCGCGGCCGCCCTCGCCGGCGCCCTCCTCCCGGCGCAGCGCCCAGGGCAGGACCAGCAGCGAGGCGATCGGCGCGGCCGCGATACCCAGCGCGACGGCGGTCTGACCGCTCGCCACGCCGACCGCGACCGCCAGCGGGAAGCAGAACCGCGAGACCGACTCGAACAGGACCAGCCCGCCGTAGAACCCGAACCACTGATGGCCGGCGAACCAGCCGCGGGCGAAGTAGGAGGCCGCGTAGGCGATCGTCGCGACGACGAAGACCCAGTAGAGCGTCGTGGAGCCGAACGCGTCCTCGAGCGGCGAGCGCAGCGCCAGCGCGACGACCAGGAAGCCCAGCGCGAAGCCGCCCTGGATGGTCGCCGGCGTGCGCAGCGGGTGGCCGCCCTCGCGGCCGGCGGCGCGGCGCTCGGCGATGGTGCGCGCCAGCAGCTGCTCGACCGGGCGGTAGATGACCGAGAGCACGACGAAGAGGACCGACCACAGCAGCGAGATCGCGCCGTAGTCATCGGAGCCCAGCACGTGGCTGGCCACGGCGAAGTAGGCGAACGTGAAGACGCCGGTCGACGCGATGCCGATCGACAGGACCCGCGCGCCGCGGGCGTAGCCGTCGGGCTTAGCGGCTGTGCTCGCCAAGGCGCACGAGCAGCATCGTCCACGGGAACGGCGAGCGCGCCTGGACGACCTCGCCGTGGCGCGAGAGCAGCTGAACGAACGAGCGCTTGGACCAGTGGTTGAGGTGGCCGGGCGTGTTGCCCAGGTCCTTGAGGTAGGCGCCGCGGGCCACGTTCAGCCCGCGCCACAGCGGCTCGCGCGGGACCGAGACGAGCAGCCAGCGGTTCGCCACGCGCGCCATCTCGGCGACGGTGTGCGCGGGGTCCGGGACGTGCTCGAGGACCTCGATCGCCGTGGCGACGTCGAACTCGCCGTCGGCGAACGGCATCCGCTCGGCCTTCATGACCATGTACTCGAGGTTGGGCGCCTGGCGGCCCTTCCACTCCTCGTGCAGCAGCGGGTCGTCGAGGTCGATGCCGACGACGCGCCCGTCGATGCGCTGGGCCCACTGGTGGGTCAGCACGCCCTCGCCACAGCCCACGTCGAGCAGCGAGCGCGGCCCGGCGGCCGTGAACAGCTCCTCGAGCGTCGCCTCGAAGCGCGCCATCAGCCGGCGCACGACGGGGTTCGTCGAGCCGTACTTGTCGTAGGTGTTGCCGGTGACCGTGCCTTCGCGGTCGACGGTGACGCCGCTCATGCCTTGACCGCCATGTGCTCGTCGGTGACCGGACCGGCCTGGGCGCCCGTCGTGGCCGGCTGGCCCGTGGGGTGCGCGCCGGGCTCGTAGTGCGACGGCGGAACCCCGAGCTGGAGCTCGACCCGGCGCACGCGCTCGAAGATCCGCTGGCTCATCATCCGCTGGGCGTGCAGCAGGTCGCCGAGGATGCCCAGCGCGGCCAGCACCACGGCGGCGTTGAACAGCACCGCGCCGAGGATCAGCGACTGCACGTGGCCCTGGCCGTCGCCGCTGAGGTAGTTGATGAAGAAGCGGCCGAACGGGATCAGCGAGAGCACGAACAGCAGCATGGCCAGCGTCATGAAGACGCGGAGCGGCTCGTACTGCGCGTAGATGCGGAAGATCGAGACGGTGTTGCGCCGGACGTAGGACCACATCGACGGGAACAGCCGCGACTCGCGCGTCTTCGGGTTCGTCCGGATCGGGACGTGGTCGGTGGCGACCAGCA
>JBJMLA010000099.1:0-1909 GCA_045805505.1 Solirubrobacteraceae bacterium
CCGCCCGTGGCCATGCCGCCGTCGGCGATGACCTTGACGTAGTCACCCGACTCCTTCAGGTACTCGGTGCGCGCCTCGGCGACGTCCGCGATCGCGGTCGCCTGCGGGACGCCGATTCCGAGCACGCCGCGCGTGGTGCACGCGTGGCCGGGGCCGACGCCGACCAGCACGCCCTTGGCCCCCGTCCGCATCAGGTGCAGCCCGGTCGAGTAGGAGGCGCAGCCGCCCACGACGACCGGTACCGGCATCTCGCGGATGAACTCCTTGAGGTTGAGCGGCTCCGAGGTCTTCGAGACGTGCTCGGCCGACACGACCGTCCCCTGGATCACGAGGATGTCGAGCCCGGCCTCGAGCGCCAGCTCGTAGTACGTGTTGACCTTCTGAGGCGTGAGCGACGCGGCGCAGACGACGCCCTGCTCCTTGACTTCGCGGATGCGCTGGGCCACGAGCTCGGCCTTGACCGGCTCCTTGTAGACCTCCTGCATCTGCCGGGTCGCCGTCTCCTTCGGGAAGGAGGCGATCTTCTCGAGCTGTGACTCGGCGTCCTCGTAGCGCGTCCAGATGCCCTCGAGGTTGAGCACGGCGAGGCCGCCGAGCTTGCCCAGGATGCCGGCGGTGCGTGGCGAGACGACGCCGTCCATCGCGGACGCCAGCAGCGGGAGCTCGAAGCGGTACGGCCCGAGCGTCCAGCTGATGTCTATGTCGTCAGGGTCGCGGGTGCGCCTCGAGGGCACGATCGCGATGTCGTCGAACCCGTAGGCACGACGACCCTTCTTGCCACGTCCAATCTCGATCTCCATTGGCAGGGCACCTTAGGTTCGGCGGCGGACTGAAACAGCCAAGTTAGCACCGACCCAACGACCCAATTCCCGCTCTTTACGAGAATAAGAGGAGCAGCCATTTGAACTCCAAGCGCCTCACAGCCCTCGCCGTCGTTCTCGGCCTCGCGACCTCCGCGCCGATCGCCTCGGCGGCCGCCGGCGGCGGCGATGCCGCCAGGATCCGGGCGGCGCTGCGGGCGGAGCCGTTCTTCACGGAGCTGTTCGTCCCGTCGAGGGCGCCGGAGGGGATCGCGATCACCTTTCACCGCGGTGCGTGGACCGGAACCGGCGCGCAGGCCGCGGCGGCGGAGCACGCCGACGACCGCGCCTGGATGCACCGCCGCTGGCTCGTCGTCAACAGCTCGTACCGGCCCGGCACCGCCGGCCTGGCCGACGTCCGCGACGTCTACCGCCGCGTGCGCCGCGCCACTCGCGACGCACTCCCGATCTGCATGATCGGGGCGTCGTCGGGGGGCAACCTCGCGCTGCTCGCGGCCACGCGCCTGCCCGACCTTGCGTGCCTGGTCGCGGAAGCCGCGCCGGCGGACCTGGTCGACATCGGATCGCAGCAGGCCTATGACGGCAGCGCCGAGAGCGGCAGCTCCTCGACGGGACCGGCGTACATCCACGACGTGGCGATCCAGGCGCTGGGCGCCGACAACCTGCGCCCGTTCAGTCCCTTGTACGTGGCCACCCGGATCAAGGCGCGCGTGCTGCTCGCCGAGGCGGAGCAGGACCCGCTGATCCCGGCGCAGCAGCTCGATGATCTGTGCGGCCGACTGGCGGCGCGCTGCGCCGGGTCGCTCCGCCTGGCGCCCGGGCCTCTGAGCTTCGTCCACGCCGGCGTCTCGAGGCCGGCGCTGGCGCAGTACCGGCGCGCCGAATCGCGGCTGGCCCACCTGGTCGCGCAGCGTTTCGCCCGGTCCCGCTCGTAGCCGGTCAGCGAGCCGGCAGCTCGAGGTCGGCGAGCCGCGTCTCGAGCAGCTCCGCAACCGCGTCCGGGCCGGCGGCGCCCGGATCGATCGCGTGGCGCTCGAGCGCGCCGAGCTCCGCGAACTCCGTCCAGATCCGCTCGACGACGTCGGCGG
>JBJMLA010000100.1:0-70085 GCA_045805505.1 Solirubrobacteraceae bacterium
CGCTGGCCATCGTCGCCCACCGCCTCAGCGAGCGCGGCACTCTCGACCTCGACGCGCCGGTCGCGCAGTACTGGCCCGAGTTCGCCGTCGCGGGCAAGGAGTCGATACCTGTGCGCTGGCTGCTCAGCCATCAGGCCGGACTCCCCGCGCTGCACCGGACCCTCACCGTCGAGGACATCGCCGGATGGAAGGTGCCTACCGCCGCCATCGCCGCCGAGGCACCGGCATGGGACCCAGGCACCGACCACGGCTACCACGCCATCACGTTCGGGTGGCTGGTCGGCGAGGTCATCAACCGCGTGACCGGCTCCACGTGCGGCCAGGTGTTCGCCGAGGAGATAGCCCGCCCGCTCGGGCTCGACCTGTACATCGGGTTGCCGAGATCAGAGCACTCACGGGTCGCGCCCCTCATCCCTGCCGCGCCGCCACCGGAAGGCCCGGATGAGCTGACACAGCGCCTGCTCGACCCTCAGAGCCTGGCCCACTGGGCGTTCCTCCTTCCCTCGGGCCTGTTCACCGTCGCCAACGACCCCGCGTTCTGGGCCGCCGAGATGCCGGCCGGCAACGGTATGGGTACGGCTCGCGCCCTGGCACGGATGTACGCCGCAGTGATCGGTGAGGTCGACGGTACCCGTCTGCTCCAACCGGAAACGGTTGCCCGCGCCTCACAGGAGCAGTGTCGAGGCATCGACCGCGTCACCGGCTACGAGACCACCTATGCCCTCGGCTTCCAGCTGCCGTTCCCGTACCGACCAATGGCCGGCCCCGGCTCGTTCGGTCACTACGGGCTCGGCGGCTCGGTCGGGTTCGCGCACCCCGAGCTCGGCTTCGCCTTCGGGTACGCGGTCAACCAGATGGGTCCTGGCACGCCCGCCGACAAGCGCTCGGTGCCACTCGTCGAAGCCGTCGTTCGCTGCGTCTCGTAAGCGCCGCTCTTCGCGGCAGGCAAGACTGCGGGCATGGCGAAAGCAGCGACGAAAACGGCCAAGCACAAGCCGAAGAAGCCGACCCTCTGGAAGACCTCTCCCGACGAGCACGACTACCCGGCGGCCTATGACTATCTCAGCCTCCTCTTCCCCGAGAAGACAACACGGGTCATCGTCAATCGGCTACGCACGGCTGAGATCGTCCACCGCAAGGCCAAAGACCTGCTGCGGGCGAGTGGGCTCCACCTGCTGTCGTCGGACAGCGAGCACGTGTCCAAGGACATGAACAAGGTGACGAACGGCATCCTGCTCTCGCCGGTGCTCTTGGTCCGCGGGGACCTCGGGTGCAGCCGGATGCTGCTCGTGGCCGACGGCTATCACCGCATCTGTGCCAGCGAGCACTTCAGTGAGAACTGGGACATCCCGTGCAAGATCGCGGACGTGCCCTGACCGCACAGACCCACACTGAGGGGCGAACGGAGCTCTTCCACGAGGCGACGGTCATGGCGCTGTACGTCTCGGTGGTGTTGATCGCCGAGTTGGCAGCTGTCCCCGAGAGGCACATGGCGAACGGCCACGTCACTGGTCCGATCGGCGGACAGCTGCTGGAGATCTTGTGGGGTACGGCCATCGGTCTCACCCTGGCCCACTGGTTCGCCTTCAAGCTCGCTGCCCCGGCGTTTCGCGGTTCACACGTCAGTGTCCGCGATACCTATCTCGCCCTTGCCCAACTCGCGGGGGCCGTGCTGGTGGCGGCCATCACCAGCCTGCCGGTGCTGCTGCTATCGGACGTGCGCGCTCAAGAGACGATCGGCGACATCCCGGCTGTGATCATCGGAGGCGTGGCGTACCTCGTCGCCCGACGGGCGGGAAAAGCACAACCGGCCGCCGTGTTCTATGGCGTCACGGCCGCGGCCGTCGGCATCGTCGTGGCCCTGGTGAAGACGGCCCTGGCCGCCCACTGAGACCTACTCGTCGCCCTTGGCGTCCGTCTCGTCCTGCTGGAAGAGCTTCAGCAGCTCGTCCTTCTGCACCTTGTCGGTGCCGGTGCGAGGAAGATCGTCGACGATCTTGATCTGGCGCGGCGACTTGTAGTCGGCCATCCGCTCCCGGGCCCAGTCGACGAGCTCCTTCTCCTTGGTGCTGGCGCCCTCGCCGAGGCGGACGACGGCGACCGGAATCTCGCCCTTGCGATCGTCGGGCAGACCGATGACGGCGGCCTCGAGGATGTCGGGATGTTCCTCCAGCGAGCGCTCCACCTCGACCGCAAACACTGAGTACCCGCCGTGCTTGATGACGTGCTTCTTACGACCGGCAAACTGCACGAGGCCCATCGGCCCTCTGCGCGCGAGGTCGCCGGTGCGCAGGAAGCCGTCCTCGGTCATCGTCTCCTTGGTGGCGTCGTCCTGCCCGTGATACCCCTTCATCACGCCCGGGCCCTTCACGACGAGCTCGCCGACCTGGCCGATGCGGACGTCGTCGCCGGTGTCGTCGTCGAGCACACGCAGCTTGTAACCGGGCAGCGGCGACACCACGTTGCTGGTGAGAGGCAGGTTCATCATCGGCAGCGAGAAGCGCACGGCGACGCCGCCGCCGACGAGCAGTACTTCGCCGGTCTGCGGGCGATGCTCGGGCTCGACCAGGTCGTGGCCATCAACGTCGGCGCGGCGCCCACGCCCGTCGAGGTCCTCGAGTTCTTCCACGCGATCGGCCTGCCGCTCGCGGAGCTGTGGGGCATGAGCGAGACGTGCGGCGCCGGCACCTGCAACCCGCCCGAGCGCATCAAGATCGGCACGGTCGGACCGGCCGCCCCGGGCGTCGAGATCAAGCTCGACACCGATGGCGAGGTGCTCATCAAGTCCGACGTCGTCATGAAGGGCTACCGCAACCTGCCCGACAAGACCGCCGAGACGATGACCGAGGACGGCTTCCTGCGCACGGGCGACATCGGCGAGCTCGACTCCGACGGCTACCTCAAGATCGTCGACCGCAAGAAGGAGCTCATCATCAACGCGGCCGGCAAGAATATGTCGCCGGCCAACATCGAGGCGACGGTCAAGAGCTCGACGCCGCTGATCGGCCAGGCCGCGGTGATCGGCGACGCCAAGCCCTACAACACGGCGCTGATCGTCCTGGACGCCGACTTCGCGCCGGCCTGGGCCGCCAAGCAGGGCATCGAGGACCCGACGCTCGAGTCGCTGGCCGGCAACGAGAAGATCCGCGAGGCCATCCAGGCCGCCGTCGACGAGGGCAACGAGAAGCTCGCCCGCGTCGAGCAGATCAAGAAGTTCACGATCGTCGAGGGCGACTGGCTACCCGGTGGCGACGAGCTGACGCCGACCATGAAGCTCAAGCGCAAGCCGATCGCCGAGAAGTACGCGGACGACATCGCCGCGATGTACGCCAAGTAGTCCCTCTCTACACGCCGATCGTCAGGTTGGCGACGAACCCGTTCTCCGGGGTGCCGGTGACCGTGGCGAGCTGGCGGATCGCGCGATCGTCGCTGAACACGCCGTCGGCGGCCAGCGAGGTGCGGGCGAGGTTGGCGATGCTGCCCGGGTAGCCGCCGGCCGCGTAGGCCTTCCTGGCGGCGGCGCGCGGCAGCGCGATCTGCGACGTCTTGACGATCGGGCCGCCCGCGACGGCCTTGGCGACCGAGGAGTAGACCTCGAAGTGGATGTGCGGCCAGCGGCCCGGGTAGCAGCCGGGGAAGATCGTCTTGAACCAGGCGGTCCCGTCGGAGCCGGTCCTGGCGATGCCGCGCAGGTAGTTCTCGTCCTCGACCCCGGCCGAGTACATGGAGTAGCGCCCCCGGCGGTCGCAGTGCCACACGTAGACGGCCAGCCCGGCGAGCGGCGCGTAGTCGTCCGAGGCGTCGGTGACGGTCAGGTTGACCCGCAGCGGGACGCCCTTGGCCAGCGTGCGGCTCTCGCCGATGCTGCGCCGGATGTCGTGGCGCACGATGCCCGTGTCGTCGAGCACGTCGGGACCGTTTGACCCGTCGCCGGGGAATGGCCCGGCGGTCTCGGTCGGCACCGTGCCGGTGGGCGTCGCCGCCAGCGCGGCGCGGGCGCCGAGCGTCGTGAGCACGGCGGCCGCGCCGCCCGCGCCGAAGATGCGCAGGGCGTCGCGGCGCGAGGCGAGCCTGACGAGATCCTCGTGGAGGCCGTCGCCGTGGTCGTGCTGTTCCATGCGCGACATCCTGCCCGACGACCCTGGGAAGTCCATGGGGATCAGGCGATCAGCGACCGGCCGACGATCTCCTTCATGATCTCGTTGGTCCCGGCGTAGATGCGGCTGATGCGAGCGTCGGCGAACAGCCGGGCGATGGGGTATTCGAGCATGTAGCCGTAGCCGCCGAAGAGCTGCAGGCAGCGGTCGATGACGCGGCCCTGGACCTCGGTGCAGAACAGCTTGACCTCGGCGGCGCGCTCGACCGACAGCGAGCCCTCGACGAGCTGCATCGTCGCCTCGTCGACGAAGGCCTGCGCGGCGTCGGCCTCGGTCTGGCAGGCGGCGAGCTCGAAGCGCGTGTTCTGGAACGAGGCGATCGGCGAGCCGAAGGCCTCGCGCTCCTTGACGTACTCGATGGTCATGCGCACCGCGGCCTGCGCGGTGGCCACGCCGACGACTGCCACGCTGAGGCGCTCCTGGGCGAGGTTGTGGACCATCTGTGCGAAGCCCTGGCCCTCGCCGACCAGCAGGTTCTCGACGGGCACGCGCGCGTCGTTGAAGAACAGCTCCGCGGTGTCCTGGGAATGCATCCCGATCTTCTCGAGGTTGCGCCCGCGCTCGAGGCCCGGGGTGTCGCCCTCGATGATCAGCATGCTGATGCCGCGGTGGCGCTCGGCCGGGTCGGTCTTGACGGCGGTGACGAGCAGATCCCCGTTGATGCCGTTGGTGATGAACGTCTTGGCGCCGTTGACGACGTAGTGGTCGCCGTCGCGGATCGCCTTGGTCTTGATGCCGGCGAGGTCCGAGCCCGCGCCCGGCTCGGTCATGGCGATCGCGGTGATCAGCGAGCCGTCGGTGATGCCCGGCAGCCAGCGCTGCTTCTGCTCCTCGTTGCAGTACTCGAGGAAGTACGGCAGGCAGACGTCGTTGTGCAGCGTCAGGCCGACGCCGAACCCGCCGAGCGACAGGCGGAAGCACTCCTCGCTGAGCACGACGTTGAAGCGGAAGTCGTCGACGCCGGCGCCGCCGTACTCGTCGGGCACCTGCGTGGCGATGAACCCGTTGGCGCCCGCGGCGGCGAAGACCTCCCGCGGCACGATGCCGTCGTGCTCCCATTCGTCGAAGCGCGGCGCGACCTCCTTGGTCAGCCAGCGGCGGACGCTCTGGCGGAAGTCCTCGTGCTCGTCCTCGAAGATCCGGCGGCGGGAGGAGGTGGTCGTCTCGGTCGCGCTCATGGCGTGCAAGCGTATGGCCACCGAGCGGGCGCCGGCGACCAGAACCGGTCCAATGGCCGGGTCCGGCCGGGGCTGTGCCGTGCCGCGCTAGGCGCCGGAGGCAGCGGCGTCGCGAGCCGGTTTGGCCCGGTACATGGCGGTGTCCGCACGGTGCAACACCGACGACGCCGTGTCGCCGTCCTCGAAGAAGGCGGCCCCGACGCTCAGCCGCGGTGGCGTGACCCCATCCGGACCCGCGGCGTTGGCGAGGTGCGTGATCCGCTCGGCGACGGTGTCGAACTCGGCGGCAGAGGCGAGCCCGGGACACACCACGACGAACTCGTCCCCGGCGATGCGGGCCACCGTGTCGGTCGGCCGTGTGGCCGCCCGCAGGCGGTCGGCGATCTGGCGCAGCAGTTGGTCGCCGGCCGCATGGCCGAGGTGGTCGTTGACCTGCTTGAAGGCGTCGACGTCGCAGTAGAGGACGCCGACATCACCACGACCGCGCTCGCGCTCGGCGATGGCCAGCGCCAGCCGATCGAGCAGCAGGGTGCGGTTGGCGAGCCCGGTGAGCGGATCGCTGACGGCGAGCTCACGAAGCTCGGCGTTGCGGCTGCGCAGCTCGAGGTGCGCCGATGCCTGCCGGGCCAAGGCGACAAGCGCCTCCTCCTGCTCGTCGGAGAGGGAGCGCGGCTCGTCACCGAAGACGCAGACGACGCCCACGGGCTGGCCGGCGACGACGATCGCTGCCCCGGCGTAGAAGCGCAGGTGCGGCGTCCCGGTGACGAACGGGTGGGAGCGCCATTCGTCGCTGCCGGTCGTGTCCGGCACGCTGAGCATGCCGCCGGGCGTCTGGACCGTGGCGCTGCAGAACGAGATGTCGGCCGCGACGCTGGATCCCTGACCGTCCTCGACGCCGACGATGGCCTTGGTCCAGTGACGATGGTCATCGACGAAGTTGACGGCGGCGATGTCGCTGTGACAGCACACGGCGGCCAGTCGCGCGATGTCGTCATAGGCGGGCTCGGCCGGGGTGTCCAGGATCGCGAGGTCCGCGAGGACGGCCAGGCGGTCGGGATCATCGAGGGCGGACGGGACCATGGTCCGTGGTATCGGCCGCGGAGCCCCGTCCTTGAAGCCGCGGAGGCCGCTGGCCTAGCCTGACCCGGCATCAGCGCCTCCGTAGCACTCGGCCTCGGGTTTGCCGTCGCGACCGCGCTCGCGTCCGTCCTGGGCTTCCTGTGGAAGCACAAAGGCGCCGTCGCGGCGCCGGCGGTGGAGTGGTCGAACCCGCTCAAGAGCACGTGGGCGCTGTTCAAGTCGCCCTGGTACGCGCTGGGACTGGCCGTGGCCATGGGCTCGTGGGGCCTGCACGTCGCCGCGCTGTCGCTCGCGCCGATCTCGCTGGTCCAGTCGATCATCGCCGGCGGGCTGGTGCTGGTGACCATCCTGGCCGACCGGCTGTTCGGGATGAACGTGAGCCGCCGCGAGTGGTTCGGCGTCGCGCTGATGGCGGCGGGCCTCGCGTTCCTGGCCGCGACGCTGAAGGGCACCGCCGACGACGCGCACAACTCGTGGGAGACCGGGACCCTGGCGCTCTACGCCGGCGGCGCGACGTTGATCGGCACCGTGCTGATCGTCGTCTCGCGCGGCAAGCGCAGCGAGGGGCTCTACCTCGCGGCGTCGGCCGGCGCGCTGTGGGGCGCCTCCGACATCTCGATCAAGGCCCTGAGCGGCCGCCTCGACGACCTCGGCGGCGGCGTGCTGCTGCACCCGCTGGCGCTGGTGATCCTGGCGCTCTCGCTCTACGGTCTGCTGGTCAGCGGCCGCAGCCTGCAGCTCGGCGATGCGGTCCCGGTGATCGCGGTGACCAGCGCGGTGGCCAACATGCTGACCATCGCCTCGGGCCCCGTCGTCTTCGGCGAGCCGATGCCCGGCGACACGCTCGGGGTGGTCGTGCGCGTCGCGGCGTTCGTGCTCGTCGTCGCCGCTACCGCGCTAACGCCGCCGCCCATGCCGGCAGAAGCGACTGACCCGCAACCAGCAGCGTCGTGAGGCGCGCGGCCGGAAGCGGCCGCGAGAAGAGGTAGCCCTGCGCCTCGGGGCACCCGCGCGCACGCAGCCAGGAGAGCTGCTCGAACGTCTCGACGCCCTCTGCGGTGGCGCGCATGCCCAGCGCGGTGGCCATGGCCAGCACGGCCTGGGCGATCGCCGCGCCGCGGCCGTCGCGCGACCTGCCCGAGATGAAGCTGCGGTCGATCTTCAGGCCGTCGACGTTGAACTCCGCCAGCGACGACAGCGATGAGAACCCGGTGCCGAAGTCGTCGAGCTCGATGGAGCAGCCCATGCGGCGCAGCCCCGACAGCGTCTGGATGGTCACGGGAGAGGCATCGAGCAGCGCACCCTCGGTGATCTCGACGCTCAGCGCCCCGGGCGGCATGGCGTGGCTGGCCAGCATGCCCTGCACGCGGTCGAGCAGCTCGCCGTCGCGCAGCTGCCGAGGTGACAGGTTGACCGCGATGGCCGGCGCGCCATCGCCGATCGCCTCGCGCCAGCAGGCCCACTGGGCGCAGGCGGTCTCCAGGGCCCAGCGGCCCATCGTGACGATGCTCCCGTTGTCCTCGGCCAGCGGGATGAACTCCAGGGGCGAGACCGGACCGAGCGACGGATGCTCCCAGCGCATCAGGGCCTCGACGCGCAGCACGCGTCCGGTGTCCGAGGCGACGATCGGCTGCCAGTGCAGCGTGATCTCGTCGCGGTCCAGCGCGCCGCCGAGCGCGCGCTCGAGCTGGGCCCGGGCGCTGGCGCCGTCGCGGATGTCGTCGCTGGCCACTTCCTCGCCGTCGCGGCCGGCGGCCTTGGCGCGGTACATCGCCACGTCGGCGAGGCGCAGGAGCTCCTTGGCGTCGTCGCCGGCGCGGGTCGGCAGGGCGACGCCGACGCTGGCGGTCACCGAGAGCTTGGCCGTGCCGACCATCATGGGCTCGGACAGGCAGGTGCGGATCCGGCGCGCGACCTCGAGGCCGTCCTCGGCACCGCTGACGCCCTCGCACAGGACGACGAACTCGTCGCCGCCGAGCCGGGCGACCGTGTCGCCGGGCCGCAGGTCGGCGTCCAGGCGCCGCGCGACCGTCCGCAGCACCTCGTCGCCCACGTCGTGGCCGTGGGTGTCGTTGATCGTCTTGAAGCGGTCGAGGTCGACGAACAGCACCGCGAGCGTCCGTCCGGCGCGGCGGTTGCGCAGCAGCGACGAGCGCAGGCGCTCGAGCAGGGCCCCGCGGTTGGGCAGCCCGGTCAGCCCGTCGTGCGCGGCCATGTGCAGCGCGCTCTCGTAGTGGCGGGCGGCCTCCAGCGCGGCCTGGGCCTGGTCGGCGAACAGGCGCAGGGCCTGCAGGCGCGCGACGTCGGGCAGCAGCCGGTCGCTCGGCTCGTCGGCCCAGATGAACCCCTCGAGCACGCCGGCCGGGTTGCGCAGCGGCACGACGAGCCAGTGGCGGCTCCACGCCCACGGGCCGCGGCCGTTGCTCTGGGAGGCGTACGGGGAATCGGGCAGCTCGAGCAGCCGCAGCGCGTCGGCGCGGTCCAGGACGTAGCAGCCCTGCTCCTCGAACTCGGGGCGCAGGATTCGCTCGAAGCTCACCATCGGGACGACCACGTCGGGCGTCGTCTCCCAGCCCACGGAGGCCGCCGGGACGATCGCTCCCTCGCTGTCGCCCAGCTCTACGGCGACGCGCTCGAATCCCAGCGCGTCGCGGATGCCGAGGCACACGGCGGCCAGGACGTCGGTGTCGGACCGGGCGTCGGCGATCTGGGTGGAGACGGCGAGCAGCTGCTTGAGCGCGACCTGATGAGCGGCGTCCGCGGCCGCCTCGCGGGCCTGCTGCATCGCCGCGCCCGCGGCGGTGGCCACGGCAACGAGCGCGTCGAGCTCGTCGGGGCCGGGCCGCCGGCCGCTGCGCGGCTCGTCGACCGACAGGACGCCGGTGACCTCTCCGTCGGTGCCGCGCATCAGGACCTGGAGATGGTCGCCGCTGCGCCACGCGCCCGGCTCGCCGGAGTGAGCGAGCGGCGGCGTGTAGCTGAGCAGGGTGTCCTCGAGGCCGGCCTCCTCGGGGATGAAGTACGCACCACGGACCTCGAACCGCTCGTGGAAGGAGGGAGCCCACTGCGTCCACGTGCTGGTGCTGTTGAGCAGCACGTCGCGCGCCTCCGCGCGGCCGTGGACGACGGCGACCTCGAAGTCGTCCCACGCACGGCGGTGGACGTTGACCGCGACGGTCTGCCAGCCGAGGTCGGAGCTGATCATCGACGCGATGCGCTCGAGCACCTCGGCGAGGTCCTCGGGGGTGCGGACGCGCCGCGAGGCCTCGTAGGCCTCGCGCAGTGCGGTGAAGAACGAAAGATCGGTCGGTGGCATGGCCCGCTCCGTCTTGTGTCGGCCTGTCACGGGCCGAACTTGAGGCGCCACCGGTAGGTTCGGCGGCCGTGTCCGACCTCGCGCCGTTCGTCAACGTCGCCGACTTCGAGGCCGCCGCAGCCGAGCGGCTCGAGGCCGGCCTTCTGGGCTACTACGCGGGTGGCGCCGGGGACGAGCGGACGCTGCGCGACAACCAGGCCGCCTACGGGCGCCGGCATCTGCGTCCGCGCGTCCTCGTCGACGTCGCGCAGGTCGACGCCGCGACCACCGTGCTGGGCAGCCCGGTGTCCATGCCGCTGCTGGTCGCGCCGACCGCGCTGCACCGGATGGCGCACCCCGACGGCGAGCCCGGGACGGCTCGCGCGGCCGCGGCGGCCGGCACGGTCTACTGCCTGTCGACGCTGGCGACCTCGCGGCCGTCAGAGGTGGCGGCGGGCGCGCCGGCGGCGCCGAGGTGGTTCCAGGTCTACTGCTTCCGCGACCAAGCGGTCACCGACGCGCTTGTCGACGAGGCGCTCGACAGCGGCTTCGACGCGCTCGTGCTGACCGTCGACGCGCCGCGTGCCGGACGGCGCGAGCGCGACCTGCGGACGGGCTTCGCCGTGCCCGACACCGTCGACATGCCCGCGGTACGCGCGGCCACGGGCGCTCCCCGGTGCCCGACGCCCGCCGAGTTCTTCGGCCTGCTCGACACGACGCTCGACTGGTCGATCGTCGAGCGCCTCGCCGCCCGCGGGCTGCCCGTGGTCATCAAGGGGATCCAGACCGGCGAGGACGCGGCGCTGGCCTGCGAGCACGGCGCGGCGGGGATCGTCGTCTCCAACCACGGCGGCCGCCAGCTCGACGGCGTGCAGGCGTCGATCGACGTGCTCCCCGAGGCGGTCGAGGCGGTGGCGGGCCGGCTCGAGGTCTACGTCGACGGCGGGGTCCGGCGCGGCACCGACGTCCTCGTCGCGCTGGCGCTCGGCGCGCGAGCGGTCCTGCTCGGCCGGCCGATGCTGTGGGGCCTGACCGTCGGAGGCGAGGCGGGAGCCCTGCGGGTCCTCGAGCTGCTGCACGACGAGATCCGGCTGGCCATGACGCTGCTCGGCGTCCGCAGCCCGGCCGAGATCACGCGCGCGCACGTCACCTGACGGTTCGCGCCACCCAGCTCTTGGCCAGCGGGCCGAAGCGCTCGGCGACCACCTCCGTCCCCGGGAAGAGCGCGGCGAGCTCGCCGCGGCGCAGCAGCCGGATGTCCTCCCAGTCGCCCGCTGCCCCGAGTCGCCAGTAGGGGCGCCGAATGCGCGACGGCAGCCAGTGGGCGAGGGGCAGCAGCGCGTGGGGCTCGACGGGGAACGACCAGGCGGGGGTCTGCACGAACACGGCCTTGGCCACCCTGCCGACCTCGTCGGCGAAGCGCGGGCGGTCCGCCGGGTCGATGTGCTCGACGACGCTCGAGCAGTAGGCGAGGTCGAACTCGCCGTCGGCGAACGGCAGCCCCTTCAGGACATCGGCCTGCACGAACGGGCCGGGGTAGTCCGGCCGCGCGGCGCGGTCGACACCGGTGATGTCGCGCGCGGGCTCGAGCGCGCGGAGCCCGAGCGTGCCGCATCCGACGTCGACGATCCGGGCGTCATCGGGCAACCGCGGGAACAGCGTCGCGTGGCGGCGTTCGCGCGCGCCGGCGGCCAGGGGAGAGGCCAGGCGCGCGAGCGGCCCGCGGGCCGTCCCATAAACATCGGGCTTTTGTCCAACCATGGGCGTGAATTCGCGTTAGAGGGGTAACACCGTGCCAACGAAAGGAGGCGTTAAATGCTGTTGGTACTTGCCGTAATCCTGCTGATCATCGCCATTGCTGGCGGTGCGATCATTCACCCCATCCTGTTCGCCCTTGCCATCGTCGCGCTCGTGTTGTTCTTCTCGGGCCGTCGCGGCGCCGCGATCTAGCACCACTCCGCGCCTGCGAGGCCACGGGCTCACCCTAGACTGAGCTCGTGGCCTCAGCGCGTCAGATCATGGTCGGAGACGTCCCCATCGGCGGGGGCGCGCCGGTCGTCGTCCAGACGATGACCAAGACCGAAACGGCCAACCTCCAGGCCACGATGGACCAGATCCATCGCGTCGCGGAGGCGGGAGCCGACGTCGTGCGCTGCGCCGTTCCGCGCGAGCAGGACGCCGAGGCGCTCAAGACGATCGTCGCCCAGTCGCCGATCCCGATCATCGCCGACATCCACTTCAACCACACGCTCGCGCTCAAGGCGATCGACGCCGGCGCGCACTGCATCCGCCTGAACCCCGGCAACATCGGCGGGCCCGACAAGGTCGCCCAGGTGGCCGATCACGCCAAGGCCCACGGCGTCCCGATGCGCATCGGCGTGAACTCCGGCTCGCTACCCAAGCACCTGCACGAGCTCGAGCGGACCAACCCCGTCGAGGCGCTGGTCACCGCCGCCGGCGAGTTCGTCGAGCTGATGCACCGGCTCGACTTCTACGACTTCAAGGTCTCGATCAAGTCGACCAACGTGCCGCACACGATCGCGTCGAACCGGCTGCTCTCCGAGCGCATCGACCATCCGCTGCACCTCGGCATCACCGAGGCCGGCACCAAGTGGTCGGGCTCGCTCAAGAGCGCGGTCGGCCTGGGCACGCTGCTGGCCGACGGCATCGGCGACACGATCCGCATCTCGCTCTCGACGTTCCACGCCGAGGAGGAGGTCAAGGTCGCCTGGGAGATCCTCAAGGCGCTCAAGCTCCGCGAGCGCGGACCGGTCCTGATCGCCTGCCCGACCTGCGGGCGCCTGCAGTTCGACATGGACACCGTCGTCTCGGAGATCGAGGAGCGCCTGCGCGCCTACGACGATCCGATCGAGGTCGCCGTCCTGGGCTGCGCCGTCAACGGCATCGGCGAGGCCAGCCACGCCGACTTCGGCATCGCCGGGGCCAAGGACATGGGCGTCATCTACTCGCGCGGCGAGCCGCTGCGCAAGGTGCCCACCGCCCAGCTCGTCGACGTCCTCTTCGAGGAGATCGACAAGTACTACGCGGCCGGCAAGCAGGTCGTCGTCGATCAGGTCGAGGCCGCCGAGGGCGCCGCGCTGCTCGCCCAGATCGAGGCCGAGAACGCCGGCGACCTGACGCCCGAGCGCCTCGCGGCCATGGAGAAGGCCGCCAGCCAGCTCGACGAGACCGACTCGCCGGTCGACGGTCGCCGCTTCCAGCGCGCGTAGTCTCCGCGCATGCCCACCGCCGGATCGCTGCCCGCCGCCGTGCTCGCGGTGCTGTCGGGCGCCCTGATCGCCGCCGGTGGCGCGCAGGCGGACGGAGTCGTTCCCGGCCAAGGCCAGCAGCTGCGCGTCGGCAGTGGCGTCAAGGGCGTCTGCTCGCCGCAGTCGCCGGCGAGACCGACCGATCTGTCCGTGGAGCAGGACGGTCAGGCCTACCACGGCACCTACGTCTACTCGTCGTTCCTGTACGCGGTCCGCGGCCGCGACGCGGGCGATCCGGTCTCGGCCCAGGCCTGGGATCCCGGCATCGCGAGCTCATACCGCGTGCCGCCGACCGACGGCCACACCCCGGATGCGTGCAGCTTCCGCGGCGGCAACGACGCCGGCGGCAACCCGACCCGGCTCCAAGCAGCACCGCTGCTCAGGCGCGGCACCTACGTGATGCGTGTCATCACGGTGACCTACGACGAGACGTACGACAACAGCGCCGGCTGGGTGCCGAAGTCCGACGACGAGTCCGAGACGACGCAGGACGTCGTCTTCTCGGCCGTCACCACCAACCCGTGTGACTCCGAGTGGGTCGGCATGACCGCGTCGGCGGCCCTGTGCCTGAAGGAGAAGCAGAAGAAGGATGCCGCGGCGGCCTCGAAGGAGCACGCCGAGGACCTCAAGGACGCCAAGCGGTCCTACGCGGCGCTGGGCTGCGGCTCCAGCGGCCTGAGCGCCGGCAGCGACTTCCGCTGGAAGGACAGCCGCGAGACCCACCTGGCCTGCGCCGCCGAGTCCGCGCGCCGGATCTACGACGAGGCGATGAGCACGACGGAGGCTGCGCTCGCCGCCGATCCGCCGGTCAAGGACTTCACCACGCTCGCCCGGCCGGCGACGGTCGATCTTCCGATCCCGGGCAAGGGCCAGCACGCGCTCGCCGCGGTCCGGCGCCTCCTGCTGGCCGAGGCGGCGATCCCCGGCCTTCTCGACGCGCTCGTCCTGGACATCAACCGGGCCAACGGAGCGTTCGTCGCCGGCGACGAGGCCTGGGTCGACAAGCAGAACGCCGCGGGGCGGGCAGCCGCAGCGAAGGCCCGGCGCCTGCTGCGCAGCCTTCCCGGGCTGCAGCGCGCCGCCGCCAGGAGCGCCCCCGGAAGGCTCGCCGTGGCGCTGCGCGCCCAGCGGACGGTGCCGAAGGCCGCCGCCGCGGTGTCGGACCTCCCGGCGACCGACTGAAGGCGTCTCGGGCCGGATGAGCGCCCCGACCGTCGGTTTCTGCTCCGCCTGCGGTGCGCGCGCCGGCGTCGCGCTCCCGTTCACCTGCCCGGCCTGCGGCACCACCCACTACCTCAACCCGCGCCCGACGTCCTGCGCGCTGGTCATGCACGCCGGCCGGCTGCTGCTGATCAAGCGCGGCCGTGACCCGTGGGGCGGCTGTTGGGACATCCCCGGCGGCTTCTGCGACGGCGCCGAGCACCCGATAGGCGCGGCACGGCGCGAGGTCCGCGAGGAGGCCGGGGTGGACTGCGAGATCGGCGACTACCTCGGCTCGTGGCTCGACGTGTACGCCGACGGGCTGCCGACGCTCAACGCCTACTACCACGCGACCGCCGCGACGGACGCCGTCGGGACGCCCGACGGCGACGAGGTCACCGAGATCGGCTGGTTTCACCCGGACGAGCTGCCCGAGCCGATCGCCTTCCCGGACTCCCAGCGCCCCGTGCTGCAGGCGTGGCGCGCGGCGCTACCCGACCGGCTGGGTGCGTGAGATAGCGACCTTCGGCGCCTCGTTGCCCAGCCACACCGCGCGCACGTCGCCCGGTCCGGGCGGCGTCACGCTGGCGGTGAAGTAGTTGCGGGGCCGCACGGTCTGAGCGCCGGTGATCGTCGTCCAGTCCGTGGTCCCCGCGGCGCGGAACTGGAACGCGACGAGGTCCTGCGCCGAGTTGGGCCGGAACCGCAGCTGTCCCCAGAAGATGTAGGACGTCTTGCCCTCGGGCGTCTTGGCCGCGGGCTGGACGACGAACGGGAACGCGTAGGCGCCGGCGGCCGGCTTGGGACGGCCGTCGTTGAAGAACAGCCCGGACTGGTAGGTGAACCAGCGGCGGCGCTTGCTGGGCGACTTCAGCGGGGCGACGTCGCGCAGCAGGAACTGCGTCTGGGTCAGCACGCGCGGGTTCGACCAGGCCAGCAGGTCGGAGAGGTTGGAGTACTCGGCCTGCTTGGCGAGCGTCACGCCGCTGTAGGGGTCCGGCGGCTGCGTCTCGTAGCCGAACTCGGTCAGCGCGATCGGCACCTGCTTCTGGATCCGGCCGGTCTTCTCGGCGATCCGGTCGAGCAGCAGGGTCAGCGTGTCGAGGTTGGCCATCGTGATGGCCTTGCCACTGGGGTCGCGCGTGAGCGGCGAGCGGTCCTTGGTGTAGGGGTGATGCGCGTAGGCCGTGGTCAGGAGCGGGCCGTTGGACGTGAACGTGTCACAGCCCAGGCCGCTGGCGCGGTTGCCCGCGGCGTCGACGCAGAACAGCGCCTTGAGGAACGTCGTGGGGTACATCGGCGCGCGCGAGCGGTTCTCGTCCTTGCCGTTGGGCGCGGTCTCGCCGAGCAGGATCACGTCGCCGCCGTGGCCCGTCGCCACCAGGCCCTCGTAGCCCTTGATGTAGAGGTTGCGAAACAGCATGGGCGAGTACGGCTTGCCCTTCCAGAACTGCGGGGTCAGCCAGCCGCCCTGGTTGGGCTCGTTCCACAGCGACCAGAAGCTGACCGCCGGGATCTTGGGATGGCCCTTGATGTTCTCGTCGCGGTACTTGCCCGAGTAGCGGCGGCCGACGGCCTCGACGAAGAGCTTGAACTCGCGCGCGTTGGGCATCCAGGTGGCGGCGTTCTCCTCCTCGCCCTTGGGCGGCTTGGCGCAGCACCACGCCGGCCCGGGGCCGGTCACGTTGAAGTAGACGCCGATGC
This sequence comes from Solirubrobacteraceae bacterium, assembly GCA_045805505.1. Lineage (GTDB taxonomy): Bacteria > Actinomycetota > Thermoleophilia > Solirubrobacterales > Solirubrobacteraceae > BP-464. Next base: position 15,884 of record JBJMLA010000100.1, read on the forward strand.
CGCGGGCGTTGGCCGCGGTGACCAGATGGTCGTAGCGATCCCAGTTGCCCTGCGGATAGGCCTTCGGGTCGTCGGCGCCGAGCTTGCGGAACCGCTTGTCCTTGGCCTTGGTGTTGCGGGCCCGCTCGCCGATGACCTGCCAGAGCACGGTGACCCGGACGTAGTCGACGCCCAGCTTGGCCATCGCGTCGAGCGTCTTGTCGCTCGTCTTGGGCGAGCGGTAGACGAGGTTGTCGTCGTCCATCATCACCGACAGCTGACCGCTGTTGGCGTGCGCCGCGGGGGCGGCGCCGAGGACGAGGAGGCCCAGCAGGAGGGGAAGGAGACGGCGGGTCAGCATCGTGGGCACGGTATCGCCAACCCGCCGCCGCCTCTTGAGTTGCTGGGCCCTACTTGGCGGCGCTGAACCGCTCGGCGACCTTGTCCCAGTTGACGACGTCCCACCAGGCCTTCAGGTAGTCCGGGCGCCGGTTGTTGTAGGTCAGGTAATAGGCGTGCTCCCAGACGTCGTTGCCCAGCAGCGGGGTCTGGCCCTCGAGGATCGGCGAGTCCTGGTTCGCGGTCTTGGTGAGCTTCAGCGCACCGCCGTCGAGCACCAGCCACGTCCAGCCCGAGCCGAACTGACCGACGCCGTTGGCCTCGAACTGCGACTTGAAGTCGTCGAACGAGCCGAACGCCTCGTTGATCGCGTCAGCCAGCTCGCCAGAGGGCTCGCCGCCGCCGTCGGGCGACATCGACTCCCAGAACAGCGTGTGGTTGGCGTGGCCGCCGCCGTTGTTGCGGAACGGGCCCTGCTGATCGGCCGGCAGCGACGACAGGTTGGCGAGGACCTCCTCGACCGGCTTGCCGTCGAGGTCGGTGCCCTCGAGCGCGGCGTTGGCCTTGTCGACGTACGCCTGATGATGCTTGTCGTGATGGAGCTTCATCGTCGCCTCGTCGATGGTCGGCTCCAGCGCGTTGTAGTCGTAGGGAAGCGGCGGGACCTCATAGGCCATGGTGGAGAGCTCCTTGGGAGTCGTGTCGGTCTTTGGCCGGGACATTAGTGTTCGGCGCCCGATGGCCCGTCTCTCCCAACTGCTCCTGCCCACCGAGCGCCAGCCCCCGGCCGACGCCGAGGCCCTGTCGCACAAGCTGATGGTCCGCGCGGGGCTGGTCCGCCAGGTCGGCACCGGCCTGTGGAGCTGGCTGCCGGCCGGCTGGCGTGTGCATCAGAACGTCGTGCAGATCGTGCGCGAGGAGATGGACCGCGCAGGCTGTCAGGAGATGCTCATGCCGGTCATCACCCCGGCCGAGCTGTGGAAGAAGTCCGGGCGCTACGGGATCAACGAGGTGTTCAAGCTCTCCGACCGCAAGGGCGCCGAGCTGGTGCTGGCGCTGACCCACGAGGAGACCGTGACGCTGCACGTCGCCGGCGCCGTGCGCTCCTACCGCGACCTGCCCAAGCTGCTCTACCACTTCCAGACCAAGGGCCGCGACGAGGCGCGCCCGCGGGCCGGGGTCCTGCGCACCCGCGAGTTCATCATGAAGGACGCCTACTCGTTCGACCGCGACGCCGCGGGCCTCGACGAGAGCTACGAGACGCTTGCTCGCGCCTACGACCGCGTCTATGACCGCGTCGGCCTCGAGTGGTACTCCGTCGAGTCCGACGTGGGCGCGATGGGCGGCAGCGGGGCGCACGAGTACATGGCGCCGTGCCCGGCCGGTGAGGACGACGTCGCCCTGGCCGAGGGCTTCGCGGCCAACGTGCAGGTGGCCAGTGCCGAGCCCCAGTCGTTCCCGCCGCTGCCCGACAGCGTCTCCGGCGAGCTCCACACGCCCGGCACGACGACGATCGCCACGCTGGCCGAGCACCTCGGCGTGCCCCAGGCCAACCTTCTCAAGGCGTTCCCGATCGTCACCGAGGAGCGCGGCCTGGTGCTGCTGCTCATGCGCGGCGACCATCGCGTGCAGGAGATCAAGCTGACCAACGCGCTGGGCGGCGAGGAGTGGCGCCAGGCCACCGACGAGGAGCTATCGGAGAAGGGGATGGTCCCGGGCTACATGGGCCCGCGTGACGGCGTGCCGGTGCTCTACGACGCCGCGGTCGCGCCCGGCCGCTACGTCATCGGCGCCAACCGGCCCGAGTACCACGTGGTCATCGAGGTCGAGGCCGGCGAGCGGCTCGACGTGCGCCGCGTCGAGGAGGGCGACACCGTCAACGGGCAGCCCATCCGCATCGAGCCGGCCATCGAGATCGGCAACATCTTCAAGCTCGGCACCCGCTATTCCGAGCCGCTCGGCGCGACCTACCTCGACGAGAACGGCAGGGAGCAGCTGATCGTCATGGGCTCCTACGGCATCGGCCCGGCGCGCATCGCCGCGGCCTCGGTCGAGCAGTTCGCCGACGAGCAGGGGATCTCGTGGCCCAAGTCGATCGCTCCGTGGGACGTCCACGTGGTGGCGCTGGGCAAGGGGGAGACCCCGGAGCGCGAGGCGGCGACCCGGCTGCACGACGAGCTGACCGAAGCGGGCATGCACGTGCTCTTCGACGACACCGACCGCGGGACGGGCGAGAAGCTGACGGTCGCCGAGCTGCTCGGCCTGCCGCTGCGGCTCGTCGTCGGCAAGCGCGGCCTGGAGTCCGGCGTGGCCGAGGCGCAGGTCCGCCGCGGCGCCAAGGACCTCGACCCGGTCCCCCTGGAGGGCGCCGCCGACGCGGTCGCCGCGCTGTGGCCCGCAATCGACTGACCTTCCGCCGGTTGTCGGGCCTGGACCGCTCGGGTCCGCCGCCGCCCGAGACCCTGCCCGGCGCGCCGCTGCGCCCGCTGACCATCCCCAACGCGATCGGCTACGTCCGCATCGCCTGCCTCGCCGCGTTCCTGGTCATCGCGCTCGGTGACGACAACGGTGAGGGCTGGACGCAGTTCTGGCTCTTCGCCGTGGTGGCGTGGGGCGACTCGTTCGACGGGATGGCCGCGCGCATCACCGGCCAGTACAGCCGGCTGGGCGCGCTCATGGACCCGGTCATCGACCGCGCGCTGGTTATCAGCGGCGTGATCGTCGCCTACGACCACGCGCTGCTGCCGCGGTGGGCGCTGATCGTCCTCGTCGCGCGCGAGGCGCTGATGCTGGCGGTCGGACCGTTCTACGTCCGCAAGCGCGGCGAGCTGAAGATCACGATGCTCGGCCGCTGGGCCGTCTGGCCGACGATGAGCGCCCTGGCGCTGTGCCTCGTCGGGGCCGATCCCGTCGATTCGATCCTGCTCTACATCGGGGTGGCGATGACCCTCGGCGCGACCGCGCAATACGCCCGCCAAGCCTCAACCTCAGCTTGATTGCATGTAAGCTCGCCGCCATGGACACCTTCCCCGACCTCGGCTCGCTCTCGGATCAGGAGCTGAAGGACCTCATCCAGCAGCTCACCGAGGAAGAGGTCGACATCTCGTACAAGCGGCGGATCCTGCACGGCAAGATCGACATCCTCCGTGCCGAGCTCGTCAACCGCCTCCGCAAGAAGCACGAGACCGGCGAGGACGTCATCACCGGCGCCGACGTGCAGCGCCTGACCGACATCCTGGCGGGACGCGGCGTCCCCGAGTCCGAGGAGAACGCGGGCGAGTAGCCGGCGCGGAGAGGCCCACGGCCCGTGGCCATCCATTGCCCCGAGTGCGGGTTCGTCAACACCGAGGGGGCGAACTTCTGCCAGAAGTGCGGCGCCCACATCGGCGCGCCGGAGCCCACCGGCACCGAGCCGGTGACGGCGACCTACCGCGTCGGTGAGACCGGCGAGCTCATCGCCGTCGACCTCGAGGACGTCGTTGCGTCCGAGGGCGCGGCGCTGGTCATCCGCACCGGTGGCGGCCGCGTGGGGGAGAGCTTCCCGCTGCAGGGTGAGCGCGTCTCGGTCGGCCGACGGCCCGAATCCGACGTCTTCCTCGACGACGTGACGGTCTCGCGCGACCACGCGCTGCTCGTCCACCGCACCGACGGCTGGCACCTCGACGACCTTGGCTCGCTCAACGGCACCTACGTCAACCGCGAGCGCATCGAGTCGCGCAAGCTCTCCGACGGCGACGAGCTCCAGGTCGGCAAGTACAAGCTCACGTTCCTCCAGCGATGATGGCCGACGACGCCACCATGCTCGCGGCTCCGGTCGACGACAGCCGGGCTCGCGAGAAGTCGATGACCATCGGCGCGGTCTGCAAGTCGCTGTCGCAGGAGTTCCCGGACATCTCGATCTCGAAGATCCGGTATCTCGAGGACCAGAAGCTGCTGGCGCCGCGCCGCACGCCCGGCGGCTACCGCCTGTACTCGGCCGGCGACGTCACGCGGCTGCGCACCATCCTGCGCCTGCAGCGCGACGAGTTCCTGCCGCTGCGCGTCATCCGCCAGGAGCTGGCCACCGGCGCGGCCGCCGACGAGGCGCCGCCTGCCGCCACACCCGCCGGCCCGCGCGGCGCCCGTGCGCCCCGCTCGGCCATCAGCGTCCAGTCGCCGGGCTCGTCCTACTCGATCGACGACGTGATCGAGGACACGCGCGCGGACCCGACGCTGATCAAGGAGCTCGAGGAGTTCGGCGTCATCAAGGGCGACGTCCGCTCCGGCGTCAAGTACTACGACGAGACCGAGCGCGAGATCATCCGCGCCGCCACCGAGCTGGCCCGCTACGGCGTGGCCGGGCGCAACCTGCGCGTCTTCCGCACCTCGGCCGATCGCGAGGCGGCGCTGCTGCAGCAGATCCTGGCCCCGGCGCTGCGCTCGCGCAACGCCGAGCGGCGCAAGGAGGCCGTCGAGGCACTCGAGAACCTCGCCGCCGTGACCACGCACCTCAAGCACCTGCTGCTGATCCGGGACCTGCGCAAGATCGCGGGCTAGATGGATCTGCGGGAGCACATCCGCGAGATCCCGGACTTCCCCAAGCCCGGGATCGGGTTCAAGGACATCACGACGCTGATGGCCGACGCCCGCGCGCTCGATGCCGCGGTGTGCGGCATGGCCGACGCGATCCGCGACGAGCGCATCGAGCTGGTCGTCGCCGCGGAGGCGCGCGGCTTCCTGCTGGGCCCGGCGCTGGCCCGCGAGCTCGGCGCCGGCTTCGTGCTGGCCCGCAAGCCCGGCAAGCTGCCCCACGACACCATCAAGGCCGAGTACGCGTTGGAGTACGGCACCGACACCCTCGAGGTCCACAGCGACGCGCTGCATGCCGGCGCGCGCTGCATCGTCCACGACGACCTGCTGGCCACCGGCGGCACCGCCAAGGCGGTCTGTCAGCTCGTCGAGCAGCTCGGCGGCGAGGTCGTGGCGTGCCTGTTCCTCGCCGAGCTCGGGTTCCTGCCCGGCCGCGAGCGCCTGGCCGGCTACGACGTCCGCTCGCTCGTGGTCTACGAGGAGGAGTGATGCCGACCGTGGCCCGCTCCCGTGAGGTCTCTGCGTCCCCCGAGGCGGTGTGGGGGATCGTCGGCGATCCGTACCACCTGCCGCGCTGGTGGCCGCGCGTGGCTCGCGTGGAGGCCGTGGCCGGCGGGCGCTTCACCGAGGTGCTCGGCGGCGCTCGCAGCGGGCGCTCGGTGCGCGCAGACTTCCGCATCGAGGAGAAGCGGCGCGGCGAGCTGCTGCGGTTCTCCCAGGAGGTCGCGGGCTCGCCGTTCGAGCGCGTGCTGCGCGAGGCCGAGACCGAGATCGCCATCGCGCCGGCGGGCGACGGGACGCGCGTGTCCGTGACGCTGCGCCAGAAGCTGCGCGGCATGTCGCGCCTCGGCGGCTTCCTCGTGCGCCGCGCGACGCGCAAGGTCATCGACGAGGCACTCGACGGGCTGGAGGACGCAGTTGGCCAGACGTAGCCGCTGGTGGGGCTGGGGCACCGACGCGCACGCGGGCACGCTGCCCGAGGCGGCGCTGCCGCTGCTGCGCGAGGAGCTCGGCGCGGACGCCTCCGTGCGCGGACCGGTCGCGCTCGAGGAGGTGGAGCTGGCGGCGCCGGCGCTCGACGCGGGCGTGCTCGACCGCCTGCGTGCGGTCGCGGGCGTGGCCGACGACCGCACGACCCGAATCGTCCATGCCGCCGGCAAGGGCTACGTCGACCTGGTGCGGCTGCGCGCCGGGACGCCGGCCGACGCCCCGGACGCGGTCGTGCGGCCCGGCGACACCGCCGGCGTGCTCGCCGTCCTGGAGCTGTGCGCCGCCGAGCGGATCGCCGTCGTGCCGTTCGGCGGCGGCACCAGCGTGGTGGGCGGCCTGACCCCGGTGCGCGACGGGTTCGCCGGCGTCATCTCGCTCGACCTGGGCGGGCTGACCGGCATCGCCCGGCTCGACGAGCGCTCGCTGACGGCCACCGTCCGCGCCGGGACGCAGGGCCCCGAGCTCGAGGCGCTGCTGGGGGCCGACGGCTACACGCTCGGCCACTTCCCGCAGAGCTATGAGTACATCTCGATCGGCGGCGCGGTGGCCACGCGCTCGGCGGGCCAGGCCTCGACGGGCATGGGGCGCATCGACAAGCTCGTCACCGGCCTGGACTGCGTCACCCCCGCCGGTGCGATGTCCCTGGCGCCGTCGCCGGGCACCGCAGCCGGCCCCGACCTGCGCGACCTGCTGATCGGCTCCGAGGGCGCGCTGGGCGTTATCACCGAGGCGACGCTGCGCATCCGCCGCGCGCCGCGGGCCACGCGCTACGAGGGCTGGATGGTGCCGTCGTTCGCGGCCGGCGCCGAGGCGTTCCGCGAGCTCGAGCAGGCGGGGGAGGCCCCGGACGTCGCGCGGCTCTCCGACGCCGACGAGACGCGCTTCTCGATGGTGGTGTCGGGCGCGACCGCCGGGACCAAGGGCGACGTGCTGCGCCGCTACCTCGGCGCCCGCGGCATCTCCGGCGGCTGCCTGATGATCGTCGGCTGGCTCGACGAGCCGGCGGCCATTGCGCGCCGTCGCGCCGCCGCTGCCGCGGCCATCCGCCGGATCGGCGGCGCGGGGCTCGGAGCATCGGCCGGTCGTTCGTGGGAGAAGAACCGCTACCACGGGCCGTACCTGCGCGACCACCTGCTCGATCGCGGCGTGATGGCCGAGACGCTCGAGACCGCCACGACCTGGGACAACCTGTTCGTGCTCTACGACGCGGTCCGCGGCGCGCTGCGCGACTCGCTGACCGGCCGCGGCACGCCGCCGATCGTCTGGTGCCACATCTCGCACCTCTATCCCAGCGGCTGCTCGCTGTACTTCACGTTCATCGCGCGCCAGGAGCGCGGGAGCGAGCTCGAGCAGTGGGCGACCGCCAAGGCCGCCGCGTGCCAGGCCATCGTCGGCCACGGCGGGACGATCACCCACCACCACGCCGTCGGGCTCGACCACGCGCCGTACCTGCCCGCCGAGGTCGGCCCGCTCGGCATCGCCGCGCTTCGTGCCGTCAAGTCCGAGCTGGACCCCGCCGGGATCATGAACCCCGGCAAGCTGCTGGCGTGACCCGTCGAGTGGACACTTCGCGGGCTCCCAGCCCGTCAACTGTCCACTCGACGTAGTGGCGGGCCGGGTGCGGCTGTACATCACCGGCGCCACGGGCTATCTCGGCAGCGAGGTGGCGCGGCAGGCCGGATGGGTGGGCGAGCGGGTCGAGGTGCTCGACGCGGACGCGGTGTACGAGGCCGTCGCCGGCTGCGACGCGGTGATCCACACCGCCTACCGCAAGGACGACGCCCGGGTCAACGTGGAGGGCTCGGCCAACGTCGCTCGCGCCGCCGCCGCGCACGGGGCCCGGCTCGTGCACATGTCGACGGATCTCGTCTACGCCGGTGACCTCGGGCGCGCCGTCGGCGAGGACGATCCCGTGGCGCCGCTCGATGCCTACGGGCAGAGCAAGGCGCTGGCCGAATGGGAGGTCGCCGCGGCGTGTCCGAGCGCGGTGCTGGTGCGCACGAGCCTCATCTACGGCGGCGCGGAGCCCGCGCCGCACGAGCGCATGGCGCAGGAACCGGGCGCGCGCTTCTACGAGGACGAGATCCGCTGCCCGATTCAGGTCGGCGATCTCGCCGCGGCCGTGCTCGAGCTCGCGGAGCGGCCGGAGATTGCCGGGCCGCTGAACGTCGCGGGTTCCGACGCGGTCACGCGCTGGGAGTTCGCCTCGCTGATCACGGGGCGCGACGACCTCCCCGGGCGCGGCGGCCGGCGGGAAGACCGGGAGACCTCACGCTGGACTGCTCGCGCGCGGCGGCGCTGCTGCGCACCCCGCTGCGGGGTGCGCGGGCCGTGCTCGGCTAGCCGGCCTTCGGAAGCGTGCCGGCGATGATGACCTCGCCCGGCGTCTTCGGGTCCGCGGTGGTCTCGCGCGTGAGCACCATCGCGTCGAAGTCGGCGAGCTTGACGCCGTCGGGCACCAGGCCCTGGAAGCGCAACCGTCCCTTGGCGCCGACACGCGGCGTGAAGCCCAGCCGCGCCGCGTTCTTGGCGGTGATGACCCACAGGGCGTAGACGTCGCCCTTCTTGTTGGCGGGGATGCTCTGGCCCTGGAAGATCATGCCGGTCGCCTGATCCTGGGCGACGAGCGTCACCGCGGCGAGCGCCTTCGTGCTCGGCGAGCCCTTGACCGGGTTGAGGTTGACCTGGCCGAGGACCTGCTGGTCGCCGGTCGTCGACGTGCCGGTCGTCTGGGTCGTGCCGGTGCCGGCGGTCGCCCCGCCGTCGTCGCCGTTGTCGTCGTTGCCGGTGAGGACGAAGACGATCAGGAAGGCCACGGCCACGCCGACCGCGGCGAGCAGCAGCACGCCGCCCAGCCGCGAGCTCTTGGCCTGACGCTGGCGCGCCTCCTTGCGGGCGTGCAGGGCGTCGAAGGCCTCGTCGACCTCGGCGCGCTCGGACGGGATCTCCGGCAGCGCGTCGCCGGCCAGGGGACGCAGCTCGCCCGAGACGACGCGGGCCCAGGCGCGGCCGGGAGCGGAGGTCTCGAGCAGGTCGCGGGTGGCGGCGCGCTCGGAGGCGCTCTGCTGGCCGAGGAGGTAGTCGGCGATCTCGTCCTGCTCGGCCATGTCGAGCTCGTCGGCGTCCGGCCCGAGGCGGTCGAGAGCATCGCGGGCGCGCTCGCGGACGGTCTGCGGCTCGATGCGCAGCAGGCTCGCCAGGTCGTCGTAGCTCTTGCCCTGCTTGAGCAGGAGCTGGAGGACCGCGCGGCGGTCGGCGGGCAGATCGTCGATGCGAGGCATTGGCTCGCGGAAGGATACGGTTCGGGCCATGTCGCCAGTGCATGACGCCCGCCAGGACGGAACGTTCGACAGCCTCGTCGGGCTCGTCGTCGACACGATCGAAGACGGCCTCGTCCACGCCCACGTCGACGTCCGCGACGACCTCAAGCAGCCCATGGGCCTCGTCCACGGCGGTGTCTACGCGTCGATCGCCGAGTCCATCACGTCGATGGCCACCCACCTCGGCGTCATGGAGGACGGCAAGAGCGCCCAGGGCCTCTCCAACCAGACCTCGTTCCTGCGCCCGATCTTCGAGGGAACGATCCACGCCGTCGCCCGCCGCCGCCACAAGGGCCGCACCACATGGCTCTGGGAGGTCGAGATCACCGACGACCAGGAGCGCCTCTGCGCCCTCATCCGCATGACCATCGCGGTCCGCTGATCATCGAGTGGACACTTGACGGGACTGGGTGCCGTCAACTGTCCACTCGACGGTTAGGTCTCGCGGTAGCGGTTGGTGATCGGCACGCGGCGGTCGCGGCCGAACGCGCGTGAGGTGATCTTGATGCCGGGGGGCGACTGGCGGCGCTTGTACTCGGCGATGTCGATGAGGCGGACGATGCGGTCGACGTCCTCGGCGGGCAGGCCGCGGGCGATGAGCTGCTCGCGGCCGAGGTCGTGCTCGACGACGCCCTCGATGATGCGGTCGAGGACGGTGTAGGGCGGGAGCGAGTCCTCGTCCTTCTGGTCGGGTCGCAGCTCCGCGGACGGCGGGCGCGCGGCGATCTCGGCGGGCACGAGGCCGGGCGTGGCGCTCGAGCGGTGCTCGGTGAGCTCGTAGACCAGCAGCTTAGGGACGTCCTTGATCACCGCGAAGCCGCCCGCGCTGTCGCCGTAGAGCGTCGAGTAGCCGACCGACATCTCCGACTTGTTGCCGGTGGTCAGCACGAGCCAGCCGAACTTGTTCGACAGCGCCATCAGCAGGTTGCCGCGGATGCGCGCCTGCAGGTTCTCCTCGGTGAGGTCGGGGTCGCGGCCCTCGAAGACCGGCCCGAGCAGTGAGTCGTAGCTCTTCATGGCCTCGCCGATCGGCAGCTCGAGCAGCTGCACGCCGAGGTTGGCGGCGAGCGTCCGCGCGTCGCCCTGCGTGCCGTCCGACGAGTACGGAGATGGCATGACCACGCAGGTCACGTTCTCCGGGCCGAGCGCGTCGACGGCGATCAGCGCGACGAGCGCGGAGTCCACGCCACCCGACAGGCCGAGCACGACGTGCTCGAAGCCGTTCTTGCGGGTGTAGTCGCGCGTGCCCAGGACGAGCGCGCCGTAGACCTCGTCGAGCAGGGGGAGGGGCTCGGCGACGTCGCCGCCGGGGCGCTGGGTCTCGTGCCGGCCGCCGACGCTGAACGAGCCGAGGTGCGCCACCTCCTGCTTCATCGACCGCGCGGGCGGACGCGAGCGCGTGTCGCGCAGCCGCGCCGAGGCGGCGGCCCGGGCGTCGACGTCGCAGACCAGCAGGTGCTCGGTGAACTGCGGCGCGCGGGCGATCACCCGCCCCTCGTGGTCGCAGACGAACGAGCCGCCGTCGAAGATCAGCTCGTCCTGCCCGCCGATCAGTGCGCAGTAGAGGAACGTGGCGACGGTGTCGGCGGCGCGCTGGCCGACCATCCGCTCGCGCCGCGAGTCCTTCTCGGCGATGTAGGGCGACGCGGAGATGTTGACGATCACCGTGGCGCCGGCCAGCGCCTCGTCCGTGGCGGGCGCGCCGGGCAGCCAGACGTCCTCGCAGATCGTCAGGCCGATCTTGACGCCGTCGAGCTCGAAGACGGCGGGGCCGGGACCCGACTGGAAGTAGCGGACCTCGTCGAAGACGCCGTAGTTGGGCAGGTGCATCTTGCGGTAGACCGCCTGCACCTCGCCGTCGGCGCACAGGGCGGCGGCGTTGTAGACGTCGTCGGTGCGCTCCGGGAAGCCGATGATCGCCACGATCCCGGTCACCGAGCCGGCGATCCGGTCCAGCGCATCGCGCGCGCCGGCGAGGAAGTGCTCCTTGAGCAGCAGGTCCTCCGGCGGATAGCCGGTGATGGCCAGCTCGGGGAAGACGACGAGCTGCGCCTCGGCCGCCTTGGCCTCCTCGAGGGCGGCCAGGATCCGCTCTTCGTTGCCGCCGATGTCACCGACGACGGTGTTGATCTGGGCCAGCGCGACGCGCATGGCCCTCACGCTACCCCGCGGCGCCCTGACCGAGCCAGCGATCGATGAAGTCCTGCAGTTGCGGGTCGTCGGGTTTCGCCACGACGATCCTGCGGCCCGCGGCCCGCGCGACGACGCCGCCGGCCTGCGGATCGCGGCGGACGATCACGGCCTGGCCCGCCTGACGCAGCGCTGGGGTGTCCGTCGCGCCGAGGCTGTCGGCCAGCTCGCGCAGCTTCGGCTCGAACGCCGGATCGGAGAAGCTCAGGACGACGTTGCCGTCCGACGGCCCGTTGGCGGCCGACGCCGCGGTGGTCGGCGTCTTGTTCGTCGTCGAGTCGTCGCGGCTGTTGAAGAAGGCGATCAGGCCGATGACGCCGGCGACGGCGATCACGACGGCCAGGAGAGTTCCGGCGAGCTTGCGCATCGAGCCGCCGATTCAAGCACTCCTAGCCTTCGGAACGCGCATGGCGATTCCCGGCGGTCCTTCAGACGCGTCCCTGTCCGAGCTCCACGCGACAGCGCTGGAGCGGGCGGCGGTGCCGCTGGACTTCTTCGACGCCCATACCCACCTCGGGCACAACGATCCCGACGGCTACACGGCCACCCCGGAGCAGATCGTGGCCGGCCTGGACTCCGCGGGCCAGCGGCGCGGGCTGATCTTCCCGATGCAGGAACCCGACGGCTATCCGGGCCCCAACGACGCCGCGATAGCCGCGGCACGGGACTCCGGCGGGCGCCTCGAGGCGCTGGCGCGCATCGATCCGAACCTCGGCGACGGCGCCCTCGCCGAGGCCGAGCGCTGCCTGGCGGCCGGCGCGAAGGGCTTCAAGCTGCATCCCCGCAGCGACGCCTTCGACATGCCCCACCCGGTCGTCGAGCGGGTCATCGCGCTGGCCCAAGAGCACCGTGCGCCGGTGCTCTTCCATGCCGGCCGCGGCTTCCCGGGACTGGGCGAGGAGGTCGCCAACATGGCGCGCCGCCATCCGGACGCCCGGATCATCCTCGCGCACGCCGGCATCAGCGATCTCGGCCACCTCGGCGCGGTCGTCGCGGAGGCGCCCAACATCTTCTTCGACACCTCGTGGTGGCTCGTGGGCGACATGCTGACGCTGTTCGGCACGGTGCCGCCCGGCCGCATCCTCTACGCCAGCGACATGCCCTACGGGTCGGCGCGGTACTCGGTGATCCGCGACCTGCGCTGCGCCGCCCAGCTCGGCCTCGAGGGCGAGGTGCTGCAGTCGATCGCGGGGCAGCAGCTCGAGCGGATCCTGGCCGGCGAGGACCCGCTGGACCTCGGCCCGGCGCCCGGCTTTTCGCGCCTGGGCGAGCGCGACCTCGTCGCCGAGCGCGGGATCGCCTACCTGGCCACGGCCTGCACGGCGATGTTCCGCGGCTATGACCCGGCCGAGCCGCTGAGCCTCGCCCGCCTGGCGACCAGCCCGTCCCAGCGGCCCGAGGTCGTCCAGGCCGACGCGCTCATCGCGCAGGCCCAGGAGCTGGTCGCCGCGCACCCGGACGATCCTCGCCAGGCGGTGTACCCGGCGATGGCCGCGCAGCTGGTCCTCGGGACCCCTGCGGCGTCCTGACCCGTCCATACCCTGAGGGGGTGACACGCCGGGTCATCGCGCACTGCGACATCGACGCCTTCTACGCGTCGGTCGAGCTGCTGCGCAACCCCGAGCTGGCCGGCAAGCCGCTGGTCGTGGCGGGCAGCGGCCCGCGCTCGGTGGTCACGACGGCCAGCTACGAGGCGCGCAAGTTCGGCATCGACTCGGCGATGCCCGCGGCGCGAGCGCGATCGCTGTGCCCGCAGGCCATCTTCATCCCGCCCGACCACACCGCGTATCGCGAGAAGAGCACCGAGGTCTGGGCGCTCGTTCGCTCGCGCATCGAGCGGGTCCAGCAGGTCGGCATCGACGAGGCCTACCTCGACGTCACAGAGTTCGAGAAGCCGCTGCGCGTGCTGCGCGAGCTGGTCGCCGCCATCGAGACCGAGACCGGGATGGTGATGTCGGTCGGCGTCGGCCCGTCGCGCCTGGTGGCCAAGACGGTCAGCGGCTCGTTCAAGCCGCGGGCGTTCAAGGCGATGTCGCGCGAGGACGCCTGCCGGCACTACGCCGCCGAGTCGACGCGGATCCTTCAGGGGATCGGGCCCAAGACCGCCGAGCGGCTCGCGACGCTCGGCGCGCGCACGGTCGGCGAGCTGCAGACCTTCGACGAGGGGTTGCTCAGCGAGCACTTCGGCGAGAACTCGGGGCCGTTCCTCAAGGCCCGCGCGTGGTTCCACGACGACTCCGAGGTCGCCGCGCCCGGGCCGGCCAAGTCGCGCTCGAACGAGACCACGTTCAACGAGGACGTCGCCGACCACGAGGAGCTCGAGGCGACGCTGGCCACGCTCGCCCAGGGGCTGTGCGAGTCGCTGCAGAAGAAGGACGTCAGGGGACGCAACATCGCCATCAAGGTCCGCCTCGACGACTGGACGACCGTGACGCGCGCCCGGACGATCGGCGAGCGCACCAACGACCTCGCCACGGTCCTGCCGGTCGTCCTGGACCTCTTCCGCAACTACGCGCCGCCGCGGCCCGTGCGGCTGCTCGGCGTGCGGCTGGCGTCGTTCGAGGAGGCTCCCGAGCCGGCCGCCGAGGAGTCCCGCCAGCTCGTGCTGCCGTTGCCGCGCGAGGCCCTACTGTCGGTCCGATGAAGCTCCATCACGTCCGTCGCGGGTCCGGTGAGCCGCTGCTGATGATCCAGGGGATGAGCGGCCACCACCTGCACTGGGGCGAGCCGTTCATGACGGCGCTGGAGGCCGACTTCGACTGCATCGCGATCGATCACCGCAGCACGGGCTACAGCCCGCGCGCAGAGGGCCCGTTCTCGCTCGCCGACCTCGCGCAGGACGCCCTGGGCGTGCTCGACGAGCTGGGCATCGAATCCGCGCACGTGCTGGGCATCTCGATGGGCGGCATGGTCGCCCAGGAGCTCGTGCTCGCCCAGCCCGGCCGCGTCCGCCGGCTGGTGCTCGGCTGCACCTACGCCGGTGGAGAGGGCCAGGCGCTGACGTCGCCCGAGGTCGCGCAGATCCTCGCCGAGGGGATGCAGTCCGGCGATCGCGCCAAGGCCCTGCGCGCGGCGTGGACGGTCAACGTCTCCGAGGCGTTCGCCGCCGACGACGCCAACTACGCCGCGTTCGAGGAGATCTCGGCGACCAAGCCGGTCGCCGTCGCGGTGATCATGCGCCAGATGCAGGCCATCGCACGCCACGACACGAGCGCGCGGCTCGCGCAGATCACCGCGCCGACGCTGGTCATCCACGGCACCGCCGACCGGATGCTGCCGTTCGCCAACGGCGAGGCGATCGCGGCGACGATCCCCGGCGCGCGGCTGGCCCCGCTCGAGGGCGTCGGGCACATGTTCTGGACCGAGCAGCCGCAGCGCTCCGCGGAGCTGGTCCGCGAGCACTGCCTCGCGGGCTAGTACAGCGCGGTGGCCAGGCGCCGGCGGTACTCGCGGGCGACGTCGCTGGCCACGCCGAGCTCGTCGAGCACGCCGACCACGGCCTGGCGCAGCAGGTCCTTGCGGTCGGGGTGCGCGGCGATGGCATCGATCAGCAACCCCAGGCCGCGCTCGGTCTCGCCGGCGTCCAGGGCCGCGTAGGCGTCGGGAAGCTCGGCCTCGAGCTCGAGGCGCGCGAGCAGCGCGTCGCCCTGGAAGCTCTCGCGCACCGGTTCGAGGACCGCGCGCGCCTCGTCGGGCTCGCCGCGGGCGATCAGCAGCTTGGCGAGCGGCACGGCCGCATCCGCGCGGCCGGGCTCGAGGTCCAGCGCGCGGCGCAGCGACTCCTCGTCGCCGCCCGCCGCGAGCTTCTCGGCCTCGGACGGGACGAGCTTGGCGAAGAAGCGCTCGACGGCCGGCGGTGGCTGGTTGCCGGTGAACTCGTCGACGACGCGGCCGTCCTTGAAAGCCTTGACGGCCGGGATGCCCTGGATCTGGAAGGCGCGGGCCAGCGACTGGTTGGCGTCGGTGTCGAGCTTGGCCAGCACCACCTCGCCCTCGTGCTTGGCCGCCTCGCGCTCGAGCACGGGGCCCAGCGCGCGGCACGGACCGCACCACTCGGCCCAGAAGTCGACGACCACCGGCGTGGTCTTCGAGCGCTCCAGGACCTCCTGCTCGAAGTCCGCCTCGCTGACGTCGATGACCATGCGGCGCAGGGTACGAAACACTCCATCGCGTGCTGGCCATCGAAGACAGCGGAGGCGAAGGCGTCCCGATCGTCCTGCTGCACGGTCTCACGGCCACGCGCCGCTACGTCGTGATGGGCTCGAACACGCTCCAGCGCGCCGGCCATCGCGTCGTCGCCTACGACGCCCGCGGTCACGGCGAATCGGACCCGGACCAGCCCTATGACTACCCGTCGCTGGCCGCCGACCTGCTCGGCGTGCTCGACGCGCGCGGGATCGATCGCGCGGTGCTGGCCGGGGCGTCGATGGGCGCGCACACGGCGGTGCGCGCGGCGCTCGACGCGCCCGAGCGCGTGGCCGGGCTGGTCCTCATCACCCCGGCCTACCTGCCCGACGAGCCCAAGGACCTCGAGCGCTGGGACGCCCTGGCCCGCGGCCTGCGCGAGGGCGGCGTCGAGGGGTTCGTCGCGGCCTACGGGGATCCCGGCGTCCCGGAGGCCATGCGCGAGACCGTCGTGACCGTGCTGCGCCAGCGCCTGGGCCGCCACGAGCATCCCGAGGCGGTGGCCGACGCCCTCGAGCAGGTGCCGCGCTCCGCGCCGTTCGCCGAGGCCGAGGATCTGCGGGCGATCGCGGCGCCGTCGGTCGTCGTGGCCTCGCGCGACGAGGCCGATCCGGGGCACCCGCTTCACGTGGGGGAGGCCTGGGCGCAGCTGATCCCCGGCGCGCAGCTGCGCACGGAGGACCCGGGCAAGTCACCGCTCGCGTGGCAGGGCGGGCAGCTCTCGCGGGTCATCGCCGAGCTGGCGGACCGGACATGACCGCGGGCTACTCCTCGACGCCGCTCGTCAAGAAGCTCGGGTTCAAGGCGGGGCAGAGGGTTGCTTATGTCAACCCGCCGGAGAACTTCGCCGAGCTCGTGGGGGACCTCCCGGAGAACATCCGGATCCTGTCGGACCTCGTCGGTCCCCTCGACATGGTCATCTGCTTCACCAAGGGCCGCCGGATCCTCGAGCAGCGCCTCAAGGCGCTGCTGCGCGAGCTCGATCGCGACGGGACGATCTGGATCGCCTGGCCCAAGAAGGCCTCGGGCGTCGAGACCGACATGACCGAGGACGTCGTGCGCGATCTGGCGCTGCCGACCGGCCTGGTCGACGTCAAGGTCTGCGCGATCGACGAGACCTGGTCCGGGCTGAAGCTCGTGATGCGCAAGGAGCTGCGATGAGCGCGATCTTCACGCGAGACGGCGACGCGTTCGTGCCGAGCGGCCATGCGCGCGGTCCCTGGGACGGCGACAGCCTGCACGGCGGCGCGCCCGCGGCGCTGATCGCCCGTGCGGTCGAACGGCTCGAGTCGCCCGGCCCGATGCTGCTGGCGCGCCTGACCATCGAGTTCCTGGGCGCGGTCCCGCTCGCCCCTCTGGAGGTCCGGGCCGAGACCGTCCGGCCCGGCCGGCGCCTGCAGCTCGCCGAGGCGTCGGTGCTCGCCGGTGGCAAGGAGGTCTGCCGCGCCCGTGCGGTGCGCCTGCGCCGCGAAGCCGTCGAGGTGCCGGCGCACACGATCCCGGGGCCGCGCCTGACGCCGCCGGACGATCTCGAGAGCTGGCAGATGTGGACGCCCGCGCACGGCCACGACGAGGGCTTTGCCCAGACCGCCATGGAGCTGCGCTTCGCCTCCGGGCACTTCGACGTGCGCGGGCCGACCACCGCCTGGTTCCGGCTGACGATGCCGCTCGTCGAGGGCGAGGAGCCGACACCCGTCCAGCGCGCCGCGGCGGCTGCCGACTTCGGCAACGGCGTGGCCGCCGAGCTGACCTTCGAGCAGCACCTTTTCGTGAACACCGACCTCACGATGCACCTGTCCCGCGAGCCCGCCGGCGAGTGGATCGCGGTGGAGGCGGTGACCGAGCACGGGCCCGAGGGCACCGCGCTGGCGTCATCGACGCTGCACGACGAGCGCGGGCCGATCGGCCGCGCCGCACAGTCGCTGTTCGTGGCGGCGCGATAATCCGTGGCCGTGGATCCGTTCAGCGTCCTGGGCATAGACAGCGGCGTCTCCGAGGCCGACCTCACCGCCGCCTATCGGGCGCTGGCCAAGCGCTGGCATCCCGACAGCGGCGCGGGCGACCCGACCCGGATGGGCGAGATCAACGAGGCCTACCGGCTCGCACGCGACGAGCTGCGCCGGGCAGCGCGCCGGCACGGCCGCGGCGAGCCCGTCGTGCGTCGCCGCACACCGCCCGGTTCGTGGCTGCCCGACTCCCTGCGCAAGGCCCTGGGCTGGGAGCTGCTGTCGGCGCTGGGCGAGAACGAGCAGGTCCGCCTCGTCGCGCAGGCCGGCCGCAGCGGCGCCGGACCCGCCAAGCTCGCGCTGACCGACCGCCGCCTGCTGTGGGTCGCCGAGGACGCCGTCACCGCACGGGTCGACTGGGTGCGCTTCGGCATCGTCGCGGGCGTCGAGCAGCGGCGCACGCGGCTGGGTCGCCGGACGATGCTGCGGCTGCGCACGAGCACCGGCCGGCGCGTCTCGTTCGGCGATCTGCGCCCCGAGGCCGCCGAGGCGATCGTCGCCGGCCTGCAGCGCAGCGGGGTGGCGGCATGAGCAGCGAGGACTCCTTCGTCCCCGAGCAGCTCGCCGCCATGCGGCGCTCCTACGTCGCTGGCGGCCTCGCCGAGGCCGACCTGGCGCCGACCTGGCTCGAGCAGCTGCTCGTATGGATCGCCGAGGCGGCCCGGCACGAGGTTCTCGAGCCCAACGCGATGATCGTCGCGACCGCCGGCGCCGACGGCACGCCCAGCGCCCGCACGGTGCTGCTGAAGAACCTCGACGAGCGAGGCCTGGTGTTCTTCACCAACTACGACTCGCGCAAGGGCCGTCAGCTGACCGAGAACCCGCGCGCGGCGGTCCTGTTCCCGTGGCATCAGCTCCAGCGCCAGGTCCACGTGGAGGGCGCCGTCGAGCGGCTGGGCGCCACGGACGCCGACGCCTACTGGGCGTCACGGCCGCGCGGCTCGCAGATCGGCGCGCTGGCCAGCCCGCAGTCCCAGGTCGTCGGCTCGCGCCGGGAGCTCGAGGACGCGGCGGGGGAGCTCACGTCGCGTTATGACAACCAGGACGTGCCGCGGCCCGAGCACTGGGGAGGCTTCCGCGTGGTTCCCGAGCGCGTCGAGTTCTGGCAGGGCCGCCTGGACCGCCTGCACGACCGGCTGCGCTTCCGGCGCGACGGCGAGCGCTGGGTCGTCGAGCGCCTCGCACCCTGAGCGCCGGTCAGCCCGGTGCGGCAGAACTGCGGCGCAGCGAGCCCGGCTCCGGTGGCTCGTCGCCGTCGCCGAGCAGCTCGTCGACGATCCGCTGGCACTGGGCGATCGCCTGGTTGAGCGAGCGCCGCGCGTCCTCGGGGTCGGTGGCCATCCGGTACCGCGCCAGGACGAGGCTCTGCATCACGTTGTCGTTGAGGTCCATGGCCCGGCGCCGGTGTATCTCCGCGGCCGCCAGGGCCACGTCGGCCTCGCGGGCGTGGACCTCGTCGGTGACGTCCTCGCAGACGCCGATCATCCGCAGCGGCTTCCCGTCGTCGGTCATGACCATCTCGCCGCGCGTGCGCATGAGGAACTCGCCGCCGTCGGGCCGGACGATGCGCTTGACGTCCTCGAACGGCTCATGCGTGGCGAAGCAGCGCTGGTTGCGCTCGTCGACCGATGCGCGATCGTCAGGATGCACGCGGCCCAGGAACGCCTCGTAGGAGACCTCGATGGCGCCGGGCTCGTAGCCGTAGATGCGATAGAGCTCATCCGACCACGTGACGAGATTCGTGCCGAGATCCCATTCCCAGCTGCCGATCCGGGCCAGCTGCTGCGCGTCGGCCAGCAGGCGCCGGCTGAGCTCGAGCTCGGCTTCGAGCTGGGCGGTGCGGTTCTCCGGCTCCACGGGCGCGACGCTATCAGCGACCGGGGCCGGTCACAG
Organism: Solirubrobacteraceae bacterium; assembly: GCA_045805505.1. Lineage (GTDB taxonomy): Bacteria > Actinomycetota > Thermoleophilia > Solirubrobacterales > Solirubrobacteraceae > BP-464. Next base: position 35,355 of record JBJMLA010000100.1, read on the forward strand.
TGCCCGGATGACCGCCGCTGGGACGCCCGCCACGAGCGCGCGCGGCGCGACGTCCTTGGTGACCACGGCGCCGGCGGCCACGACGGCGTCCTCGCCGATCGTGACGCCCTGCAGCACCGTGGCGCCGGCGGCGATCCACGCACCGCGGCCGATGCGGATCGGAGCGCTCGTGATCTCGGATCGGCGCGTCTCGGGATCGAGCGGATGTCCCGCGCTGATCAGCTGCACGTTCGGCGAGATCATCACGTCGTCGCCGATGTCGATGCCGCCGATGTCGAGCGCCGTGCAGCCGTGGTTGACGAAGACGTTGCGGCCGAAGCGCAGGTTGCGTCCGGTGCCGGTGTGGAACGGCGGGATCACGCGCACCGACGCGTCGATCTCCTGGCCGGTCAGCTCGCCGAGCAGCGCGCGCATCGCGTCGAAATCGCCCGGCGCCAGTGCGTTGATCCGCCCGATGATCTCCCAGGCCCGCTGGATATCGGCATACATCGCGGGCGATCCTGGCGATCCCGGCGGATGGTCTCCCTTCGTGAAGGTGTCATAAGATGGGTTATCGAGCGTTCAAGCGCGAGGATCTGATCGAGGAGGTCGTCCCGCTCCTCGACGGCCGGGAGCTCCTCCTCCTGCGCCCCCGCGACACCGAGGAGCTGCTCGACGAGGCGGTGTTCGAGGACCGCGACGAGTTCATCCCGTACTGGGCCGACCTGTGGCCCAGCGCGATCCTGCTGGCGCGCACGCTGGCCGGGCGCTCGCTGCGCGGCGCCCGCGTGCTGGAGCTCGGCTGCGGTCTCGGGCTGCCGAGCCTGGCCGCCGCCCAGGCCGGCGGCCGCGTCCTGGCCACCGACTGGGCGCCCGACGCGCTGGAGGCCGTCGAGCTCAACGCCGCGCACAACGAGGTCGCCGTCGAGACCCTCGTCAGCGACTGGCGCGCGCCCGGCGAGCTCCTGGCTCGCGGCCCGTTCGATCTCGTCATCGCGGCCGATGTGCTCTACGAACGGCGCAATGTGACGCCTCTCACAGAGCTGATCGAACGCCTCGACACCGTGGTCTGGCTCGCCGATCCGGGGCGTCCACCGGCCGCCGAGATGACCGGAAACCTAGAGCTGGCGGGCTGGGACGTCTCCACCCTGGCGGCGACGGACAGCCCCCGGGTCACCGTTCGACGCCTCGAACCTGGACGAATGTCGTAGGCCGTCACACCGTTTTATTGCAGCAATCTCAGGCAAAGCGTGTTCGTTGTAGAGACATGCGCCGCGATACGACCCACAGCTCCCCCCATCGCCGTCCCGCCCGTTTCGAGGTTCCCGACCTGCACCTCTGCCGGGAGTGCGAGCGTCCGTTCGTCGTGCCCGCGAGCGTGCTCGACGTCGTCGGCCACGACGAGTACCTGATGGAGCTGCGCTGCAACAACTGCGGCCTCGTGGTCGTCTCGACCCATGGCGAAGAGGTCCTCGAGGCGCTCGACCGCGAGCTCGACCGCCAGCACGCCGACATGGAGGCCGCGCTGGAGCTGTGGCTCGTCACGCGCCAGATCGAGGAGATCGACGCGTTCGCCGCGGCGCTGCACGCCGGGCACATCCTCCCCGAGGACTTCTAGGCCGGTTTTCTAGGCTGGAGGCGTGCTCGTCGCGTCCCCCAGCCGCCGGCCGCTGGCCGTCGCCGCCGCCTGCGTGGCCGCGGGCCTGGCGGTACTGGTCTTCGCGCTCGCCAGCACGCGGGCGCCGCTCGCCGATTCCGAGCGCGCGGCGGCCCTGGTCCCGGCGCCCGCCGTGGTCAAGACGGCCGTCACTCCTGCCCCAGCCCCCGCGACGACCGGCGTCGCCGGCGATCCGCTGGCCGACATGCGCGCGCAGTGGCGCCGCAAGCTCGTCGCCAACGAGCACGCGCACGTGCCCGCCGCCTGGGTCTCCGGCTTCTACCCGCTCTACGAGCGCGCCCAGAACGCGTTCGGCGTCACCTGGCTGCTGATCGCCTCGGTCCACCTGCAGGAGACGGCGTTCTCCACCGCGCCGGGCACCTACCACGGGCTGAACTTCGCGGGTTGCTGCGCCGGCCCGATGCAGTTCAACGTGACGAACGGGGCGGGCGGGGTCGGATCCACCTGGGAGCGCTACCGGGGCTCCTACCGGCGCGCCGCGCGGCCCGCCAGCTACCCCAACCCCACCGCCGCGCACCCCTCGGTCTACGACGACTTCGATGCGATCATGGCCGCCGCCAACCTCCTGCGCGACAACGGCGCCCGCGTCACGCTCGACGGCACCGCCTGGCAGGCCGCCTACGACTACTACGGCCACGACGCCAACGGCGTGGGCTACGCCGACGAGGTCCTGGCCCGCGCGATCGGCTGGTCCCAGCACGGCTTCGCCATCAACCGAGAGGTCGATCCCGGTCTGCGCGCCGCGGTCGACGCCGCCTGGGGCGCGCCCGCCCGCGCCGCCCTGGTTCCCGATGAGCCGCCGGCGCCGCGCAAGAAGCACAAGCAGGGCTGAGCGCGCCGCGGCGGCGACCGCCTCCGCGGGGGTCGCGGCGCTCGTGGCCCGCGCGGCGTGGTTCGAGCCCCGGCGACTGGTCACGCGCGAGCACGAGCTGGCCCTGCCGGGCTGGCCCGCGGCGCTCGACGGCCTGCGCCTGGCCCTGCTCTCGGACCTCCACGCGGGCGGTCCGCAGGTCGATCAGGCCGCGGTGCGGCGCGTCGTCGAGCGCATGAACGGCCTGCGGCCCGATCTCGTTGCGATGCTCGGCGACGCCGTCGATCGCAAGGTCCACGGCGGCGGGTTCGTCGCCCCCGACGCGGTGGGCCGGGAGCTGGCCGCGCTGCGGGCGCCGCTCGGTGCCGTCGCAGTGCTAGGCAACCACGACTGGAGCAACGACGGGCGCGGGGTCCTGCGGGCGCTGCGCGAGGCCGGGCTGACCGTCCTGGAGAACGAGACGACCGAGCGCACGTGGCGCGGCACGCGGTTCTGCGTCGCCGGTCTGGCCGATGCCACGAGTCGGCGCCCCGACGTCTACGCGACCCTGCGCGACGTGCCGGTAGAGCAGCCGCTGCTGGTCCTCAGCCACAACCCCGACGCGTTCCGCCAGGTGCCGGCCCGGGCCAGCCTGACGGTCTCGGGCCACACCCACGGCGGGCAGATCGACATCCCGCTGCTGCGGCGCCTGGTCATCCCGTCGGACTACGGAGACCGCTACGCCCGCGGTCATGTCGTCGAGGACGGCCGCCATCTGTTCGTGACCAGCGGCATCGGGACGAGCCGCTGGCCGATCCGGCTGCGGCGCCCGCCGGAGGTCGTCATGCTGACTCTGCGAGCGGGCTCCTAGGCGCCGCCGACGCCCCGGATGACGGTTCCGCGGCCCTCGCACTCCGGGCACGTGGCGCCGTCGACGGTGCCCGAGCCGCCGCACTTCGGGCAGACGTCCTCCCCCGCGCCTTCGGTGCCGGGCGGCGCCTCGTCGCCCGGAGCCATCTCGTCGTAGCCCTTGTCGTCGTCGGTCATGTTCGCTGGCCTACCCGACATCCGTCCACAACCGACCAACGAACTCATGCATACGCGCGTCCTACCTCGCACAGCCCCGGTTCTGCCCGTCCGAGCCGAGACTGCCGCCCTATGGCCGCCCGCCCCGCACATCTCTCCCCCGCACACGAGGTCGACGCCCTGCTCGCCAACGAGCTCCTGGGCAGCGCCGCGGGCCGCGTCTCCCCTGTTCAGGATCCGCCCGGCCTGCATCTGTGCCCGGCCTGCGACAAGCCGTTCGTGGTGCCCGGCGAGGTCCACGAGGTCATCGGCAACGACCGCGTCAAGCTCGACCTGGACTGCACCAACTGCGGCTGGAGCGAGCTCGCGGTGCACAGCGATCAGGAGCTCACCGCGCTCGACATGCAGCTCGACCGCTCCTTCGCCGATCTTCTCTGGACCCTCGAGGTCGTGTGGACGGCCAACGAGGAAGCCGCCATCGGCCGCTTCCGCGCCTCACTCGACGCCGGTCTGATCCTGCCCGAGGACTTCTAGGACGCCTTCTTGGCGACCCGGAACGCGCCCCGCATGAACGGGTGGACGCGGCAGAAGTAGGAGTAGGTGCCGGGCTTGAGCGTCGCCGGTGTCGTCCAGGACTCACGGTTGGCGGCAGCGGTGCCGAGGCCCGGGCCGAAGCCGAGCTGGCCCGAGTCGAAGTCGACGGGCCCGTTGGCCAGCGGATAGCCGATTCCCGCCGAGCCGTTGCAGGGCAGCTTGCACGCGGTGATCGTGTGGAAGATGCCGCCGTTCTCGGGCAGGAACGCGTCCTGGTTGGTGAACTTCAGGGTCCCGCCGGGCGGGATGACCGGCGGCCGGCCCGCCTTGCCGCCGAGCGTCAGGTCGCCCTGGCCGTAGAGGAAGTCCTGGATCGTGACCGCGGTGATGCCCGGTCCGTTGATCGTCTTGACCGGGTTCGGCAGACCGGTGAAGCGACCGCTGTTCTCGCGGTTCTCCTTCAGCCGCCCGTGCGTGAGCGCGCCCTTCATGTTCAGCGTGGTGTCGAACGGGTCCTTGCCCTGGGTGCGGTTGTCGATGATGGCGATCGGCGAGATCCCCATCGACTCGTACCAGGACGCCTTCGAGACGTCGTAGACGGCGTGCAGCTTGACGACGTCGCCCGGCTGCAGCGCGACGCGCCAGTCGTCGGGCGTGCCCTCCATGGCGACGTCCCACGAGACGGCGCCGGCGGGCTCCCAGTACTTGGCGTGCGAGGTGAAGATCCGCCGCGTGCGATCGCCGCGCGTGACCGTCAGGTAGGTGCTCAGGCCTCCCGGATGCAGGTGCCCGGCGGTCGAGACGAGCGTCGTCGGCGACGTCACGGTCCACGTGTTGGCGGGCCCGACGGCCGGATCGTCCGGGACGTCGTCGGGGAAGGTCAGGCGGCCCTTCTTGCCCGTGCCGCGCTTGGCGTCGAAGACCGGGTAGGTCCGCAGGCCGGCGACGTCCATCCACTTGGTGTGGACCGCGGTCATCGTCGCGGCGGCGGGCGCCGTGTCGGGGACGAAGTCGATCGTGTACGTGATGTAGACGTCTGACGGCGTCTGCGTCAGGTTGTGGATCATGTAGTTGATCAGCCAGCGCTGCTGCGGCAGATAGCGATAGCCGAAGCCGTCGGGCAGGTCGGTGATCGTCTTCTCCTCGCCCACCGCGAAGCGCGGCTCGCTGCCGATCAGCCAGACGCCGTGGTGCAGGTGCAGCACGGTGACGCTCGGCTTGCTGCCGTTGGCGTACTCGAGGTCGGGCTTGAAGCGCGTGATGTAGCCCGGCACGTCGGGGCGCAGCGCGCCCTGGGCGGCCGGCGCGTAGTCGATCGTGTTCTGCCCGGGCGTGACGTGCAGCGGGCCGAAGCGGTACTTGATCCGCTGGGCGCCCTGCGCGGGGCCGGCCGCCGAGGCGGGCGTCGCCAGGGCGGTGGCGAGCAGGCAGGCGAGCAGGATGCAGAGACGGGCAGGGGACATGGTTTCTCCATCGGCGCCGTCCCGGGCGGACTTGATCTTGTCACCTCGGGGAGATGAACGCGAGCGGCGCGCTCGCACCGGCCTCGCGGCGCAGCGTGGCGATCCGCCGGCCCGGCTGCACCGCGTCGCGCGGCTCGCCCAGCAGCGGGCCGAGGCGCTCGGTCAGGGCGTCGAGGTCGCGCGCCACGAACGTCACGCCCCACAAACGCGGCTCGCCCTCCCCCTCCGCCGGGCCGGCGAGCTCGAGCAGCGCGGTGCCCAGGACGTAGAAGACCTGGCGCAGCCCGCCCCCCGCCTCGCGCACGCGGCGCGGCTGCAGGCCGGCCTCCGCGTAGCCGGCCATCGCCGCGTCGAGGTCGCCGGTGACGGCGACGACGTGGTCGACGGCATCGACCCCGTTGGGGTGCGCGACGACGTCCGCATGGGGCACGTCGGCGAGCGTCCAGCCGAGGATCCCCTCCCCCGCTCCGCGTCCGGCCAGCTCGATGGCCACCCCGCCGACCACGGCGACGCCATCGGTCACCGTGAACCCGAGCGCCTCCCAGACCGCGGGTTCGTCGGCGATCCGCAGCCCGGCCAGGACCGCCGGGCTCACCGCGGGCGGTTGCGCTTGCGCTGGGCCTTGGCCACCTTGGCCTTGGCCCGGTCGCGCTCGCGCTGCTTCTGCGAACGGTTGCTCTTGATGGGGCCGTCGAGGCCCGGATGGGCGAGCTCGCCGTCCTTGACCGGCGCGCGATGGCGAGCGTCGGAGACGATCGCCCACGCGATGCCGCCCAGCAGGACGAACCCGGAGCCGAAGATCAGGGCCTTCTGCCATCCCTCGAGGCCGCCGTCGTCGGCCGCGGGCGCGTTGACGACCACCGTGTCGGGCGTGGTCGGCGCGGGCGTCGGCAGCGGCCCCAGCGGGTTGTCCTGGCCCAGGGCGGCCGCGGGGCCTCCGAGGAGGGCCAGCGCGACGAGGATTCGGGCAGCGATGCGCATCGGGCGCTGATCCTAGACGCCGAGCAGCTTCTTCAGCAGCGCTGCGTTTCGCGGCGCGAAGACTTCCCAGTCGTTGTTGTAGAAGGCCCAGACCTGCGCCCGGTCGCTCCATTCGCGGATGCGCTGCGCCCATTCGGCGATCTCGCCCGGCGAGTAGTTGCCACGCCGGCCGCGGTGGCCGAAGTGGAAGCGGACGAAGGTCCAGTCGCCGATGATCTCGTGGGGCTGGAAGTCCAGGCCCTTGCGGTCGCCCACCACCAGCGCGACGTCGTGCCAGCGCAGGAGCTCGAAGACCTCGTCGCAGAACCAGGACGGATGGCGGAACTCGATGCAGTGGCGGCTCGGCGGATGGGCGGACAGCGCGTCGAACAGCGCGCTGATCCTGGCGTCGTCGCGCCGGAAGTCCGGCGGCAGCTGCCACAGGACGGGCCCCAGCTTGCCGCTCTCGACCAGCGGCATCAACGGGTCATAGAAGCGCTGCAGCCCCTGCCCCACGTCGGTGAGGCGCTTCATGTGGGTCAGGTAGCGGCTCGCCTTGACCGAGAAGCAGAACTCCGGCGGGGTCTGCTCGACCCAGCGCGCCACCGCGTCGCGCTTGGCCAGCCGGTAGAAGGTCGAGTTGACCTCGACGGTGTCGAAGTGCTGCGCGTAGTGCTCGAGCCACCGCGATGCCGGGGTCTTCGGCGGGTAGAACTCGTTGCGCCAGCTGGCGTAGTTCCACCCCGAGCAGCCGATGCGCACGCGGTCACGCGTCACGGGCTGCGATCATAGGAGTCACCCATGCCGCCCAAGCCGCGACAGATCAAGATCGAACAGCGCAGCGCGCTGGCCTCCATGCAGGCGCTCGAGACCAAGAGCGACGAGGAGCTGCGCAACGAGACGAAGTTCAAGTCCGCTGCCCAGGCCATCCTCGGCGCCCGGGCCGCCGAGCGCTACGACGCCAAGGCCGCGCGCTCGCACTTCCAGCAGGCGATCGCCTCGGCGCGCCCGCAGGAGCGGATGCAGCTGCGCCGCATGGCCGACGCTTCCCTGGCCATGGCCGAGCGCCGGCCCGACGATCTCAAGGCGGCGATGGAGAAGCTCGGCCAGCAGGGCCCGACGGGCCGCCAGCTGCTGCTGCTGCGCTTCCTCGCGCTCGTCAACCCGCCGCCGAACTCCAGCGGCCTGATGCGCGCCCGCGGCATCCTCATCATCATCCTGCTCGTCCTGACGCTGCTGGCCATCGGCTTCGGCGTCGTCTACGGCATCGGCCAGGCGGCCGGCGGGATCGGCATCGGCGCCGCCCTGCCGCTCGGCGCGCTGTTCATCGTGGCCGCGCTCGGCGTCCTCGCGCTGGTCGGCCGGCGCCGCCAGCAGCGAGCGATCGCCAAACGCGGCAGCTGACCGGCGGTGTGCGGGCGCTACACCGTCGCGACGGGCGACATGGCGGGCCTGCGGTCGCGCTTCGGGCTCGATGAGCGCATCGAGCTGCGCCGCCGGTTCAACGTCGCGCCGGGTGACGATGTTCTCGCGGTCACGCCCGAGGGCGGGGCGCTGCTGCGCTGGGGCTTCCTCAAGGACAGCGCCTACACCACGATCAACGCCCGCGCCGAGTCGCTGATCGAGCGCCCGACGTGGCGCACGGCACTGCACGACAGCCGCTGCCTGATCGTCGCCGACGGGTTCTTCGAGTGGCGCAAGCCCCACGACGGCCGGCCCAAGCAGCCCTTCTGGATCACCCGTGCGGACCGCCGGCCGTTCGCCTTCGCCGGGCTCGCCTCGCCGTGGGGCACCTGCGCGATCGTCACGACGAGCGCGACGCCGCAGCTCACCGACCTGCACGACCGCATGCCGGTCATCCTCGAGCCGGGCCTCGAGGAGGCGTGGCTGGAGCCGACGACGAGCGCCGACGCCGCGCTGCAGATGCTGCTGCCCTTCGAGGAGACCACACACGTGCCCGTGGGCACGGCGGTAAACGACGCGCGCTACGACGGGCCGGCGTGCCTGGACCCGGCGCCGCCCCCGCCGCCGACGCTGTTCTAGAGGCCCGGCTCGATCGTCGCCTTCTCGATGACGATCGGGCTGTTGGGCACGCCCGCGGGGCCGTCGACGGGCTCGGCGACGATGCGGTTGATCGCGCCGAAGCCGCTCTTGACCTTGCCGACGAGCGCGTAGTCGGGCGGCAGCCCGGCGTCCTCGGCGGTGACGATGAAGAACTGGCTGCCGGAGGCGCCGGGCGGGTCAACGCCGGCCTTGGCCATGGCCACGACGCCGCGGCGGTAGCGCAGGTCCGCCGGCGGCTTCTCGATGACGTTGTAGCCCGGACCGCCCTGGCCGTTGCCGAGCGGGTCGCCGCCCTGGATGACGAAGTCGGCCAGCACGCGGTGGAAGGTGAGCCCGTCGTAGAAGCCCTTGTCGACCAGCGACGCGAACGAGGCGGCGGTCTTCGGCGCGCGCTTGACGTCGAGCGCGATGACGATCTCGCCGCAGTTCGTCTTCATGGTCACCGTGTAGGCCTTGATCGCCGAGAGCTTGACCTTCGGCTTGGCCTCCTTGCCTGGGCCGCGCGCATCCGGCGCGGCGACGATGACGCAGCCGGCCGCGTCCTTCTCCTGTGCCGGGGCCGTCGTCTCGGTCGCCGTGGAGGTGGTGGCGGGCGTCGTGCCCGCCGGCTTCTTGTCGTCGCCGCAGCCCGCGGCGAACAGGGCCGCGAGCGTCGCGATCAGCATCATGCGCTTGGGCATCGGACGGCGAGAATACCCTGCACTCTTCATGGACCGGAACGCCTGCCTGCTGGTCAACCCCTCCGCGGGCGGCGGCAAGGCTGCGCGCGTGCTTCCGGACGTCGAAGTGGAGCTGCGGCGCCTCGGTGTCACCTTCCGCACCGAGCTGACCCAGTCGCTCGAACACGCAGACGAGCTGGCCCGTGCCGCGGCGGGCGCCGGCGAGGCGATCGTCACCCTCAGCGGCGACGGCCTGATCGGGCACGTCGTCGGCGTCCTGCGCGACATCCCGGGCGCGCTGCTCGGCGTGCTGCCGGGCGGGCGCGGCAACGACTTCGCCCGTGTCCTGGGCGTCCCGCTCGACCCGATCCCCGCCTGCGCCGTGCTGGCCGACGGCGAGATCCGCGCGCTGGACATCGGCGACGTCGACGGGCGCTCGTTCATCGGCATCGCCAGCCTCGGCTTCGACTCCGTGGCCAACGAGCTGGCCAACCGCGCGCCGGGCTGGCTCGGCGGCCAGGCCTACACCTACGCGGCACTGCGGGCGCTGGCCACCTGGAAGGCGGCGACGTTCACCGTCGAGGTCGGCGGCGAGACCCGGACGTTCGCCGGCTGGAGCGTGGCGGTCGCCAACTCCAAGGCTTACGGCGGCGGCATGTTCGTCGCCCCCGACGCCGACCTGCAGGACGGCGAGCTCGATGTCGTGCTCTCCTCCGACAGCAGCAAGCTGAAGTTCCTCAGCGTGCTGCCCAAGGTCTTCAAGGGCGAGCACGTCCACGAGGAGAACGTGACCGTCCTGCGCGGTGCGACCGTGCGCATCTCCGCCGATCGCCCCTTCACCGTCTTCGCCGACGGCGACCCCATCGGCGAGCTTCCCGTGACCATCAGCGCCGTGCCCGGCGCGCTCAACGTCCTGTGCCCTCGCGCTTCCTAGGGGCCAAGGTCGCCGCCGCCCGCGGCGTCGCCGCCCTGTCGCGCCGGACGGGCCGCGGCGGCACGAGCCTGCCCGGCAAGGCGCTGCTGCGGATGGCGCCCGACGCGATCGCCCAGCTCTCGGCGCGCCTGGAGCGGGGCAGCTCGGTGCTGTCGGCCACCAACGGCAAGACGACCACCGCCGCCATGGTCGCGCGGATCCTCGAGCGCGGCGGCGCGCGCCTGGTCCACAACCGGGCCGGCGCGAACATGGCGGGCGGCGTGACCACCGCGCTGCTCGAGAGCGACGGCGACACCGGCCTGTTCGAGGTCGACGAGTTCTGGCTCGACACCGTCGTGCCGCAGGTCCGGCCGCGTGCGCTGCTGCTGGCCAACCTGTTCCGCGATCAGCTCGACCGCTACGGCGAGCTCGAGACGATCGCCGACCGGTGGGCCGCCGTGGTGGCCGGCCACGACGGGGCGCTGATCCTCAACGCCGACGACCCGCTCGTCGCCGACCTCGGCCGGGACCGGCCCGACGCTCGTTACTTCGGCGTCGAGGACGACGCCATGGCGATGGCCGCGATGCAGCACGCGGCCGACTCCAAGCACTGCCGCCGCTGCGGCGCGCCCTACGTCTACGACGCGATCTACCTCGGCCACCTCGGCCACTACCACTGCCCCACGGGCGACGCGCGGCGGCCGGTGCCACAGGTCACCGCCCACGACATCGAGCTGCAGGGCACGCGGGGTGCCGCCTTCACGCTGCGCGCGCCGGAGGGCGAGGCCCGGATCGCGCTGCCGCTGCCCGGCCTCTACAACGTCTACAACGCGCTGGCGGCCGCCGCCCTCACGCTCGAGCTGGGCGCCCCGCTCGCCGACGTCGTCGCGGGCCTGCACGCGGTCGAGGCCGCGTTCGGCCGCGCCGAGACCGTGCGGCTGGGCGAGCGCGAGCTCGACATCCTGCTGATCAAGAACCCCGCCGGCGCCAACGAGGTCCTGCGCACGCTGATCCTCGAGCCCGGCCAGCACGACCTGCTCGGCGTCCTCAACGACAAGACCGCCGACGGCCGCGACGTCTCCTGGGTGTGGGACGCCGACTTCGAGGTGCTGGCCGACCGCGTCCGCCGCGTCACCTGCGCCGGCACCCGCGCCGAGGAGCTGGCGGTGCGCATGAAGTACGCGGGCGTCGCCGCCGACCGGATCGCCGTGCAACCCGTGCTGGAGCGCGCGCTCGACGAGGCCGCTGCCGCGGCCGGCGAGCGGCTCTACGCGCTGCCCACCTACACCGCGATGCTCGAGCTGCGCGAGCTGCTGGCTCGGCGCGGCGTGGCGGAGGGCTCGTTCGGATGACCAGCGAGGCGGTCTGGCACGACCTCGAGTGCGGCGGCTACGCCGAGGACCTGCCGCTCTGGCACGAGCTCGCGCGCGCTGCCGGCGGGCCGATCCTCGACGTGGGCGCGGGCACGGGCCGGGTCTCGCTCGACCTGGCCCGCGCCGGGCACGACGTCACCGCACTCGATCTCGAGCCGGAGTTCCTGGCCGTGCTGAGAGAGCGTGCCGGAGACCTGCCGATCACGACCGTCGCCGGCGACGCGCGCGACTTCTCGCTCGATCGGCGCTTCGCCCTGATCCTGGCGCCGATGCAGACCGTCCAGCTGCTCGACGGCGACGTCGACGGCTTCGCCCGTTGCGTCGCGGCCCATCTCGCCCCGGGAGGCGTCGCCGCCGCCGCGCTGGCCAACCCGCCCGAGTACGTGGGCGAGGTCAAGCCGCTGCCCGACATGCGCGAGGAGGACGGCTGGCTGTGGTCCAGCCAGCCCGTGGCGGTCCGCCGTGCCCCCAACGGCATGGTCATCGAGCGCGTCCGCGAGGTGGTCTCCCCCGCCGGCGAGCGGACGGTCACCGACGACGAGATCCTGCTGACCGCCACGACCCCGGACGACGTCGAGGCCGCGGGGGCGCGCCACGGCCTGCGCCCCCTCCCCCGCCGCACCATTCCCCAGACCGACGACTACGTGGGCAGTGATGTGGTGGTGCTCGGTGTCTGAACGGACGCTGCGGGTCTGCGCGCTGTACCCGGACCTGATGAACATCTACGCCGACCGCGGCAACCTGCTGCTGCTCGAGCGCCGCTGCGGCTGGCGCGGGATCGGCTTCGAGCTCACGGGCGCCGGCCTGGGCGAGACGATCGATCCCGACGCCCACGACCTCTTCTACATCGGCGGCGGCCAGGACCGCGATCAGGCGCTGTGCGCCGAGGATCTCGTCGCCACCAAGCGCGACGCGCTGCACGCCGCGGCGGCCCGCGGCGCCGTGGTCCTCGGGGTCTGCGGCGGCTATCAGCTGCTCGGCCACTCCTACGAGATGGGCGCCGAGCATCTGCCCGGTGTCGGCCTCGTGGATCTGCGCACCGTCCGCGAGGACGGCCCGCGCCTGATCGGCAACGTCGCCATCGAGATGGACACCGACGACGGCCCGCGCGTGCTGGCCGGCTTCGAGAACCACGGCGGTCGCACCTACCTCGGTGACGACGAGCAGGCGCTGGGCAGGGTGCTGCGCGGGCACGGCAACACGGGCGCGTCGGGCTTCGAGGGCGTGCGCCGCGGAACGGTCATCGGGACCTACCTCCACGGTCCGCTGCTGCCCAAGAACGCGTGGTTCGCCGACTGGCTGGTGAGCACCGCCCTGGGCGTTCCGGAGCTGCCCACGCTGGACGACCGGCTCGAGGACGCGGCGCACGCGTCGGCACGGCGCGCCGCAGGTTTGTAAGAATAAGAACTGTCCTCCCGGGACCTCTCCGCCCGTGAACATCGTCAACACCGCCCAAGCCGAGGGGCCGTCGTCCTTCCCGCAGGCAGCCACGCTGGAGTTCCGCGAGGTCACCAAGCGCTATCCGGGAGCAGACGCTCCCGCTGTCGACAAGCTCAGCCTGACCGTCGAGGCCGGCGAGATCTGCGTGCTGGTCGGACCGTCGGGCTGCGGCAAGACCACCGCGATGCGGATGGTCAACCGGATGATCGACATCACCGACGGCGACATCCTGCTCGACGGCCGCAGCGTCCGCGACCGCGCGCCGGCCGAGCTGCGGCGCGAGATCGGCTACGCGATCCAGCAGATCGGCCTGTTCCCGCACCTCAGCGTGGCCGACAACATCGGCACCGTTCCCAAGCTCCTGGGCCGTGACAAGGCGTGGATCGACCGCCGGGCCGCGGAGCTGCTCGAGCTCGTCGGGCTCGACCCCGCGCTGGCCAAGCGCTACCCGGCCCAGCTCTCGGGCGGCCAGCGCCAGCGCGTCGGCGTGGCGCGAGCGATCGCCGCCGACCCGCCGCTGCTGCTCATGGACGAGCCGTTCGGCGCTGTCGATCCGATCAACCGCGACCGCCTGCAGAACGAGTTCCTGCGCCTGCAGAGCGAGCTGCGCAAGACCATCGTCTTCGTCACCCACGACATCGACGAGGCGATCAAGATGGGCGACCGCATCGCGATCCTGCGCGAGGGCGGCCACCTCGTCCAGTACGCGACGCCCGCCGAGCTGCTGACCCGCCCCGCCGACGAGTTCGTCGAGGGCTTCGTGGGCGCCGACCGCGGCCTCAAGCGCCTCTCGCTCGAGCGCGTTGCCGACGCGCCGCTCGGGCCGCCGACCGAGGACGCCGCGGTCACCGTGTCCTCCGACGACCGGCTGCGCGACGCCCTGTCGAAGATCCTCCTGGCCGGCGGCCGCTCGGCCGCGGTCGCCGACGACGCGGGCCGCATCACCGGGACGCTGACCATCGAGGGCATCGAGGAGGTGCTGCGGCGCACGTGATCGCGCAGGTCGTCATCCATCAGCGCCAGAGCACCTGCGAGAGCCGCAACGGGTTCTGCCCCGACTGGATCGCCGACCATCTCGGCGACTACGTCGACCCGCTCGTCCGGCACGTCGAGCTGACGATCGTCGCGGTCGCCGTCGGTTTCGCGCTGGCCTTCGCCCTCGGCCTGCTGGCCCACCGGCGCCGCTGGCTGATCGGGCCGATCACCGCGGCCACGGGCGTGCTGTTCACCATCCCGTCGCTGGCCCTGTTCGCCGTGCTCGTCACCTCGCCGCTGGGCTTCGGCTTCGTCAGCGGCGTGCTGCCGCTGATCCTCTACACGCTGCAGATCATCTTCCGCAACGTGGTCACCGGGCTGGCCGGCGTTCCCGAGGAGTCGCGAGACGCCGCCCGCGGAATGGGCATGACCGAGCGCCAGCTGCTCTGGCGCGTCGAGGTCCCCCTGGCCATGCCCGAGATCGTCGCCGGCCTGCGGATCGCCACCGTCACCACGGTCGCGCTGGCCACCCTGGCCTTCTACGCCGGCGCCGGCGGGCTGGGCGCGCAGATCAACACCGACGTCAACTTCAAGTCCAACGTGGCGGTGGCGGGAGGCCTGGCGATCCTGCTGGCGCTGGCGCTCGACATGGTCCTGCTGGGCGCCGAGCGCGCGCTGTCGCCGTGGCGGAGGGTCCGCGCGTGATGGTCGGCTTCCTCCCCGTCGGCGACGCGATCGACTTCATCTTCCACGAGCGCCAGTCGGTGGGCGGCGGTGCCGACATCGGCGGCTCGAACCTGTGGCCGCTGCTCGGCACGCACCTGCAGGTCGTCGGCCTGTCGCTGGTGATCGCCTGCGCGATCGCCATCCCGATCGCGCTGTGGCTCGGCCATGTCGGCCGCGGGCAGGTCCTGGCCTCGACGGTGGCCAACGCGGGCCGCGCGATCCCGTCGTTCGCGCTGCTGGTCTTCACCAGCACCTACATCGGGCTGACGACCGGCAACCTCGTCTTCGCGATGGTCGTGCTGGCCGTGCCGCCGATCTTCACCAACACCTACGTCGGGGTGCGCCAGGTCGACGCCGACGTCGTGGACGCCGGGCGCGGCATGGGCATGACGCGCACGCAGATGATCCGCCGCGTCCAGCTTCCGCTCGCGCTGCCGCTGATCTTCGGCGGCATCCGCACCTCGGCCATCAACGTCGTCGCCACCGCGACGCTGGGGCCGTTCGTCGGCGTCAACACGCTCGGCGACCCCATCCTGAGCGCCAACGTCTACGGCGATTCCGGCCGGCTCGGGGGCGCGATCCTCGTCGCGGGCCTCGCGCTGGCCTCTGAAGCGATCTTCGCCGCCCTCCAGCGCGTAGTCACGCCTGCAGGGCTGAAAGCTGCACAACCCCCAAGGAGGAAGTTCCCAGTGAGAGTTCGTCCCTACATCGCGGCGCTGCTGGCGTTCGCGGCCCTGTTCGTCCTCGCCGCCTGCGGCGACGACAACGACAGCAAGAGCAGTGACACCACCACGTCGAGCACCAGCGACCGCGGCTACGCCGACACGGCCATCCAGCCGGTCGACGGCGCGGCCTCGACGCCCGAGATGAAGGTGGGTTCCAAGAACTTCACCGAGCAGTTCATCCTCGGCGAGATCTACGCCCAGTCCCTGCAGGCCGCGGGGTACAAGGTCTCCAAGCAGCTCGACCTCGGATCCGAGCAGATCGCCTACAAGGCGCTCAAGAGCGGCAAGATCGACGCCTACCCCGAGTACACGGGCACGATGCTGACGTCCTTCTACAAGGTCGACATCGCCGACGTCCCGAAGGATCCGCAGGAGGCCTACGAGCAGGCCAAGAGCGACGCCGCGGAGGATGACGTCACGGCGCTGCCGCAGACGCCGTTCACCGACTCCAACGGCTTTGCCATGACGCAGGCCAAGGCCGACGAGCTCGGTGTCGAGAACCTCTCGGACCTCTCCGACAAGGCGTCCGAGCTGACGCTCGCCGGCCCGCCGGAGTGCCGCCAGCGCGAGGACTGCAAGCTGGGCCTCGAGAAGGTCTACGGCCTGAAGTTCAAGAAGTTCACGCCGATCGACCTGGCCAAGCGCCATGAGGTCCTCACCGGCGGCCAGGCCGACGTCTCGCTGGTCTTCACGACCGACGGGCAGATCCAGACCGAGAAGCTCAAGCTCCTGGGTGACGACAAGTCGCTGTTCCCGCCCTACAACGTGAGCTTCCTGGTCAACTCTTCGACCCTCGACGCCCACCCGGGCATGGACAAGGTCATCGAGCAGGTCCAGGCGGGCCTGACCACCGAGGTCATGCAGGAGCTCAACTCCCGCGTCGACCTCGACAAGCAGAAGCCGGCCGACGTGGCCAGGGACTACCTCAAGGAGTCCGGCTTCATCTCCTAGCCGTTACGCCGCGCCGCGCCCGGCGTTTTGCCGGGCGCGGCCGGGGTAGGAGTCCGGGGTGGTCTCCACCCGGGACGAGCGGCTGGCGCGCAACGAGACGGAGTTCCGCACCGCCAACGAGGCGATGCCGACCCCGACCCGCACCCAGGCCAACTACTTCTGCGAGTGCAGCGATCGGGATTGCACCGCGTTCGTCGCCATCTCCGCGGACGAGTACCGCCGCGTGCGGCGCGATCCCATGCAGTTCGTCGTCGTCCCGGGGCACGAGCGCCTCGACATCGAGACCGTCGTCGAGTCCGACGAGCGCTTCCGCATCGTCCACAAGGACGAGGACGTGCGCCACATCGTCGATCCGGACTAGCGGCCGGAGCTGCCGAAGCCGCCGTCGCCGCGCGCGGACTCGTTGAGCGACGAGACCTCCTCGACGGGCGGCGTCTCGACCCGCACGAGCACGAGCTGGGCGATCCGGTCGCCGACCGCCACGCTGAACGGCTCGCTGCGGTCGGTGTTGATGAGGATCACGCGGATCTCGCCCCGGTAGCCCGAGTCGATCAGGCCCGGCGCGTTGACCACCGAGATGCCGTGCTTGGCCGCGGTCCCCGATCGCGGGAGCACGAGCGCCGCGTGGCCGTTGGAGACCTCGATGGCGATGCCCGTCCCGACGATGGCGCGCTCGCCGGGCGCCAGCTCGGCGGCCTCGGTGGCGTAGAGGTCATAACCCGCGTCGCCCTCGTGCGCGTGGGTCGGAAGCGTCGCGGCCTCGTGCAGGCGCTGGACGCGCAGCCTCACGCGGGCTGGCCGTTGCTCGAGAAGCGCTCGAAGAACCGGACGCTGCTCGCGGGGACCAGCGCCTTGACGCGCACGCCCTCGGCGGTGTCCTCTCGCTCCATCTCGCCGGCGACGTCGTGGAGCTCGGCGAGCAGCTTGCCCTCCTTGTAGGGCAGCAGCAGCTCCATCGGGCGCATCGTGGCCTTGAAGGACTCCTCGACACGGTCGGCGAGCTCGTCGAGCCCCTCCCCCGTGACCGCCGAGACCATGACCGCGCCGCGGTGACGGTGGGCGATCTCGGAGCGCTGCTGCTCGTCGAGCGCATCGATCTTGTTGAGCACGAGCACGCGTGGACGGTCGCCGGCGCCGATGTTCTCGAGCACGTCGTCCACCGCGCGCATCATCCCCATGCGGTCCTCCTCCTCGGCCGAGGCGTCGACCACATGGAGGATCAGATCCGCCAGCCGCGTCTCCTCGAGCGTGGCGCCGAACGCCTCGACGAGCTGGTGGGGCAGCTTGCGGATGAAGCCGACGGTGTCGGTGAGCAGGTACTGGCGGCCGTGGAAGCGGGCCAGGCGCGTGGTCGGGTCCAGGGTGTGGAAGAGCCGGTCGCGGACGCCGACGTCGGCCCCGGTGAGCTTGTTGAGCAGCGTCGACTTACCGGCGTTGGTGTAGCCGGCCAGCGCCACCTGCGGCAGGTGCGCGCGCTCGCGCTCGGCGCGCATCGTCGCCCGCGAGCCCTGCACCTGCTTGAGCCGGCGCTTGAGCGCGGCGATGCGGTCGCGGGCCAGGCGGCGGTCGGTCTCGATCTGGGACTCGCCCGGACCGCGGGTTGCGAAGCCGCCGCTCGACACGCCGCCGAGGCGCTCGAGGTGCGTCCACAGGCCCCGCATGCGGGCGAGGTTGTACTCGAGCTGGGCGAGCTCGACCTGCAGCTTGCCCTCCGAGCTGTGGGCGTGCTCGGCGAAGATGTCGAGGATCGTCGCGGTGCGGTCGACGACCGGGATCTTCTCGAGCGCGCTCTCGAGGTTGCGCTCCTGGCGCGGCGTGAGCTCGTCGTCGCAGGCCACGACGTTCGCGTCGAGGCGCTTGACCATCTCCTTGAGCTCCTCGACCTTGCCCGTGCCGAGGTAGGTGTTCGGATGCGGCGCCTCGCGGTGCTGGATGAGCTCGCCCACGACGGCGACGCCGGCGGTCCGCAGCAGCTCCTTGAGCTCGTCGAGATCGTCGCCGTCGGGAAGGGCGGCGATGCAGATGGCTCGCTGTGCTGCTCTGGGTTCGTGCACCTGCATCGAGTCTATGCCGGAAGCACGCGGATCACCGAGTCCGCGACGCAGACCGGACGCGTGCCGTCGCGCAGCTCGACGGTGAAGCGCTGAACGACCTCGAGCCAGTCGCCGCGCTCGGCCACCGACACGATCTCCATCGTCGCGCGCACCTCGCTTCCGGCCGGCACCGGCGCGGGGAAGCGCACGCGGTCATAGCCCATGTTCACGCCCATCTTGGCGCCGCTCGTCACCGGCACGAGCTCGTCGCGGAAGCCGTCGACCATCGCCAGCGTGAGGTTGCCGTGGGCGATCGTGGTCCCGTAAGGGCTCTCGCGCGCCGCGCGCTCGACGTCGGTGTGGATCCACTGCCGGTCCCCCGACAGCGTGGCGAAGCTGTCGATGTCGTCCTGGCTGACCGTCCGCCAGGCCGACGGGCCGTAGATGGTGCCGGGCTCGACGGCGAGGGCCATGCGCTGACGCTACCGGGCGACCACGCGAAGGGCCGAGGCCTTGACCACGGCCACCACTGGTGTGCCGGGCGCGAGCCCCATCGCCCGGGCCGCGTCGGGAGTGATCTCGGCGACCAGGGGCTGGCCGGCGTCGAGCCCGACACGCACCCGGCTGCCGAGCGTCGTGACGGTCGTGACGGTGGCCGCCAGCCGGTTGCGGGCCGAGCCGGCACCGAGCGTGTCCGGGGGATCGATCGCGACGTCCCAGGGATGCAGCGTGACGGCAACCGGTCCGCGCGCCGGGGTCGTCGTCGCCAGCTCTCCTCCCCCCTGGAGCCGGACCATCGTGTCCTCCGCCTCCCCCGTCAGCACGACGGCGCCGGTGAAGTCCGCGACGAACGCCGACGCCGGCGCCGCGGCCAGCTCGTCAGCCGTGCCCCGCTGCACGATGCGGCCACCGTCGATGACTGCGATGGCGCCCGCGAGCTGCGCGGCCTCGGTGAAGTCGTGCGTGACGAGAATGGTCGGCGCCGCGGTCTGGCGGATGGTCGCCGCCAGATGCGCGGACGCGGTTGCGCGCGTCCGGGCGTCGAGCGACGAGAGCGGCTCGTCGAGGAGCAGCACGGCGGGGTCGCGCGCCAGCGCCCGGGCAAGCGCCACGCGCTGGCGCTCGCCGCCCGAGAGCTCGCGAGGCTTGGCCTCGGCGCGCTGCTCGAGTCCGAGCCGGGCCAGCAGCATGAGCGCCGCGGTGCGCCGTTGCGAGCGTGGGCAGTCGTGAAGCGCGTAGGCGACGTTGCGCCAGGCGCTCAGATGGCCGAACAGCGCGTGGTCCTGAAAGACCATGCCGACACGCCGGCGCTCCGCCGGGACGTCGATCCCGCGGCAGGTGTCGAGCCACACCGCTTCTCCCGCATGGATGCTTCCGGCCGTGGGGCGCAGCAGGCCGGCGAGCACACGCAGCGCCGTCGTCTTGCCGGCACCCGACGGGCCGGCAAGCGCGAGGCACTCCCCCGGCCCGACGGTGAAGGACACCTCGAGGCCGATCGGTCCTGCGCCCGAGAACTCAGCGCGCAGCACGGCGCTCTCCACCGATCCTGACGACGACGAGCAACGCGGCCGCCAGTGCCACGAGGACCGTCGACAGCGCGAGGGCGCCGTCGAGATCGGTGCCGAAGCGGTCGTAGATGGCCAGCGAGGCCGTCCGCGTCTCGCCCGCCAGCGATCCGGCGAACATCAGCGTGGCGCCGAACTCGCCGAGCGCCCGCGCCAGCGCGAGGGCGGCCCCCGTGAGCAGCCCGCCCGACGCCGCTGGTACGGCGACGCGCAGGAACGTCCGGGCCGGGCCGGCACCGAGCGTCCTCGAGGCCTCGAGGATCGACGGATCGACGGCCGCGAACGCGGCCTGCGCCTGGCGGACGTGAAACGGCGCGGCGACGAAGACCAGCGCGACGATCACCGCGGCGGTGTGCAGCGGCAGGACGATCCCGGCGTCGCCGAGCGTCGCCCCGACCAGGCCCTGAGGCCCGAACGCGACCAGCAGCGCGAGTCCGGCCACCGCAGGCGGCAGCACGAGCGGAAGCTCCACGAGGGTGATGACGACCGCCCGTCCGGGAAAGCGGCGCGTGGCGAGCATCCAGGCCGCGGGCGTGCCGAGCAGGACGATCACGGCGAGCGCCACGGCAGCGGTCTCCATGGACAGCCACAGCGCCTGCCGCGCCGAGGCGTCGTCCAGCGCGCTGAGCAGATGCGCCGGCGACGAGTGGGTGACGAGCGCCGCCACCGGCAGCGCGAGGAAGGCGACCATCAGGGCCGTCGCGCCGGCGGCCGCCGCCGGGAAGAGGCGTGCGCTCATCCTACGGGCGGCGCCCCGAAGCCCGCCTTGCGCAGGGCGCTCGCGCAGGCGCCGTGCAGGACGCTGTCGACGAACGCCTTCGCGGCCTCGCTGTCACGGACGATCGAGATCCCGTAGACGACGGTCGGCTGCAGTCCGTCGGGTAGCGCGACCGCCCTGAGCTCGTCGGTCGCCATGACGTCTGACGCGTAGACGAACCCCGCGTCCGCGGCCCCGGTCACGAGCTTGCCGACGATGCTCTTGACGTCGGGCTCCTCGCTGCGGATTGCTCCCTCGATGGCGTGGCGCCGGGCCGCGGGCAGCCGTGCGAGCACCTGCCGCGTGTAGGCGCCGACCGGAACGGACGCCGACCCCACGACCAGCGCCGCGCTCGCCAGCTGGTCGATCGACGCGATGGAGCTGTCGCGCGGGACCGCCAGGACGAGGCGGTTGGTGGCGAAGGCCACCGGCGCCTGCACGTCGCCGTCCTCGGCGAGCTGCTGTGGGAGCGCCATGTTCGCCGCCGCGAAGACGTCGATCCCCACGCCCTGGCGGATCTGCGCCGCGAGATCGTCCGAACCGCCGAACTCGAGCTTCGCGCTCCCGCCGCACTCGGTGAGCGCACCGGTCAGCGACGACGCGGCGGCCACCGTGACCGCGCCGTGGTCGCCTTTGCCGCCCCCGCACCCGGCCAGCGCGACGAGCGCGACGAGCGCGACGCGCCTCACGCCGACTCGACCATGACGCTCGTGGCCTTGACCGCGGCCACCGCGGGGGCGCCGACCACGAGGCCCAGCTCCTCGACTGCGTCGCGCGTGATCGCCGCGGTGATCCGGTGGGGCCCGGCCTCGATCTCGACGAGCGCCATGACACCGTCGACCTCCACGGATCGCACGACACCCGCGAAGCGGTTGCGCGCAGACAGCGTCGCCCCCGTCGTGTGGCGTGCGCTGCCGGGTCGCAGCCGCGTGACCTCGCGCGCCGGGACCCGGCGGCGGTTGCGGCTGTCGCGGGTGGTGCGCAGCCGGCCCGCGCGGTCCCAGCGGCGCAGCGTGTCGATGCTGACCCCGATCGCCTTTGCCGCCTCGCCCAACGACATGTCTTCCATGCGCGGGAGTCTATGCCTAGGCGGTGCATAGGCACAGTGGCGGTTAGGCTCCCCGCTGTGCGCGACGCCCTTGCCGCCCGGACGCTCGAGCTCGTCGACTTCGCCTCGGAGTCGCGGGACGAGGGCGCGCTCGCCGCGCACGTGCTCGGGCTGATCCCCGGCGCGCGCGATGCCGGCGACACGTGCGTGCTGGCCGGGGTCACCGAGCGCGGCGACCGGCCGCTCGTGCTGCTCGCCGGCCACCTCGACACGGTGCCCGCGCAGGACAACCGGCCCGGGCGCCTCGACGCCGACGCGGTGCACGGGCTCGGCGCCAGCGACATGAAGGCCGGCGTCGCGGTGATGATCGAGGCGGCGCTGGCGATCGGCGGCGCGCGGACCGTCGACCTCGGCTTCGTGTTCTTCGGCCGCGAGGAGCTGCCGGTGGCCGAATCGGCGCTGACCCCGCTGCTCGAGCGCGAGCCGGGGCTGCGCAGCGCCGACCTGGCGATCGTGATGGAGCCGACCGACAACGCGATCCAGGCGGGCTGCCTCGGCAACCTCAGCGCGACCTGGACGTTCAGCGGCGTGGCCGGGCACTCGGCGCGCCCGTGGCTGGCCGACAACGCGATCCATCGCGCGGCGCACGGGATCGCGGCGCTCGACGCGGTGGCGGTCGAGGACCACGAGTACGACGGCCTGACCTTCCGCGAGGCGGTGTCCGTCGTCCGCGTCGCCGGCGGCATCGCCGACAACGTGATCCCCGACAGCGCGACCGCACAGGTCAACTACCGCTACGCCCCGGGCCGTGACCCGGCCGACGCCGAGGCGCGGCTGCGCGGCTGGTGCGAGCCCCACGGCGCGCTGGAGATCGTCTCGCATGCGCCGTCGGGCCGGGTGCCCGAGGGCAACCCGCTCGTCGAGCGCCTGCGCGCCGCCGGCGATCTGGCGGTCGAGCCCAAGCAGGCGTGGACGCCGGTGGCGGAGTTCGCGCAGGCGGGCGTCGATGCCGTCAACTTCGGGCCGGGCGACCCGCGCTTCGCCCACCGCCGTGACGAGCAGGTCAGCCTCGCGGCACTGGAGCGCTGCTGGGCCGTCCTGGAGCGCTTCTCGTGCGCCTGAGCCCGACCCTGACGGGAATGGGCACGTACCCCTTCGTGCGCCTCTCGGAGGCCCGACGGGCGGCGGAGGCGGCGGGCGTCGACGTCATCGACTTCGGGATGGGCGAGCCGCGGGAGCAGACCCCGGCGTTCATCCGCAACGCAGTGGTCGCTGCGCTGGAGGCCGAGCCCGTCTCGGCATACCCGAAGGCCGAGGGGCTGCCGGAGGTGCGGGCGGCGATCGCGGCGTGGACGCAGCGGCGCTTCGGCGCCTCGCTCGATCCGGACACGGAGGTGATTCCGACGCTCGGGTCCAAGGAGGCGGTCTTCGGGCTCGCCCAGGTCGTCGGCGGCCCGGGGGCTCGCATCGGCGTCCCCTCCCCGGGCTACCCGGTGCCCGTGCGCGGTGCCGCGTTCGCGGGCGCCGAGACGGTCGAGATCCCGCTGCGCGCCGAGCACGGCTGGCTGCCCGACCTCGACGCGCTGCCCGACGGGCTGGCGATCCTGTGGCTGAACTACCCGAACAACCCGACGGGGGCCCGGGCGCCGCTCGAGTTCTACGAGCGGGCGCAGCAGCTCGCGCTGGGTCGGGGCTTCATCGTGGCCAGCGACGAGGCGTACTCCGAGCTGTGGTTCGACGGCGAGCCTCCCCACTCCGCCCTCGAGCTGATCGACCGCCGCAACGTCATCGTCTTCAACACGCTCTCGAAGCGCTCCTCGATGCCCGGCTACCGCGCGGGCTTCGCGGCGGGTGACCCCGAGCTGATCGCGGCGCTGAAGAAGTACCGGCCCAACGCCGGTGTGACGCCCCAGACCTTCGTCCAGCGCGCCGCGGCCGCGGCCTGGGGCGACGAGGAGCACGTGGATGCGGTCCGCGCGCTGTACCGCGAGAAGCGCGACGCCCTCCTCCCCGCGCTGCTGGCGCTCGGCCTCGAGTCCGCCGGCGGCGACGCGACGTTCTTCCTCTGGCTGCGGACCCCGCAGCCCGACGACGAGGCGTTCGCCACCGCGCTGCTCGCCGACCACGGCCTGGTCGTCGCCCCTGGCTCCTACCTCGGAGCGGGCGGCGCCGGCCACGTCCGGATCGCCGTCGTCCCGACGCTCGAGCGCTGCCACGAGGCCGCGCAGCGCTTAGGAACGGGGTCTGACCCCGTTTCTAAAGACGGCTAGTTCGCGTGCAGGGCCTCGTTGAGGCCGCCCCAGGAGCCCGTGCGCTGGACCGCCTCGACCGCGCCGGTCTGGCTGTGGCGGCGGAAGAGCATGTTGGAGACGCCGGAGAGCTCGCGGCCCTTGACGACCTCGCCGTCGGGCAGCGCGATCAGCGTCCCGCCGGTGATGTAGAGGCCGGCCTCGACGACGCACTCGTCGCCGAGCGAGATCCCGATGCCCGCGTTGGCGCCGAGCAGGCAGCGCTCGCCGATCGAGATGACCTCGCTGCCGCCGCCGGAGAGCGTGCCCATGATTGAGGCGCTGCCGCCGATGTCGCTGCCGTCGCCGACGACGACGCCCGCGCTGATGCGGCCCTCGACCATCGACGCGCCGAGCGTGCCGGCGTTGTAGTTGACGAAGCCCTCGTGCATCACCGTCGTGCCCTCCGCGAGGTGGGCGCCGAGCCGCACGCGGTTGCCGTCGGCGATGCGGACGCCCGAGGGGATCACGAAGTCGACCATGCGCGGGAACTTGTCGATCGCCTTGACGTGCAGCGGCTTGTGGCGGCGCGAGTGCCGCGCGTCGCTGACGCGGTCGGGGTGCATCGGGCCGTGATCGGTCCACACGACGTTGGGCAGCACGCCGAAGATGCCGTCGAGGTTGATCTCGCGGGGCCGGACAAGCCGGTGAGACAGGAGGTGCAGCCGCAGGTAGGCGTCGGGAGCGTCGGCCGGCGGGGCCGAGAGGTCGGCGATCGCCGCCTCGACCTGGACCTCGCGGACGGCACGCACCTCGTCGCTGCCGGTGTCGAAGCGCTGGCTCGGCGCCTCGGTCCCCAGGACGGGACACGGGTACCAGACGGCAAGCGTCGCCCCCGACTCGCGGTCGACGGTGGCCAGGCCGACGCCTGCGGCGGACTCGGTGCGCATCGCCATCACGCTATCGGCCATTCGCCGGAGAACACCGGTTCGGCCCAGCCCGTGAGGTCGACGTGCAGGTCCTCCCCCACGTCGACCGTCAGCTCGCCGCCGTCGAGCTCGACCGTCACCGGCGAGTCGCCGCCGCGCAGCACATGGGCGACCGCGGCACCGACCGCGCCGGTCCCGGAGCTGAGCGTCTCGCCGACGCCGCGCTCGAAGATCCGCGCGCGGATGGCACCCGGGCCGGTCTCGGTCCAGAACGACACGTTGGTGCGGTTCTCGAAGCGGGCGTCGTGCTCGATGGCGGGCCCGATGGCCGGCAGGTCCAGCGCCTCGAGCGCCTCGCGATCCTCGATGCGGACGGCGAACTGCGGGTTGCCGATGCGCACCTCCTGCCCGCGCACGCCGCCTGCCTCGGCCTCCTCGCCGATCTGGGCGCGGCCCATGTCGACGCGGCAGGTGCGCTCGTCGAGGATCGTCGGCCGGATCTCGCCGGCGACGGTCTGCACCGAGAACTGCGCCGCGTCGGTCCAGCCACGGCGGTGCAGGTACATGATCGCCTGACGCACGCCGTTGCCCGACAGCTCGGCCTCGCTGCCGTCGGGGTTGAAGATGCGGATCCCGGCGACGAAGCCGGGCTCCTGCGCGGGCTCGACGAGCAGGACGCCGTCCGCGCCGATGCCGGTGTGGCGGTCGCACGCGCGGCGCACCGCGTCGGCGTCGACGGGCTCGGTGACGATCAGGTAGTCGTTGCCGAGCGCCTGCCATTTCTCGAACCTCATGGGCCGGGCGAGTCTATGGCGGCGGCGACATCCTCCGGCAAGCGGCCGGTCACGTCGATCGTCAGCGGTCCGGGCAGCTTGCGCAGCCAGGTCAGCTGCCGCCGTGCGTAGTGGCGCGTCCGCTGCTTCATGGCGTCGATGTCGCCGTCGAGCAGCTGGGTGAAGCCGAGCGCCTGGCGGGCGGTGGTCGAGGCGCCGGCGGCGTCGGCCCGCCGGACCTCGTCGAGCGCGCCGGCCGCCACCATGGCGTCGACGCGCGCGTCGATCGCCGCGTACAGCGCCTCACGGTCCATGGTCAGCGCGACGAGCCGCGTCGGCCGGCGGGTCTTGGCGGTCCACAGCTGGTCGTCGGCGGGCGGATACTCGATGCCCTCGTCGAGCAGGGCGAGCGAGCGCGCGAGCCGGCGCGGGTCGGCCGGGTCCAGCCGCGCGGCGAGATGCGGCGCGCGCTGCAGCAGCTCGGCGTGCAGGGCCGGGGCGCCGCGGGCCTCCAGCGCCTGGGTCCGCACGGGCGGGCGCATGTCGAGGTCGGCCAAGGCGGCACGGAGGTACAGGCCCGTGCCTCCCACGACGATCGGCCGGCGGCCCTGCTCGAGGAGCGCGTCGATCTCGGCGTGGGCGCGCGCGGCGTACTCGCCCGCGCTGAACGTCTCGCTGACCGGCAGGAACGAGATCAGCCGATGCTCGAGCCGCGCTCGCTCCTGGGCGCTCGCCGCTCCCGTGAGGATCTCGAGGCCCTCATAGACCTGCAGCGCGTCGGCGGACACCGCCACGGGGTCCTCGCCGCGCGCCCGCAGCCGCTCGGCCAGCGCAACGGCGACGGCCGTCTTGCCGACGCCGGTGGGACCGAAGAGTGCGATGACCTCCACAGCCTGGGATCATCCCTGGCATGGAGATCTCCGGCCGTACCGTCCTGCTGACCGGCGCCACCGGAGGCATCGGACACGCCATCGCGCGCGCCCTCCATGCCCGCGGGGCGACGCTGATCCTCACGGGCCGGCGGACCGACGTCCTCGAGCCGCTCGCCGCCGAGGTCTCCGGCACGGCCCTGGCCGCCGACCTCTCGCGCCAGCTCGACGTCCTCAAGCTCATCGAGGACGCCGGCCATGCCGACATCGTCGTCCACAACGCCGCGCTGCCGGCCTCGGGCGACATCCTCAGCTTCACCCCGGAGGAGCTCGACCGCGCTCTGGACGTGAACCTGCGCGCGCCGATCATCCTCTCCCGGCACTTCGCCGAGACGCTGAGCGCCAGGGGCAGCGGCCACATCGTGTTCATCTCGTCGCTGTCGGGCAAGACCGGCCAGGCCGGCTCGTCGATCTACAGCGCCACGAAGTTCGGCCTGCGCGGCCTGGCCCAGGGTCTGCGCGGCGACCTCGCCGCCGCCGGCATCGGCGTCTCCTGCGTGTTCCCGGGCTTCATCCGCGACGCGGGCATGTTCCACGAGGCGGGCGCCCAGCTGCCCAAGGGCGTCGGAACGAGCACGCCGGAGGAGGTGGCCCAGGCCGTGGTCACGTCGATCGAGCGCAACCGGTTCGAGGTCGACGTCGCGCCCGTGAGCATGCGGGCCATCTCGAGCTTCGCCTCGCTCGCCCCCGCCACCGCCGCGAAGTTCGCCGCGCGCATGGGGAGCAACAAGATCGCCAAGGATCTCGCCGCGGGGCAGCGCGCGAAGCGCTAGTTGCGCGCCCGGCGGGCGAGGACCTCGAGGACCTCGCTGGCCAGATGCGAACCGTCCTGCGGGCGCCGTGGTGTCGCGGCGATGCGCAGCACGAGCTCGTCGCCGTCGATCTCCTCCAGCGAGACGTCGGGGCGCCCGCGCAGCGGCGTCTCCACGTTCTCGCGCAGCAGCGCCTCGATCTGGCCCGGCGTGACGTCGGAGGGCAGCCGCGCCTTGAGGTCGACGGCCTCGGGCTCGCGCAGCGGCGTCACCGCGACGTTGAGCACGGAGCTGTTGGGCACCATGGTGGTGTTCTCCCCGTAGTCGAAGCTCGTGTACAGCAGGCCCAGCGAGCTGACGACGCCCTCGATCTCGATGCCGCTGCCCTGGAGCTTGACGCGGTCGCCGACGCGGAACGGGCGGGCGCTGAGCAGCACCAGCCCCGCGAAGAGGTTGCCGAGCGTCTGCTGGGCCGCCAGACCGGCGATGATCGCCGTGAACGCTCCACCCACCGCGAGCTGATCGGCGCCCACGCCGGCGATGCGCAGCGCGATCGCGGTGATGACGATGATCCCGACCAGGCGGATCAGGAAGCCGACGGTGCCGGCGGTCGGCGGATCCATGCGCCGGAAGAGCGCCGGGCCGAGCAGGCGGCCGGCGTCGCGCGTGATCGCGTAGCCGAGCATCAGCAGGCCGACGACGGTGACGGCGCGGATCGGCGTGTCTGCGCCCGCGAACTCGTCGCGGCGCGAGTACAGCACCAGGATGCCCGCCAGGAGCGGCGCGGCGATCAGTATCTGCAGCCGGGCCCGGCGCAGCGCGCGGCCGCTGACCTGGCGCGCCAGGCCGGCGTCCACCCACGTGTGGCTGCGTGTTTCGAAGAGCTGCTTCATGTCTCGGTCTTTGACCTTGCGCCAGAACGCCATCGCTATGTGTGGTGCCCGTCACACGAACAGGAAAACGCTGCTCAGAACAACGATTCCTGCAGTGCCGTCCCTCGGAGGCCGCGTTTGTCGCCGTGCTGACGGTCCGCACCCGTGGCCACCTGGGCCGCCGTCCGCGTACCTCGGCGCATTCCCTCGCTCGTCCCCCAGCCTCCACCCTCCCTGGGCCGGTACTTGATCAACCGGGCGATCCGGGCCCGGTCCTCCTTCGGCGCGTACGCACCCCGCGCATAGAGCTCCTCGTAACGCTCGACGAGGTCGGGCCGGTAGGAGCGCAGCCAGTCCATGAACACGCCGCGGACCTCCCCGCGCAGGTGCAGGTGGATGCCGCCGACCGACACGGCCCCCATCTCCCCCGCGATCTCGAGGATCTTCTCGACCTGCTTCGGATCGTCGTTGATCCCCGGCATCAGCGGCGCGATCAGCACGCTCGCCGGGATGCCGGCCTTCGTCAGCTCCCCCACCGCTTCGAGCCGCTTGCGCGGGTGCGGCGTGTGGGGCTCGCTCGCTCGCCACGCCTTCTCCTCGAGCGTCGGGACGCTGAAGGCCGCCTGCACGTGCAGCCCGCGCTCGGCGAACGTCTCGAGGATCGGCAGGTCGCGCAGCACCAGCGGCGACTTCGTCAGGATCGAGCACGGCGTCCCGGAGTCACGCAGCGCCTCCCAGATCGGCGGCATCAGCTTGTACTTCGACTCGACCCACTGATACGGGTCGGTGTTCGTCCCCATCGCGACGTGCTCGTGCTTCCACGCCGGCCGGTTGACCTCCGCGCGCACCAGTTCCGGCGCGTTGACCTTGACGACGATCTCCTTCTCGAAGTCGCGGCCCGCGTTGAAGTCCAGATACGTGTGCGTGGGACGGGCGAAGCAGTTGTGGCTGACCACCCCGTTGGAGATGAAGTCTCCCGTGCCGGTGGTGATGTCGTACAGCGGGATCGTCGTCCCGAGCGGCTCGACCGAGACCACGCGCAGCCTCGCGTCCGACTTGATCGCGGTGCCCTCGATGTCGCATTTGCGTCGGATCGCCGGATCGACCATGTGGAAGAACCGCAGCCGCTCCTTCAGTCCGCCACGGACCCGCACGGTGCGGCAGCCATTGGCGGCGGGTGGCTCGACGACGTAGCCGAAGCCGAAGCGGCGCAGGCAGAAGGCGGTCCAGTCGAGGATCTGGCTGTCCTTGTTGCTGATGCGCAGCACGCCGCCGCTGCAGGAGCCCTCGGCGTCGAAGATGCCGGCCAGGAACCCCTTGCGCCAGTCGTCGGTGACGTCGTGGGGCCACGCGATGAGCTCGCGGATACGCCTGACGTTCTCGGCGGTGCTGGTCCGTATCGCCGAAACCTCGCGCCGGCGGTCCGTCGCGGTGGCGAACACGAACTCGGTCGTGTCGACGAAGGCGGCCACGAGGAAGCCTCGAGCTCGATCGAGGGCCTCTCGATCGGCGAGCGCGAGCCGGAATCGATTGACCACCGCCGTCCGGCCACCCCGGTCGTAGGAGTAGGTCCCCAGCGTTCCGTCCCCGCGGACCATGCCGCACAGGTAGCCCCGCATGTAGTCGGCAGACAAGTCCGGCGCCTTCGCGAAGGACCCGACGCCCATCAGCTCGTTGTTGCGTGTGAGATGCGGGCGCTGGCAGCAGTCACCCGGAGCGACGTGCTTCCACCCACGCTCGGTCAGGAACCGGTGATCCCCACTGGTGACGAGCTCTGTGCCGTCCTCGAGCGTCGTCCGGTAGGCCGGTTTGAGCGTGATCCACTTGTCGCGCACCTCCGTCCGCGTGTAGCGGCGGTACGTCCCGTCGAAGACCGTCCCGTAGAGGCTGTCCCCGATGGCAAGATCCGCCATGGTTCTCGTGCGGCCATCCGCCGCGAGGAGGAGCGTTTCTCCGCTCAGGCAGTAGGTGCACGCATGGCTGCATCCGCGGTACGGGTTGATGGTCCAGGGGAACGGCATCTGCGATTTCTGGGGCACCCGGTTGAGGGCCGACTTGGCCCGGATCTCGTAGAACCGGGTGTCGAGCGCCTCGGGAGCGTCGAAGTGGCGGACCGTCGCCGCCTCGCGATATCCGGGGAGCGAAGCCTGCTCGCCGCCTTCGATGGTGAGGTTCTGCCAGCGCACGAACATATGTTCGCACGCCGCTCGGACGGCCCGGAAATCGGGCGTCTTTGCGCGCCTAGACGCGCAGCAGGACCGATTGCTCGCCGGCGAGCGTCTGGCTCGTGGCGCTCTCGATCCGCACGGTGACGAGCTCGCCCGGCTGGGCCAGCCCCTCGAAGTTGACGACCTTGTTGTGCCGCGTGCGCCCGCGCAGTCGCGTCGGGTCGTTGCGCGACGGCCCCTCCACGATGACCTCGAGCTCACGACCGATGAAGCGCTGGGCGCGCCGGCGCGCGTGGCGCTGGACGACCTCGACCAGGCGGTCCATCCGCTCGGCCTTGACCTCGTGCGGGACATCGTCGTCGAGCGCGCCGGCCTCGGTCCCGCGGCGCGGAGAGAAGTTGAAGGTGAAGGCGCCGTCGAAGCCGACCTCCTCGCAGACCGCGAGCGTGTCGGCGAAGTCGGCCTCGGTCTCCCCCGGGAAGCCGACGATGACGTCGGTGGTGATCGAGCAGTCCGGCACGTGCTCGCGGATGAGCGCGACGCGGTCGAGGAAGCGTTCCCGGGTGTAGGTGCGGCGCATCGCCTTGAGGACCCGCGAGGAGCCCGACTGCAGCGGCAGGTGGATGTGCTCGCAGACGCTGCCGAGCTCGGCGTGGCAGAGCACCACGTCCTCGTTCATGTGCTGCGGATGCGGCGACGTGTAGCGCACCCGTTCGATGCCGTCGATGGCGTCGACGGCCCGGAGCAGCTCGGCGAACGACGATGGCTGCGGACGCAGGCCCAGGCCGTAGGAGTTGACGTTCTGGCCGAGCAGCGTGACCTCGGTGACGCCGTCGGCGGCCATCGCGCGCACCTCGTCGACCAGCTCGGCGAGCGGGCGCGACACCTCGCGACCGCGCGTCGACGGCACGATGCAGTAGGAGCACACCTGGTTGCAGCCGGCCGAGATCTGCACCCAGCCCTGGAAGTCGCGGCCACGCTTGGAGGGCAGATGCCCGGTGAAGCCCTCGAACTCGAAGAAGCCCTGCGCGGTCAGCGACTCCGACGTCAGGAACTCGCCGAGCTTGTGCACCTGTCCCGGCCCGAACGCGACGTCGACGAACGGGAACTGCGCGAAGACCTCGTCCTTGACCGACTGGGCCCAGCACCCCCCGACGCCGATCACGACCTGGCCCGGCTCCGCGCGCCGCTTGAGCGAGTTGGCGTGGCGCAGGTGCGAGATGAACCGCTCGTCGGCCTTCTCCCGGATCGAGCACGTGTTGAAGAGGATCAGGTCGGCCTCGGCGCGCTCGGGAGCCTCGCGGTAGCCGAGCGACTCGAGCATGCCCTTCATGCGCTCCGAGTCGTGCTCGTTCATCTGACAGCCGAAGGTGGTGACGTGGTAGCTCGGCACGGTCGAGGCCAAGGATAGGCAGGCCTAGCCGGTCGCGGCCGGGTGCTCGTGGTGGGCGCTGACCGTCTGCCAGCTCTGCCACGTGATGCGCAGGATCACGACGGTGATGGCGAGGCCGATGAGCGGATCGAGGATGTCGGCGCCGAGGGCGACGGCGGCGGCGCTGGCGATGACGGCCAGGCTGACGTAGGCATCGGCGCGAGCGTGGTCACCGTCGGCGATCAGCGCCGCGCTGTCGAGGCGGTGGCCCGCCCGGGTGCGGATCTGCGCGGCGATGATGTTGCCGGCGAACCCGATCGCGCCCGCGACCGCGAGTGCGCCGAGATGGGTCGGCGCCGACGGGTCGATGAGGCGCACGACGGCTTCGTAGCCGGCCACGCAGGCACTGGCGAAGATCGCCAGCACGACGAAGAGGCCGGCGCGCCGCTCCGCCACCCAGGAGCGCAACAGGAAGGCGATGCCGAGCGGAACCGCGGTCAGCGCGTCGCCGAAGTTGTGGATCAGATCGGCGAGGAGCGCGACGCTGCCGCTGGCGATGAAGACGAGCAGCTGGGCGATCGCGGCGATCCCGAGCACGGCGAGTGAAAGGCCGACGGCTCGCAGGCCCTCGCGAGAGCGCTTGATGCTCTGATCGACGAGGCCGTGTGAGTGGCCGTGCTCGCCGTGCGTGTGACCGTGGGAGCTCACCGCTCCGCCCTCCCGCGAGTCTCGGGGATCTTGGCCGCGGCCGGTGGGTGGACGTGCTCCTGGTGATGGCGCACCGCCGCGAGGAGATCGGCGATGTGGTGGTCGTGCAGCGAGTAGAAGGCGTGCCGGCCCACGCGGCGCACCGAG
This sequence comes from Solirubrobacteraceae bacterium, assembly GCA_045805505.1. Taxonomy (GTDB): domain Bacteria; phylum Actinomycetota; class Thermoleophilia; order Solirubrobacterales; family Solirubrobacteraceae; genus BP-464. Next base: position 67,892 of record JBJMLA010000100.1, read on the forward strand.
ACCATCCGCAGGGAGCGCAGCAGCCGCAGGTGATGCGAAGTCGCGCTCTGCCCGAGTCCAGCGGCGTCGGCAAGGTCCTCGACGGTCTGCTCGCCGGGCAGGAGCGCGAAGAGCAGCTGCAGGCGACCGGGTGTGCCGAGCGCGCGCATGGTGTCGGCGATCTCGGTCGCGTCGCGCGCATCGAGCGGCCGGTCGGGCGGGTGGTGCTCTGACGGATGGGGCACCCCGCCACCGTAGCGTCATGTGAACAGACGTTCAGGTGTTCCGCGGCACCAGCAGCTGCGCCAGGGCGCCGCTGCGGAAGCGCTCCTCCTCGACGAGCTCCAGCTTGAGGTGCTCCTCCAGGTCGGCGAACGGGCTGAGGCCCGTGCCGATGGCGATCGGGACGGTGGTCAGCTGGTACTCGTCGACGATGCCCAGGCGCGTGAGGGACTTGGCGAAGGTCGGGCCTCCGTGGACCAGGATCGTCCCCGCGTCGTCGCGGGCCTTCAGCTCGGCGATTCCTGCCACCGGGTCCCCGAAGATCTCGGCCGGTCCCCAATCGGCGGACTGCAGCGTGCGGGAGAAGACCGCCTTGGGCTTCTCGTTCATAGCGGTGGCGATCGGTCCCTCGGATGCCGCCCAGTGCGGCCCCATGATCTCGTAGCTGCGGCGGCCCATCGCATGGACGCCGGCCTCGTCGAGCGCGCGGCGGTTCCACTCGCTCGAGTCCTCGCCGAAGAACTCGAACATCCACTCGTGCGTGGCGTCGGGGCTGGTCACGAAGCCGTCGAGCGACATGACCATCTTGAGAATGACTTTTCGATCGGGCATGCAGGTAGGACCGGTTCCGGTGCCGGGATTCATCGCTCCGCGGGCGATGAACGCGGTTCAGGCGGCTTCGCGGCCGTGGGCCCGGATCGCGTCGTAGGCCAGCTCGAGGTCATAGCCCCGGCGCACCAGCAGGCCCAGGGCGCGCTCCCGATCGCGGGCGGTCTCCGGCGGCGCCGGGAAGCGCCGGCGCAGCAGCTCGACGGCGACCTCGACCTCGGTCGGGCCGTCAGCCTCGTCGAGGGCAGCCAGCGCAGCGGCGATGAGCGAGCGATCGACGCCGAGCTCGCGCAGGCGGCGTTCGATGCGATCGCTGCCCCAGGCGTCGAGGTTGCGCTTGTCCTCGGCGAACTGCCGGGCGAAGCGGGCGTCGTCGACGTAGCCCAGCTCGACGAGCTCGTCGATCGCGCCGTCGGCGATCTCCTCCGCGACGTCCTTGCCGATCAGGTAGGTGCGCAGCTCGGCCACCGTGCGATCACGATGGCCGAGGTAGCGGTAGGCCCTGCCCAGCGCGTCGGCGAGGGCCTCCTCCGACACGGTCGGCTAGGCCGCGGCCTCGAGGTCGTCCTCGGGCATGGGCGGCGCGACGTCCTCGTCGCGCTCGATCTCGACCACGAGCTCGTCGAGGTTGAGGCCCAGCGCCTTGTAGATCTTGTCCTCGATCTCCTTGGCGAGCTCGGGATGCTCCTTGAGGAACGCCTTGGCGTTGTTGCGGCCCTGGCCGAGGCGCTCGTCGCCGTAGGAGAAGAACGAGCCGGACTTCGTGACCACGTTGTGCTCGATGCCCAGGTCGATCAGGCAGCCCTCGGTGGAGATGCCCTGGCCGAACTCGATGTCGAACTCCGCCTGCTTGAACGGCGAGGCGACCTTGTTCTTGACGACCTTGACGCGCACCCGGTTGCCGACCGCCTCGGTGCCCTCCTTGAGGGTCTCGATGCGGCGGATGTCCAGGCGCTGGGACGAGTAGAACTTCAGCGCGCGGCCGCCCGGCTGGGTCTCCGGCGAGCCGAACATGACGCCGACCTTCTCGCGGATCTGGTTGGTGAACAGGATGATCGTCTGGGTCCGGTTGAGGTTGCCGGCGAGCTTGCGCATCGCCTGGCTCATCATCCGGGCCTGCAGGCCGACCGTCTGGTCACCCATCTGGCCCTCGAGCTCCGACCGCGGCGTCAGGGCAGCGACGGAGTCGACCGCGATGAGGTCCACGGCGCCCGAGCGCACCAGCATGTCGGCCACCTCGAGCGCCTGCTCGCCGTAGTCAGGCTGCGACACGAGCAGCTCGTCGATGTCGACGCCGATGCGCTGGGCGTAGAGCGGATCCATCGCGTGCTCGGCGTCGATGAAGGCGCAGACGCCACCGAGCTTCTGGCACTCCGCGATCACG
>JBJMLA010000101.1:0-1631 GCA_045805505.1 Solirubrobacteraceae bacterium
CGCGAGCGCGCGCTCGCGGCATTCGATGCGCTGGGACCGAACACGCGGATCCCGAGCGGTCAGCGGGCGCTGATCACCGATTACATGCTCGGTCAGCTGCCGGCGAAGGTCGCCGACCAGACCTACGAGCGGCTGTCATCGGCGCCGGCCGACCGGGCGTGGGCGCGGGTGATCGCGTCGGAGATCTCCTCGCTCGCGGCCGAGGGCCTGCCCGAGATCCCGGCCGGGACCGCGCGCCGATCGGCCGAAGCCGCCGGCGACACCGTGGCTCGCGAGGCCGATGCGGCGCTGGCCGCCGCCGGGGCCGCCGCGGGAGCGGGCGCCGAGGCGGACGACGACCAGCCGACCAAGGTGCGCTCGACACAGCGCACGCGCGCGAGCGGCCGTGGCGCCTCGCGCTCGCGGGCGCCGGTGTCGGTCGCCGACGACGACGCCGAGGAGGACGGCGGCGAGGACGACGAGCGGCGGATCGCCCCCGACTACGGGATGGACGCGCCCCGGGCTGAACTGGGCGGCGAGAGCTCCCGCCGCGGCGGAGCCGTGCTTCTCGCGCTCGCTGCGCTGATCGTCGTCGTGATCGTTGTCGTGCTGGTCGCCACCGGCGGCTCGAAGGACAAGAAGCCATCGACGAGCGCCGGCACGACCCCCACGACGAGCACCACGTCCACCACTCCGACGACGCCGACGACGGGCACCACGACCACGCAGGCGCACCTCGTCGCCCAGGTGAACCTCACCTCCCCCACGCCCGGCGCCAGCAGCAGAACGGCCGGGGTCGCGCAGGTCATCAAGCAGGGCGCGACGACGGGCATCGTCATCGTGGCCCAGGGCATCCCGGCCAACACCTCGCACGACGCGTACGCCGTGTGGCTCTACAACTCGCCGAGCGACAACGCCTTCCTCGGCTTCGTCAGCCAGCGCGTGAAGAAGGACGGCAAGCTCCAGACCGCCGGCCAGCTGCCGGCCAACGCCGCGCACTTCAAGCAGTTGCTCGTCACGGTCGAGACGCAGGCGAAGCCGAAGGCGCCGGCCAAGATCGTCCTCCAGGGCAGCCTGCGCCTGTCCTAGGCGCCGCGGCCCGCGCCGGCGCGAGGCGAGGAGGCGCGCGCCTCTCCGATCTCAGCCGCAGATCCGAGCCAGACCCTCGAGCGCCTCGTCGAGCTTGGATGCAGTGGCCCGGCGCAGCAGAAAGCCGCCGGTGCGGGAGTATCCCTTCAGCTTCTGGCGCTGCTCGATGATCACCCGCGTCCCGCCCTCCTCAGGTTCCAGCGCGATCTCGGTCACCGCCTGATCGAGCACGCGTTCGAAGGGCGTGCCGGGAATCTCCTGTTCCCACATGCGCCGCCACGGCGGGTCCGATGCGAGGAGGTGGAAGTCGACGCGCACCGGTCGTCCGCGCTTGGTCATGAAGACCTGCGTCCAGCTGTCGTCGGTCACCCCCTCCATGCGGGTGACGCCCGGCCACCAGCGCGGCATGTGGTGAGGGTCCACCAGCACCTCCCACACGCTCTGGGGGGCGGCCGGAATCAGGCGGCTGCGGCGTGTGCTCGCCATCGCCGGTCAGGACTCGTAGTCGATCAGCGACTCGACGTAGTACGGCTTCAGGCGCTCCCGACCGCCGAGGAAGCTGA
>JBJMLA010000102.1:0-1874 GCA_045805505.1 Solirubrobacteraceae bacterium
CGAGACGGCGAAGCTCGACGTGTCGAAGCTCGACGCGCCGGGGAAGGTGCTCGACGCGGCGGTGCGCGGCGACTACGTGACCTACGTCTGGGAGGACGACGCCGGCAGGCTCCACCACGGGGTCCAGCCGCGCGAGGGGGCGCGCTCGCAGAGGCTCGCCGACCCCGAGGACATCGACGCCGAGACCGCCGCCGCCCGCGAGGAGGCGGCGCGCGACGCCGAGCTGCAGCGGCTCCAGGCCGAGGCCGACGCCAAGGTGGAGGCCGCGACCGCCAAGGCGCACGAGCAGGCGGCGAAGGACGCGCAGAAGGCGGCGCAGGCGGCCGAGAAGCCGTCCGAGCCCGAGGCGTCCGGCGGCAAGGCCAAGCAGCCCGACGGCAAGTAGGCGGGGCCGCGGATGGCGGTCAAGGCCCAGAACAAGACGGTCACGACCGCGCCCGCGATCCTGGTCACGGGCAACGATTTCAACGGCGTCGCGGCGATGCTGCGCAACAACACCGCCACCGCGTCCGTGTGGGTGGGCGGGCCGGACGTCGCGGCCGGCGCGACCCCCGCGAACGCGTTCGAGTGGAAGGCGGCCGACCCGCCGCTGACCGTGGACCTCATCCCCGGCGAGGACCTCTGGGCCGTGCTCGCCACCGGCGGCGCGAACCAGACCGTGGCCGTCCTCGCGACGAGGCAGTAGGCCCGTGGGCGTCGGGTACGCCTGGTCGGGCGCGGCGGCCTCGGGCGGCCTCAACCACGCCTGCCGCCTGCGCTCGACCCTCACGCTCGCCTGCCCGTCCGGCGCCGACGTGACGGTCCCGTTCGACGTCGCGGACTACAAGTGCACGCCCTCGATGCACGACACCGCGTCGGGGGCGGTGGCGCTCGCGGGCACGGTCGCGAAGACGAGCGGGAGCCTGAACATCGTCGGCACCGGGACGAGCTTCACGTCCGACCTCCTCGGGCGCTGGATCACCGTCCCGGGCGGCGCGAACGAGACGCGGATCGTCGTCAGCATCACCGACGCGACGCACCTGGCCGTGATCGGGACCGCGTTCGCCAACACCGCTTCGGGCCAGACGGCGACGATCGACAACCGCTGCAAGGCCTTCGCGCCCGCCACCGGCGTCTACGCGGTGAGCGCCGGCTGTCGGTGGCCGCAGAACTCGACATCGTCCCGCGAGCTCTGGATCCGCGGCAACGGGGCGGCCCAGACCAACTACGCGTCTTACCAGAACATCGGCGCGTCCAGGCCGACCTTCACCGCCGTCGCGGGGACCTGGAAGATGAGCCAGGGCGACTACGTGGAGCTGATGATCTCGCAGTTCTCGGGGAGCACCCTGACCGCCGACAACGCCCCCTACTACTCGCTGATCCTGACGCTGACCTACCTCGCGGCGGGCTAGCCGGGCGAGGCCCCCGGTCCGCCCCCGGCCTCCCTTATCATGGCCCCGTGACCATCTACAGCGAGAACGGCGTCCCGATCCTGTTCCAGCTGCCGGGCCAGATGCTCGGGCTCTCCGAGAAGGCCTGGAAGGCCGTCGAGGCGGCGCACGCGGCGGCGCAGGAGGTAGCCGGCGACCCGGAGGCGCTCGCGGAGCACCTCCTCATCGGCGAGGCCGTGGTGATCCACAACAAGGACGCCAGCAAGGGCGACTTCACCGTGACGAGCATCGGCGCGTCCGACCTACGGGAGGCGCTGCAGGAGGCGATCGGCGGCTTCGACCTCGCCCACATCGGCGAGCGCGACGTGTCGTCCGACGCGCAGCTGACGCCCGACTGGGTCGCCTCGACGCACGAGGAGCTCGCGCGGCTGCTCGCCGACTACTACTCCTGCGAAGTCCGCGACCTGAGCGAGGTTGTCTGATGCGACAGAGCGAGCTGAGCCG
>JBJMLA010000103.1:0-2811 GCA_045805505.1 Solirubrobacteraceae bacterium
GAGCCGATCGCGTAGCCGGTCGTGAACGCGCCGACGACCGCGAGGCCCTTCGTGGCGGCGGACCACTTCGGAGAGGACCCCACCGTTTCGGTCGTCGTCAGCAGCTCGTCCCACATCTGGGTCGACGACGGCTGGTTCGGGATCGGTCGATGCTCGGAGAGCCAGAGGTCCGTGCACACCGAGTTACAGCCGAGGGTGCCCTGGTTCGTCGCCGCGCCGTTGCGGGCAACCCACTGCGTGATCCCGTCGAGCTGCGTGGGCGACTGCGAGCCCGTGAGAGCGTTAGCGTCCTGGGGGGCCGTCGCGGAGCCGAGGAAAGCCACCGCGACGGCCACCAGGAGCAGGACCGCGCGGACTACTTGGCCACGCGGCGGATGACCCGGAGGGCGATGAAGACCGCCAGCACCGTGCCCATGATCGGCAGCGCCGCCGTCAGCGCCGCCTGGATCTCGGCAGACGCGCCCGAGGTGACCGAGGAGTAGTCCTGAGCCGCCGCGAAGGCCGACTGGCAGACCACGCCCACGGCGAGCGCCGTCAGCGAGAGGAGCAGACCCAGCTTCTTGAGCATGGATTGCGTCCTTTCCGTCATGGGGGCTGGACAGTGGCTCGACGCCGATGCCCCCGGATCGATCGTCGAACAGCTTCATGCCGACAGCGCCCGCTTGAGCAGGTGCACGCCGACCAACAGCACGAGGCACGTCAGCGCGATCGCGAGCCCCGTCATCAGGCCCTGGCCGAACGCGGCCCCGTCGGGCTCGTTCAGGCCCGCCGCCATAAGCGGAACGCCGGCGCTCCACTTAGCGATCGCCAGGCCGATCACGGCGACCACCCGCGCAGCCAGAAGTACCCGCCGAGCGCGAGCGCGGCGATGTAGAGCATCACGGCAAAGACGAGGATCACTTCAGCACCACCCGGAAGATCAGGAACCCCGCGAACAGGCCGATCGCGAGCCCAGCGAGCCACCAGAAATCCGAGTGGAACGCCTCGCTGATCGACTGCTGCGTGGCGACCAGGCCCGAGTCGGTGTAGGGGTTCGTTGTCTCGACGTAGAGCGGGGTGTCCGACGAGCTGAACCCGCGCGTGCCGTCCGCGAGCTGGACGGTGTTTCCGTCCTCAGAGAGTCGGACCGTGTTCCCGCTCCCGCCGAGCTGCACGGTGTTCGCGGCACTGTCGAGCCCAACGGACTCAAGGCCGGTCTTGACGTCGCCCACCTGGGCGTCGACGGCCTCCAAGCGGTTGACGATCGCCGCGCAGCTCGCCGCCTGGTCCCCCCGGAGGGCGTTGAGCTGCGCGGCGGCGTCGTCGGTGCCCGAGTACGGCGGCGGAGTCGCCGGGCACTCGGGCGGGTCGGCCTGCGCCGACGTCGGGATCAGAAGCACGAGCCCGAGGGCACAGAGAGCGCCCAGGCGAACAGCCCGAGGACGCCAGCAGCGCCCACGAGCCGCCGGTGACTGAGCGCCCAGCGATGGCACCGCAGAGCGCACGTCACAGGCCCAGGGAGAGCGCGTGGACGTAGACGATCGCGGCAGCGACGATCGCGCCGCCCACGGCCACGAAGCGGTCATGCGGCATCGCGGCTAGGCGGCGGCGGCGGCAGGCTTGCCGTTGGCGCTTACGCGCGTGGCGTGCTCGACGCGGAGGTACGAGTCGCGGTCCGAGCCCCGATCCTGCAGGACGACCACGCCGACGAGCTGCACCAGGTCGCCCTTGGCGAGCTTCCCGTGGTCGAAATCGGCGGCCTCGTCGAGCTGGTTCTCGCGGAGCGGGATCAGGCCGACGTCGCCGTCGGGCTGCTCGACCTCGAACTTGAGCATCGGACGCAAGTCGACGACCTCGCCCGTGTCGCGGGCCGTGAACTGGCTCGCGGGTGCCTGGCCCCGGTACTCGGCCAACATCGTGACCGGGATTCGCATCGGCATGTAGAGACTCCCTCCTCGGATGGTGCCGAGTCCGGGATCCCGGAAGGCTCGGCGGCGTAGGAACTGACGGGAGTATCGGCACAGGAAGCCCTGAGCGCAAACCGAACATCCGTTTAAAGGTGTCCGGGTCGTGGTGTAGGTCAGGGCGTCCGCATCGTGGCGCGCACGACGCCCGGCCCGTAGTACAGGATGCTCGCGCCCCGATCGGCTCGACTGGCGGCGTAGGAACCCAAGGTCGAGTCCGGTCGGGGCGCTACACGGGAACAGCGCGCGGCAGCCTAACGAGCGGTCAGGACCGCCCGAACGGGCGTCAGCCTTCGATGCCCCAGGCGGGCGATTCCATCGCCGCATCGAGCACTTCGTGTAGGTCGACCTCGACCTCCTGCAGAGCCCCGTCGGCCAGCACCAGGCCCAGCTCGCGGATGTCGGCGCGACGCCGGTAGCGCGTGGCGCGCGACACGCCCTGGCGCTTGCCCGCCATCTCAGCGAGCAGCAGGTGACCGGCCAGCTTCTCGGCCTGCGCGGGCGTGATCTGCCCTTCCTCCACGAGGTCGAGCAGCTTGCCCGCTAGAACGACTGGCCCGGCCACAGTGACTCCCTTCGACGCCTTCCACAGCGGCAGGAACCGCGCGTGGAACCTCTCACGAACATACCCCGTCGACAGCTCGTCGACGTCGCGTCGACTCCCCTTCGTGTACCGGCGCTGATCCTCAGGCCGCAACCAGCGGCCAACGGCCTCTAGGCCCGACTCGACGCCCTTGTCGTAGACGCGCCCGAGGGTCTTGCGCCCGCCGTGGCCCTTCAGCTCGACGGTTTCGACCTGTCGCCCGTTGCGGGACCAGCGGACGACGCTCGTGACGCCGGGCGCGTCCCTGGCCACCGCGGCGATGCC
>JBJMLA010000104.1:0-115508 GCA_045805505.1 Solirubrobacteraceae bacterium
CAGCGTGGCGCCGAGCGCGTCGGCGTCGGCCCGCGCGCGGCGCAGCGGCTCGCGCGCGACCGTCTTGGCCCCGAGCCGCGCGTGCGCCGCTCCCAGCTCGAGGCGCAGGCGCACGGCCTCGAGCCCGGCCGCGCCGAGCGCCAGCGCCTCCTCGCAGCGGATAATCCGCTCGGTCTGATCGACCGTCGCCAGCGCGCGGGCCAGCCGCGCGCCGGCGATCGGCACCGGCGCGCCGAAGCGGCAGGCGAGCGTGAGCTCCTCGTCGGCGAAGCGCGCGGCCTCGGCGTGGCGGCCCATGTGGGCGAGCGCGGTTGCCGCGATGGCGCGCCACGGGCTCGTGGCGGGGTTCGGCCGGCCGTGCTCGTGGCGGAAGACGCCGACGGCGGTCGCCTCCGCGTAGGCCTGCTCGAACGCGCCCTCGATCAGCCAGACCCGGGCGCGCGCCTCGCGCAGGCCGAGCGTCCAGCTGCGGGCCTCGTACGGACCGCCGGGGCCGGCCGCGTCGAGCGCGGCGTGGGCGTCGGCGAAGGCCCCGCGCTCGGCCAGGGCTGTGGCGAGCACCGCGGCGGCGCTGCCGCTGAACAGGTTCGGGTCGTCGCCGCAGACCTCGAGCGCGTTGCGCGCCTCGCGCTCGGCGTCGTCGATGCGGCCGGTCCGCAGGGCGAGCTCGGAGGCGTACCAGGCCGCGGCCGCGCGCAGGGGCGCCGAGCCACGCGCCAGCGCCTCCTCGCGCATGCGCGTGATCGCCCGCCGCGTGGCGTCGTGGTCGTCGGAGACCAGCAGCGCGAGGACGCACAGGTGATAGGCCGTGCGCCGCGTGGCCTCCGAGAGCAGGGTGTCGTCCTCGAGCGCCTCGAGCGCCAGCGCCGCGGTGGAGGCGGCATCCGGCGTGCCGGTCTCCGCCGCCAGCCAGGCGCGGTGGGCGAGCACGACGCGGCTCATGACGTTGTCACGGTCGAAGTCGATCTCGATCGCCGCTGCGCGCTCGGCGCGCTCGCGATGGCGGTTCGGCGCGGTGATGAGCATGTCGAGCGCAGCCGCTTCGACCGCGAGGTCCGCACCCGGCTCGGCTTCGACGACCAGCTCCTGCTCGATCTGCTCAGCGACCGCCTGATCCCCGCGCTCGAGGAGGTTGAACGCGGCCAGGCGCGCGAGGATGCTGATGCGGCAGGGGCCGTCGTCGTGGACCTCGGCCAGCGCCTCGCGCAGGCGCTCCGGGGCGTCGTCGCGCCCGGCGTCGAAGGCGACCGTCGCCAGCTGCGCGAGGATGCGGCCTCGATCGTCGCCCTCGGCGCGCTCGAGCAGCGCCCGCTCCAGGTAGCGCACGGCGGCCTCGGAGTCGCCGCGCTGGGCGGCGTCGGTCGCGGCCCGCAGCAGCGAGGCGCTGACCGCGGGCTCGGCGGACGCGATCGTCCACAGCAGGTGCTCGCCGATGACGCGCGCGGCGCCGCCGTTGTTGCAGAAGGCGCGGGCCACGGCGCGGTGCAGCTGCTCGCTGCGGCTGCGCGACAGGCCCGCGGTGACGGCAAGGCCAACCAGCCAGTGGACGAGGTGCTCGCCGTCGGCCTGGAGCAGGCCCTCGGCGACGAGCGCGTCGCGCGAAGCCGCGTACTCGGGCACGGAGACGCCGGCGGCCGACGCGATGATCTGCGGGGAGGCCGGCTCGTCGCCGATCAGGGCGACGGCCTCGAGCACGGCGCGATCCCCGGCCGCGACGGCGGCGACGCGGCGGCGCACGCCCTCGCCGTGGATCACCTGACCGCTCTCGGGGCTCTGCGGATCGAGCGCCGCCGACCCGTGGCGGGCCAGCAGGTCGCCGAGCTCGCACAGCAGCCACGGCCGTCCGCCGGCACGGACGTGGCACGTGTCGCAGTCGGCGTCCGAGGCGTTCGGCGCGGCGCGGCGCAGGAGCTCCGCCGATGCCACCGCGCTGAGGGTCGCGGGGCGCAGCGTGATCGCGCCGGGCGTCGCTGCCAGCAGCGCGAGGCAGTCGGCGGCCGCGCGGGGATCGCCGGTCCGGTGGGCGACGAGCAGGAGGACGCGCAGGTCTGCGGCGCGCCGGGCGAGATGGGCGAGCGCGGCCAGCGACGCGGCGTCGGCCTGGTCGGCGTTGTCGACGACGAGCACCAGCGGCCGCTCGCTCGTCAGCTCCGCGCACAGCTCGACCAGCCCGGTGCCGACGGCCGGCGAGGCGCAGGAGATCTCCTCGAGCAGCGCGGCGCGGGCGGCGGCGCCGGGAGCGCCGGGCTCGAAGGGCAATTCGAGCAGCTCGCGGATGACGCCGAGGATGTCGTTGCGGCCCGTGGCCGGGGGCGCGGCGTCGCGCACCCGGTGGCCCGCCGCGCGGGCGCTCGCGGCGGCGTGCGCGAGCAGCGCGGTCTTGCCCAGGCCCGCCTCGGACTCGACGAGGACGACGGAGCCGCGGCCGGCGCCGAGCTGCGCGACTGCCGTGTCGAGGACATCGAGCTCGGCCGTTCGCTCGAGCAAAAGTTCAGGGGTGCTCACGCATTGTCAGACGACTGACAGGCCGCGATCCTTCCCGCGCCCGCGCCGCCCGCCGGACCAGGTGGTCGCGCTCGGCGACGCTCGTGGCCCGCGCCGCGGCCTCGGCGTAGGCCGTCGCTGCGGCATCGAGATCGCCGCCGAGCTCGTGCAGATGAGCGCGTACGGCGTGCCAGCGATGCCGGTCGCCGATGACGTCGCGCAGCCGGTCGGTCTCGCGCAATCCGGCGGCGGCGCCGAGCACGTGGCCGGCCGCGACCGCGCGGCCGAGCACCGCGGCGGGATCCTGGCGAACCGGATCCTCGGCGAGTGCGACGAGCTCGTCGTACCACGCGAGGATCTGGACCCAGTCCGTCTCCTCGGCACTCGCGGCGTCGTCGTGCAGGGCGGCGATCGCGGCCTCGATCTGGTAGCGGCCGGGGCGCTCGGCGGCCAGCGCCGACTGCAGGACGCGCACGCCCTCGGCGATCTTGCGCGTGTCCCAGAGACCGCGGTCCTGGCGGTCGAGCGTGACGAGCCGCCCCTCGGCGTCGACCCGCGCCGGCAGGCGAGCGTGGTTGAGCAGCATGAGCGCGAGCAGCCCGCGCGCCTCGGGCTCGTCGGTGGCGAGGGTGAGCTGGCGGGCGAGCCGGATCGCTTCGCTCGCCAGGTCCACGCGGTCGCCGTGCCCGGCCGTGTAGATCAGGTAGAGCACGCGCAGGACGACGGCGAGGTCGCCCGGCTGATCGAGCCGCTGCCCGCGCACGGTGCGCTTCGCCCGGCTGATCCGCTGGGCCATGGTCGCCTCGGGGACGTAGAAGGCGTCGGCGATCTCGCGGGTGGTCAGACCGCCGACGGCGCGCAGCGTGAGCGCCACCTGCGACGCCGGCGCGAGGTCGGGATGGCAGCAGCAGAACAGCAGGAACAGGGTGTCGTCGCCCACCTCGGTGATCTCCGGCGTCCGCGGCTCCGCGTCCGTCGTCTCCTCCCGGCGCTGTCTCGCGGCCTCGCTGCGCCGGGCGTCGACCAGCCGCCGGGTGGCGACGGCGGTCAGCCACGCGCGCGGGTCGTCGGGCGGGCGGTCGGGCCATGTCCGCATCGCCTCGAGCAGCGCTTCCTGCAGCGCGTCCTCGGCGGGGTCGAAGTCCTCGCCGCGACGGACGAGGCCGGCGAGCACGCGCGGGACGAGGGCACGCAGCGCGCCCTCGTCCAGCGGCTCGTCGGTCACGCGGTCAGTCCTCCGGCGAGGAGTGAGACATGATCTCGCGCACGTCGATCCACTCGTACAGAGGGCCGCCGCCGGGGCCGGGCTCGGAGGAGATGTGGGCGGCGATCTCGATCGCGCGCTCGCGGGACTCGACGTCGACCATGTACCAGCCGGCGATCAGGTCGCTCGTCTCGGGGTGCGGGCCGTCGGTGGTGACCGGCGCCGCGTCGGGACCGCCGTAGCGCACCCAGGTCTGCTCCGGGGTCAGCGCCTGGACGCTGATGTACTCGCCGCGCTCCTCGAGCATCTTGCCGACGTTGCGCAGGAAGGCGAAGTGCGCCTCGACGTCCTCGGGCGCCCACTGGTCCAGCGGCGGGTACGGGTGATGCTGCTCCGGACCGCCGCGGTAGTGCTTGAGAAGCAGGAACTTGGGCATCGGTGATCTCCTGGTGTCGTGGGCCGCGTCGTTCGTGGCCCTTCACCTGGTGAGCGGAGCCGGCCGGCGTTTCTCGACATCGTGGCGGAATCAGCCGCCGCGGCGCACCACGATGGGCAGGGTGAACGTGCCGTTCGTCTTGCTGTTGAGGCGGTAGACCGCGACGGTCTCGGGCGCGGCCGCGTACGGCAGGACGACCGTGACCTCCCCGTGCTTGTCGAACTTCGGCCGCGATCCGTAGGCCGCCTGCTTCCGGCAGCCGTCCTGGCGCAGCACGGTCGCCGCCTCGCCCTCGACCCGCCCGCCGCTCGCGTGCCTGATGACGACACGCAGCCCGGCGGCGGTCTTCTTCTTCGACACGATCTCGAGGTGGCGCGTCAGCTTCAGCGGCGCCGAATGCGCGTCTCCGTAGGTCGCGCGGTATGACGTCTCCGCGGACTTCGGCCTGGGCAGCCGGGCGACGAACGAGCCGTCCTGACCGACGGCCACTGTCACGGAGCCGCCGCCGTGGTCGCCGGTCACCGTGACCTTCTTGCCGCCCAGCGACGCCAGGGCGACACCGCGGATGACCTGCCGGTTCCCGTGGCGGCGCAGGTCGAACAGCGCCAGCTGACGGCCCTTGCAGACCAGGACCTTCGGCGGGTCCGGTGTGGGAGGCGGCGGGGGATCGGGCGTCGGGGGCGACGGCGGAACCGCCACAGTCAGCGTCCGGGCCGCGCTCGTCGATCCCGGGAAGCCGATGTCGCCGCTGAACGTGGCCGTCACCTGATAGGTCCCGGTCTGGGGGTAGGCGACCGTGCAGGTCACGGTGCCGTTGGTCAACGTCTTCGCGGAGCACGCCGCCGTGGCCGGGTTGCCGGCTCCGTCGTTGAAGGACACCGTTCCCCCGAACGGCAGCGGCGCGACGTTCGCCGTGTAGGTCACCTGGGTGTTCGGCGTGACCGATGCTGCCGACGCCGTCAGCGCGATCGTGCTGGGGCGCGCGGCATAGCTGCCGACATCGCAGTTGGCGTCCGCGGCGGGAAGGACGCCGCGCTGGTCGGACACCGCGCACGCGGCGAGCACGCCGCCGACCGCCACGGGCAGGTTGAAGGTCGGCGGCACGACCGCCAGCGCCGGGTTGGCCAGCGTCGTCGCCGGGCTGGGGCTGCTCAGCAGGGCGAACGTCCTGGTCGGTCCGCCGTTGTCGGCGAGGAGGTCGGCCAGATACGCATCGAGCACCGCTCCGTAGGTGGACGAGCCGTAGACCTCGAGGCCGTTGTGGCTGCCGGTCGCGGGCGTGGTCGACGAGACGCAGGTCCCGTCGATGTCGAGGTTGTAGCCGCCGTCGACGATGGCGGTGCCCGCCGGGTTGCAGGCGCCGCCCGCGGTCTGCGGGCCGATGATGTCGGCGGCGAACGTCACGTTGTTGTTGCCGCTGGCGACGGTCGAGCCCGAGCTGGCGCTGTTGTAGGCGATCGTCGAGGACTCGACGTTGAGCGTCCCGAGGTTCGAGAACGCTCCCCCGAGACTCCCCGAGGTGTTCTGCGCGAGCGTCGAGTGCGCAACCGTCAAGGTCGCCGCCGGCTGCACGTTGACCCCCCCGCCGTTGACGGCCGCGTGGTTGTTGATCAGCGCCGAGCGCTCGATCGTGGCCGCCCCGAGGACGATCAGCGCACCGCCACCGACGCTGGTCGCGCTGTTGTCGGAGAACGTGGAATCCCGGACCGCGAGCGTCGAGCCGGAGCTGCTCGAGATCGCGCCACCGTTGCTGGCCGTGTTGTTCACAAAGGTCGAGCGGGTGATGGTGAGCTCGCCGTTGTTGAGGATCCCGCCGCCCTGCCCGGCCGTGCTCCCGTCCCGGATGGTCAGCCCCTCGAGCGTCACCGTCGACGCGACGTCGATCGACATCACCCGGACAGTCGAGGTGCCGGAGAGCGTCGGCGTGCCGCTCTGGGCCTCGAACGTCAGGCTGGGGCCCGCGAAGGTGACAACGAGAGCGGTCGGAGCCGCCGACAGCGAGTACGTCCCATCGGCCATCCTGATCCGTACGCTGTCGGCGACCGAGGCGGCGTTGGCGTTCGTCACCGCCGTCGTGATCGAGCACGGGTCGGCCGCCGTGCTGCAGTCAGCGGCGCCGGCGGCCGTCGGCGCGGCGAAGAGGCTGACCGTTGCCGCACGGGCCGGAGCGGCCGCTCCGAGGATGCCGAGCGCCGTTATGGCGAAGAGGGTGGCGAGGAGGCTCGGGGATCGGCGCGGCATCCCGAGATGCTACTCCGTGGTTGCGCTGAATGAGAGGAGGCGGCGGCCGTGTGCGCAGGTGCGCGCCGCGGCGGGTGACCCCTTCCTTACCATTCGATCAACGTCGTCCGGTGAGGTGGTCGCCAGTCCTGCAAAGTCCCTGCAAACCGTGATGGTTTGCAGACTTGACATGACGGGAGTGTACCGGACAGAAACGGGCTGAAACGGAGTTTCTGCCCCGGTAATGGGACCGGTAACGCTGGGAGCGGCGTCGCTCCCGCCTCGCATGGAAAGCGGTAGTCACTCAGTGCAGCCTGCGCATAGAGAACGCGATTACGGCTACTCGCCGACCCTTCAAACGACAGGTTCGACGACCTCTGCTATTTGGCGAGCGATTTCGTCCACCGAGAGGTCGGATGTACTAAGCGCGAGCTTGTTCGCGAGCGCGAGCGAATACGACCGAACGTCCTCGGCGGAGAGGTTGTGCCAGATCGGAAGAATCGCCTGGTGCTCGCCTGCCATCTCGCGTGTGACCAGGCTATCCAGCTCGTACTGCGGCCATTGCTTGGCCAGAAACGCCGGCGACAGGATGACGACCCCGAAGCGACTGCTCGACAAGCCGGCATCGATCTTCCGACGAAGGTTGTCACCGATGCGTAGAGCAAACTCGTCAAACCACACGTTAAGACCACGCTCCCGCAACGCGTTCGCGAGGTCGCGCACGATCGCATCCTTGTCTTCCGAAGCATGCGAGATGAATACGTCGTATGCCTTGTCGAAAGCTGGAGACGGTGGCGCAACGGTGGCAACGTTGTCGGCGATTGACCTGAGGGGCGGCCGCGCAGTCGACGATGAAATCGGGGGCAACGGTGGCAGCGGCGGTGGTTCGACTTGGACGGACGAACGGACCTGCCCCCCGAGCCCTTGCAAGTCGATAGCCACATGCCAATGGCCGTCGCGTGGAACGCTGAGATGCACTGGCGATCGCTGGGCCAGCCCTCCGTAGTACCGGTGCTGTCTTCCAGCTCTGTAGCTCGAAAAATTCGAGCTATCGAGTAGCCGCACGTTGGCGGCGTTCCCTCGAAGAGTGACCACAACCGTGCTTCCAGCTCGGACGCTTCCGAGGTCATAGTGTTGGAACTGCTGGCCGGGCACAGCTCGACTGTAGAGCGGGCAACGGCGGGTGCGAGACCTCGGTCACGCTGGCGCCCGCCGCCACGTTGAGTAGAGTTGCCATATGGACTCTCGGAGGCCTTAGCAGCGCATGGAAGCCCTGCAACCGGTCACATTTCGACGGCCTCCCGTCAGCGAGGTCGCTCTGGCAATCCAGTTCGATTCGCCAGTGGTCGACGTTGAAGTGCTCGGCCAGCTCGTATCGAGACTCAAATCCGATTACCCAGATCGGGAGCAGCAGCCGGCGTTGCCGCCGATGGCCGAACCAACCGGGCTCCTGAATCCGCCGCAGATTGAGGTTCAATTCGGCACCCCTTTTCTGCTGGGCCGGACTTGGCTTCTTACGGAAGACGGCCATCACCTAATTCAGATTCAGGCGGACCGTCTAGTCGTAAACTGGCGTCGACTAAATGCCGACGTGGAGTATCCGCGCTACACGTCGATTCGCGATCGCTTCGCGCAGTTGCTTGCTATCACCGAGGAACTTGTCGGGCAGGTTTCGGGTGGCTCACTAACAAGCAACTTTCTTGAGCTGTCCTACATCAACGAGATCACGGTCCCCGGAAGTCAACCGGGCGAGTCCCATCCGAGGGTCGAGGACATTTTTCGTGTCGTCGACTGGTCCGCGGCGGACGCATTCCTAGGGCGCCCCGAAGACGCTCAACTCCAAGCTCGCTGGCGGATTCCCCACGATCGTCTGCCGGAGGGGTCCCAGGTGGGTCGTCTCTATTTCAGCGCAAATCCAGGATTCCGCGTGATCGACCAGATGCCGATCTATGCAGTCAACTTGGTCGCGCGCGTGGTACCGGCTCCCTCTACTAGTGCCGAAGAAGCGATTGCTGCCGCCGACACGGGCCATGAATGGATTGTCCGAGGCTTCGCGGACCTCACCACGCCAGCAATGCACGAACTCTGGGAGCTCGCCGAGTGAATTATCCACCTGTCGGCGAACCGCTTCGCAGCGACGACCGCATATCCATCGTCATGTACCCCGCGGTTGGAAACTTTGCCTACGCGCCGATCCCCTTGGGAGAACCGCGGTGGTCAAACGTGGCTTGCACGGTTCTGGTGGGCCCGATCAACGTGGTCGCTCCTTACACGCAAGGCTGGGGCATCTCTTCGATTTCCGAGGCACAGGATGAGCCAGCCGTTCCTCCAACTACCGGCGGGATGCAGGGTTGGGAGCCCGACGCTCTCTTGCGCCTGACCGAGCAGCGCTCGCTGCCGGATGACTGGGATACATACGGCGGGGTCGCTGTCACGGAAGATCATGCGCGACGAGCGTGGCAGTTTCTCACTCGAGCAATGAGGCCAGGGCTTCCGCTCCCGTCATTTATTCCGCTGGGTGATGGAGGCTTGCAGCTCGAGTGGGACAACGGAGAGTCTCAGCTGTCCTACACCACTGAAGAAGGCTCCGAACCCGAGATCTGGCTATCGACGCGCCAAGAGGACGTCCGTCTTGACGAGGCGGGCTTTTTCCGAGCGTTGTCCGCTTTCCGCCGGTAGCCCAGCGATATTGCATGTGTGCACTCAGAGGAATCTGATGATGCGTCGGCACAGCCCGAGCTAACTCCGTCGAGCCCTGTTCTTGGGAGCACATTGCTGTATCGCCGTGTGCATCAGGTGCACTACAAGCGTATGCCTGACGGGACCTTCCGGCTCAGGGATACCGCCTTCAAGAATCCTCGCGTAGGCCTCGACATGTCCGTGCAGCTCGAAGACAAGTTGTCCGAGCTTGGCCGATCTGCAAACGAGCTCCGCGGAACAGATCTAACGCTAGGAATTGCAGAGATCGAGGCGCAGGTGATGTACGACAACGATCAGCGAGTTGAGCGTACTCCGCGTCCGGGTGATGAGGCACACGGCGACGTAGTCGGGGAGAAGCCAGGAGCCAGGCGGAAAATCTTCGTTCGATCCGCAAGGTGGGCAGTTCTTCCAGAGCCGGACTAGGCAACTCTTCCAGAGCCGGACTAGGCAACCCTGCCCCCTCACTTGGCGGACGTACAACGGCTACCGCTTCGGCCGAGAGGCGCACCCTCGCTCGTCCCGCAGAGGAGGCGGCTTGGCGGGCCAGCGAGCCGTATACAGATCAGGCTCGCTCGGAGAGCGATACAAATCGGGGCAATGCGCGCCGATCTCGAACCCATCCATCGCGCAGTGCGTGAAGGCCCGCTGGCGAAGATGGGCCTCACCAAGTCCTACGAGCTGATGGAGGCGGGCTTGGCGACAGAGATCGCGCCGACCGAAGCGATCCGAGCGTGGTCTTACGCGACTGTCTCGCGTGGTCCCGACGGCGGCAAGCGTCAAGGCGCGGGAGTTCTCATCGCGCTTCCCAAGCGACTGTTGCTCGCAACACAGCATCTCAAGCGACCCGATCCGGTGTTTGTCAGCTTCACCGAGGCCGATCGCTTCGAGCTGCGCAGCGGCATGATGAAAGGCGTCTTCCTGCGAGTACAGCTCGCCTCAGGCCAGGGGAGCTATGACATCGGGTTGGTCGGAGCCACCGACGCGCTGCTGAAAGTCATCGAGCGCGGATTCGCTGAAGGCTCCTCGTCGGCGGTGCTCGGGACCTGGGGGCCATACACCGTCTTCCAAGATCGGCTCGACACTCCTGATGGCACCTTCGAGATCTCGGCCCGAACCAAGGCTTCGGTGGATTCGGCTGGCAACATCGCCGCGACACGCGGGCGCAACCTGCTCGCCGGCGGCTTCGGCCTGGTCGTCGCGGGCCCGCTCGGGATGCTGCTGGGCAGCGCCCGTGATCACGTCACTGACGGACGCGAGCTCTACCTGCTCGTGGAGGACCCCAAGTGGGCGTGGGGCGCTCCGCTTCCTCCCGATGCTGGACTTGCCGCGCGCCAGCTAGCGATCGCCATCAACAGCGCCGCACAAGCGCTCGACGAATCCGCCGACTCGACCAGCGTCGCTTTGCCCGTCGCGACGCCCGTCGACCGGCTCGAGAAGCTCAAGCGCCTCGGTGAGCTGCGGGACTCTGGAGTGCTCACCGACGCGGAGTTCTCGGCGGAGAAGGCACGCATCCTCGCCGAAGATTGAGACGGCCGGCGAGCCTCCTCGCACACCGGTCGGTGGCCCATCGAGCGCAGCACGCGGTTACGGTCAGCTCATGGGCGATGCTGACAGCGGCGAGTTCGTTACCTCACGCGATGTATTTGACGAGGAGACCGAGCAGCGGATGGACCGCGACGACTTGGCAAAGCAACGCGAACGGATGGGCCTGCCTGCGGTGAGCCACCCGCTCAACCCGGAATTTCCTCTGACTCCCGCTGCCCAGGTGCTCTACGACCCAGCGATGAGCGTTCGCGAGAAGTTCGACCGCCTGACGGACGTTGCTGATCGTGGCGACCAAGATGCGATCGGGGCGCTGACATCGCTGCACCGCTCAAACCCCGAAGCCTTCGACGAGAACCGCTTCGAAGACCGTCTGTCTCAAGCGCTCTGGACCGCGGGCACGCGACTCCGCGAACGCGAACACGAGCTGCTCAAGGCCGCAGCCACATCAACCAAGAAAGCCCCTCAGAAGCGGTTGACCGAGAAGGCGCTCGAGCTGCATCTCTGCAAGTTCTACGACCAGGCCGATACCGCCGCCCGAACCCAGGCTCCGTACCGCTCACCGAACTGGCAGCCCAATCCTGGTGGGGTGGACCTCGAGGTCACTTGGCAGCGTCGGGACGGCTCAACGCGTCGCGTCTGGGCGGAAGTCAAGTGGGGCGTCGCCAACCTTTGGAACTGCGCGTGGGACGTCGCGAAGATGGGTCTGGCCGCCCGCGAAGGTCTTTGCGACGACGCCTACCTCATCGCCGGCGCGCTCCACGACACGTGGACTGGGGTGCCCGTCGCGGGTCAAGAGTTCCTCGACAACGGAGAGTGGGACACCGCCCGGGACGTACTCGGCGCACACCACAACAACTGGCTTTTGTGGAAGGAGGAAGTCAAGACCAGGCCTGTCGCCCTTCCTGCCCGGATCACCACCCAAGTCCGAGGAGGTTCCAGGCCGATCACCCTCGCTGACGGATCGCGCTGGTCGATCATCATCACGAGGGTCGAAGCTCCAGGCTCAGGCTCGATCGACGTCGACCACGACCGCGTGGGTCACCCACGCGCGGCAACGTGGCAAGCGCTGCAGTGAGCCGGTTCTCGCTCGGGTCCTGACGCGACCGGACCGCGTACTTGGTCAGCAGCCCGATGACGTTGGTGTCGCTCACGTGCGCTGCTCCGACGTCACGCCGCGACCGTATCGGCAGCCCGCGTCAGCCGCACTCGTGCTGGACCGCCAGATCGCCATCGAGGGCTGTCATGCCTAGTCCCAGTCCGGCGCCGGATTGCGCTCGATGACCCGCAACAGCATTTCGTCCCAGGTGATCTCGCCGTTGGCTCTCGGTCGGCGCGGGTCCAGCCGCCAGGCGATCTTCGGGATCGGCGCGGCGGCTGCATGGACAGGCATGGCGAATAAGAGCCCTCCGAAGAGCACGACCATCAGCTTGGTCGGCTCCTGCCCCAGGAACCACATCGCGTGTTCAGGCTCGTCGACGAGCTGACGAAACACGTGGTCGTCGTCGACCTGCTCAGGAAAGAGGACGTGACCTTCGTCATGTCCATCGCGCAGCAGCCTGCGCAGATAATCGGCGTCCGGCCCGGTTCGCCACTCAGACGGATAAGCGACAGATGCGGCGCCCAACGCGATCTTGGCTCCCATCCGCATCCACGCCTTCAGGTCCATGCGGACGCGCATGGTGATGTCGACAGGCCCTGTCTCGATACGGATCGAGCCAACTTCGATCGACATCCCATCGCGCGCGGCCCGCTGCCGGATCTGCTCGATGATCGCCTCAGCTTCTTCCATCGAGTTGGCCTGCACCGTAGTTTCCAGGCCGTGATGGTCAACGCGGGGATAGAGGGTGAGGTCGCCGGCTTCGCTGAGGGTCGCGCGGCGACCGTCTTTTGTGGTGCCGCTGCGGAGCGGGTGCGGGACCGGCCTGGACGTCGCGCGCCGGTCATCTCGAATGTCGTGGTCTGCGCGATGGATAAGGACCCAGTCGTCCTTGAGGAACGGCTGGTCGACGTGCCGGTTGGCCCACTCGTTGCAGGCATCGCATACCGTGCTGACGGCGAACGAAGACCCCAAGGCAGCAGGGATCGGATGTTCCGGCCGTTCGGTCCCAGTGAGGACCGGTTGGCCGCAGTAGGCGCAAACCTCGGAACTCACGGAGCGTGGACCGCGCGGGCCTAGGCGACCGCTACCCGAGGCAACGCGTCGAAGCCGCCGACGTTCGTGTGCTCGCCGTTCCAATCGAGCACGAGCAGATGCTCGCTGATTTTGTCGCCGCTGCCGTTGAGCTGGAGCGTCATGGTCAGCCGACCGGGTTCGCTGGCGATCCTCTTCGTCTTGCCGGCCGTAGCGAGCAGGAGCTCAGCCTTGCCCTGCTTACCGAGGGCGACCATGAGCGGCCGAACGAGCCCGGCCTGCTCGGACGGCAGCGGAGCCTCGTCGTTCTGAGCGGGGAGATCGGAGACGTTCCCATGGTGGAGCGCGCCGAGGTAGCCCGCAGGCAGCCACTTCAGCGGCTGGTTGATCTGCTCGACAGGCCGAGGGTCGCCATGCTCAGGCGTCCACTCGATGGTCCGGACGACGAGGCTCGCCCTCTTCAGGCCCTTGGCACCCTGGTTGACAGCTTCGACAAAGACCGAAACCGTTCCACCCGTCGCGTACAAGTAGCTCGCGTTGAGCTCGTGCCGCAGAATCACGTTCGGGGGCGGCGCGCCACCTGCGGGCAGCCCGACGATCTTCTCAAGGTCGGCCTTTGAGAATGTCCTGTCGACCTTCGCGACCTTCCCGGCCTTCAGGAGCATCTTGGCGTAGAGCACTTCCGCTGTAGTGCATGCGGCGCCGGTGCTGAGCGTTTGGTTCGCGCGCTCGAACAAGCGGATCAAATGGAAGGCAGCGATCTCGAGCAACGCTTCGTCGTCCGGGCGGCGCGCATCGAGAGTGAGTTTGGCCATCTCGCCAGGCGGCAATGTGTCAAGGCCGGCATCTTTGAGCTTGGCCTGCTGGGCTGGCGTCACCGATCCGTTCCCAGCCGCGACGATCGCCTTCCACAACTTGTCTCCGTCGCGACTCAGCGTCGCGTTTGTCTGAAAGACGTATTCGCCGGCGACTTCCGCTGTGAGACCTTTGACGATGACGGCGAGATCTGTTGGGCCCCAACTCTTTGGGTTGGCCTTGATCTTGGCCTGGCCGACGCGCAGCAGCACGCCGCCATCGCTCACAGCCCAGTCCACCCCGTCGACATCACCCTCAACTTGGAGTGAGAGGTCCTTGCTTTGGTTCAGGATGCTGAGCGCTTCTTGCACGGACACGGCGGCCTGGAAAGACCAGCCTGCCGCTGCGCCCGTTCCGCTCATCGCGGAGGACCCTAAACGAGCCGCGTGACGTTTGATCATCGCTTCCGCTTTGGACGACGACCGGCAGCGATGCCTTGTGCCAGAGGCGAGAGCGGCAGGCCGTTCCGCTTCTGGACCGAAAGTCGTGGAGGCTGCTCCAAAATCGTCTTTGCGCATACGCACAGTAGGGTGCCCCGATGACTGACGCGGAACCGACCGTCGGCGCCCACGAAATGGCATTGGGACCGCTGACCCAAGAGGATGTCGACCTCGTTCTGGAGGCCTTCGAGGGCCAGCCCAACGAGACGTACAAGGTAGAGACGGGCGACGCGGGCGAACACCGGGCGTACGACCCCGGAACGCTCATCGTGGTCGTTCTCGTTTCGAACGCCGCTATCGGGGCTCTTGCGACCTTTCTGGCTAAGCGCCGCAAATCGAGCAGCTTTGAGTACACGCTCGAAATAACCAAACCCGACGGATCCGTCCGCCGCGAACGTTTGGCAGCGAGCTCATCGGAATCGGAGGCACCGTCTGCCGAGTTCGTCACGCAGCTGGCACAACTAACACGCCAAGAGACGCCCCCACAGCTCGGCGAACCTTCCTAGACACTTCGGTGTCGGATATTGCAGCGTCCCGGAGCTGGACTGACCTCCTGACCAACGAGGCGTACGTCCACATGCTCGACGCTCTGGTCGAGCCCAACGACATCATCAAAGGGCATGTGCCGATCGCTGCCCTCCCAGCGTTACTGCACGAGTCTTCTCATCACACTTGTTTGGTCGGCAGTGTCGGCTTCACCCTGTGCTTCCTCGATCGCCAAGCGCGCCGTCAGCTCTCGGAAGGAGATAGAGACTCCGCAGTCAAGTCGATCATGAAGATTGCGATCACCCTTGAGGCTTATCGGCCCGTGCTCGAGGGTGTCGCGCTCTTTACTGAGTTCGACGTTCTGGCGGGCGACAGCAAGATCATGTCGCGCCCCCTTTGGTGGGCGTTGGATCTCCACGTCGCTGGAAAGCTCATAGGCCGTGGCGAGCTGGATCTCGACAGCGCGTGGGAAAAGGAGCTCGCCTACGCGTTGATGGAGTCACGCGCCACGTTGGAGTCCACCTCCCGCCGGTTGCGCGTGTTGAGCACGAGCCTGAGGGATCCTGGCGCTTACGTACTGGGCTACCTCTTCGTCAAGACTTGGTGGCGATGGGTTGGTCGAGAGCACTCCGTCTTCGCAGACGCCGACTTCACTGCCTTCTTCCTCGGCGAATACTTCTTCAATGATTTTGAGCTCGCCGGCATGCTTCTTGACGCCGATGCGACGCCGCGTCAAATCCTCGAGCACACGTTCTCCCGCCTGCGCGGCATGTTTGTCGAGTCCGACTGGCAAACCGTCGGCACACATTTCGAGGAGGTTATGTACGCCTATGACCCCGAAACTGCAGAGCTCGACGGTCTCGAGCTAGGCCCTAGTCCCTTTCCCAACTCGCCAGATGCAGAGCATGCTCGAGATGCTCTAGCTCGCGCGATCGCCGACGCGCCCATCGATGACCAGAAAGTCTTGGCGCGGCGCACGATGTTGCATCTTGCTTCGCTGCCGCTCGACGTGGCGACTATCTGCGGCACAACATTCGGCGTGCGGGCCGGGCGCATAGTGACCTGGGGGCCGACGCAGAACCCGGACGCTGGTAACGGTAGGGGATCGCTGGATCTCTTCCTTGAGACCGCCACCAAGACCAGCTGCACAGCCTTAAGTGTCAACGGACGTATCGCGCACCTGTCCTGCCGCGGCAAAGAACAGGGCTTCGTTGATCGTTGGGCGCGGCAGCTCAGCATTCCCAGAAACGCCGACACCTCCTCGTCGCTTGACCAGCTCATGTCGGAAGATGAGATCTTCATGGGTCGCTATCGAGGCTGGGTCGCAAGTCTCCGTGCGCATGTCTTGGACGTCGTGGCTCCGGGCGCGCTCGCTTCCGTACGCAGCAAAGAAGCAAAGCGCCGTTTGATCCTCGAGCCGGCAGGTTTCCGCAGCCTGCTCGGCCGACGATCCACGAAGGCGCTTGCCGTGCTCAGCATGGCCGAACGTGCGGGGGCATTTCTCGAGGAGATCGACGTCACTGACGAGGAGTTCGATCTAGCCGCTGAAGCCGAGGAGCTGAACGAACGCCTCGCTGCCGCCGAGCTTCCACCGATTGTCTTACATGAGGATGCAGACGAAGCAGGCAACAGGCGCCACCGCGTCCGATCCTGGATATGACGAGTCGGCCCCCAAGGATCGCGATGTGCCTTTCAGCAGTGCTGACGGCTTCCGCTTTGGGACGAGATGCGTACGCGCCCCGTCAGCGCAGATTGTCTCCCGCGCCTAGGCTGGATTGACCATCCTCTGCCCAGCGTGGCGGCGGCGAGCGTGATCGTGCGCGCCGCGAGCGGCATGCCCATTCGCTCGGACAGTAGACCTCGGCTGAGCTCCTCGGCGCGACGCTGCCCCTTCGAGGTGGACGCGCTGCGCCACAGCCCCCGCGCTGATCCACTCCGGCACACGCGTATCGGTAGCTTCGGTTAGCGATACTCCTCGGCGATGGTCGACGAGCCTGACGCGCCACTCCGCCTTGTCGCAGAAGAGGCCCTGGGCGAAATCGACGAGATCGTCGGTGTTACGCCACTGGCCGACCTGTTTCACCGGGTCTGGTCCGTCGTTCCTCAGGACCAAGACATCATCGACACTTCGCCTGACGACACGGTCGGTGACGCTCTAGCGAGGATGGCGGAGCATGATTTCACCCAGTTGCCTGTTCGAGTGGGGTCTCAGGTACTCGGCGTCTTCTCGTTTCGCTCCTTCGCACGGCGCGCGCCAGAGCAAGTCGAGCGCATGCAGCGAACAGGCTTGCGCGACATGCCTGTTGAGGGGTTCGTCGACCGGCCCGTCTTCGTGTCGCCGTACGCAGAGCTGCCTGAGCTTTTCGACATCCTCGATAGTGAAGATGCTGTCTTCGTCGGCGACGAGCGAAGGCTTGACGGCGTCGTCACTACCGTCGACGTTCTCCGCTGGCTCCATGACCTAGCCGAGCCGTTCGTGCGTCTTGGTGAGATCGAGAAGTCGCTTCGCGAAATAGTCGTACGGAAGCTGACGTTGGACCAGATCCGGGAGTGCGCAGAGCGGACGCTCGCGCAGCACTACGAGGGACGAATGGAGAAGCTTCCTGTCCGCGTAGACGCAATGAGCTTCGACGAGCTAAGACTGTTGGTGATCGATGGTCGGAACTGGCCGCTTCTTGAACCGTCCCTGGGTCGCAACATCGAGATGGCGAAAATGAAACTCGCTCCATTGCCGGCGTTGCGTAACGACGTATTTCATTTTCGCCGGGATCTCGAAACAGCCGACCTTACGGCCGTCAGGACAGCTCGCGAGTGGTTGTTAGGGCGCCTGCGAATTCTCGAGGAAGAGCGATGAGCGATATCGACCCGTTCGTGGCTCGACTGCAACTTCGGCCGTTCCAGCAAGAGGCGGTCGACCGCTTTTTCGCGCGGACTGCCCCCGAGCGGCAGATCCTTCTGGCGCCAATCGGAGCGGGCAAGGGGACCACTGCAAGCGCGGTCGTCGCGGAGGCGATCAATCGGGGAGCAGAGGGGGTCGCGGTCCTTGCCGCCTCCAACGTCGTCGCACAAGGCATCGCGTGGCGCGCGGCAACAGCTGAGGTGACCCCCTTCGAACTGCACAGGGCACTGCCGCCGTCAATGTCCGCAAGCGTTGCAGCCAGATGGCCAGCCCGTGTGATCACGTTTGGGTCCTTGCGGCAGGCTGGGCGGGAACCAATCGCTTCAGCGCTACGAGCCCGCCCATGGGATGTGCTGATTGTCGATTTGAGCGCCGCACGAGAGGAAGATGCGGAGTCTCTCCGAGAGTTCTTGTCGAATGCGCAAGTCGGCCGCGTCTTGGCACTGAACGATGGCGAGGTAGTCACACCAATGTGGTCTTGGCTCGACGCAGCACCCCTTGCGTTTTCGAGTCCCGAGGCAGAGAGCCCGATCACCTCACCAGTGAAGTTCTCCGTAGTGCAATACGAGAGGACACCAGCAGACCTTGATCTTGCCGGCCGTGCCCACGACCTGACGAGGGAACTTCGTCGTCTTGGTCTGCGTATCCCAGCAAGGTTGTCAGCAGCAGTGAACTCCAGTCCGCTCGCGGCCCAGAGTCAAGCCTGGGCGGCGGCAGGGTCGCTACGCCATCTGCGGAATCGTCTAGCGCACGGCCTTCCTGGGGATTCCGAACCCAAAACCGCCCGTGCCATAGGACCTGAAGAACTCCCGGAGCTCGAGCGAGTTTACGAGGCGCTCGTGCAGCTCGGCGGCGACGTCGACCTGTTGGAAAGCGACGCGAAGTGGAGCGCATTCCTCTCGGATTTCCAGCGACGAGGCGCCCTAGGCGTGGTGCTGTTTTGCGACTTCGCCGAGACCGCTGCCTACGTCGCGAATCGCCTCAAGGAGGTCGGCATCGAATCGCTCCAGCTCGCCGACAGCCCTCAGCTCGCGCGATCCCAAGTGGACTCCTCAATTGTGCTGGTTACTCGGGATGATCTTCTCTTGGGCATAGAGCTACGGCATGCGCGCGTGGCCTACAACTACGACCTGCCTCGGTCTCAGCGCCGCGCACACATCCGATGGTCACGTCTCGATTGGTCGCGAACTGATCCAGCTGTTGAAATGGTCACTCTGCTTGATAGACGGAACGCGTCCCCTACAGAGAAAATGTCCTTTGCCCAGTTCCAGCATCTCGTTAGTGACGACTGATCCGCCAAGCCGGAACCCAGCTCGAACAGCATGCTGGCTGATCCATTCCTGGAATTTGACCGAGGAGCGCTGGTTGGGCGGCAGGATCGGGTCGCGCGCGGCAGCGTCCGGTCTCGAGACTTCGCCAGCTGACTGAACGGTCAACAACTGCGCCAGGATTCGTCACTCAGGAAGCGGCTCGAGCAGCTCGCGCTCAATCAGGATGCGGAAGTGCTTCGCGAGGCTCAAGGCGACCGTCCGGTCGCGTGACAACATGCCGGCCTCGATGTTCGTGTCAAACGCCTTCTCAGTCAGGTTCGCCGACGTTACGAAGGCGACCTCGTCATCAGCAACGACCGCCTTTGCGTGCAGCACGGCAGTGTCGCCGGTGTCCTTGACCGCCCGCGGGTCATAGAACACCTCGGGCCGACGTTGGCCTGGCCAGCCCGTCCACAGCTTTCCTGCAAAGGCGGCAACGAGTTCATCCGCCGGCGTCGAGTCGCCCCAGTCGCGCTTGATGTTGAGCAGGAGCGTGACCTGCAGCCCTGACACGACGTCCATACGCGCCGCGAGTTTTTCGAACGCCTTCGGCCCGTTCCAGTATGTGTACGAAGAGATCCACAGCGACTTCGAAGCGCCGCCCACAAGCTCATCGAAGACCTGACGTGTCTTACGTGCGTGCAGCCCTTGCACCTCCTCGCCAGACCACACGAGGTCGGGGCGATGAACGCCGGCCGAAGCCTCCGCCGCAAGCTCGAGCGCGTACGCCACGGCCGCACCACCGATGCCTTTGGTCCACAACCGGGTGAGTTCCTCGCAGACTAGGGCCGCGTCGATCCCATCGCCTACTGCTGCGCGCACCGCGATCTCCGTGTAGGGCGCTTCGAGCATGCCGGTCTCTAGCGCACGGATGAGCCGCTGGCGTTGGTGAGACGGCAGGTCAAGCGCCGACATGCCTACTCGACTCGCGGGAAGAAGGCCGCATCCGGCACAGCCAGAGTCGGAACGACGAGCGCCCGGTCGAGATGGTCGTTCCGCATTTCACACGAGGTTTCTGCGATGAGCGAGCATCCATGGCACGCCGCGCCGTGAAGCCAGCGGCCTTCAAAGCCCTCGCCGGGTGAGTGCTGGGCGCAGACCGGATCGTTGGAGCACAACTCGCCGGCCCGGAGTGCTACGGCGAGGTGCGCTTCGATCTCGCGTGCCTGCTGGACGAGGCCGCCGAGTGTCCCCTCTGAGTCTGAGCTCGCGGTGTAGAGCATCAGTCCGTAGCGGTCGCCCATCGAGTCGACGTAGACCCGCTCGCGGATGGAGCTCGCTGGATAGCCGCATGTCATTGACAGCGACTGCAGAAGCAAGTGCGACAACGTGTGAAGCAGGACATAAGGACCGCCCGGGTAGGCACGATCGATCTTCCGTTGCGCCGCCCACAGGGCATAACCGTGGCGAAGATCGTCGATCCTCTTCTTGACGCCGCTCATCGCGAGCCATGACTTGACTGCGCTGGCATCAAGCAACAGGAAGATGCCCTCGCCACGGTTCTCGACGGCAGGAAACCATTTCGGCTCATCCGCGAGCTCCGCACGCTGCACGTCACTGTCGTACTCGCCATCGATGTCAGGGGTGACGGCCTCGAAGCGGGTGAAACCCGTTAGTGCCAGTACTTCACGCAGGCGGTGCAACTGCACGACCGCACGGATCCCATCGCTCAATGGGGTCTTGCGCCAGTAGGCCTCGGGGAGCCGCCGAGCATGAAAGTGCGGGTCGATCGGCACGTCGTCGCCGAACCCTTCAGGCACAGCAAGAACCGCGTCTAACTCCACCTGCTTGACCGGCCGCTCGGCGGCTCCGCCGTCCTTCTGCGCCTGGATCGTCTTCCACACGTCGGCGTCGGAGTAGCCGGCGAGCCTGGCCGCCACCTTGGGCTTCTTCTTTACAAACGCCAGCTCTGACTCCTCGTCAACGATGTCGAGGAAATCCCAGAGTTCGCCGACGATCTTGGCGAGGCCGGTCTGGTGATCGGGCAGCGATAGCGCGCTCATGACCTGCGGGAAATAGGCATTTGCCGCTGTTCGAATGAGGAGTCGGTACGGCTTGTCGCACTCCTCTTTGCTCGCATTGCCGATCCACGGACGTCGGCCGCCGCACATTCCCAGCGCGAAATTCTCAACTTCAGCAGCCTGCTGTAGAGGCCGCTGTGCCTTGCACTCGCAGCGCGCGACCAGGTCGGCAAGGTCTCCGCCTGTGCCTTGCTCATCCAGCCAGAGCTGTTGCTTGCAGCCATCGCCTTTCTCATGGACAAAGCGCCGCCAGTTCACATCACTGATGTGACCTCGCGGACAAGCCCGAACAAATCGAGTCGGCACGACGTCACAGCCATCGAAACGAAACTTCTCGTCGAGCGCGTTCCGCAAAACGAGCCGTCTGGATCGGCCGGTCCCGTTGGCGCCAGCCTTCTCTTGAACCAGGAACCACTCGGGGAAGCGCCAGACGGTGATGCCAAGCGGAGTTTCACCCGGCGCGCTTGCGTCGGGCGGGGGCGCATAGAGCTTTGGAGATACAAGGCCGGTCATCACGGCGAGCTTCTGCGTCAGCCGTTGGTCGACGATCTCCTCCAACTGGCCCACGTTCGGCCAGCCGTCGAGACCTCCGACGATGCCGGATTGATGGGGCAGGTCGATGAGCGCGCCCGGTCCCCACGTCGTGATGAGCTGGCTGCGGCGGACCGATCCGTGCCCTCGGTTCATTCCTCGGCCTCCACCCATTTGCCGCTCATCTCATTGAGGAAGAGGTTGACCTGCGGCTCGACATCCCGCAGCGATCGGTTGACGCGGAACTTCCGCTCCTCGACGGTCAACCCGTCCCCATCGAGCATCTCATGCAGTAGCGGCTTTGGACCTGAGAGCTCGTAACGCTGGTATTGCATTTCGACGCCGGCATCGGCGAGGCCTTCGTGAATCGATTCCCAGGAATCAAGCAGGTCGACGACTCTGGCCTCGACTCCCTGGATGCGCTCGGCTCGCTCCTCGTCGCTCATCCTCTGCGCCTGAAGGCGTTCGCGGAACACGGATCGCAGCAGTATTTCTAGTTCAACGCGGACGTCTTCAATTCGCTCGGCCCCACGCGGACGTGTCAGCTCTGTCCTGGCATGCCGCGCGAGCGCGACGAGCGCGCCGGAGAAGCCGCGGTCGAGTGCCCGTGCGGAGAACGGCGTCACGCTGCCGACCTCGACCGACCGGTAGAAGGTCTCGTGAAAGTGGCGGAAACGCTCGTAATGCGAGCGGTCGCGGGGTTTGTGGACGTTGAGCAGCGTCACAACCAGTCCCGGTCCGTTTTTCTCGTCTCGGCCGACGCGGCTCGTCGCCTGGATGTACTCCGCCGCAGTCTTCGGCTGACCGAGAACACCCATCAGCCCAAGCCGCGGAATGTCCAGGCCGACGGAGATCATGTTCGTCGCGATTGCACAGTCAACCCGGTCGGGCTGGTGAAATCCTCGCCCGAGCCGGCGGCGTGCGTCTGCAACCTTGTCCGTCGAGACGCGTGACGTCAGCTCGACCACTTCGCTGAAGGTGGTCCGGTCTCGGAACAACCGGGTCGGCTCGTCGATGCGGCGGCGCTCGCCGTAACGCTTGAGGGTGTTGCGGACCTCCTCTTCAAGGATCCGCCGTCCTCCGCCCAACTCACGCAGCGAGTTGAAGTACCCAAGCACGGTCATGTACGGGTCAACGGGATTGTGGTGATTCTCGTGGCCTCCGGCGTCGCGGTAGAGCTTCTCCGAGGCTCCCATGAGCGCTAGCCACACTTTGCGCATTGCGACCTTCGGATTGCGGCCCTGGGCGGCGATTCCAAGGTATCGGCGCCCCGGCACCTCGCTCGCTCGGACGGTCTTCGCGAAGAACGAGTTGCAGCGATCTGGACCCGGTGGTGGGAACACGTGCGTGTCTGCCCGCCCGAACAGGGCCTGGATCTGTTCCCCAGCTCGCCGGACTGTTGCGGTCGACGCGACGATCTTCGGGCGCACGCCGTTGCGAACCGTCAATGCGTCGATCGCCGTCTCATACAGCCCGGCCATCGTGCCAAGGGGTCCGGAGATGAGATGGAGCTCATCCTGGATGACCAGGTCAGGGGGTGCGATTGGGGCCGGTAGCGCTGATCCCCACGCTCCCTGCTTCTCGCCGGCACCGGCGAACCCAAGCGTGCCGTAGCGGGTCGCGCCGCCGAGCAACGCGCCGGATTCCGCTACCCACGGCAACGTCGCGAACTTGTCGACGGTCGCAATCAGGAACGCCGGCAGCCGTCGATAAATGGAGTCGTCGACGGCAACGATGGGGAGTGCGCGATCGCCGATGAAATCACAGTCGAAATTCGCGCACACGATCCGCAACTCCGTCGGCTGATCATCGTTGGGGAGCAGCGTGAACGAGTCGGGCGTAAACCGCGACATGCACCACGGGCACTCCTCGATCGGGATGGGGATCGGCTTGCCCCGGGGATTGTTCTTGTACTGGCGAACCTTCGAGCGCGCGCTGTCCGATCGACCGTCGCCCTTGCGCCCCATGATGTTCGGAGTTCCGGCCTTGCCGACCCACAGGCCGATCTCAAATGGCCAGACTCCGTAGCGCCCCGGATCCTTCTCACGCTCAAGCTCGAGCGCGCAGACCAGCCCCGCGGCGCGCGCAAGCTGGTCAAGCGTCAGCAGCCGGAGCGTGTAACGCATGACCACGCTCACTCCACCGCCGGCGAGGCCGTCGGCACCGGAGTTCCGCAGCCGCCGCAGGACGATCGTGAACGCCGACAACCCGAGGTAGGCCTCGGTCTTCCCGCCACCGGTCGGGAAGAAGAGCAGATCCACCGTCTCCCGGTTGGGGTCCGTTGGATCGGCGATCCCGCTGAGATTCAGCAATATGAACGCGAGCTGAAACGCGTGCCAGGATGGATCGGCGATGTCGATCCTGCGAGTGATCGCAGCGGCAACGGCGCGGTTGGCGATGCGAAAGGCGTCGAGTGCATCCTCATCGGTTGCGAGCGACTCGATGCCTCGCTCAATGCGCTTCGCAGCGAAGCCGGCGAGGAAGAGCATCTGGCCAGCGGTCTCGCCCCGCTTGCCAGACAGGCTGGATGCCGCGGTCTGCTGCGTGGCGATCCACTCGCGATAGTGCGCGACGAGCGGCGACAGCGCCGCTCTGACTGCGTCGCCGTCGCTGAGTGCGCCAAGGGCAGACATCGACAGCTCGACATCGGCGATCGGTGCGGTGATCGTCTTCTCGACCTCCGCCTTCGGGATCCAACGCGTCCGAAGCACCCGGCACACCCCATCGACGACATCCCAGTCGGCTGCAATGCCATGCCCGGTCGCGTACTCCGGCGTATCGGCGTAATGGAGGTCGCCAACCAGCTCATCCCACTCATCTGCCGTCGCCCCGCGAAGGTCGGGTCGCGGGACGAATGCGAGCTCGCAGCTCACCTCGATCTCCGGCTGGAACGCGTAGGCACGATCCGGCTGTTCTGCATCCGGCTTGCGCCTGTTCATGAGGAACACCGACACCGACCGGGTGCCAGCCGGGATGCCCTGCTCGCCGCTTGTCGCGACCGGCCGCTCGAGGGTGTGGATCTGTAGCCCGTTACTGCTCGGCAGCGCCTGCTCGACAAGCACGCCCGGGCTGTCGCCGAGGCTGACGGTGACGCGCTCGTCGCGCGGGGTGCGGTGCCAGACGCGAATGGGATCGCCCGGGTCCTCGCCTTCGGGAGGGTCGGGCGTGTATTCGCCGGCCGCATAGTCCCCCCAGCGCACGCGAACAGTGAGCGCCTTCGCATCAGCCGCGACGAGTGTCGACAGACCAACGGACGACGGGAAGTACGCCTTCTTTGCGGCGACGCGTTCCTCAGTGGCCTCGTCACCAGAGCCGTCCGTGTCAGCCTCGAACTCGTCGTCAGCGTCGTCGTCGCCCGCCTGTGCTGACTCGGTATCGACGGGGATGAGAAAACCGGTGAGATACCAATTCGACGGGCGCACCCTCCGCGGCAACCGTTCCTGCTCGAGCTCGTGGCCCGGCCACGGGCCGACGAGGTCGAGCTCGAGCGCCTCGACAAGCCGGTCGCGAATTTCGACCGGGGTGAGCTGCGAGTCAGTCGGCGCGTCGGGCATCAGAACAAGCCTTCCGTTTGCCGACTCGCGGGCGCCGCATCCGCCCGTTTGGATGGGGATAGAGCAGATCCCGAACGCTGCTCGTCAGCCGCTCGATTCGAGTTCAGGACCAGCAGCCTGGCGAGCACTTCGTCGTGAACATCATCTGGCCAGCGATAGCGCCAGGGCTTCTTCCTGCGGAAGACTCCATCGTCTACGACCTCATAGTCGAGAAAAAAATCGCAATCCGTCGGGATGTCGGTCCACTGATACGCGTCTAACACCGCGCGGTCGATCTCTGCGTGGAGCGCCCGAAGTTTCGCTATCTCCGCCGTCTGGTCCGCAGGGTCGTGGAACCGGTTGTACGTTTTCGTGAGACCTTCGCCATTCGTCGCCATCACACACCCGCGAAATTCCTCGTAGGCGATTCCAGCTAATTCGAGCACATCGTTGGTCTGCCACCCAGCCGGAAATGGGAACGTGTCAAAGGAGTCGGTCGGACGGTAGCCTCGCC
The DNA here is from genome assembly GCA_045805505.1 of Solirubrobacteraceae bacterium. Lineage (GTDB taxonomy): Bacteria > Actinomycetota > Thermoleophilia > Solirubrobacterales > Solirubrobacteraceae > BP-464. The sequence goes on from JBJMLA010000104.1 coordinate 25,310, forward strand.
GATCTTCGAGCGTCGAGGACGTGAACCCGGCCCAGAGCTCATGAACACGCGATTGGAGGATTGCGAAGCCGCTCATCTCCGGCACTATTAGAACGTTCAAATTGTGGGAGAACAGAAACGTCGAGGGGCAGACAGCGAAGGCGAGGTGCGCGGTCACCGCCGAAATCACAACGACTCGGTCTGCGTCCTGTAGACGCTGAAACAGCTCCGGTCGCTTCTCGGCAAATTGCCACCATCGCTCTCTTAGCGCCTTACGTTTCTGGGACGCGCGGACGGGTTTCACCCGAGCCTCCACTCGAGCGAATAGCTCGGGAAATCGGCTAGCCGCAGTACTCCGGTCGAGATCACCGAAATAGATCACGTGCCGTCGCGGCTCGAGCGTGGGGGAGTCGTTGATTTCTTTCCCCCCGATGTACGGGAAGATCGCGTCCCGGTTGGCGGGATCGCTGGCACACAGCACTTCGACATCACTAGTTGGCCAGGCGAGTCCTGAGGTGTCCTCGTCGTCAAACGTGAAGCCGACACCAAGCACGTTGAAACCCTGGTAGGCGCGGCGAGCGTTGGCGGCTAGCTCGATGGGGCTTGAGTTTGGGCCCTCGTGAAAGAGGAACGCGGTAATCACCGACACGGGCTTACCGTCCAGGATTGGCACCTCCGCGCAGGGTCCGTTCGTGATGTGCACTGCGCTGACCGTGACGGCGGCCAAACCCGGCCACTCAATGCGACGACGCGCTGCGTAGACGGATCCACCGTTCTCGCAAATCCATTGCAAACTGGTCGATCGAGTGTCGCCTTGGCGGATCGTGTTGGTAGCGAGGAAGCCAAGAGACCCAAACGGCCTCAACATCGCAAATGCGCGCCGGAAGAAGTGGGCGACCAGGTCTGCGTTCCCGTGTGACCCCTCATGTACCAGCTTCAGCCAGTCCAGGTAGCTCCCGGGGTTTCCGTTGAGGAGGGTGTTTTTTCCGGCGAACGGCGGATTGCCGATGAAGGCGTCGAAGCCTGGGAGCTCTCGCTGGAAGACCTCCGGAAACTCGATACCCCAGTGAAATGGGACGACCGGGCGGTCTGCTTCGCGCGCCTGCTGTGTCATCCAACGGCAATGGTCTGCCGGTCCGTTGGTTACCGCAGACAAATACTCTGCTCGCTTTGCTTCACGATCCTTCGGCTTCGCGCCCGAGAAGAAGGCGAGCACCGCAAGATCGCCGAACAAGCGGACCTCGTCGAGTTCAGTCCGCGCTTCGTCCCACATATCGCGCAGCGCAAAGTCCGACACGGCCTCCCCAGCCGCGCGGATTTCCGCGCGCAATTCCACAACGCGCTGCATATGTTTCGCGATGCGTATTGGCGCGAGGGGCGGTCTGGTCTCATCCCAGTGAAACGCCTCAATCTGATGACGGGTCAGCCCGACGAGAGCGTCACCCGCGCGCAACGCATGATCGAGGAATGTGAATGCGTGGTCGCGCGCCAGGGTCGCGAGCCAGAGGGACATCTTTGCTAAGTCCACCGCAACAGGGTTGCGGTCGAGTCCGTACAGGCAGCGCTGCGCGACAAGACGACGGGCGAAGACGACCTCGCCCTCATCGGCGGGTAGCTCTGGTCGGCCGCCATGGATCTGCCACGCGTCGACAAGCGCGTCACCAAGCTGTCGGCACGCCTCGACGAGGAAGGCAGCTGAGCCCATCGCTGGATCGCAGACCTTCAGATCGAGAATTTGCGCGGGTGTAGGCGCTTCACCACCTTCCCCCCGTAGGCGCTCGAGAATTGGCTTGAGCGTCGTTCGGACGATGGGTTCGGTGAGCGCGCGCGGCGTGTAGTGCGAGCCCGACTTGCGACGTTCATCGCTGGGCTGCAGGAGCATCGCCCCAGTGGGCAGCAGGTCGGGGCTTGCGTTCCGATCGACCACCGGGTCCAGGGCGCCGTGCAGCTCAGTGATAGTCGCCGCCTCCTTTAGGGCGGTGGCGACCTTGGCAGGTAGGTCACGTTCGGCAGTGTCCTTAATGTGTTTGCCGCGTCTTCCGGGGTCGATGGCCAGCAGCTCGTCGAGGTTGACCGCGGTGGGCGCGCCGCTCTTCTGTTTGGGCTTGAGCGCGAGCGACTGGCCAGCTGCAGTCTCCAGCCGGAATCCCATCATCGTCTGGTAGACGGAGCCGATCTGCTCGACGTCGAGCGCGCGGTAGGAAAGACGTTCGCCGTCGAGGACGAGGAGTTTCTCGAGTGCGCGGAAAATCGTGCCGTCCGGCACGCGAGGCGGCTCGATCCGCTCATGAGTCTGACGCGCTCCTGACTGAGGTCGTCCTTCGAGAAACCTGTAGCGATCTGGGTCAAAGAGGCCGCCGTGCCGCGGCGGCAGCCGGACCTCCCCAGCGTCCGCGCCATCGTGGACCATCCGGAAAAGGACGAGCAGCTGCGCCCATGCGCCGTAGCGCTGGTCCATCGTGTCGGGGTATTGCGCGGCGTGATCGCGTAGTCGGCTGAACAGGCCGGCAAGCGAGTAGTAGCGGCCGAACGCCTCATCGTGTGTCGGGAGCATCTCTCGCTCCTCGGCGTAGAGCAGGAAGACAAGGCGCAGCACGACGGTCAGGAGAGCTCGGTAGACCTGATCGGGGTCGTCGTCGAGCGGTTCGCGGAGCAGCTCTGCCCCAGAAGCATCGTGAGCAGCCTGAAAGCCGCGGAGCAGCTCGTAAAGGGCGTGGAGGACCTGTTCGGCGAGCTTGTCGCTCACTTCGTTTTGGAACTTGCGGCTGTCGTCGAGCAGCGCAGCGAGCCGCTTGTCCTTCGGTAGGACGAGCAGTCTCTGCTGGCCAAGCAGCAGGCGCATCGCCGTGCAGATCGGGCGACCAGCGGTCTGGGTCATCGCCTTTACCTCGAACTGCAGCCAGCCGGAGCTTTCGCCGCGAGGTGCTGAGATCAGCCGTAGATTTGTGCCATTGAAGAGCAGTCCTGCGGGAACGCCCGCGTCGCGCAGCAGCCGTTCCATGCGACTGTGAGGCGATGCCTCGAGCAGCCCCGCACCGGTGACCGTCTTGTCGAGATCGGTGCCGGGAGCAACGGTCGTGACGAGCAACTGCCATGGCGTCATGCCCTCCCCGGGGTTCAGCTCGCGAACGGCGAAGTCCGGCGCAAGCGTCTCCCCGTAGTCGGGCAGTGCGACGTGCAGTTCGGTCGGGATTGGTGAGTCGTCTGTCCCAGCGAACCCCTTCACCGAGAAGCTCCAGCCGAGAACGTCGCGCGCGAACTGCTCAAAGTCGGTGATCTTCGGCTCGTCCTCTGGTGCGTCTGGATCAAGACAAGAGCGGAGTGACTCCTGCCCGATGGCGTCGCGCCGATCGAGGATCGCCCCGCCCCGCACGAGCGCCGGAGCGGAGACAACAAGACCCGTTGGCTGGACGAAACCGAGCCATTCGAGGTGAGCCAGGACTTCGGGATCAACCTTTGCCATCAGTTCGTGTCCGGCCACAGATAGACGAGGCCAACCGGTTCGACACGCTGCGCCTGGACCGCGTAGAAGTCGACGAGCCGCTGCGGTTCACTCTCGAGTTCACGCTCGAACTGCTCGAGCCGACGTTCCCAAGATTTCATGTTCGCCTCGAGCTGGCGCCGCTCCTCGACGTCGAAGCCGAGCGTGAGCTGCTCGTGCTCTTTGGTGTGCCGGGCGAGTTCGTTCTCGACGCGGTCGCGCTGAAGTACGAGCGTCTCGCGTAGATCCTTCGACTCGCGCTCGCCCCGGTCGGTGAGCTTGCGGATCGCGTCCTGGGCAAGCTCCGCGGCTCTCACCTCGAGCTGCGGCAGCAAATCGGCCACGTCCTGGGCGGCGGAGCCGAGCAGCTGCTGCGCGACCGTGGGCGATGGCTGCCGCGCGCCGCCAGATTCGTTGAGCGTCTCCTCCAGCAGCGCCATCGTCGTGCTCGCAGCGTCCTTGGCATAAGCGCTGAGCGGCTGGTCGCGGCGGGTTGGGTCGACCCAGCGGGCGGCGATCGGGACAAGTTCTTCGTGAAGCCGTTCGGCTCCCTTGCCGTAGAGCGACAGCCGGCCAAGCAGCACAACACGAGGGATCGAGTCACGAACTTGGGCGAGCGCCGCTCGCGAGAGGTCGTGATGGATGAAGCCCTGAGCGCGAAAACGGGACAACAGCCGCTGCGCGACGCGCTGCTCGAGGTGGAGGTGGACCGTCTGGTCGGTCAAGACACCCTCGTCCTCGAAGACGACGGGGCGGATCGGGGCCTCTTTGCGCCAGTCGGTGAGCTTTTGCTTGGCGGCGCGAGGCGCGCGGAGGGTGTCAAGCGTCGCCGTCCAACTCGGGTCCCCCGCGGCGCGCTGGTCCAGTGCCGGGAAGGTCCAAGCCGCGCGCCCATGCTCGTCTTCTGCCTTCGTCAACGGCTGGGTGTGAAGGAGTTCCAGCGCGCAGTTGAGCGCATTGCGAAACGGCTCCGTGTCAAATCCGACCCATCGGCGCGACGTCTCGAGGAGATTGCGGCAGGTGTCGATCTGGTTCTTCAGGTCGTCCTGGCGTTCGCGGGACTGTTCCAGTTCCTCGGTCACCACCGCTTTACGAGTCTCGTCAAGGTCAGCCCCGTCGAGCTCGCTCGCGAGCTGCTGGGCAGTGGCGTGACGGATGCCTCGGCCGAGGCGCCGTTCGATGTCGTCGTCGATGACTTTCGACAGGCTGCCGAGCTCGCGCTTGATGGTCTCGGTCTTGCGGATGAGAACCTCGAGGACGCGGTCTTCAACCCGCTGCGGAAGCACGAAGTAGTGGCAGCGAACCTCTGGCGCCGGCTGAAGCTTGCGGTCGATGCGCCCATTGCGCTGCTCGATACGGCCGGGGTTCCAGGGCAGATCGAAATGGAAGAGGTCGGCGCAGTGGGCCTGAAAGTTCAGCCCCTCGCGGGCAGCGTCGGTCGCTATGAGGATCCGTAGCGGGTCCTCCGCGGGATCAGTGTTGAAGCGGCGCTGGATCTCCTTTCGCGCGTCACCGCTTGTCATGCCGGTGATGACCTCTATCCGCTCGTCGGCGTTCTCGGACTCCTCGATCGCCTGCCCAAGGATCTCGACGAGGTGGCGCTTGGTCCCCTCACGACTCTCGGTGAAGATCAAGACGCGCCGGTCGTTCCACGCCGGAGTGCCGGATGCCCGCTTACCGAACGGGGGCAGGCCCGGGCACATGTTCGTGCGGATCCAGTCGATGAGAGCAAGGTCCTTGCCATCGGGCTGGTTTCGGTGCTTCGCCGCGATCTGCGCCATCTGGTCGAGGAGCGTTCTTTCGGCGTCTCGCTGCTCCTCGGCGGCGACACTGCTCGCCGCGGCGACCTCGACGACTTGGGTGACCCTCTCCATGGCGCGCTGGTCGAGCGCGTCGAGGTCATCGTCCGTCTGATCGGTCTCCTCATCGTCGGAGCCGGGCGCGTGGAGGAGCAGCTGTTCGGCGTGTGCCTCTGTCAGCTCAGCTTCTGCCTCTGCCCCAGCCTTGTCCCACTGTCGCTCGACGGTCTTCCGATGCGTCTCGAGGCTACGGGCGAACGCCTCGATCGATGACAGCAATCGCTGCTGGAGTCCCACAACTAGGAGGCCGGCCGACGCCTGCGTCCGCTTTGACGTTTCTCTGAACCTCTGCTCGCGGAGCGTGCGGTACTCGTCGAGCAGTACTGAAAGTGTCAGCTCTGGTGCGTCTAAGGGGAGATTGTCGACGGCGATGCGGACGATCTTGCGCCGAGGAAAGCCGCCCTGGATCTCGCGGATGTCCTCCTTGAGCCGACGAACCATCACCTCGTCGAGCGCCTTCTTTCCGCGGACCTTCACCCCGCGAGTGAAGCGGGTGGGGTCAAGGAGTTCGAGCAGCGTGGAGAAGCTGTTGGAGTGACCGTTATGCGGAGTAGCGGAGAGGAACAGTCGGTGCTCGAAGCGCACGCCGAGGTCGCGAACCGCGCGCGTGAACTTGGTCTCGATGCCATACCGACCACCACTCGATGGCGCGGCGTGATGCGCCTCGTCGAGGATGAGCAGGCTGCCTGCCTTCATTGGCCCCAGCCAGGCGCGCATCGGGTCGGCGTAGGTCGGGTCGACGAGCAGGTTGTGCGAGATCAGGAAGCGGCTGTGGGTCTCCCACGGGTTAACGCCGAAGCCACGCTCGCGCCGCACCTCCGCGACGTAGTGGCGGTCGAGGACCTCGAACACGAGCCCGAACCGTTCATCCAACTCCGCCTTCCATTGCTCGAGCACCGAGGGCGGCGCCGCGACGACGATGGTCTTCGCCTTCTTGCGCAGGAGAAGCTCTCTCGCGATGAGGCCCGCCTCAATCGTCTTTCCGAGGCCGGTGTCATCAGCGATGAAGAGGTTGACGCGTGGCAGGCGGAGGGCCTTGCGCAGAGGCTCCATCTGGTAGGCATCGATTGTGATGCCGGCCCGAAAGGGCGCCTGGAACAGATTTGGCTCCGTCGCGGTAACGCCGTTCCACTTGAGGGTGTTCAGGAACGCCGCAAACTGGCGCGGGTCATCGAACCCCCGCGACGCCAGCTCTGCCCAGCCCTCGTCCTTGAGGATGCGCCGGTCGATCTCGTAGTCCCAGAAGACCTCTAGCTCTTCGCCCTGCGCGTCATCGTCGGCGCATGCCAGCGCTACGAGGGCGCGCTCATCGTCCGTGTAGCGCACGTCCTCGACGAGCCACCGACGCGAGCGGACCTGGACTAGTTCTCCGCGGAGCGGTGCACGTTCAGGGAGAGCACGCGACGTCATTCGCATCCGCGCCTAAGCGGCTGCTCCGGGGACTTAGCCAGGAAGGCTGCCCTTCTCGCTTGGACCGGGGGCCATACACGGACCCTAACTGACCAACGCTCGTCCGACCTGATCAATTGCTCAGCGTTTGTATCCGTGGCCGAAATACGGCGTCCAGGCGCAGCATCGCGTCGAGCATTGCTTGTTGGATCTCAGGCCAGCGATCCCGGTCGGCGGTATATCCGCCGCCCTCCAGAGTGACACCGACGAAGCATCGCTTGCGACCTTCAACGCGATCCCAATCGAGGGGCCCACCGAATTCACTTTCGATCTGCTCTCTCTCGATAGCAAGCGCTTCGAAGTTCCGGGCGTTGAGCTCAGCGTCCGAGCTTTCGAACACGAGGTGAGCGCCAGAGTCCTCTTGGCGAATGGTGTAGAGAAAATGGACGCCGCTGCGTCCTGACCCCGCCCCGAGCCAACTGTCGGTGCTCGGAGAGACGCTGACATGCGGGTGAGATCGATCGCCGGCCAGGTCTAAGAGCGTCGCCCAGAAGAGCCGCCGGGACTCATGGCGCGGGGCCAAGGAACGGCTACCACCGCCACCGGCGGCGCCCATGAACTGCGTTCGTACATCCTTGAGCGCGAGCCGTTGCCCGTCCCGCTCCACCGCCCAAAAGTCCCACCCGTTCTCCGCCTTCGTGCCGGCCGCTCGGCACGCCGCACTAGACGGTGAATCGAAGACCTCCTCGAGCACTTCGAGCCGGCCGTCACCGAGGACCACTGCAGGCACCAACACGGTTGTCCGCCTCGAATAGAGCGACTCGCCCTCCTCAATGAGCTCGGCTCGAATCAGGTCACCAAGAGACACGGCGAGGACCGACGAGCCCGCTCCAGCCGTCGCGGCGGCGACGCTCGCCGCAAGAATCTCGTCAATGGATGGACGCTCATCTGCTTGGGCACCTTGAAATTGCTCCGGGGACGGCCAGATCTCGCAGATCTCGAGCCCCATCGCATATCCGCGGCGATTGATGTCCTCGACCTCCCATCGGCTCTTGCTCGCGAGCTCACTATTGAGAAGCAGGAGGCTGTGGTTCTGGAGCGCGGCACGCTTCGTGTCCCACGGCCCGTTCGAGAGCGATGAATTGAGCGGCCCGCTCGTGAGGGTGAGATTTCCTAGCCGATGCAGAACGGCGTCTCGGCCGGCTTCTACGGCGGCCGAGTCGGTCTCGTCCTCCGCCGGCACCGGCCAGTGATCGCGCCATTTCTGCGGCATGACGTGCTCGACCGTGAGCTTCTCCGGCAGCGTGAAGACATTCTCCGTCTTGTTGTTTGCGTGCCGTCGCTCGAGCTCGACAGCCGCGAGCAGCATCACGACCCTGCGCTGCGCCACCGAGCCGTACAGGCCTCGGGTGAGTAGCAATTGAAGGACCTCAGCGTCTCGAGGCCAGATCTGGGTCGCGATATCCGCGCTCGCGAGCTCATCGACGATCTCCTCGTCTGCGCGTGAGAGGTCGCGCCGTGCGGCCTCGAGCAGCGCTGCGCCGACGTTGTTGTAGTTCTTGGTCGTGAGCCCGGACAGCATTCGCCGTACAAGCCAGCTCTCGATGGCAGAGAGAGCCCGCCGACGAACCTCCGGCTCCACCTCGATCGAGCTGTAGAGCAACAAAGCCACGGGGAGAACCGTCGTGGTGTCGAGGGTCTCGAGGTGCCGAAAAAAACGCTCCTCAATCGACCCTGGCGGCTGGTCGTCGAACGACCGCATGACAGCGGCGTGGTCGCAAAGTTCGCGTACCAACTCCGCCATGTCTGCTGGTGGAGTCTTGTCAAGGATGTGAGCGCGAAACTCGCTGAAGAGCTCTGTCGCGGCGACTATCCGGCCTAGCTTCATCGCCAGCCAGTGCATTAGAAATAGCTCGGCCCGAGGACGATTCAGTCGGCCTTGACGTTTGGGTTCACGCCAATAGGCCTGACCGAGTTGTGGTTCCCAGATGTTGTCGTGAAGTGCGTCGGTCTCGATGCCCGCAAGAGACGCGCGATAGAACAGCGCGTTCTTGACGAGATCCATGGCGAGAAGTGGTGTCCCCCGCGCGTTGAGCGTCTCGAAGATGACCTGCGCGTTGTCGCCATGCTCCAGGTTGATGGAGACAATCTGCAAGAGGCTGTCGAGCCCGATCCGAAGTGCTTCGAAGCGCCGAAGCAACTCGTCAGGGCCCGGATGATCCTGACGACTCCACGCCCGGATTGCCTGCCGAAAGAATGAGTGCGCCTCTTGGACTGTGTTGCCCGGATCATCGGGGACGGTGCCTTCACCGTCCCCGGACATGACGGCACGGAACGCCTTCTGGTTGGCGTTCGTGGGCCACACTTTGAAGCGGGCATCGCCCGACGTGAGGTCCTCGTCGTTATGAGTCAAGCGCCGCAGTAGTCGCGATTCCCGCTCAGCCCCTGCCTTTTCCGCCTCCTGCGCGGCCGCTGCTAGGAGCAGCTGCAGGGTCGTCAATCGCTGTTGGCCATCAATTACCAATCGTCGGGATGCCTCGCCAGGCGGCGTATCTCTTTGTTCAAGCACCACAGCACCGAGGAAGTGCGAGGCTGGATTGGTAGCGGCTTGAAGCTGGCGCTCAACAACCTCCTCGACGTCTTCCCACAAAGGCCTCCAGTGCGTCTCCTTCTTCCAGACGTACGGACGCTGGTAGAGCGGGACGACGTAGCGAACGTCCGCGCCGAAAAGATCAGCCAGGGTGTGGGTCGCCGGCTTCACGCGGAGGAAGCTTGCCAGCGCTCGACGGTAAACCGCTGAGACGGCGACGCACGGCCGCTCGTATCGAGCTTGACGCCCTCAGCCCTCAGGAGCTCCCGAACGCTTGAAGCATCAGCCGGTATGCCTGGGCCTGCTGGACGAAACGCATCCGGCACGAGGCCGTCGACGCGCAGAACGCGGTAGACGCGAGCAACCTGGTCACCCCTACGACGGAGCCATTCACCGATGGCTTGGGCGCCACGTTCGTTGCCGGCGGCGGTCGCTACGTCCTTGTAGGCCGTCCAGTTGCCGGTCGGCACGGCCTCGATGAAAGCCGCTGCCTTTCCAAAGTCCATACTCGACACGAGCCAGATTCAAGCGCTTCCGCAAAGCACTTGCTCTTCTGGCAGCACAGCTTTCGCATGCGCCTGCCGATCACGAGCTCCTCTTGGCTGCAAATCCAATCCACGGGACACCATCAGCCGCCGCATAGCGCCCACCACGAAACCGGACACACCGCTGGCACCCGGGTGCGACCGTGCAACTCGTTGCACCTGGGTGCAAGTCTGTGTCCTCTGTAAGAGCGGTCGGTGGCTGCTCATCCTTAGAGCGTTGCCGGCTACGGATCAGGATGTTCGAACGCCTGCTGCGCGTCGTGTGGGCTCATGCGTAGCTGCTGACCGACTCGGTACCAGGAGCTGCCTGCGTCCATGGCCATCCTTGAAAGTCGTGCTGCAATCTCGGTGAGCTCGTCGATCTGCTCGCGAACCGAAGCAAGGGCGTCGAGCGACTGATCTTCGAGCGGTGCGTCCGGGTCGATCCGCTCAACCCCGGGGGCGTGCCGGCGTTTGATCTCTGCTTCGACTAGGCGCCCGAGGTACGTGGAGACGGCGATCCCGCGGCGCAGCGCGAGTAGGCGGAACGCGTCCCAGGCCTCGGCGTCGACTGCAACGCGTGCCGACGGATATGGGCTAGGCATCGCCGCGCGCCTCGGCCCGCGCTCGCTCGATCCACTCTGTGATGTCGACCGGCTCCGCGCGCCGGTGCTCGGCGAACACGTGCGCGTAGGTGTTGAGCGTCATCGTCGGCGCGTGACCGAGCTGGTCGGCGAGCTCGACGATGGAGGTCTTCTGCTCGCGGATCAACAGCGAGGCGAAGGAGTGGCGCAGGTCGTACGGACGGGGGTGTCCAAGGCCGGCGCGATCAGCGCATGGGAAGAACCGCCGATTGCGCCAGTTGTCCCAGTCGTCCCCCCTCCACGGCGTTTCGTCGGCGCGGGCGAAGATCAGGGCGTCAGGCTCGGTCAGCTTCGCCTGTTCGAACCACCGCTCCAGATCGGACGCCAGTGGACTGAGCAGGTCCACGGTGCGGAAGTTGCGACCGGTCTTCTGAACTTTCAGGTCGCCGTCGCTCACGGCCTGTTCGATGAGGATCGTGTTCTCACGGATGTGACGGCGCTCGAGGCCGAGCGCCTCCCCTGGCCGGAGACCGGCATAAGCCAGAACGCTGACCAGGGTCGCCGACCGCAGATCACCGTCGCGTCCGATTTCCGCTCGCAGCTTCTCGACGGCCTCCGGCGCCAGCGGCTGGACGGCGCGCCGCCGGCCCTGTCGCGGCTTGCGGACGACACTGACCGGGTTGGCGGATGCCTCACCCCATTCGATCGCGACGGAATACATCGCCTGGAGGAGAGTCATCGCGCGGCGGATCGCCTCGGGCCCGACGCCTTCAGCAACGAGCTCGGCGCGCCACTGGCTGACCATCCTCGGCTTGAGGGCGTCGAGCGGCAGCGAGCCGAAGCGCGGCTCGAGCCGCGTCCGAAACTGGCGCTCGTACTCCTTGACGGTGTTGCGCTGCAGCCGCACGCGAGCGTCAGCGATCCACGACTGCCAGAACATTGCGATCGTGTATCCCGACGGCTCGGGCTCGGCCGCCGGCGCGCCGGCCGTGGGCACGCCCGCGCCACCGCGCGACTTCTCGAGCACGATGCGCGCCCGCTCGAACTCGGCCTCCTCCTTCGACGCGCACGTCTTGCGCCGGCGCTTGCCGAACACGTCGTACCAGCGCAACGAGAAAGTCTCGGTGAACGTGCCGTCAGCCAGTTCGTAGCGGCGGACCTCGATGAACGGCTCCTGACTACGAGGCATTGCTGAACACCCACCGATCGAGATCAGCCGGACGGATGCGGTAGCCGCCGCGAGTGCTTCCACCGCCGCGGACCCGGCCGGCGCGCAGCTCTCCGCCGAGGATGGCTCTTCGGATCGTGCGCTCGCAGCAACGGACTCGCTCCGCCGCCTCGGCGACGGTCAGATACTCGACCGAGAAACGTGGCTCCTCGGCTTGCGTCGTGAACTCCAGGCCCAGCTGTTCGTGGCTCATAGATGCAGTCGACCTCCTCACTGCACTAAGTCGCGCGAACCGCGGACCACCCCCTCCCCAACATGTCCCGAGAGGACCGTGAAGGCCGTTACCGGTCCCGTTTCCTGCCCCGGTATGGGACCGGTAAATCGAAAGAGGAAGGGCCTTGAAACGACAAAGACCCCGCATTTGCAGGGTCTTCGCAAGAGCCCTCCACCGGACTCGAACCGGTGACCCCTTCCTTACCATGGAAGTGCTCTACCAACTGAGCTAGGAGGGCGTAGCGGGCCAGTCTAGCCAGCAAGTTTCCCGGGCGCCTTTCGTTCTGGGAGTCGTGCGCTCCCACCTCGCTCTTCCCCTCACGCTGCTCGCCCTCGCCGCCCCGGCGACCGCCACGGCGACCGTCACGACCAACGACGTGACGATCCCGGCCAGCGACGGCGTCAGCCTTGTCGGCGACGTCTACCTGCCGGCCGACGGCAAGGGCCGCTACCCGGCCGTCATCGACATGGAGCCCTACGGGCGCTCGAGCTCGACCGACTACGTCAGCGACGGCTACGCGCGGATCAACACCGACGTGCGCGGCAGCGGCAAGTCGGGCGGCGCACTGTGCCTGCTGTGCGATCGCGAGCAGCAGGACGTCTACGACGTGGTCGAGGGGGCGGCCAAGCAGCCGTGGAGCAACGGCAAGGTGGCGCTGTACGGCTACTCCTACAGCGCGATCACGAGCCTGCTCGGCGCGGCCAAGCAGCCGCCGCACCTCCGGGCGATCGTCGCGGGCCATCCGCCGACCGATCCCTATCGCGACGTGCTGTGGCAGAACGGCATGTTCAACACGAGCTTCGTCGCGGGCTGGTTCGCCGGCCAGACGGGCACGCAGGCGGTCGGGCTCGGCGCGCAGCCGCAGTACCTCGACCGAGCGCAGCAGCAGTTCGCCGTCGAGACGCACTTGATCCCGCTCTACGGCCCGGTCTACCGCGAGCGGTCGGTGCTCGCCAAGCTCAAGAAGATCACGGTGCCGGTCTACACCTGGAACGGCTGGCACGACAACTACAGCCGCGGCAACCTGTGGTTCATCGACGGCGTCGCGTCCAAGCACAAGCTGCTGTGGATCGACGCGAGCACGCACCACGGGACGGGCCAGGCCGGCGAGGTCGGCGCGCCCTACGACGACGGCGGGGCGCCCGCGCTGAGCGCCGCGCCGCCCAAGGGCGAGGACGTCAGGTGGCTCGACCGCTTCCTCAAGGGCGAACGCAAACGGCATCGAGAAGACGCCGCGCGTCCGGTATCTCGACATGGGTGATCGCACGTGGCACAGCGCGAAGTCGTGGCGAGCGGTCACCAAACGCAACACGAACCTGTTCCTCAGCGCCGAGAAGAGCGGGACGGCGACGCTCTCCCCCAACGACGGCACGCTGGCGTCCAAGGTGCCGGCCGACCGCGCGTCCTACCAGGACTCCTACGTCTACTCGCCCGCCGCCGGCCTGAGCGTGCCGATCGGCAAGGAGGGCCCCGACGCCTTCGCGCCCTACGTGCCGCTCGATCCGACGATCGACCAGCCGCAGGGCCTGACCTACACGACGCCGCCGCTCGACAAGGCGCTGGCCCTGGCCGGGCCGAGCGAGCTGCGCTTCTGGGCGGTCACCGAGGCCCAGGACATGGCGTTCGTCGCGCGCCTGATCGATGTCGCGCCCGACGGCAGCCAGCAGCTGATCACGCAGGGCTGGCTGCGCGGCAGCTTCCGCCACGTCGACCCGAAGCGCTCACGGCCCGGCAAGCCCTACCTGCCCGACGACCGCGAGACGCCGGTCGACATCGGGGCCACGACGCTCTACCGCATGGACATCTGGGACGCGGCGCACACGCTCGCCCCCGGGCATCGCCTGCGGCTGTGGCTCAGCAGCGCCGACACGCCGACCCACGAGCCGCTGCCCTACCCGGGCCGCAACCTGATCTCCCACGACAAGGCGCACCCGTCGCGCCTGATCCTCGGGACGCGCTAGCCGACGCTGGTCGTGATCTGAAAGCCGTAGGACAGGCCGAGCGACGGCGCGACCTTCTTGCCCGGGTTGACGACGAGGCGGTACTTGCCGCTCTTGAAGCCGCGCGGCGCGACGATCCGCTTGGCGCTGGCGTAGCCGCACGCGTTGCTCTTGCCGAGCGAGAAGCGCCGCAGCACCTTGCCGCTCTTGGGCTTCGTGACGAACCCGTAGAGCGGCAGGTTGCCGAAGGGCGTGCCGGAGACGCGGACGACGCGGGCCTTGCGCGGGTTGCGCGGCTTGTTCGAGACGGTCAGCGCGAGGTTGGTGATCAGCGTGCTGCCGACCGGCACGTCGGCGCCGCCGGCACCGAAGTCGGCGACCGAGAGATCGACCTTGCGGCCCTTGAGCGGATCGATGCTGCCGCCGGGCGGGAACACGTCGGTCAGCTGCGCGGTCGCGTTGCCCGCGGCGTCGAAGGTCCCCGACACCGAGCCGGCCGAGCCGACGCCCTTGCCGGGCACGGTCGCGGCGAGCAGGAAGTTCGCGCTCGGGGTGCCGCCGGTGATCGTGGCGACGATCGGCTGGGTGCCGGCGGTCGGGACGTGCGTGTAACACGTGCGGTCGAGCGTGACGGTGACCGCGGACGCGGCGGCAGGCGCCACGGCGAGGGCGGCAAGAGCCAGAGCCAGCGGCGAGACGCCGCGGCGGGAGCGGGGCGAGAAGTCGAGCATGGCTTCCCTATCCCCCCTCGGGCCATCGCCGGAAACCCCGGCGGCCGAAAATCGGTGCAACACCCGTAGGATCCGTCGCATGAGGAGACTGCTCGCTGCCGGGCTGGTGCTGGCCTGCGCCATCACCCCCGCCGCTGCCACCGCCAAGACCACGATCAAGGTGCTGAGCAATCGCGCCGACCTGATCTCCGGCGGCGACGCGCTCGTGCGCGTGACCCCGGCGGGCGCGAAGGTCACCGTCAACGGCAAGAACGCGACGAAGCAGTTCGCCACGCGGCCCAACGGCCAGTACCTCGCGCTCCTCACCGGCCTCAGGGACGGAGCGAACAGGCTCGTCGCCCGCAAGGGCCGCACCGCCGCGCGGCTGACGATCCGCAACCACGCGATCGGCGGCCCCGTCACCGCCGGCCCGCAGATCCAGCCGTGGACCTGCTTCGACGGCTCGATCGACAAGCAGTGCAACCGCCCCGTCGTCTACACCTTCAAGTACAAGAGCACCAACGGCGGGGCGCTGAAGGACTACGACCCCGACAGCCCCCCGGCCGACGTCGCCACGACGACGACCGACAGCGGCAAGACGGTGCCGTTCATCGTCCGCCAGGAGCAGGGCACGCTCGACCGCGACCAGTACCGCATCGCCGCGCTGTATGACCCGACCAAGCCGTCGGCGCCGTGGGCCACGCAGGAGGGCCTCAACCACCGCCTGGTCATCTTCCACGGCTTCAGCTGCGACACGCAGTACATGCAGGCCGACGCGCCCGACGTGCTCAACGAGACCGCGCTCGAGCACGGCTTCGTGACGATGAGCCACGCGCTCGACAACGCCGGGCACAACTGCAGCATCGTCACGCAGGCCGAGTCGCTGATCATGACCAAGGAGAAGGTCATCGAGGAGTTCGGCCCGATGCGGTGGACGATCGGCAGCGGCTGCTCCGGCGGCTCGCTCGTCCAGCAGCAGGTGGCCAACGCCTACCCCGGCCTCTACCAGGCCATCTCGCCGCAGTGCAGCTTCACCGACGCCTGGTCCTCGGCCATGCAGTACGTCAACTACCAGCTGCTGCGCGGCTACTTCGAGGCCCCGGCCAAGTGGCAGCCGGGCGTGGTGTGGACGCCGAACATGATCGCCGCCGTCGAGGGCCACATCAGCCCCGCCAACGCGATCTCGTTCACCACGGTGATCCCGTCGAGCGGCGATCCGAGCCGTTCGTGCCCGGGCATCGCCGACGCCGACGTCTACAACCCCGAGACGAACCCCAAGGGCGTGCGCTGCAGCTTCCAGGACTACATGAAGAACGTCTTCGGGCCGCGCGACGCCACCGGCTTCGCCGGCCGGCCCGTCGGCAACATCGGCCTGCAGTACGGCCTCAAGCCGCTGCTCGATCCGAGCATCGCGCCCGACCACCGCATCACGGTCGATCAGTTCCTCGACCTCAACGAGAAGATCGGCTCGTTCGACATCGACTACAACCCGATCCCGCAGCGCATGGACGCCGATCGCCCGGCGCTCGACCGCGTCTACAAGAGCGGCGCGGTCAACCAGGGCGACAACCTCGACAAGGTCGCGATCATCGACCTGCGCGGGCCGGACCCGGGCGCGTTCCACGACGTCTACCGGACGTACACGATGCGCGCACGGCTGATGCGCAACTTCGGCACCGCCGCCAACCAGATCCTGTGGCGCGGCGCCGTGCCGCTGGTGGGCGACGCCTCGTTCGCCGACGAGGCGATCCTCGCCCTGGACACGTGGATGGCCGCGGTGGCCAAGGACCCGCGCTCGCTCTCGCGCGCCAAGAAGATCATCGAGGACAAGCCCGCCGACATCACCGAGCGCTGCACCAACGGCGGCGGCACCGCGATGCCCGCGACGTTCTGCGACACGACCGTCCTCGCCTACTCCGACCCGCAGCAGGTCGCGGGGATGCCGGAAACCGACGACACGCTGCGCTGCGAGCTCAAGCCCCTCGACAAGGCCGACTACAAGGGCGTCACGTTCACCGACGCGCAGTGGACGCGGATGACGAAGATCTTCGACAAGGGCGTCTGCGACTTCTCCAAGCCCGGCCTGGGCCGCCACCCGACCTCGCCGTGGCAGACCTACCAGGACGCCAATGGCAACGTCATCTACGGCGGCCGCCCGCTCGGCAAGGTCCCGGCCAGCAAGGCCTACAAGGTCAAGAAGAGGCGGCGCTAGCCCAGGACATTGACCGCCCTGGCCACGACGAGACCGAGCGTGGCCAGCGCGGTGACCGACTCGAGCGCCATCACCAGCTTGGCCGAGTGGGTCAACGGCATCACGTCGGTCGGGCTGAACGCTGTGGCGTTGGTCAGCGACGTGTACAGGTAGTCGCCGAAGCCGGGCCGCCAGCCCGGCGGAGCGAGGCTCGGGTTCTCCATCTGCGGGAACAGCAGGTCGGGTTGGGCCGTCGGGTCGAGGTGGCGGACGACGGGACCGCCGCGGTCCATCTCCCACAGCCAGACGGCGAACAGCAGCACGGTCGTCGCCCACAGCAGGACGCCCGAGCCGATCAGCGCGTTGCCGGGCAGCGCCGTCCCGGCCACCAGGCGATGGATCAGGAGCCCGAGCGAGACGACGTTGGCGGCGGTGACCACGCCGACGACCGCCAGCGAGAACGTGCGGCGCCCGCGGCTGTGCGAGTCCGCGCGGGCCGGAGCGACCACGACGAGGGCGAGCAGCAGCGCGGCTTCGACGGCCGGCATCGTCCAGCGCGAGCCGATGCTGACCTGCTCGGAGAGCCCGACGTGCAGCGCGATGGCTGCCGCGACCGCCAGCTGCGGCGGCCACGTCGGGTCCCCCTTCTCCAGCCGCGCCCGGAGACTGCGCCGTTCCATGGTCAGCCGGCGGGACACGGCGGCCAACGCTACCGTCGGCCCGTGCCCCGCGTCGACTACGAGCGCCACGGCCTGGGCTACGCCCGCCACCGGCGCCCCGACCCGCGGATCGCCGCCCGCATCCACGCCGCGCTCGGTGACGCGCGCAGCGTCGTCAACGTCGGCGCGGGCGCCGGGTCCTACGAGCCCGACGACCGCTGGGTCCTGGCCGTCGAGCCGAGCACCGCGATGCGCGCGCAGCGCCCGGTCGGCGCCGCGCCTGCGATCGACGCTCGCGCCGAGGCGCTGCCGCTCGACGACGACAGCGTCGACGCCGCGATGGCCTGCGTGACCATCCACCACTGGGAGCCGCCGGCGGCGGGGCTGGCCGAGCTGCGCCGAGTGGCGCGCGGCCCGGTCGTCGTGCTGACGTTCGAGCTCGCCGCGCTGCCCTCCTGGCAGCAGGAGTACCTGGCCGAGGGCCTGGTCATCGAGCGCCCGCGCTTCCCGGCGCTCGACGACGTCGCGGGCTGGCTCGGCGGGCGCACGCGCATCGAGACGATCCCCACGCCGGCCGACTGCGCCGACGGGTTCTTCGAGGCCTACTGGAACCGGCCCGAGGCGCTGCTCGATCCGGAGATCCGCGCCTCCCAGTCGATGTGGGCGCTGCTCGACGACGGTGTCGAGCAGCGGATCGTCGAGCGGCTGCGCGGCGCGCTCGAGTCGGGCGCGTGGGACGCCGAGCACGGCCACCTGCGCGAGCAGGACGCCTTCGACGGCGCCCTGCGGCTCGTGATCTCCGAGCCGGCCTAGTCCTCGGGCGCCAGACGCTCGAGCACGCGGAGCATCGCCGTGAGGTCCTTGGCGGCCGCGTCGAACAGCGCCGGCGGCGGCTCGAAGAAGATCGCATCGGCGCGCGCGACGAGCTTGCGGCCGGCGGCGGTCAGCTCGACGAGCTTGGCGCGGCGGTCGTCGGGGTGCGGGCGGCGGCGGACGAGCCCGCGCTTCTCGAGGTCGTCGACCATCACGGTGATGTAGGGCGGGTCGGCGGCCAGGCGCTCGGCGATCGCGCGCATCGTCTGCGGCTCGGCGGCCAGGCGCCGCAGCGTCAGCACGCGCGCCCAGCTCAGCCCGACGCCCTCGGAGACCGCGACCTTGCGATCGTGATCGAGCGCGACCTCAGACATCGCGCGCCACGCGCGCCGGGCCAGCTCGTCGTCGGCCATCACGCCTCCCGCAGCCGCAGCGCGGTGCGCTCGGCGCTGACGTGGGCCGCGCCCGTGCTGGCGGCGAGGCCCAGCACGGCGATGCCGGCGCCGATGATCGCGATCAGCCACCAGGCGGCGTGGCTGGCGGCGGCCAGGCCGTCGTGCAGCGAGCCGTCGACGCGCGCGGTGGCCACCGAGCCGAGCACCGCGACGCCGAGCGTCATGCCGACCTGCCGGCTGGTCGAGGCGACCGCCGCGGCGACGCCCGCCTGGCTCGGCGGCATGCCCGACACCGCCGTGTTGGTGATCGGCGGGTTCACCGTGCCGAAGCCCAGCCCGAAGATGCAGTAGGCCAGCAGGACCCAGACGAGCGAGGTGCTCGGTCCCAGGGACACGAGCATCAGGCTCCCGATGCCTATCCCGAGGCCGCCTACGACGAGCGGCCCGCGCACCCCGCGCGACCCGACGATGCGCCCGGAGATCGGGCTGCAGACCACGGTCATCGCCGCCATCGGCAGCGTGCACAGCCCGGCGCTGAGCGGCGAGAGGCCCCGGACGTCCTGGAGGTAGAGCGTGTTGAGGAACAGGAAGCCGCCGAAGGCCGCGAAGGCCGCCGCCGCGATCACCGACGCCGACGCGAACGGCCGGCTGGAGAAGAAGCGCAGCTCGATCAGCGGGTCGTCGCGCTGCAGCTCGTAGCGGACGAGCGCGGCCAGCGACGCCGCGGCGACGACGCCGAGCGCCACGATCCACGGCTCGCTCCACCCCACGCTCGGCCCTTCGATGAGCGTGATGGTCAGGCTGGCGAGCATGACCACCACGAGCACCTGGCCGATGGGATCGGGCCGGCGCGGCCGTTCGGCGCGCGACTCCGGGACGAAGCGCGCCGTCAGCGCGATGGCCGCCAGGCCGATCGGGATGTTGACCAGGAACACGGCACGCCAGCTGAGGCCGACGAGCACGCCGCCGAGCACCGGGCCGAGCGCCATGCTGATGCCGACGACCGCGCCCCAGACGCCGATGGCCTGCGCCCGCTCGCGCGGGTCCTCGAACGTGTTGCGGATGATCGACATGGCGACCGGGTTGAGCATCGCGCCCGCGACACCCTGGAGGATGCGCGCGACGATGAGCCAGCCGACGCTCGGGGCCAGGCTGCAGGCCAGCGACGCCACGGTGAACAGGGCGAGGCCGAACTGGAAGACGCGCGCGCGGCCGAGGCGGTCGCCGGTCGAGCCACCCAGCATCAGCAGGCTGGCCAGCACGACGGTGTAGGCGGCGGTCGTCCACTGCAGCCCGGTGACCGAGGCGTGGAGGTCGTCCTGGATCGACGGCAGCGCCACGTTGACGATCGTGGCGTCCATCCCCACGATCAGCAGGCTCATGCAGCAGATGGCCAGCACGAGCCGCGGGCGAACCGGCCGATCTGTGATAGCCACACAACTATTGTAGCCGTATAACTATCTCGCGCGCAGCGCGCCCGGCTCGCCCGTCCTAGTTGCGGTTGGCCTGCCGGGCCAGCTTCACGCGGTCGTTCATGTCGAGGGCGACCTTGCGCAGCCGGATGTGGTCCGGGGTGACCTCGACGCACTCGTCGGTGCGGATGAACTCCAGCGCCTGATCGAGCGAGAGCTGGTGGTGGGGCACGAGGCGGACCATCTCGTCGGCGTTGGCCGAGCGGATGTTGGTCTGCTGCTTGGCGCGCACGGCGTTGACGTCGAGGTCCTCGGACCGGGCGTTCTCGCCGACGATCATGCCCTCGTAGACGTCCTCGCCCGGGCCGACGAACAGCTGGCCGCGCTCCTGCAGGCGCATCAGCGCGAACGACATGGTCTGGCCGCGGCGGTCGGCGACGAGCGAGCCCGTCGGCCGGGTGCGGATCTCGCCGGCCCACGGCTCGTAGCCCTCGAAGACGGCGTGCAGGATGCCGCTGCCGCGGGTCTCGGTGAGGAACTCGGTGCGAAAGCCGATCAGCCCGCGTGCGGGGATGACGTACTCCAGGCGCGCCCAGCCCGTGCCGTGGTTGACCATCTGCTCCATGCGGCCCTTGCGCAGGGCCATCATCTGGGTGACGACGCCGAGGAAGTCCTCGGGCACGTCGATGGCCAGCCGCTCGAACGGCTCGTGCGTCTTGCCGTCGACCTCGCGCAGCACGACCTGCGGCTTGCCGACGGTCAGCTCGAAGCCCTCGCGGCGCATGGCCTCGACGAGGACGGCCAGCTGCAGCTCGCCGCGGCCGCGGACCTCCCAGGTGTCGGGCCGGTCGGTGTCGAGCACCTCGATCGCGACGTTGCCGACGAGCTCGGCCTCGAGCCGGTCCTGCAGCATGCGGGCGGTCAGCTTGTTGCCCGACTGGCCGGCCAGCGGCGACGTGTTGATGCCGATCGTCATGCCCAGGGCGGGCTCGTCGACGGAGATGACCGGCAGCGCGACGGGCTGCGCGGGGTCGGCGAGCGTCTCGCCGATGGTGATCTCCGGGATGCCGGCGATGGCGACGATCTCGCCCGGTCCTGCGCGCTCGGCCTCGACGCGCGAGAGCCCCTCGTTGACGTAGAGCTCCCCGATGCGGGCGCTGGCCTGGCTGCCGTCGTGCTTCATCCACGCCACGTTCATGCCCTTGGCGATCTCGCCGTGGTGCACGCGGCACAGCGCGAGGCGGCCGACGTAGGGCGACGCATCGAGGTTCGTCACGCGCGCCTGCAGGCCGTGCTCGGGGTCGTGCTCGGGCGCGGGGACGCGGTTGACGAGCAGCTCGAGCAGCGGGCGCAGGTCGGTGCCGACCTCGCCCTCGGTCAGCGACGCCCAGCCGTCGCGGGCGTTGGTGTAGACGACGGGGAACTCGATCTGCTCGTCGTCGGCGTCGAGGTCGAGGAACAGCTCGTAGACCTCGTTGACGACCTCGGCGATGCGGGCGTCCGGGCGGTCGACCTTGTTGATGCAGACGATGACCGGCAGCCGGGCCTCGAGCGCCTTGCGCAGCACGAAGCGCGTCTGGGGCAGCGGGCCCTCGGAGGCGTCGACGAGCAGCATCACGCCGTCGACCATGGTCAGGCCGCGCTCGACCTCGCCGCCGAAGTCGGCGTGGCCCGGGGTGTCGACGAGGTTGATCTTGACCTCCTCGCCGCCCGGCGGCGTGTACCGGATCGCCGCGTTCTTGGCGAGGATGGTGATCCCGCGCTCGCGCTCCTGATCGCCGGAGTCCATGACGCGGTCGGTGAGCTCCTCGTGCGCGGCGAACGTGCCGGACTGGCGCAGGAGGGCGTCGACGAGCGTCGTCTTGCCGTGGTCGACGTGCGCGATGGTCGCGACGTTGCGGATGTCGGTGCGAAGGGCCATTGGAGGCCCTTCACACTAGGCAGGGCTGGCGGCGCCCTCCTGCGCGGTGACCGTTGTGACCGGCAGACCGAGGCCCGAGATCTTGCTCGGGAGGTCGAGCCGCAGCCACCGGGAGACCCTTGCGGGCAGCGTCGAGATGATGATCTCGTCGAAGCCGTGGGCGTTGACGGCGTCGGCGATCGCGTCGTGCGGGTTGGCGTCGCCGACGATGCCCTCGACGGGTCCTCCCGCCGCCTCCTCGAGCAGCGGGAGCGCCAGCGCGAGGATCTGCTCGGACTCCGCCGTGTCGAGGTCCTCCGCGTCGACGACGCGGTGCAGCCCGTGCGCGGCGTTCGGCACGAGGAGGGTGAAGGATGCCGGTCCCCTGCCGGCACGCTCCCGGACCGCGGCGATCAGCGCGGGGGTGGCCGCCGTCTTGTGGGCGACGACGAGGACGCGGGCGGACTCCATGGCAGTGGAACTCCTTCGGTCGGGTGCCCCTGATCATCCCACGTCGGCGATGGCCTGTGCGAGTGCTTCGATGCCACGTCGGATCCCCTGCTCGCTGAGGGCGCCGTAGCCGAGCAGGAGGGCGGGCGGTCCGGGCGTGAAGCGGTGGTGGGCGAGCCGCTCGACGCGGACACCGCGCTTGGCCGCGGCCGCGACGATGGCGCGCTCGTCGCTGCCGGCGGGCAGGTCGACCTGGGCGTGCAGTCCGGCGGCCACACCGCGCAACGTCGCCTGCGGGAGGTGCTCGGCGAGGGCCTCGGCGAGCGCGTCGCGCCGGCGGCGGTTCGCGGCGCGGGTGCGGCGCAGGTGGCGATCGATCTCGCCGCGCTCGATGAGGTCGGCGAGCACCAGCTGCTCAAGGACGGGCGAGCCCCCGTCGGCAAAGCCCTTCTCGGTGGCGACGGCCTTCGTCAGGGCGGCCGGGAGCGCAAGCCACCCGAGGCGCAGCGCGGGAGCCAGCGTCTTGCTCGCGCTGCCGCCGTAGACGACCTGCTCGGGCGCGTGGCCCTGCAGCGCGCCGACGGGGTCGCGGTCGTAGCGGTGCTCGGCGTCGTAGTCGTCCTCGATGATCAGCGCATCGTGCTCCTGGGCCCAGGCGATCAGCGCAGTGCGGCGCTCGGGAGCCAGGACGACACCCGTCGGCGACTGGTGGGCCGGGGTGACGAGCGCCGCCTGCGCGTCGGTGCGCGCGAGCAGGTCGGTCCGCATCCCGCCCTCGTCGACGGCCACCGGCACCGGCTCGAGCCCGGCGCGCGCGACGACGTGGCGGTGGTAGACGAAGCCCGGATCCTCCATCGCCAGGCGCCGGACGCCGCGCGCGTGCAGCGCGGCGCAGAGCACGGCGAGGCCCTGCCAGAAGCCGTTGACGATGACCATCCGGTCGGCGGTGGTCACGACGCCGCGCTGGCGGCCGAGGTAGGCGGCGAGCGCGGCGCGCAGCACCGGGGTCCCGCGGGGGTCGGGATGCGAGAGGCGGGCGTCGGGCATGTCGCGCAGGACGCGGCGGGTCGCCGCCAGCCACTCGGCGCGCGGGAAGGCAGCGAGGTCGGGGACGCCGAGGGCGAAGTCGTGGGGCTGGGTGTGCTCGAAGGGCCAGGGCTCGGGATCGGCGGCCGGCGCGCTCGCCGCGGGCGCGACGCGCGTGCCCGATCCCTGCCTGGAGACGACCCAGCCCTCGGCGGCCAGCTGGGCGTAGGCCTCGACGACGACGCCGCGAGCGACCTCCAGGCGCGTGGCGAGCTCGCGGCTCGACGGCAGCCGGGTCCCCGGGTGCAGGCGGCCCGCGCGGATGCCGGCGCGCAGCCCCTGCTCGATCTGGGCGCGGATCCCGATGGGAGCGCCGCGGTCCAGGTGGACCAGGAGCTCGGGCGCAAAGTGGTCCACTGAAGCCACGGTGAAATGGACCTTACCGGAGGACCACTTGCGTGGATAGGGTTGCGCCGTGGCCCCCCGCTCCACCCGCATCGGCCTTCTCGTCCTCGGCGCCGGCCAGGGGCTCACCGCCCTGTTCGCGCTCTTCGCGCCGCGCGCGTTCTTCGACGACTACCCGGTCGCGGGCGCGCACTGGGTCTCGGCGCTGCCGCCGTTCAACGAGCACCTGGTCCGCGACTACGGCGCGTCGTTCCTGGCGCTGTCGGTCCTGGCGCTCGCCGCCGCCTGGGTCGGCGAGCGGCGGCTGGTGATCGTCGCGGTGGCGGTGTGGCTCGTCTCGGCGATCCCGCACCTCGTCTTTCACCTGGCGCACAGCGATCAGCCCTCGGGTGCCGAGGGCGTCGCGTCGCTGGTCACCCTGGGCTTCAACGCCCTGCTGCCTCTTGTCCTGTTGTTCCTGATCCGCAAGGAGAACGTCCGATGACCCGCATCGCCGCCGCGCCCGCCCAGGGCCTGTTCCGCAAGTACGCCTACCGCGAGGCGCGCAAGCGCTACGACCGCACCCTCGAGCCCATCGAGATCATGGGCCACCACAAATGGCTGCTGGCCGGCGTCGGCGGCTACGAGATGGCCAACGAGAAGGCGACGAAGGTCGACCCGCAGCTGCGCCACCTGGCCGAGACGAAGGTCGCGCTGATGGTCGGCTGCGAGTTCTGCATCGACATCGGCGCCCACATCACGGTCGAGGCCGGGGTCAGCGAGGAGAAGCTCCTGGCGCTGCCGCGCCACCGCGAGGCGACGTGCTACTCAGAGCTCGAGTCGCTGGTCATCACCTACGCCGAGGCGATGACCAAGACGCCGGCCGAGGTGACCGACAAGCTGTTCGCCGCGCTGCAGGAGCACTTCGACGAGGCCCAGCTCGTCGAGCTCACGGCGGGGATCGCCTGGGAGAACTGGCGCGCGCGCTTCAACTGGGCCTTCGACATCGGCGCGGCCGGCTTCCGCGAGGGCGCCGCCTGCCCCATGCCGGTGCATGTGGAGCAGGCGGCGTCCGCCGCGTAGTCGTTACGAGGTCGCGCCGGGCGGCGGAGCCGGCGGCTCGTCGGCCGGCGGCGGCGTGGTCGCCGGGGGCGGCGTCGTGGCGGCCGGCGGAGGCGTCTCCGGGGGCGGCGGGGTGGTCGCGGCGGGCGGCGTGGTCGTCGTCGTGTGCGAGCCGACCGTGAAGGTCCCCGGCGCGCTGACGTCCTCGTGCTCGCCCTGGGCGCGGAAGGCGCCGTAGGCAACCGCCGCGGTCAGGATGAAGCCGAGGTAGGAGCCGAACTCGTTGCTGAGGATGTCGTTGGGCCCGGGCTGGTTGACCAGCCGGTAGAGCACGATCAGCGTCATGACGCCGGCGAGCGGCAGCAGCACGTTCGACAGCCGCACGGGGATCGACAGCAGGCCCATCGCCTGCGCGGCCATGCCCAGCGCGATGATCACGGTGACGAGCAGCAGCAGGTCCGTGAAACCGAAGACATCCCAGGCGTTGCCCGAGACTGAGAACCCGCCCGCGCTTGCGCTGTACCAATCGAGAAACAGGTCGATGAACAGCAGCACGGCGGCCCCTGCCGCGATCCTCTGCCCTGGACCCAGCTTGTTGACGTCCATCAGGACTACCCCTCCAGTGTTGGGTGCGTGCGGACCATAACCGCGGGGACGGACTGTTTTCCCATGGATGTGGACGATTGGGCTGGGAAGGCAGTGTTAGTCACTGCTTTGTCAGCCCAAGGCCGCGAACTCGGTGCTCGCTATCCTGACGCCGCCTGGCGAGATACCGAAGCGGTCAAACGGGCGTGGCTGTAAACCATGTGGCTCTGCCTTCGCAGGTTCGAATCCTGCTCTCGCCACTACTAGGACACGAAGCGCCCGGGAGACCGGGCGCTTCGTCGTTTCAAGACGCGTCGGCGACGGGTGCGGCGTCGACGGGCGCGGGGGCTTCCTCGATGACGGGCGCCTCCTGTACGACCGGCGGGGCGGGTGCCGGCAGCGGGCGGTCGCGGGCCGGGCGCCAGGGCTGGTGCGAGACGACCGGCTGCTGGTCGTCGGCCGGGGCCGTCTCCTGCGCGGGCTGCTCGCCGGTCGCCGTCGTGTCGTCGGTCACCGGCGGGTCATAGCCGCCGTACGAGGCGCCGTCCGTCCGCTCACCGCCGCCCTCGCGGCGCGGGCGCGTCTGGCTGTCGCGCATCGGGCGCGTCCCGTCGTCGCCGCGGACGGGACGGTCGACGGAGGCGTGGTCGTGGTCCTGGTCGTAGCCCTGCCGGGTCCTTCCCTGGTCGCTGACGCCGAGACTCGCGACCTCCCGATGATCGGGCCGGTCGCGTTCGCGGTGGCGCACATGGCCGGTCTGGGTGGACGGCGCAGGATGGTTCCCGCGGGCCGGGTGCGTCGTCTCGGTCAACGGCGCGAGCGCCCGCGCGGGCTCACGGCCCGCCGAGCGGATCATCGCCACGGCCTCACGACCCGCCGGCCCCGGCCGGACCGCGGCTGCCGCCGAAGCGGCGGGACCCGCCGAGCGCACCTGCGGCGCCGGGGTCCTGCTCTCGCGGCTGGCCTGATGCTTGATCTCGACCGCCCCGGCGCCGGCGGCGGTCACCGCGACGATCGCCACCACGCCCTTCGCCGCGCCCGACGCCAGCAGCGTGCCCGCGCTGCCGCCGAGCAGGCCCGCGCCGCCGATGGTCGCGCCGCCCACCGCGGTGCCCGCCACGCCCGCGCCGAGCACGCCCTGCAGCAGAGCGATGACCGAGCCCGCGGACAGGCCGGGGGCCAGCACGGCGAGCTCGCGGCGGCGCACCTGCAGCGTCGACTGGAAGTCCCGGCAGCCGTTGCACGCACGTAGATGCGCGCGCACGCGCCGGGCGCGCAGCGCGCGGCCGTCGCCGTCGGAGATCGAGCGGCGGATGTTCTCGCAGGCGACCTCGCGGCCCTCGCCGTACTCGGCCAGCGCGGTCCGCGCCTCGAAGACGGTCTGGCGGGCCGCCCCCTGCGAGATGGCCAGCGCGTCGGCGATCTCGTCGTAGGACAGCCCGTTGACCTCGCGCATGATCAGCGCGCCGCGCTGGCGCTCGGGCAGCTCCTGAAGGTCGGCGACCAGCTGGGCGAGCCGCTCGCGGGCGAACGCCTGGCGGTCGGCGCCCGCGACGGGCGGCGAGACCGCGTCGGTCAGGGGCTCGCTGGGCCGCCGGCGGCGCAACAGCGAGATCGACTCGTTGTGGGCGATGCGGAACAGCCACGGCTTGAGCGTCAGGTCGCGCTCCTGCCCCCGGTTGAGCGCGGAGAGCGCCTTGAGCATCGTGTTCTGCAACGCGTCGCGGGCGTCGTCGGGGTCGCGCACGATCGAGCGGCAGTACGCGTAGAGCGGCGCGTGGTAGCGCGCATAGACGGCGCCGAACGCCTGGGAGTTGCCGGCCGCGATCAAGCGCAGCAGCCGCTCGTCGGAGAGCAGCCGCTGGGGCAGGGGGACGCGCGGCGCGTCGGGGCTGAGGGCGAAGGCTTCCATGCGCTTCGAAGGCAACAACGCAAGCCTGGCGATCCTGTCAGGCCCTTCTCAGAGAAACCTGAGAATCGGCGCCCGCCGCTCTCCGCGGCGGGCGCGTTGGACCCTAAGACGCGTCGCGGAGCCGCTGCGCCTCGGGCAGCGACTCGAGCTTCTTGAGCGTGTGGTTCTCGATCTGGCGGATGCGCTCGCGCGTCACGTTGAACGCACGGCCCACCTCCTCGAGCGTCCGCGGCCGGCCGCCGCTGAGGCCGAAGCGCATCTCGATGACCTCACGCTCGCGCTGCGGCAGTGCCGCCAGCGCCTTGCGCACGTTGTCGCGGCGCAGGTTCTCCGACGCCAGCTCGAACGGCGAGGCGGCGCTCTGGTCCTCGACGAAGTCGCCGAGCTCGGAGTCCTCCTCGTCGCCGATCGGCTTCTCGAGCGAGATCGGCTGCTGGCTCATCCGCAGGATGTCGCGAACCTCGCGCGCGGTCGACTCCATCTCGACGGCGATCTCCTCCGGCGAGGGCTCGCGGCCCAGCGACTGGACGAGCTGGCGCTCGACGTGGACGACCTTGTTGAGCTTCTCGACCATGTGCACCGGGATGCGGATGGTGCGGCCCTTGTCGGCGATGGCGCGGGTGACCGCCTGGCGGATCCACCACGTCGCGTACGTCGAGAACTTGTAGCCGCGGCGGTAGTCGAACTTCTCGACCGCGCGGATCAGGCCCAGCGACCCCTCCTGGATGAGGTCGAGGAACGTCAGCCCGCGGCCCAGGTAGCCCTTGGCGATCGAGACCACGAGGCGCAGGTTGGCTTCGACCATGTGGGTCTTGGCGTCCATGTCGCCGCGCTCGATGCGCTTGGCCAGCGAGACCTCCTCGGCGGCCGTGAGCAGCGGCACCCGGCCGATCGAGCGCAGGTACAGGCGCAGCGAGTCGAGCGAAGGCTCGACGGTCAGGTCGATCTCCTGCTTCTTGGGCGCCTCCTCGCCGTTGGCGCGGCTCTTGCGCGCCTCGGCGGCGGCCTCGACGCGGCCGCTCTCTGACGAGACCGCCTTGCCGTCGGCGCCGACGATCTCGATGCCCTGCTCGACGAGGTGCGCGTGGAGCTCTTGAACCTGCTCCTTGGTCACCTCAACTTCTTCCAGGCAGGACGCGATCTGCTCGAACGACAGGGAACCCTTCTCCTGTCCTTCGGCGATCAACGGGCGCAGCTCATCCATCTCGTGGATGGGCGCCTCGTCCGCCAACAACACCTCGGTCTCACTCAAAAGGGGGACTTCCTCACTGGACGCAATCTCTCCGGAAACATGTGCATCGTGCATGTCTGCACGCTGACCCGGGGTATCGGCGCGAGGTCCTCTAGGCCTTAGCGCTTTCTTCACCCGAGATTGCGACAAGTGATACCAGAGCAATCCGGAACTACAAGTCCTGCGTATCCTCGTTTGCATGGAACTTGCGGCTTCTCGTCTCGATGTCCAAGCCCAGCGACCGACGGTCCACGTGTCCCTTTCGCGTGTCGGCGTCACCGGCGTGGAGAAGGTCATCCGGCTCGGCGGCGAGGACGGCGACGTGCTGTTCTGGGCCAAGCTCGAATGCTTCGTCGACCTCGGTCCGGAGCAGAAGGGCGCGCACATGTCGCGCTTCGAGGAGACCGTCAACGACGTCATCGGCGAGATCGTCGTCAGCGGCGACTCCGTCCTGCGCGCCGAGCAGCTCGCCCAGCGCATCGCCGAGGAGGTGCGCGAGCGTCAGGGTGCGCGTCGTGCCGAGGTCTCGATCCAGGCGCGCTACCCCGAGCACAAGCCGGCGCCGGTCAGCGGCATCGAGACGCAGGAGCTCTACACGCTCTACGGGGTCGCGGTGGCCAGCGAGCGCGGCACCCGCCGGCTCATCGGCGTCGCCGCGCAGGGCATGACCGCCTGCCCGTGCGCGCAGGGCCTGGTCGCCGACGCATCCCGCGAGCGCCTGCTCGCCGACGGCTTCGACGAGGAGCAGATCGCGCGCGTCTTCGAGCACGTCCCCGTCGCCACGCACAACCAGCGCGGCCTGGGCACGCTCTACATCGGCTGCCCCGAGGAGTGCACCGAGGACATCGACGCGCGCGACCTCGTGGCGATCGTCGAGGGCTCGATGAGCTCGGAGATCTATGAGCTCATGAAGCGCTCGGACGAGGGCGCCGTCGTCGAGAAGGCCCACCGCCGCCCGCGCTTCGTCGAGGACTGCGTGCGCGAGATGATCGCCGGAGTCGTCGAGCGCTACCCGCAGCTGCTCGAGCACACCTTCGTCTCGGCCCGCCAGGAGAACCTCGAGACGATCCACCAGCACAACGTCGTCGCCGAGAGCTTCGGCCTGCTCGGCGACATGCGCCGCGAGATCGCCGAGGAGCGCGTGGTCGACCGTCAGACGTCGATGCGCGACTGGCTCGACGGCGACGCCTGACGCCGCTCCTCGGCCTCGCGCAGCAGCCGGCGCAGCCCGAAGAAGTAGTCGATTCCCGACACCACGGTGATGGCCACCGCGACGTAGAGCAGGACGTCGACGCCCAGCGGCGTCGGATCGAAGCCGATCGCGAAGAAGATCGCGGCGACCTGCACCATCGTCTTGGCCTTGCCCCACCAGTTGGCCGAGATGATCACGCCCTGGCCGGTGGCCGCCAGCCGGGTGACGGTGACGGCGAACTCGCGAGCGATGATCACCATCGCTATCCACGACGGGATCCGGTCTTGGGAGACCAGCACGACCAGCGCCGCGATGATCAGCAGCTTGTCGGCGACCGGGTCCATCAGCTTGCCGAACGTCGTGATCTGCTCGCGGGCCCGCGCGATGTAGCCGTCGACCATGTCGGTGAACGACGCGAGTGCGAACACCGCCGCCGCCAGCCAGGGGCTCGCGCTCTCGTCGAGCAGCGCGACGACCAGCACGGGGACCAGCAGGATCCGCAGGACGGTCAGCGCGTTGGGGACGTTGAGCGTGAACACGGCTGCGCCGAACCTACCCGTCGATCGGCGGATAGGAGCGCGTGGCGCCGATGCTGGCGACGATGACCAGGCCGATGGCCACGAGCTCGCGCGCACCGAGCGCCTGGCCGAGGATCAGGAAGCCGGCGAGCGCGGCGACGGCCGGCTCGATGCTCATCAGCACGCCGAAGACGTTGCGGGGCATGCGGCGCAGCGCCTCCATCTCCAGCGAGTAGGGGATCACCGAGGAGAGCAGCGCCACGGCGGCGCCCGTCGCGACAAGCCCCGGCGAGAGCAGCTGGTCGCCCGCCTCGGCGATGCCCGGGCCGAGCGGCACCAGCGCCGCGACGATCATCGCCAGCGCGAGTCCGCGCCCGCCCGTGAACCGCTCTCCCGCGCGCGCCGTGAGCAGGATGTAGGCGGCCCACAGCGCGGCGGCGATCAGCACGAACACGAGCCCCAGCGGATCGACCGAGCCGCCGCCCGGATCGGCGAGCAGCACGATCCCGGCCAGCGCCAGTACGACCCATGCGATGTCGAGGCGCCGGCGCGAGAGCGCGACCGCCACGCCCAGCGGCCCGGCGAACTCGATTGTCACCGCGACGCCGATCGGGATCCGGTCCAGCGCCTCGTAGAAGACGAGGTTCATCAGGCCGAGCGTCAGGCCCAGCCAGAAGACGATCCACAGGTCGCCGCGGGGCACGCCGCGCACGCGCGGGCGCCAGACGGCCAGCAGGATCAGCGCCGCGAGGCCGACGCGGAACACCGATGTGCCGGCCGGGCCGAGGTCGTCGAACATCGTCGCCGCGATCGCGGCGCCGAACTGCACCGACGATGCCGCCGCGAGGACGAGCAGGGGGGCGGGCACGCCGCGGCAGGCTAGTCGCGATCAGTCGGCGGCGGGCAGGGCGAACCAGAAGGCCGAGCCCCCGCCCTCCGCGGGGTCGACGCCGATCCGGCCACCGTGGCGCTGGACGATCCGCCGCGCGATCGAGAGGCCGAGTCCCGTGCCGGTGACCTCGTCGTCGTGACGCAGCTGGGCGAAGGGCTGGAAGATCCGCTCGCGCGCGCCGTCGGGGATCCCGCGGCCGTTGTCGGCGACGGTGACGATCCACTCCTGATCGGCTCGCCGTGCGCGCACCGACACCACCGGCCGCTCGGCGTCGGCGAACTTGATCGCGTTGGAGACGAGGTTCTGCAGCAGCAGCTCGACGCCGCCGCCGTCGGCGCGCACCGCCGCGCCTTCGGGCACGTCGACGCCGATGTCCATCCCGCGGCCGGCCAGCGCGCCCTGCACCGCGGCCAGCATCTCGCGCACCGCGCCGTTGAGGCTGACGGGCACGCTGCGCGCCTCGCCGGGGGCGCTGCGCGCGTAGTCGAGCAGATCGGCGATCAGCCGCTGCATCCGCTCGGCCGCCCCGGCGATGTGATCGAGGAACGCGCGGCCGTCGTCGGGCAGCGCGTCGCCGTGACGCCCGGCCAGCAGCTCGGTGAACCCGGAGATCGTCCGCAGCGGCTCCTGCAGGTCATGGGCCGCGGACGCCGCGAAGAGCTCGAGCTCCTGCTGGACGGCGCGCAGCTCGGTCATGTCGCGCACGACCTTGCCGAAGCCCAGCAGCTCGCCGCCGTCGGCGCGCAGCGCGGTGACGAGCACGTTGCCCCAGAAGCGGCTGCCGTCCTTGCGGACGCGCCAGCCCTCCTCCCGGAAGCTGCCGTCGCGCTCGGCGACCGTCAGCGCCTCCTGCGGGCGGCCCTCGAGCCGGTCCTCGGGCGTCGAGAAGAGGTCGTGGGGCTCGCCGAGCACCTCGTCGGCCGCGTAGCCCGTGTTGCGCTGCGCGCCCGGGTTCCAGGTCAGGACCCGGCCGTCGGGGTCGAGCAGGAGGATCGCGTAGTCGTCGATCGTTCCGGCGAGCAGCGCGAGCTGATGCAGCGGCCCGTGAGCCGCCTCGAGGATGTTCGCGCCGTCAGCCACGTCAAGCGGTACGACGGAGAGCGGCGATCAGATGCGCGGGTTGACGACGAGCTTCCAGTCGCGCCCGACGGACTCACGCCGCCGGACGGTCATCCGCCGCGGCTTGGCGATGCACGACTCGGGCAGCGGCACGTAGCCCGCCTCACCACTGACGCGGCTCCGGCGTGGCTTGACCAGCGGCGAGACGAAGCCCTCGCGCAGCCGGCGCCCGACCTGGGCGTGCTCGTCGGGAACCGCCCAGTTGACCGGCACCCGGACGGTGGCCCGCGCGGCGGCCGCCGCGCGCTCGGCCAGCGGCGCGAGCGCGGGAAGGCGCTTGGCGATGTCGGCGCCCCAGGGCTTGACGCCTTCGCGGCGCCTGCGCATCTCCGCGCCACCGTCACGCCAGATGCCCAGGATGAACCACAGGGCCATGCCGATCGCCGGAAGCCCGATGAGCGCCGTGCGGAACTCGCGCACCGACAGGAACATGAAGGCGTAGCCCACGTAGGGGATGTGAAAGCGCACCTTGTCCTGGGTCGGCTGGGGGAGCGTGAACTTCCACGCGTCCTCGTGCGGGTTCGCGTCGCCCTTGGTGATGAACGCGCGCTGGCCGTCGGGGCCGGGCACGACCTTGAAGATGCGGTGCGTGACGAGCTTCTGGTTGGGCGAGGCGCCGGGCGGCGGCGCGTAGGTGATCGGATCGCCGACCTTCAGCGTCGAGGTCGCCACGGGCTTGTCGAAGACCAGCGAGCCCGGGTCATAGGTCCCCGTCATCGATCCGGTGAGGATGATGTAGCGGTGGTAGCCGAGCGCGGCCGGCACCAGCATGACGCCGGCGAGGGCGAACAGCAGCACCATCGTCGCGTTCATGAGGACCTTCTTGATCATGATCAGCCCTGGGCCGTCCAGGTCAGGTCGAGCGACGTGCGCCCGCCCTGGTAGGCGTCCTCGGCGCCGAGGCCGCCATCGGGCATCGAGACCGTGAACTTGAAGGTGTGCTTGACGCCGACAGCGAGGGTGCCGATGGCCTTGGTCGAGAAGGATCCGAGCTTGCCGTCGTACTCGACGACGTTGTCGGTCGTGTCCTCGATCTTGAGATCGACCTTCGCCGACAGCGCCGGCGAGGCCGGGGTGTCGACGATGCTCGAGGACTTCAGCGTGATGTCGGCCGGAAGATCGCCGGAGTTGGTGATGTCGACGGTGTCGAAGATCGCCTTGCCCGGTGCCAGCGCCGTCACGTCGAGCAGCGCGGTGCCCGCCGACGTGCTCGTGATGCTCACGACGCCCGCCTTGATGATGTTGCCGGAGTTGGCCGACGTCGACTGGTAGTTCGCGCCGCTGCCCGCCGCCAGGGCGGCAGCCACCAACAGGGCGCCGATGCCGGAGAGCAGACGCCGCATCAGACGAGCGCCGTCTCGGGCTCGGCGGGAGCCGGCTCGGACTGGCCGTCGATGATCGGCTGGGCGAACCAGGCCATCAGGTCGTCCAGCGCGAGCGGCTTGGAGAAGAAGTAGCCCTGCGCCTCGTCGCAGCCGAGCTCGGCCAGGTGACGCAGCGTGTCCTCGTCCTCGACGCCCTCGGCCGTGACGGACATCTCGAGGTCGTGGGCCATGCCGATGGTCGAGCGGACGATCGTCTCGTCCGCGGGGCTGGTCGTCAGGCCGTTGATGAAGGCGCGGTCGATCTTGATCTCGCGGATCGGCAGGTCACGCAGGACCGCCAGCGAGGAGTAGCCCGTGCCGAAGTCGTCGAGGCCGAGGCGCACGCCGCGGTCCGACAGGTCGCGCAGGACCATCCCGGCCTTCTCGGGATCGGACTGGATGGCCTGCTCGGTGAGCTCGAAGCCGATCGCCTTGGACGGGAGGTCCCACTTGGCGAGCAGGCGCTCGACCTCGGCCGGCAGCTGCGGATCGAGGATGTTGCCCTCGGAGAGGTTGACGTCGACGCCCGCGGTCACGCCGTTGGCGCGCCAGGCGGCGCAGTCGCGCAGCGCCAGCTCGATCAGGTGGACGGTGAGCTGGCCCATGATGTCGCTCTTGGAGGCGATGGGCATGAACTCGCCCGGGGAGATGCGTCCCTTCTTGGGGTGGTTCCAGCGCACGAGCGCCTCGACCGACGGGACGCCGCCGGTGCGCAGGTCGACCTTGGGCTGGTAGTGCAGCTCGAGCTGCTCGTCGTCGATCGCCTTGCGCAGCTCGGCGATCATCAGCTTGGCCTTCGGGTCCGACTGGGCCTTCAGGGCGCGCGACGCGGCGAGCAGGCGCGGCCACAGCGCGGCCATGAACAGCAGCGCTGCGCCGAGCAGGACGAAGTTGATGCGGCGTGTGCGCCGGGTGATCTCCGCGGCGATCGGCGCGTAGGGCACGTGGATCTCGAACGCGGCGATCGGCTTCTTGTCCGCGCCGTAGAGCGGGACGGCGACCTGGATCTGCTCGCCCTTGGACTGATCGATCGGGCTCGTCGGCTCGCTCATCGTGTCCGAGACCGTCTTGCCGGTCAGCGCCTCGGCGACCGCGTCGGGCAGCCGGTAGATCTTGTCGATCTGCTTGTGATCGGTCGCGTAGACGATGCGGCCCTTGGGGTCCCATACGGCCAGCGACTGGATGTCTCCCGTGCGCGAGGCGGCCAGGGCGGCCTCGTCGAAGTGCTTGAGCTCGTTGGCCGTGCGCCCGTGGAGCTTGCGGCGGAAGCCGGGCTCGAAGGCGGACTGGGCCAGCATCTGCGTGCGCTCACGGGCGGCGGAGATCTGCTCCCCGCGGATGTCGGAGCTGAGGAGTGAGGAGACGAGGTAACCCACACCGCCGGCCAGGATCAGCAGCAGCACGGTGAAGGTGACAAGGAAACCTGGGCGGACGCGCGTCATGCCCAGGGTGGTCGGCCACAAGCGGCCTGCGTCCACCGAACTGGACGTTTGTTCGATATGCCCTCAATTCCGTCAGGCGCCGGGCGATGACGGTGTGCAGCGGCCCAAACAACCCCCACGGACCGGGGGTGCCGCCGACAACAGATCCCGCAACAAGGAGTCACGGAAATGTCACGTATCAAGGCCCTTTGGTCGGCCTCCCCCAGCAAGGTCATGGCCGGCCTCGTCGGCGTTCTCGCCGCAACCGGCATCGCTGTCGGATCAGGCGCGAACTTCAACTCGGCCAGCGCGAACCCGTCCAACGTGTTCAGCGCCGGCACCATCTCCCAGTCGAACTCGAAGGCCGGCGCCGCCGTCCTGACGGCTTCCGGCCTCAAGCCGGGCGGCACCGCCTCCGGCACGGTCGACATCAAGAACACCGGCTCGGTCTCGGGCGCGTTCACGCTCTCGCAGTCGAACCTCACCAACACGCCCACCACCCCGGCGCTGTCGTCGAAGCTGACCATCGTCATCCTCGACAAGCACGACCCCGCCTGTGTGACGAGCTGCCCCGCCGACACGACCGTCTACAGCGGCACGATCGCCGGCATGGGCACCACGAGCCTCGGCACGTTCGCGTCCAACGAGACGCACCGCTTCCAGTTCACCGTCACCTTCCCTGACGGCGGCACCAACGGCGCGGACAACACGTACCAGGGCGCGCAGACCTCGGTCGACTACGCCTTCACGGCCACGGCTTAGGTCCAGAAGCCACCCACCACACCGTGACTCTCACGCGGCCCGCCTTCGGGTGGGCCGCGTGCGGGATCCACACGACCATGAACCAGCGCCTCCGCATCAAGATCGTCGCCGCCGCCCTCGGGCTCGTGGCGACCTCGCTGGTCTGGTCCGGAGGGACGTTCTCCTCCTTCAACAAGACCTCCGCGATGCCGAGCAACTCGGTCGCGGCGGGGTCGGTCACCATCGACGACAACGACGCCGGAACCGCGGCCTTCGAGCTCGCGGCGGCCAGGCCGAGCAGCACCGATACCGGGTGCGTGCAGGTCTCCTACACCGGCGACGTCGCCTCCACGGTGCGCCTCGTCGGCACCATCGGCGGCACGGGGCTCGCCCCCTACCTCACGCTCACCGTCACTCGCGGCACGTTCAGCAGCACGCCCGCCGCGGGCTCGTGCACCGGCTTCACCGCCGACGCCACCGGGAGCGTCATCTACAACGGCACGCTCAGCGCGTTCCCGGCCACAACCGGAACCGCGCTGTCTGACACGTCGAGCTGGACGGCGGGCACCAAGCACGCCTACCGGTTCGTCATCACGCTTCCGTCCGGCGTCGCCTCCGGCGCGCAGGGCCTGACGGCCACCGCGGCCTTCACCTGGCAGGCGGTCAGCTCATGAGCGCGCTCGCTCTTCCCGCCGGGTCCTCGGCTCCGGCTCGCCGGACGCCGGCCTGGCTCGACCGCGGCCTGACCGCCGTGATCGTCGCCCTGGGCATCGCCCTCGCACTGGGCCTCGGCCTGCGCGCGTTCGGCCTGACCGCCCTGGTCGACTACACCGACAGCATGCGCCCGGCGATCGCCGCCGGCGATGTCGTCGTCGACGAGAACGTCGCGGCGCGCGAGCTGCGCGCCGGCCAGATCGCCTCGATCGCCGACCCCGCCGACCACGGCCACCTCATCACCCCCCGCGTCGTCTCGGCCACCGTCGACGGCGACCAGGTCGTGATCGTCACGCGCGGCGACGCCAACGACGCGAGCGAGCGCTGGACCCTGGGCGCCGATGCGCCGGTCAAGCGCATGGTGGCCCGCGTCCCGTGGGTCGGGCACGCCATCGCCTGGCTCGCG
Source organism: Solirubrobacteraceae bacterium (assembly GCA_045805505.1). GTDB lineage: Bacteria > Actinomycetota > Thermoleophilia > Solirubrobacterales > Solirubrobacteraceae > BP-464. Next base: position 62,195 of record JBJMLA010000104.1, read on the forward strand.
GCTCCGACGCTGCGCACCATCCTCATGCTCCTCGCCGCGGCCGCCTTCCTCGGCTACGGGCTGCGCCGGCTTGCGAGGCCCTCGTGATCCGCGGGCGCTCCTCCACCCTTCTCGGCTTCATCGTCACGGCGGCCGTCGCCGTGCCGTCGGCGGCGTTCGTCATGCAGCGCACGCTCGACACGGCGCCCGAGCACCGCATGGAGCTGACGTCCTCGACGGGCGCGCTGACCATCGCCAACAGCCGCGACGGCCAGGCGATCCTGACGGCCGCTCCGATGGTCCCCGGCACCAGCACGTCGGGCACGATCAACCTCGAGAACACCGGCGACAGCACCGAGACGCTCACGCTCGACGCCGGCCAGGCGACGGACTCGCCCGGCCCGGGCGGCGGCCGCCTGTCCCAGCGCCTCGTGCTACGGGTCGAAGACGTCTCGACAAGCGTCACCCAGACCGTCTACTCCGGGCCGCTGACGCAGCTCGACCTCGCCGCGCTCGGCACGCTCGACAAGCACGAGCGCCGCACCTACCGCTTCGTCGTGACCTTCCCGGACGGTGGCGCGAACGGCGCCGACAACGCCTACCAGGGCTCGTCGGCATCGATCGACTTCGAATGGCTGATCGCCGCGGGTGGCCCCGCCACGCCCCCGGCCGACGCCCCGCTCGAGCAGCAGGTCGCCGCCGACGCGCCGCAGGCCTACTGGCCGCTGGACGGGTCGCAGTCGGAGATGAACGACATCTCGGGCAACCACACCGGCGCCTGGTCGAACACCGTGACGACCGCTCCGGGCACGGCCCCGGGCGGCGGCAAGGCCGCGTTCTTCGACGGCGAGGCCGGCTACGGCTACGTCAACGGGCTCGCGGCGTTCACACAGGCCTACACGGTGGAGGCCTGGGTCAACCCGGCCGACAGCAGCGACATGACGATCGTCGAGCACGGCGGCGTCGGCAGCCTGACCATCGAGAACGGGCAGTTCGTCTTCCGGCACCTCGGCACGGCCGTGACCGCGACGGGCTCCTCCAGCTCGCGCGGCTCCTCGAGCCTGGCCGGCTCGTCGGAGTCCAGCGCCACGCCCGGCACCTGGCACCTCGTCATCGGCACGTGGAACGTCGACGGCAGCGCGCGGCTCTACGTCGACGGCGCGCTGGTCGCCCGGGCCACCGTGTCCGGCACGCCCTCCGGGAACTCGACCTTCTTCGTCGGGCGCGGCAACACGCTCGCCAACTCCTTCTTCCACGGCGCGATGGCGCAGGTCGCCTACTACGGCTCGGATCTCGACGCCGACCGCGTCAACGCGCACTGGCAGGCCGGCAAGGTCGCCGCGACCGCTCCTCCGGTCGATCCCGGCACCACCGATCCCGGCACCACCGATCCGGGCACGCCGTCGACGCCGAGCACGGACCCGGGCACGCCGCCGACGCAGACCCCGACGCAGACGAACCCCGATCAGCCCTCGACGACCTGCCCCGGCTCGGTCGCGGCGCAGGGTGGCCAGTCGAGCATGTGGGCGATCCTCAACGCTCGCGCCAAGGCTCGCGCCAAGGCGAAGGCCAAGGCGCTCGCCAAGGCCAAGCGCGCCAAGGCCCGCGGGACGTCGCGCGGCAAGACCCGTCAGAAGCCCCGCGTCGCCAAGAAGACCAAGCGCACGACCTGCGCGGGCGCCCGGGCGAAGGGATCCAGCCGATCCGGGTAGCTTGGGTCTCATGGAGACTCGAGCACTGGGAACGCAGGGCCTGCAGGTCAGCTCCATCGGGCTGGGCTGCATGGGCATGTCGGCCTTCTACGGAGACCGCGACGACGACGAATCGCTGCGCACGCTGGCCCGCGCGCTCGAGCTCGGGGTGACGTTCCTCGACACGTCCGACATGTACGGGCCGCACACCAACGAGGAGCTGATCGGGCGCTTTCTCGCGGAGGACGGCCGCCGCGAGCAGGTCCAGCTGGCCACGAAGTTCGGCATCAAGTTCGATCCGGCCAACCCGCAGAACCGCGGCGTCGACGGTTCGCCCGCGTACGTGCGCGAATGCATCGAGGGCTCGCTGCGGCGGCTGGGCACCGACCACGTCGACCTCTACTACCAGCACCGCGTCGACCCCAACACGCCGATCGAGGAGACGGTCGGCGCGATGGCCGAGCTCGTGCAGGAGGGCAAGGTCCGCTATCTCGGCCTGTCCGAGGCCGGGCCCGAGACGCTGCGCCGCGCGATGGCCGTCCACCCCATCAGCGCGCTGCAGACCGAGTACTCCCTGTGGTCACGCGAGCCGGAGGACGAGATCCTGCCGACGTGCCGCGAGCTCGGCATCGGCTTCGTGCCCTACTCGCCGCTGGGCCGCGGCTTCCTGACCGGCGCGATCCGCTCGATCGAGGACCTGGAGGAGGACGACTACCGGCGCTTCTCGCCGCGCTTCCAGGGCGAGAACTTCCAGAAGAACCTCGACCTCGTCGCGCGCATCGAGGAGCTCGCGCGCGACAAGGGCGTCGCGCCCGCGCAGCTCGCGCTGGCCTGGGTCCTCGCCCAGGGCGACGACATCGCCCCCATCCCCGGGACCAAGAAGGTCCAGCGCCTCGAGGAGAACGCGGGTGCCGCCGACGTGACGCTGAGCGCCGAGGAGCTCGAGGAGATCGCCCAGGCGCTGCCGGCCGCCGCCGGGCTGCGCTACCCCGAGCAGATGATGCCGTCAAGCAAGTAGCCGGACGCCGTGAGCGCCTTCACGCGCAGGGAGCGCATCTCGCTCGGTGCGGTCTTCGCGGCGTTCGTCGTCGCGGCGCTGACCCATGGCATGAGCGGCCTGCTGCCGTTCTTCACGACGCTGGTCGCCCTGGCGGGCGTCGCGTGGATGGTCAGCTTCGCCACCGAGCTGCTGGGCGAGCACTTCGGCCCGGCCGTGACGGGCTTCCTGCAGTCGAGCCTCGGCAACCTCCCCGAGCTCTTCGTCGTGATCTTCGCGATCAACGCCGGCGAGATCGAGATCGCGCAGACGTCGCTGATCGGCTCGGTGCTCGCCAACGCCCTTCTGATGCTCGGCGCCGCGATCATGGTCGGCGCCCGGAAGTCCGACGACGGCGTCATGCGCTTCAGCGCGCGGCTGCCCAACGACACCGCCACGCTCCTGCAGGTCGCCGTGTTCGGCATCGTCCTGGCCGGTCTCGTGGGCGGCACCGAGGCCGCCCACCACATCACGACCATCAGCGCCATCGCCTCGGTCTGCCTGCTGGTCGTCTACCTGGCCTGGGTCATCCCGTACCTGCGCAGCGACAACCGCCCGGAGACCGAGACCCACCACGGGCCACGGGTCAGCATGAAGGTCTGCGTCGTCCTGCTGGCGTGCGCCGGCGCCATGGCGGCCTTCGTCTCGGAGTGGTTCATCGGCGCGCTGACGCCGGCCATCGAGCAGCTGCACATCTCCAAGGCGTTCGCGGGCCTGGTCATCGTGGCCATCGCCGGCAACGCGGCCGAGAACCTCACCGGGATCGTCCTGGCCGCCAAGGGCCAGTCGGATCTGGCCATCTCGGTGATCAAGAACTCGGTCGCACAGGTCGCCGCGTTCCTGTTCCCGGTCCTCGTCCTCGTCAGCCTCCTGTTCCCCCAACACCTCACGTTCGACATGCCCGACATCTACATCGGCGGGCTTGCCCTCGGCGGGCTTGCGGTGTGGCAGATCACCGGGGACGGCGAGGCGCAGTTCTATGAGGGAACGGCACTCGTCGCGCTGTTCACGATCCTCGGGGCCTTCGCGCTCTACAGCTAGTCTCGGGTCATGCCTCTGGTTCCCATGGTCGTCGAGCGCTCCGCCCGCGGCGAGCGCGAGTTCGACATCTTCTCGCGCCTGCTCAACGAGCGGATCATCTTCCTCGGGAGCGCCGTCGACGACCAGGTCGCCAACCTGATCGTCGCCCAGCTGCTGCACCTCGAGTCCGCCGACCCGGACAAGGACATCAGCATCTACATCAACTCGCCCGGCGGCTCGATCTACGCCGGCCTGGCGATCTACGACACGATGAACTTCATCAAGCCCGACGTGTCGACGATCTGCTGCGGGATCGCGATGAGCATGGGCTCGCTGCTGCTGGCCGGCGGCGCCAAGGGCAAGCGCTTCTCGCTGCCCAACTCGCGGATCCTCATCCACCAGCCCTCGGCCGGCTTCGAGGGCCAGTCGTCCGACATCGAGATCCACGCCCGCGAGATCATCAAGACCCGCGCGCGCATCGACGAGATCTACGCCAAGCACACCGGTCAGCCCCTCGAGCAGGTCCACACCGACATGGAGCGCGACCGCTTCTTCAAGCCGGACGAGGCCGCCGAGTACGGCCTGATCGACAAGGTCATCACCTCGCACTAGGTGTGGGTGGCGGTGCCGGTGGCGCCCCGTTCGGGGCGTTGTGGCGCCGCGCGACGCGGGCGGATGGCATCGAGGGAGGGGGTCTGGGAGCTCCCGACGAAGCGAACGTCCGGGACGCCACCACATGCGGTGGCCAGTTGGACGTTCAAGGTGTTCTGCGGATGGAGCTCGACGCAGCGAACGTCCAATCCGCCTGCCTATGAGCAGGCAAAGTGGACGTTCGGCCTGTCGAGGGCGTCGCGAGTCAACCCCCTCCCTCGCCGCCATCCCCGACGCGGCGCGCTCGGCACCGCCGACCGAGAGATCCCCTACGCCACCGCGTGCTCGATGACCCCGAGGCGCTCGATCTCGATGCGGACGACGTCGCCGGACTCGAGGAAGGTGCGGGGGTCCATCGCCATGCCGACGCCGGAAGGGGTGCCGGTGAGGATGAGGTCGCCCGGCTCGAGGGTGCAGGTCTCGGAGATGAACGCGACGATCGCGGGCACGTCGAAGATCAGGTCGCGGGTGGTGCCGTCCTGGCGCAGGTCGCCGTTGACCCACGTCTTCAGCGACAGGTCGTGGGGATCGCCGAGCTCGTCGGCGGTGGTGATCCACGGACCCCACGGGCACGAGCCGTCGAAGCCCTTGGCGCGGGTCCACTGCGGCTCGCGCCCCTGGAGGTCGCGGGCGCTGACGTCGTCGGCCACCGCGTAGCCCGCGACCTCGCCGCCGGAGCCCATGACCACCGCGAGCTCGCCCTCGTAGTCGAGGCGGCGGATGACCGGCGGGACGTGCAACGGCGCGTTGGGCGGCACCGAGGAGGACGGCAGCTTCATGAAGACGATCGGCGCCTCCGGGGCGTCGCGGCCGGTCTCCGCCGCGTGGTCGGCGTAGTTGAGGCCGATGCCGAAGACCGCCCGCGGCGTGACCGGGGCCAGCAGGGTGACGTCGGCCAGCGCGAAGGACTCGCCGTCGGCGGTCGCGCGGGCGCCCGAGGCCAGCCGCTCGAGCACGGTGCCCGAGGTGAAGGCGACGACCTCGTCGCCGCGGACCTCGCCGGCCCGCGGGGTGTCGTCGGAGGCGGTGGTGAACGTCGCGAGCTTCATGCCCGCGGACCCTAGCTAGGCGGCGCGGCGCTTCTCGGCCCCGGCGCGACGGCGCCGCGGCCTGCCGCGCGTGGCGTGCTGCTCGATGAAGCGCGCGAGCTGGTGGGGCCGTTCGCGCTGCGGGTGGTGGCCCATGCCGTCCCACACCTCGACATGGGCCTGCGGCAGCGCGCTGCGCAGCGCCGGGATGTGCGACCGGGAGACGAGCGCGTCGTGCTCGCCCCACAGCGCGGCCACCGGGCCGGCGAACTCGATCTCGCGGTTGGTGAACCCGCGGCGGTCCTGGCCCGCGTGGGCGATCGCCTCGACCGCGGCGCGCACGCCCGGACCCGAGCGCAGCGCCCGCCGGCGCAGGCGGTCGACGAGGTCGCGGCTGGGCAGCCGCCCGTGGGCGACGAAGGTCGAGTAGGCCGCGGTGCAGACCAGCGGGTTGAGCAGCGCCAGGGGCAGTGCGCGCTCGGCGACGTGGATGACGCCCGGCAGCGTCATGGCCTCCGACAAGCGGATGCGGCCGAAGCCGGCGGGAGCCAGGAGGACGAGCGAGGTCACGGCGTCGGTGCGCGAGCAGGCCGCTGCGGCGACCGCACCGCCCAGCGAATGGCCGACGAGCGTGCACTGGCCGATCTCGAGCGCCTTGAGCCCGGCGACGACATCGGCGGCGTAGGAGCCGATGCGCGGCATCCGCGGCAGGTCGGACCCGCCGAAGCCCGGCAGGTCGATGGCCAGGCACGGCCGCGCCGTGTCGGTGGCCAGGCGCATCCAGCCCTCGGAGTCGTCGAGCAGGCCGTGCAGCAGGACGAGGGGGCTGCCTTCGCCCTCCCAGCGGCGCACGCGCAGGCTCCGGCCCTCTCCGATCGAGACCCGGCTGACGGCGGGCTGCCTCATGAAGGGCTTCTCGGCATCCTGATCGGGCAACTTAAGGGTTGTGCCGGTCGCGCCGATGACCCAGGTGATGTCGAGTTCCCGGATCGGAGGACTGCTCCTGCCTGCGCTGGCGGGCTGTGCGCTGCTGCTCGCCGGTCCGGCACGCGCGGCCACGCCGCTGCCCGTCGGCTGGCCCGCGCACCTCGTGATCGGCATGAGCGATGTCGAGCACGGCGCCGGCGACCTGCGCGCCACGACCGCGCTCGAGGCCCGCTACCACTACCTCGCGGGCGGCGTGAACACCGGCGAGGGCTGGACCACGTGGGCCGGCGGCGGCGGCTCGTTCGTCAGCGACTACATCGCCGACTCCCAGGCCGCCGCGTTCATCCCGGTCTTCAGCCTGTATGAGCTGCGCCAGTCCCTGCCCGGCATCCAGAGCTCGGACGAGGCCGCGGGCGACCTGCTCAACCTCCGCACCCGCGCCACCATGCGCGCGTTCTTCTCCGAGCTCCAGACGTTCTTCCGGCTCGCCGGCCAGGCCGGCGGCGAGGTCGTGCTGCAGGTCGAGCCCGACCTGTGGGGCTACGTGCAGGCGGCGACGAGCGGCGGCGACGACGCGAGCACCGTCCCGGCCAAGGTCGCCGCGACGGGCCTCCCCGCGCTCAAGGGCCTGCCCGACACCGCGGCCGGGGTCGCACAGGCGGTCGTGCGGCTGCGCGACACGCTCGCGCCGAACGTCGTGCTCGGCTACCACCTGAGCATCTGGGGCACGGGCGTCGACATCGCCCGCGCCGACGCCAGCGACACGCTGGTCGACGAGCTCGCCGAGCGCTCGGCCGCGTTCTACCGCTCTCTCGGCGCCCGCTTCGACGTGCTCTTCGCCGAGTTCGCCGACCGCACCCCCGGCTTCGCCCTGGACGTCGACCAGGACGGCGGCGGCTGGTGGGACGCCGCGGACTTCGCGCGCCACGTCCGGTACCTCGGCAGCGTCTCGAGCCGCCTGAGCCGGCGCGTGATCCTGTGGCAGATCCCGCTGGGCAACCGCGTCATGCGGGCGATGAACAACACGCCGTTCCACTACCAGGACAACCGCGTCGAGTGGCTGCTCGGTCCCGACCGTGACGCCCACCTGGCCGCCTACGAGAAGGCCGGCGTCATCGGCGCGCTGTTCGGCAGCGCCCAGGCCCAGGACACGTGCGCGTGCGACGCCGCCCGCGACGGCATCACCAACCCCCTGGCCATCAACGGCAACCGGCTGCTGTCGACCAGCGCCGACGACGACGGCGGCTACTTCCGCCGCCAGGCCAACGCGCTGGCCGCCGCCGGCCCGCGTTCGCTGCCGGCCGCGGTGGCCCGCCCGGTCAAGGCCAAGCCGCGCAAGCACCCGCCCCTGCTGCGGCTGCAGACGACCACCGACCGGCCGAGCGTCAGGCGCGGCCGGCGCATCATCGTCAGCGTGCGCATCCACGCGCTCGAGCCGGCCAACACGCTCGTCGCGGTCCAGCTCTACCGGCCGGGCGCGGGCAAGCCGACCTACCAGCTGCCGTTCCGCGGCGAGCACTTCGCCAAGAACAAGCCGCGCCGGCTGCGGCTGCGCTTCGACGTCCCACGCAACGCGCCGGTCGGCGAGTGGAGGGTCAAGGTCGGCGTGTTCGACCCCGACTGGAAGCGGCTGTATCTCTGGAGCGAGAACGCCGCGCGCTTCAGCGTCTCCTAGGCCGCCGGCGGGGCCTGGTCGGCGACCGGGTCCGGGTTGCCGAGGACTGTGATCTCCGGCGCCTCGTAGGCCTGGCCGGGCACGCCGCCGACGAGCAGCAGGCGGATTCCCTCCGGGCCGGGATGGACCTTGCGCATGACGCCCGCGCGCACGGCGCCCAGGGTGTCGGTGTCGATCGGGTGGCGCTCGCCGTCGATCTCGATCTCGCCGCCCCCGCGCAGCACCACGTAGAGCTCCTCCTGGCCGTCGGAGGCGTGGTCGTGCTCGGGGTAGCCCGACGAGTGCGGCGGGAGATCGAGGACCTGCACGCCGAAGGCGCTGAGGCCGAGCTCCGCGCGGGCGCGCTTGAACGAGCCCCAGTAGATGGCCTCCATGTCGTCGATGCGCTTGATGCTGTAGGCGGTCATCGCGCGATCCTATGGGTTGCGTCACGCAACGCGCAAGGCGCGAACCCGGAAACGCGAACGGCCCGACGAAGTCGGGCCGTTCACACATCAGCGCGGCCGAGGGGGGTATGGGGCCGCGCGTACGTCGGTCACTTTCCCACACCCCTCCGCGGGCAAACCGTCTTCAGCCGGACTAGGCGACCCGTGGCAGTCCGTCGCCGGACCGCTCGCCGAAGTAGCGCCGCAGCGTCGGGTCGCCGGCCAGGCTCTGCTCGAGCGCGGCGACCACGGCCGGGCAGAAACGGGCGCCCGACTCCTGCCGCAGCTCGGCCAGCGCGCGTTGCAGCGGCAGGGCCTCGTGGCTCGAGGTGAACGTCGTCAGATCGTCGAGCGCGTCGGCGACGGCGACGATGCGCGCCGACAGCGGGATCTCCTCACCGCGCAGCCCGTCCGGGCCGCCCAGCCCGTCGTAGCGCTCCAGGTGATGGCGGGCCATGTGCTTGATGGCCGGCGGAAGATCGAGGGGGTCGAGGAGCTGGCCCGACAGCCGCGGGATCATGTCGGCGTCCTCGCGCGGCCGCAGCATGACGCGGCCGATGTCGTGGACGACGACGCCGACGGTCAGCGCGTGCTGGTCGGCGTCGGGCAGCCCCATCTGCGCGCCGATGATCTTCGACAGCTGGCTGACGCGCTCGGTGCGCCCGGCCGCATCGGGGTCGCGGGCCTGGAGGGCGTGACCGAAGGAGATGATCGCCTGCAGGTAGCGCATGTTGGCCTGCGCGAGCTCGGCGTTGCGCGCCCGCAGCGCGTTGACCGCGGCCCGCGAGCGACTGAGGTACTGCTGCTCGCCGACCCACAGCAGCAGCACCGGGAAGGCGAAGACGAGCACCCCCGCCGGCCCCAGCCGGCGCTCGCACTCGACGAGGAAGCCCGCGAGCAGGCCGAAGCCGACGTAGTGCGGCCACAGCCACGCGAGCTGCTCGCGCCAGGCGGCCAGCGGGCGATCCCCGCGCGCCAGCCACATCACGACCGGCAGCAGCAGCGACGTGACCGCGTAGGCGGCCAGCGCGGCGGCCACGCCGACGGCGACCTCGGCCCCGACCGGGCCCGGGTCAGCCGCGGCCCAGACTGCGGCCGCGGCTGCACCGGCCAGACCCAACGCCCCCACGTCGAACGCCCATTTGACGGGCGGGACGCGCCGGACGATGCGGACTACGGCGATGGCGAGCTCGGCGGCGATCGGCCCGAGAGGGCCGAACAGGAACGCGAGAGCCAGCGCGGGCACGGACGCGGGCGAGAGGTTGATGCGCTCGAAGACGTCGATCCGGATCAGATCGAGGCCGACGACGCAGACGACGAGCATGACCAGCAACCCCGGCCGTGACCTGACGGTGTCGATGGGCGACACCGCGGCGACGGCCGCCAGGCCGGCCAGCAGCGCCACCACGTACGGCCAGACGATCCGGCCGTTGCGCGGCGCGGTGCGCAGGACGGGCGGCTCGTCGGGAACGCTCTCCGGCGCAGGGGCGCCGGCCAGCATCGCGTCGAGCTCGGCGTCCGCGAGCGACCGCGCCAGGCTGGCGGCAGACTCCTCGTAGGACCGGAGGCGGGGGACCATGCCTTATTCACTTCGGGCGTCCTGAGCGAAAGGTCCACAACTTGGGTGATCCGTGGACATCGTGGCGAGCGAGCCGGTCCCCACATCTGGGGAGTACGTTGCCTCCGTGACCGCCCCGGCCACCTTCCAGCGCCTCCTGCCCCCCGGCCCGCCGGCCACCGCTGCGCAGCTCGCCGCCGAGCTCGAGCTGCGCGCACTCGCGCCCGAGGACCGGCCGCTCGTCGCCGTCAACATGATCGCCAGCCTCGACGGCCGGATCACCGTCGGCGGCCGCGCGCGCGGCCTGGGCAACCGGGCCGACTACGAGCTGTTCCACGCGCTGCGCGGCGCGGCCGACGCCGTCCTTGTCGGCGCCGGGACGGTGCGCGCCGAGAGCTACGGGCCGATGGAGCAGCTCTGCGTGATCGTCTCCTCCAGCCTCGATCTCTCTCCGGAGCTCGGCGTGCTGCGCGCGCCGGGCAACCGCGTCCTGGTCGTGACCACCTCCGAGGGCGAGCTCGCCCCCTGCGCCGCGCAGGTCGGCTACCTGCGCACGGGCGACATCGGCGAGGCGCTCGCCCGGCTGCGTGCCGAGCACGGCGTCGCCGCGGTCGTCTGCGAGGGCGGCGCGCACCTCAACGGCGTGCTGCTGCCGTCCGGTCTCGTCGACGAGCTGCACCTCGTCCACTCCCCCATGGTCGTCGGCGGCGCCGATCCGCTGACCGTCGTGGCCGGCGGCCTGCTCGATCCGCCGCTCGAGGCCCAGCTGGTCTCCCTGACGGAGTCGGGCGGCTGGCTCTTCACGCGCTACCGCCTGGCATGACGCGCGAGGGCCTGCTCGCCGAGCTGCGCCCCCACATCGCCGACGAGCGGGTGCTGGCCGCGATCGCCGCGGTCCCCCGCGAGCAGTTCGTGCGACGGCGCGACCGCTGGCGGGCGTGGGACAACTGCGCGCTGGCGATCGGCGGCGGGCAGACGATCTCCCAGCCCCTGATCGTCGCGCGGATGTGCGAGCTCCTGCGCATCGCGCCGGGCGACCGCGTGCTGGACGTCGGCACCGGCTCGGGCTATCACGCCGCGGTGCTCGCGGCGCTCGGCGCCGCCGTCGTCAGCGTCGAGGTGCGGCCCGAGCTCTCGGCGGCCGCGGCTGCACGGCTGCCCGGCGTCGAGCTCGTGGTCGGCGACGGGCGACTCGGCCATCCGCCGGGCGCGCCGTACGACGCCATCAACGTGGCGGCGACGACCGACGCGCTGCCGCAGGCACTGCTCGACCAGCTCGCCGACGGCGGCCGGCTCGTCGCGCCGATCGGCGCGGCGGGCGACGAGCGGCTTGTCCGCGTCATGCGGCGAGGGACGCAGCTCGAGCGCGAGGACTTCGAAGCGGTGCGCTTCGTGCCGCTGGTCTAGACCGGGCGGCGCAGCACGTCGGCCAGCGCCTCTTCGACCGTCTCGAAGACCGGCAGCTCGATGTCGAGCGGCACGGAGGTCAGCCAGGCGACGAGGCCCGGGTGGGTCGCGGCGACCGCGACGTCGCAGCCCGTGACGTCGAGCTGCTCGGCGAGCGCGCCGAGGGTGGCGGTGCCCGCCGCGTCGACCGCCCGCACGTTGGTCAGATCGAGGACGAGCTCGCGCGCGCCGTGATCGTGCGCCTCGGCGGCCATGTCGGCGAACGCCGCGCTGGTCACCGCCGAGAACCACGCGCCGGAGGTGACGACGGCGGTGCCCTCGCCCAGCATCCGGGCGGATGCCTCGGACGTCTGTGCCAGGGGGTGAACCTTCGTCGCCATCGTGAGTGCGATCTACCCCTGCCCAGATGGGGGCAAACCGCGCTCGAACGCCAGGATCTCGTCGATGACGCCCGCGCGCTCCTCCGGCAGCGCGGTGCGAGGAAACCAACGTGCCAGGACCAGCTCGCAGCCGCGGATCGCGAAGACGCGCGACGGCAGGTCGGCGCGGACGACCCCGAGCAGCTCGCGGCGGCCGCTGTGGCGCCGCCGCAGCTCGCCGAGATCGGTCAGCGAGCCGGTCACCGACAGCTCCTCCTCGAGCTCGCGCGCGGCCGTCGCCACCGGCGCCTCGCCGCGCCGCGCGAAGCCGCCGGGCAGCTCCCAGAGCTTCGGCCCGTAGGAATGACGGACCAGCAGGAGGTCGTCGTCGATGCAGACGAGGCACTTCACGCCGCGGGTCTGCGGATGGGCGAGGAGCGAGACCACGCGCACGCCGACGTAGGCCAGCTTGTAGGCGAGCCGCCCGAGCGGCTTGGGGATCATGAGCCCTCGAGGTGCGCGCCGAGGCTGCGGGCGTCGTCCTCGAGCGTGGCCTGCAGCCCGCGGTTGTGCAGCGCGGCGGCCGGGTGGTAGAGCGGGAACAGCCGGCGGCCGCCGGCCTCGACGGCCTGGCCGTGGACCTCGCCGATCTTCAGGTCGGGCGCGAAACGCCGCAGCGCGTGGCGGCCGAGCGGCACCACGAGTGCGGGCTCGATGACCGTGAGCTGGGTCTCGAGCCACGGCCACGAGTGGGCGACCTCGTCGGGCTTGGGATCGCGGTTGCCGGGCGGGCGGCCCTTGACGACGTTGGTGATGAACACGTCCTCGCGCACGAGGCCCGCGTGCTCGAGGAGCGCGGCGAGCATCCGCCCCGCCTGGCCGACGAACGGCCGGCCCTGCTTGTCCTCGTTCGCGCCCGGGGCTTCGCCGACGATGACGATCGCGGCGTCCGGGTTGCCTTCGCCCGGCACGAGGTTCGTGGCCGCTTCGCAGCACTCGAACCCGCACGGCCGATGGCCGCGGATCTCCTCGGCGACCGCTTCGAGCGCCTGGGCCTTGTCGGGGGTCACGCCTCGACAGTCTGCCCGAGCAGCTCGCGCAGCTGCTCGGCGGCCTCCGGGGCGTAGCTCGACTTGTTGTTGTTGAACATGACCCGCACCTCCCGCGCGTCCTGCCCGAGACGCTCGGTCCGGCCGGCGATCTCGCCCAGCTCGTCGGCGCCGTAGACGTGGTCGAAGCGCTCGGCGACGCTGCGGCCGCTCATGTAGCCGCGCGCGTTGCGGCCGTGGGCGCGGACGTAGGCCAGCCGCTCGTGGGTGACCGCGTCGACGTTGGGCACGATCGTCGGCGAGCGGCCCTCGGGCCCGTCGACGCAGACGAACACCGCGCCGTGGTGCTCGAACCACGCGAGCGTCTCCTCCAGGCGGTCGCCCTCCAGCCAGCCGCGGTGGCGCAGCTCGATGGCCAGTGGGTGCGGCGCGGCGCGCTTGACGAGCCGGGCGAGCTCGTCGAGCGCGTGATCCTTGGGCGAGAACGCCGGCGTGAGCTGCAGCAGCAGCGAGGAGAGCTTGGCGCCGAGCGGGTCGAGCGCCTCGAGGCAGGCATCGAGCACGGTGTCCTCCAGGCGCGGGGTCAGCAGCACCCGGCCGCAGGCGTCGGTCTCGGCGCGCTCGCGCAGATCCCGGGGCAGGTCCCTGAGCTCGGCGCGGTGGCGCGACAGGAGCTTGTGGAGCTTGACGTCGAACGTGAAGTCCTCGGGCGTGACCTGCGCCCAGCGCGCGACGGTCCGCGGCGCCGGGATCGCGTAGTGCGTGGCGTTGACCTCGACGGCCTCGAAGCGCTCGGCGTAGAAGGCCAGTCGCTCGCGGGCCGGGAGATCGGCGGGGTACCAGTCCTCGACGAAGCCCGGATCCGTCCAGCTCGAGGTGCCGACGACCACGCGCGCCATCGTCGACGCCTCAGGCGCTCGAGACCCGGATGCGGGGTTCGTCGCGCACCGGCCCGCCGAGGATGCCCAGGGCGTCGGCCATGGCGAAGAAGCCGATGGCGATCGCGCTGCGCTCGGTGCGGCGCCGGACGGCGGCCCAGTCGGCCTGCTCGCGCAGCGCGCGGGCGACGGGCAGGAGCCCGACGAAGTCGATGTAGTGCTCCTCGAAGGCGAGCAGCTTGTTGACCAGGATGTCGTCGACCGACATCACGGGCATGTCGACGCTGAGGACGCTGATGACGTCGGCGCGCCGGAACGTCTCCTCGAGCTCGAGGCCGGCGGGCTCGTGGATGAGGTCGACCAGGACCTCCTCGTCCCAGGCCTTGACCAGCCAGCCCTCCGGCGGCTGCTCGATGCGCAGTCCCTGGGCGGCGAGCGCCTCGCGCGCGGCGTCGACCTGGTCGGGACGCACGAGGAAGTCGACGTCGCCCGAGACCGGCGGGCCGCCGCGGGCCCAGGCGGCGAGGCTGCCGGCGAGCACGAACTCGACGCCGGCGTCGCGCAGCCACGCGGCGCAGCGCTTGAGGCTGGCGGTGAGCTCGTCGAACGTCGCCTCGCATTCCATCGGAACGGTGGGCATACCCGCCCCGCGCGCGGGTATGCCACTGCCATGTCGCGCCCGATACGGATCGCTGCCGCCGGCGACATGCACTGCAGCGAGGCCAACCGCGAGCAGACCGCCGAGGCGTTCGCGCGGCTGGCCGGCAAGGCCGATCTGCTGCTGCTGGCGGGCGATCTGACGACGCACGGCGAGGCCGACCAGGCGCAGGTCCTCATCGACGCGTGCGCGCCGCTCGACATGCCGGTCTACGCGGTGCTGGGCAACCACGACTGGCACACCAACCGCGGCGACGAGCTCGCCGCGCAGCTCGACGCGGCAGGGATCCGGGTGCTCGAGCGCGATCACGCGACGCTGTCGATCGACGGCGTGGAGGTCGGGATCGCGGGCCTCAAGGGCTTCGTCGGCGGCTTCGCCGGCTCGCACCTGCCCGACTTCGGCGAGCCGCTGCTGCGCCGCGTCTACGCCGAGACCACCGACGACGTCGCCGCGCTCGGTGAGAGCCTCAAGGCGATCGCTCACTGCGCGATCCGCACGGTGGTCCTGCACTACGCGCCGAGCCCCGAGACGCTCGTCGGGGAGCCCGAGGGGATCTGGACGATGCTCGGCACCGATCGCCTCGCCGCGCCGATCGCCGAGCACGAGCCCGACCTCGTCGTGCACGGTCACGCGCACGCCGGGACGTTCGAGGGCCGCATCGGCAACGTGCCCGTCTACAACGTCAGCGTGCCGGTCCTCAAGCAGGCGTTCTGGGTGTTCGAGCTGACCGGCGTGCCGCAGCCCGCGTCCGCCCTGCACTGAACCGATGAGTTTCCGAGCGGCCCCCCGTCATAGGGGCATGCTCACGTTCATCAACCTCCCCGTCACCGACCTCGAGGCGTCGAAGGCCTTCTTCGCCAACCTCGACTTCTCGTTCGATCCCAAGTTCACCAACGACGACTGCGCGTGCATGATCGTCAGCGAGCAGGCCTACGTGATGCTCCTGCGTCGCGAGCGCTTCGCCGACTTCGTCGTCAAGCCCGTGGCCGACGGCAGCACCACC
This sequence comes from Solirubrobacteraceae bacterium, assembly GCA_045805505.1. Classification (GTDB taxonomy): domain Bacteria; phylum Actinomycetota; class Thermoleophilia; order Solirubrobacterales; family Solirubrobacteraceae; genus BP-464. The sequence continues at coordinate 77,539 of JBJMLA010000104.1, forward strand.
GAAGCGCTGATCTGCGTCTCGGCCGAGAGCCGCGAGGACGTCGACGCGTTCGCCAACGCCGCGATCGAGGCCGGCGGCGGCGCTGCCAAGGAGCCGATGGACCACGGCTTCATGTACGGCCGCAGCTTCCTCGACCTCGACGGCCACCACTGGGAGGTCATGTGGATGAGCCCCCAGGCCGTCGAGGCCGGCCCGGCCGAGTTCGCCGAGACGGCCTAGCTCCGTGTCGTGGCCCCTCCGGGCCTGACCATCTGGGGACCCCTGACGCGCGAGGACCTGCCCGGCCTGTTCGGGCGGGTCTGCGCGCATCTGTCGGCCCAACCCGCCGGTGACGTCGCGTGCGACGTCACCGGCCTGGCCGCGGACGCCGTCGCGGTCGAGGCGCTCTCGCGCCTGCAGCTCGCCGCCCGAGCGAACGGTCAACGCGTCGTCATGAGCGGCGCGAGCGAGCCGCTGCGCGCCGTCATCGAGCTCGTGGGGCTGTCGGGGGTGCTGGTGGCGGCCGAGCCGGCGCCGGTGGTGCCGGTGGCGCCCCCTTCGGCCACCGGTCGGAGCTCGTAACGCTTCCGGATGGCAACAAGGAGGGCGGCCGGAGGCGGGAGCCGGCGCGATCAAATTTGGACACTCACCCGGTTTCCGCCTGAACCCACCGAACGTCCAGAACATCCCGACATAGCGGGATGGATGGGACGTTCGCGCCCTACGCCGGCAGACGCGCCGGCAGGCCCCACAGCTCGAACAACGCCACGGGCTCGAGGAAGAACGTCATGTTCTGGACCTTGCCGTCGCGGAGCTCGATGACCTGCAGCGCCCACGGGTCGTAGCCCTCGCCGGTGTCGCTGGGCTTGTACTGCGCGAACGCGGGCATGCCGTTGGCGCCCATGGTCGGCAGGACCTTCGAGCCGGCGCAGCCCGCTCCCGGGCCGAACCACCAGGTGAAGATGTCGTCGCGCCCGGAGAGCCAGAGGTCGAAGGGCGGCATGTTCTGCGTCGCGTCCTCGGCGATGAGCGCGGTGAGCGCCTCGATGTCGTAGGCCTCGAAGGCGGCGACGTAGCGGGCCAGCAGCTCGCGGTTCTCGGGCGAGAGGTCCTCGATCGGCGCCTTGGTCTCCTCGAGCGTGGCCCGCGCGCGCTGCAGCGCGCTGTTGACCGACGCCACCGACGTGTCGAGCAGCTCCGCGGCCTCGGTGGCCTTCCAGTGCAGGACCTCGCAGAGGATGAGCGCCGCGCGCTGCTTGGCGGGCAGGCGCTGCAGCGCGGCGACGAACGCGAGCTTGACCGTCTCGCGCGCCTCGGCCGTGTCGGCGGGGTCGTCGGGCAGCGGCTCGAGCCACGAGATCTCGCCGGGCACGTTGAGGTTCTCGACGATCGGCACGGCCGCCGGCCCGAGGTCCATCGGCACCGCGCGGCGCTTGCGGCCGTCGAGCTGGTCGAGGCAGACGTTCGTGGCGATCTTGTACAGCCACGAGCGCACCGCCGAGCGGCCCTCGAAGCGGTCGCGCCCGCGCCACGCGCGCAGCAGCGTGTCCTGCACCGCATCCTCGGCCTCGAACGGCGAGCCAAGCATGCGGTAGCAGTAGGCGATGAGCTCCCGGCGGTGCTGCTCGAGGTCCTCGAACTGCAGGCCGGGTGTCAGCGATGAGGCTCCCACGGAGCTCATCCTAGATCACGGCATGAAGGCGTCGGAGTGGCATGGCGCGCCGGGCGTGCACACCTCCACGACCTTCCCGTCGGGCTTGAGGAACTCGGACTTCTGCAGCTGCGCGGCCACGGTCGCCCGCGGGTTCTCGTGCGGATCCTCGCCGTCGCGCGGCGGCAGGTTGACCAGCGGCGCGGCGGCGTTGTGGCCCGGGCCGGAGTCCCACAGGACGATCGCCGAGCCCCCGAACGGGAACGTCTTGATCACCGGGATGCCCCACAGCTTCGTGACCGGGAGGCGGCCCGCGTCGGCGGCCGGGTTGCGCGCGCTCGCGCCGATCGTCCGGGCCATCACCTCGGCCTGGAACGTCGAGACCTGCTGGTCGCCGACGGCCGGGTGCATGAGCACCGTGTGCGCCGGCGTGTTCGCGTACGGCTTGGTGGTCATGTGCTGGGCGACGCCGTCGGCCTCGCCGCGGTCCCACATCAGCTGCAGGATGTCGAGGACGAGCGGCCGGTCGGCCTCGGCCGGGTAGGCCGGGTTGAAGACGGCCGAGTAGGTGTCCCAGTCCTTGGAGCGGTTGAGCAGGACGCTGTAGTTCATGCCCGGCACGCCGAGCACGGCGCGCGTGTAGTCCGGGGCGAACGGCGTCGTCGCGCCGCCCATGATCCCGCCCTGGCTGTTGCCGTCGTAGTAGAGATGGCTGGTGTCGACGAGCCCCGCGAACGCGGCGTTGGCCGGCAGGCCGTCCTTGTGGATCATCAGGCGCCCGAGGTAGAGCGTGTTGAGGATGCCCTGCTGCAGGCGGTCGGCGATCGTCGGCATCCGCGAGCCGTCGCGCAGCACGGTGATCGCGTTGCCGATGTCGTCGGCCGACATGCCCGCCCACTTGGTCGCGCAGAAGACGATGTCGTGGGTGTTCGACATCGTCTGCACGTTGCCGGCGTTGATCTCGGTCTCCTTGCCCAGCAGGCCGTGGCCGTAGAGCGAGAGGCGCGCCGGCGCCGCGGCGCTCGCCGAGCGCGGCACGTTGCAGACGAACGGCGCGGTCATGACGTTGCCGGGCGTCTGGACCGGCAGCCCGGTCGTCGGGCTGAGGTTGAACTTCGAGCCGGGCGGACAGCCGGGCTGATCGAGGTAGCACGGCACCTCGAACGTGCCGGTGACCCGGCGGACGATCTTGTCGTTCTGCGCGGGCGTGAACTCCTCGACCGACGTCACGTTGAACTTCGGCGCGGTGCCGGTGACGGTCAGGTCCTTGAGGTTCGTGTCACCGAGCTGCTTGAACGCGTCGTTGCGGATGGCCAGCATCCGGCCGGCCAGCGAGCGCGCGCTGGCCACCGTGAAGCGCCAGGGCTTGGGCGCCTTGAGCTTCTTGCCCGTGCCGCTGCGCAGGTTGCGCATGCGCACCTCGTAGCGACGGCCCTCGAGGAAGTTCTTGGCCGGGTGGATCAGCACCAGCGTGTCGGCGGGCGTGGTCGCGTTGGAGTCGAGCTCGACCCAGATCGGCCAGCGCTTCTTGGTCTTGGTGTCGATGACCATGACCGGCGCGTTCTTGGCCTTGTACCTGCCCGGGTCGGTGAGCGCGACCGGGTTGGTCTTCGCCAGCGCTTCGGGCGTGTCGAAGCCGTTGACCTTGACGAGGATCGCGCTGCCCGGGCTGAAGCCGTCGAAGCGGTTGATCTCGATCGGATCGATCGGCGTGCCCTCGGCGTTCTTGGGCATCTGCGCCAGCTTGAGGTTCAACCGCCGTCCCGTATCGGTCTTTGAGTCCTTGACCGTCAGCCGGTCGTTGGGGAAGGGCAGCAGCGGGGAGGCGGCGGAGGCGGTCGACGCGGCGACGAGCAGCGAGACGGCGACCAACGCGGCAGCGAGGTGGGAGCGCATGCCCGCGAACCTACCGGGGATACTCGTCGCAATGCCAGGTCCGCAGGTAGACGTCTGGATCGACCCGATCTGCCCCTTCTGTTACGTCGCCGTCGAGCGCGCGGCGTGGCTGCGCGAGCGCTTCGGCGCCGAGATCCGCTGGCACCCGTTCGACCTGCACCCCGAGTACCCGGCCGAGGGGATCCCGCGCGAGGAGCTCACGCGGCGCATGCCCGGAGCCGACGAGTTCACCCGCACCCTCATCGGCGACACCGGCCTGCCGTTCGCCGGGCTCCCCGAGCGGATCCCCAACTCCCGCAACGCCCAGCGCGTCGCGCTCGCGGCCGGCGAGCGGCGCGGCGAGATGCTCCAGCGGCTCGCCGACGCCTACTGGGGACGCGGCCGCGACATCGGCGACGACGAGGTGCTCGTCGAGGAGGCCGCCGCGGTGGGACTCGACGAGGAGCAGGTCCGCCACGTCATCGGCTCCGACGCCCACCTCGACGACCTGCTCACCGCCACCCGCGTGGTCACCGAGCACGGCGCGACCGGCGTGCCGGCCTGGGTCATCGACGACCGCGCGCTGGTCCCCGGCGCGCAGCCGCACGAGGTCTTCGAGCAGGTCCTCGGGCGCCTCGGCCACTCGTGAGCCGCGGCATCGTCGCCCTCGGCGACTCGATCACCCGCGGCCACGGCGGCTCGCCCGCGCTCGGCGTGCACTTCCAGTCCTGGGTCCTGTGGCTGGCCGACGCGATGGAGCGGCCGCTGACCAACCTCGCCATCGACGGCGTGACCGCCACCGACGTGCTCGCCGAGCAGGTCCCGAAGCTGGAGGGTCCCTACGAGCTCGGCTTCCTGCTCATCGGCGCCAACGACACGCGCGGGATGGCCTGGGATCCCGCGCGCTACCAGCGCGAGCTCGGCGCGATCGTCGCCGCGCTGCGCGAGGCGGCCGCGCGCGTCGTGGTGCTGACCCTGCCCGAGGACCTCGGCCGCCCGACCGCCGCGCCCAAGCCCGCGGCCGCCAATGCGATCCTCCGCGCGCTCGGCGGCGTCGAGATCGTCGAGCTCGCCGACCTCGGCGGGCGCACCCACCTGCTGCCCGACGCGGTCCACCCCACGTCGGCGGGCATGGTCGAGATCGCGCGGCGTGTCGCACTCGGGATCGGCGCGCCCGCACCGCGCGTCGACGTACCGCCCCGCGACCTGCGCTACGACGCGTGGTGGCTGCGCCTGTGGCTGCGCGACGTGCGCCGCCGGCGCAGCGAGCGCCGGGGTAGCCTGAACCCGTAGATGCTCGACCCCACGCACACCGCGATCGGCACCTGGAGCGGCGGGCGCTACATGCACTACGGCGTCGCCCTCGACGACGACCGGCTGCTCGCGCTCCTGCGCCCCGACGAGGGCATCCAGACCGTCCTGACCGCCGACGCCTACGGCGCGGGGGAGGCCGACACGGTGCTGGGCCGCGCGCTGCACGGCGTCGAGCGCGACAGCTACTGCCTGATCGGCGCGGTCGGCCACGACTTCTACGAAGGCGAGCGCGAGGGAGCCAAGGGCTTTCCCCGCTTCACGGATCCGCGGCTGCGCGAGCCGGCTGAGTACGGCGCCTATCTGCGCATGGCCACGGAGCAGTCGCTCGAGCGCCTCGGCGCCGACGCCTTCGACCTGCTGCTGCTGCACAACCCCGACCGCGCCGGCTACACGCACCCCGCGGTGTGGGAGGGCATGGCGGCGCTGCGCGACGCCGGGCTCACGCGGCTCGTCGGCGTCGCGCCCGGGCCGGCCAACGGCTTCACGCTCGACGTCATCGACTGCCTCGAGCGCTACGGCGACGTCATCGACTGGGGCATGATCATCCTCAACCCGCTCGAGCCGTGGCCGGGCGAGCTGGTGCTCGACGCCGCCGCGCGCCACGACGTCAGGCTCCTCACCCGGGTCGTCGACTACGGCGGCCTCTTCCACGGCGACCTCGCGCTCGACGGCGAGCTCGCGCCGAAGGACCACCGCGGCTTCCGCCCCGCCGGCTGGATCGAGCGCGGCGCCGAGAAGATCGAGCGCATGCGGCCGATCGCCGAGCGCCACGGCCTGACCAGCCTCCAGCTGGCCTGCCAGTGGAACCTCGCCCACGACGCCGTGGCCTCGGTCGTGCCGACGCTCATCCAGGAGGCCGGGCCGCACGCCCGCCCCGTCGAGGAGCAGCGCGCCGAGCTCGCCGCGCTCCCGCAGGAGATCCTGCTCAGCGACGACGAGGTCGCCGAGATGCGCCGCATCGGCGACAACACGGGCTCGATGACCCTCAAGGGCGGCGTGCCCGACCACGAGGGCGAGACCAAGCCCGACCGCTGGGCACTCGACGAGCACCTCGCGGGCGTCGCCGGGCGCTGGGGCATCGACCCCGCCCGGGACCTGCAGCCGGCCTAGCCGCAGCGCTTGGCGGTCGCGCCCTTGGCGGCGCAGCCCTCGTAGCGCAGCGTGCTGGAGCGCCACGCCGCCAGCCCGGGCTTCGAGGTGATCTTCGTGCCGGTGATCCGGCGCAGCCCGCTGAAGTCGAACGTCGAGCCGGGCTTGTCGGTCGACAGCCACGAGAACCAGTAGACGCGCTCGATGCGCAGCCGCTTGCGCGCGCCGACGAGCAGCGGCACGACCTCGCGGATGCGCGCGGCCTGCTGCTTGGGCGTGACCTCGTAGCCGTAGTTGTTGCTGCGCTTGCCCTTGGCGGTCGGCCAGCTGAGCTCGGTGATCAGGACCGGGAGCCGGGCGTCGCCGTAGGCGCCCATGACCTTGCGCACGGCCTGGACGATGGCGAGCACGTCCTGCGGGCGCTTGGTGTACGGATGCAGCGAGACGACGTCGAACAGGCCCTGGCCGCCGGCCTTGTAGATCTTCTCGATGTCCTCCCAGCTCTTGAACGTCAGACCGGCGAGGACGACGCGTGCGGTGGGGTCGGTGGCCTTGATGGCAAAGCGCGCGGCCTTGAGCAGCTCGACGTAGCGGTTGGCGAACGGCTGGATCGACCAGAAGCCCGTGCTCGGCGGCTCGTTCCAGACCTGCCAGTCGCGGATGGGCTGCGCCTTGACCTCGGGATGGAACAACCAGAAGCCGCCGTTGGGGCCGTAGCGCTTGACCAGCTTGATGAGGAACTGCGCGTACTTCTGCGGGTCGGGCGGCGACGCCGGTTCGCTCTTGTCCACCGCGGCCCAGCGCGGCGCGTAGAGCACGTTGGTCATGACCCGCATCCCGCGCTGCGCGGCGTTGAGCACGACGCGGTCGATCCGCGTGAAGTCGGGCTCCTCGTCCTCGCGGGGCTGCAGGAAGTTCCAGTTGACCTCGGTCAGCACCGACTCGACGCCCGCGTGCGTCATCTGCCCGAACTCCTGCGCCTGGTCGACGTCGTGGCGGAACAGCGCGCCCTCGACGCTCATGCCGAAGAACCCGAACGGAACACGCGTCGCGGCGCCCGCGGACGGGGCCGCAAGCAGGCAGAGGAAGGCGACGAGGGCGGCGGTCCTACGCATCGGGCGAGTGTAGGAACGCATCTCGGCCTATCTTTGGAGCGGTGGAGTCGCTGCGCGGACACCTCCTTGTCGCCGCACCGTCGCTCGTCGACCCCAACTTCGCGCGCACGGTGGTGCTCATCGCCGAGCACACCGAGGCCGGCGCGATGGGCGTCGTGTTGAGCCGGCCCAGCGAGTCGACCATCGGCGAGGTCGTCCCGGATCTCAGCGCGCTCATCGACGACGACGAGCTCGTCTTCACCGGCGGCCCGGTGCAACCCGACGGCGTCATGGTGCTCGCCGAGTTCGACGATCCGCAGGACGCCGCGCTGCCGATCGACGGCGAGCTCGGCTTCGTCGCGCTCGAGGCCGAGACCGAGGAGATCGCGGCGTCGCGGGCCCGCGCCTTCGCCGGCCACGCGGGCTGGGGCGCCGGCCAGCTCGACGCCGAGCTCGAGGAGGAGGCCTGGTTCGTCGCGCCGTTCGAGCGCGAGGATGCGTTCACGGACGCGCCCGACGAGCTGTGGAGCCGTGCGCTGCTGCGCAAGGGCGGGCCCTACGCCCTGGTGGCCCGGATGCCCGAAGACCCGTCGCTGAACTGATCGCCCATGGCCAAGCAGAAGAAGCCGCGCTCCAAGCCGGCCAAGTCGAGCGAGCCCACGGTCGCCCAGCAGCGCCAGGCCTACTACGAGGCGCGGGCGCGCAGGACCGCGCTCGAGGAGCTCGGCGTGACGCTCGAGGACACGCCCAGGCCCGAGCCCGACAAGAAGGCCGCGCTCGAGGCGCTCGACTCGTTCGACCGGCTGATGGTGCTCTACGGCATGTGCCGCTGGACGGCGCTGTCGGGGCAGCCGCCCGAGCCCGAGGACTGGCTCGACGACAAGGACTGGCCCCAGCCCGACGCGGTCGACGCGCTGTTCGGCTCGTGGGACGACGCGCTGGCCGAGGCCGGTGTGCTCGACTCGGGCGTCAACGCCCTGCTCGACCGCGTGGCCAAGGCGCACCAGGAGATGGGCGAGCGCGCCGAGCAGCTCGAGCGCCAGACCCGCAAGCTCGAGGAGGACGCGCGCAAGATCCCCGAGCTCGAGCGCCAGGTCGAGGCCCAGCGCGCGCGACGCGACGAGTCCGACCTGCGGGTCCGCGAGGTCGAGGGCGAGCGCGAGCGGCTCGTCGCCGAGCGCGACCGCGCCGAGGCGCGGGCAGGCGAGCTCGAACGCCGCGCCGCCGAGCTCGAGAGCGCCGCGGCGTCCGCAGCCCCCGCCGGCGTCGAGACCGAGCCGCTGCAGCGCGAGCTGGCCGCCGCGCGCGAGGAGATCCTGCGCCTGCACGACGAGCTCGACGCCGCCCGCGCCGAGACCGATCGCGACCGCAGGGCGATCGCCGAGCTCGGTGCCCTGGCCCGGCGGCCCGAGGCGCCCGAGGAGGCGCCGGTCGACGAAGAGGAGGAGCCGACGTCGGTGCTCGAGGCGGTGCAGCGCTCCGCCGCGGAGTCCGCGCATCTGCGCTTCGCTCCGCGCGCTTTCGAGACCGCCGAGGACTCGCCGTTCCGCCGGCCCGGGCTGATCCTCGACACCCTGCGCCGCCTCGACGACCTCGCCGGCCGCTACGAGGCCGGCGACATGGGCAAGTCGCTGTCGCAGGCCGCGCAGGACGTCGGCATCACGCAGTGGAAGGCCGGAGTCAGCGAGCTGGCCCGGACGCGCTGGCGCGACGAGTACCTCGTCTCGATCGACGGCCACGAGGTCGAGCTCGGCCCGCACATCGGGCTGGGCTCCGGCTCCGGGGCCGGGTTCGTCGCGCGCATCTACCTGCACGTCGCCGACGGCGGCGACGGCCTGCCGCGTGGCATCACGGTCGGTGTCGTCGGCCGCCACCTGCCCGACACGACGACCTGATGCTGCTGCGTCCGGGCCGGGACGACGCGACGACCATCTGCATCGGCCAGGCCTCGCACGCCTGGATCAGCGGGCAGCTCGCGCGCGCCTGGCGCGACGTGCCGGGCCCGCGCGCGCACGTGGAGCTGGCCGCCGAGCAGCACGACATCGGCTGGATCGACTGGGACCGCGCGCCGCAGCGCAACCCGGAGACGGGCCTGCCCTACGCGTTCACCGCGGTCCCCGACGAGACGCGCTTCGCGGTCTGGGAGCGCGCGGCCCGGCGGCTCGAGAGCCAGAGCCTGCACGCCGCGCTGCTCGTCTCGCTGCACGGGACGTCGCTGCGCTTCGGGCTCGACCAGACCGCGCTGCAGGACGCGTGGATCGCCCGGCTCGGCACCGACCGTGACGCGCTCGAGCCCCAGCGCAAGCTGATCCTGCTGTGGGACGCGCTGTCGCTCGCGCTCTGCCTGCGCTGGGATCCCTTCGAGTCCGACGGCTACCGGCTGGAGCACGTGGGCGACGAGGAGTTCACGCTGCGGCCGTGGCCGTTCGCGAACGACGGCCCGCTCGCGCTCGAATGCGAGGGCCGCGAGCTGCACGGCACGTTCGAGGACGAGCGGTCGCTGCACGATGCGCTCGCCGCCGCGCCGGTGGTGGCGCTGCGCTTCACGCTGCGTCCCTAGCGGACCAGGACGAGCTTGGTCTGCGGCTCGGCGAGCCAGCGGTCGGCGGCCTCGTCGAACGGGGCGACCGTCGTCTCGATGCCCAGCGGATCGAAGCGGCCCGCGGCCGCCAGGCTGAGGACCTCGCCGAGGTAGCGGCGCGAGTCCGCGCGGCCCATCCGCAGCGTCACGCCGCGCGTGTACATCGCCAGCAGCGGCAGCGCCACGCCGGCCCCGAAGTGGATCGCCACCGGAGTGCAGGTCCCGTAGTCGTCGGTCGAGCGCAGCGTGCAGGCGATGCCGTCGGCGTCCGCGGTGTTCTCGACGGTGATCAGCGCGCGATCGAAGCCCTTGGGCCACGGCCCCTCGACATGGTGGACGGTGCTCGCGCCGAGCCGCTCGGCCTGCGCGCAGCGCCCCGCGTCCGTGTCGGCGTAGGCCACGGCTCCGGCGCCCAGGGCGGCGGCCAGCTGCACGGCGTAGAGGCCGATCGACGGCGCGGCGCCGCCGACCACGAGGACGTCGGCGCCCGGCGTCGCGGCGAGCGGCGGGCCGACCGCGCGGTAGGCGTCGAGCACGTTGTCGGGCAGCACGGCCAGCGCGGTGGGTTCGAGGTTCGCCGGGGCGGGATGCAGCAGGTGATCGGCCGCCGGCACCACGAGCAGGTCGGCGACCGCGCCGCCGTGGCCGCCGCCCGCCGGCCCGAATCCGAACGCGGCGCCGGCCGGCGCGCGATGGGGACGGCAGGCGGCGAACCGCCCGCCGTGGCAGGCGTCGCATCCACCGCAGGACACCTGGAACGGGACGACCACCCGGTCTCCCGGGGCGTGCGCCGCGACGCCGTCGCCGACCGCGACGACCTCGCCCATCACCTCGTGACCGACGGGATAGGGGCCGGGGAACACGCCGAACGCCGCCATCAGCGGGTCGAGGTCGCAGCGCGCGACGGCCAGCGGGCACAGCAGCGCGGCGCCCGGCGGCGGATCGGGGTCCGGCGCCTCCTCCCAGCCGACGCGGCTGGGCTCCTGGTAGACGAGCTGGCGCACGGGCTAGCCCGCGGGCGCCGCGGCGGCGGTCGCCGGCACCGCGCCGCCGGCGACGAGCGCCTCGAGCCGCACCGGCACCGCGTTGAACGCGGCGTTGCCGGTCAGGCGGTCGACGACCGACGGATCGGTGATGTCGTTGACGCTGACGCCCGCCTTGGCCGCCGCGCCCGTCCACCCCACGCCCTTGCGGTGGTGGCCGAACCCGTGCGGGATCGATACGACCCCGGGCCGGATCTCGTCGCTGACCTCGACGGGCAGCTCGATGCTGCCCACCGCCGAGCTGACCCGCACGCGCGCGCCGTCGCTCACGCCGCGCGCCGCGGCATCGTCGGGGTGCAGCAGCGCCGTGCACCGGTCTGCCCCCTTCATCAGCCGCGGGCTGTTGTGCAGCCAGGAGTTGTTCGAGCGCAGCTGGCGGCGGCCGATCAGCGTGAGGTCGAAGCCTCCCGCCACCGCGGCGGCACGTGCCGCCTCGCGCTCGGCCAGCAGCGCGGCCTCGGCGACGAACGCCGGAGGCGCGAGCCGCAGCCGCTTGCCCTTCGTGCCCAGCGCACCGGGCAGCCGCTCGCCCTTCAGCGGCCCGAGGTCGACGCCGTGCTCGGCCTTCTTGACCTTGCCCATCGTCAGGCCGCGCAGCGGACCGCGCCGGAGCACGCCGTACGGGCCGGCGCGCAGGCCGACGTCGACGAGCCGGTCGGGCGAGGCCAGCAGGTCGAACACCGACATCGCCCGGTTCTGCAGCCCGCCGCCGATGCGGCTCGCCAGGGCCATGAGGATCTGCCAGTCGGTCTTGCCGTCCTTGGGCGCGGGCAGCGCCGCCGGGTTGTGGCGGATGAAGTTGCGCACGCCGACGAGCGGGAAGACGACGTCGATGTCGGAGCGCTCGAGCTGCGAGACCGGGGGCAGGATCACGTGCGCGTGGCGCGAGGTCTCGGTGACGTAGAGGTCGACCGAGACCATCCAGTCGAGCTGCGCCAGCGCCTCGTCGAGCCGCGCGCCGCCGGGCGCCGACAGCACCGGGTTGCCCGCGTAGCAGACCATCCCCCGCACCTGGCCCTCGCCGGGCGTGAGGATCTCGTCGGCGAGGCCGGCGATCGGGTACTCGTCGAGGTAGCCGGGCAGGCCGCTGGCGCGCTGCGCCGGGCGCTCCCAATCGCCCTTGGCCCCGACCAGCCGCTCGAGCAGGTCCTGCACGTCGAGCGCCGGCTGCGGGAACATCGCGCCGCCGGGGCGGTCGATGTTGCCGGTCACGACGTTGAGCGCGTTGATCAGCCAGTGGGTGATCGTCCCGGTCTCCTGCTGGCAGACGCCCACGCGGCCGTAGGCGACCGCGGTCGGCGCGGCCGCGAACTCGCGGGCCAGGCGCTCGATCTCGCTCGCCTCCACGCCGGCCTGGAACGCCGCGCGCTCGGGCGCCCACTCCGCCGCGATCGCGCGCAGCTCGTCGGTGCCGTCCGCATAGCCCGGGACGTCGTCGAGCCCCTCGGCGAAGATCACGTGGAGCATCCCGAGCAGCAGGAACGGGTCGCCGCCGGGGCGCACGGAGACGTGCTCGGAGGCGTGCTTGACCGTCTCGGTCCGGCGCGGGTCGACGACGACGACGCTGCCGCCGCGCTCGACGATCGCCCGCAGCCGGTGCCGCGCGCCGGGGGCGGTCATCAGCGAGCCGTTGGACACCGCGGGGTTGGCGCCGAGGACGAGCATGTAGTCGGTCCGCTCGACGTCGGGGATCGGGAACATCGCGAAGTGCCCGAGCATCTCGTGCGACGTGCGGTGCTGGGGCAGCTGGTCGGTCGAGGTCGCCGAGTAGTTGTTGACGCTGCCCAGCAGCTTGCGCAGCAGCGTCGCCGCGATCACCGCCGAGGAGTGCGCGCCGGGGTTGCCGAGGTAGGTCGCCACCGCGTTCTTGCCGTGGGCGGACTGCACGTCGCGCAGCCCGCGAGCGGCGAGATCGAGCGCCTCGTCCCAGCTGATCGGCACGAACTCGCCGTCGACGCGCTTGACCGGCGAGCGCAGGCGGTCCGGGTCCTCGTAGAGGTCGGTCAGCGCCTGGGACTTCGGGCAGATGTACCCGCGCGACATCACGTCGTCGGGATCGCCCGTGATGCGCAGGACCCGGTCGCCGTCGGACTCGACCCGGATCCCGCAGTGCGCCTCGCACAGCGTGCAGACGCGGTTGACGGTCGTCATGGCGCGATCGTACGCCGCTCATCGCAAGTCTGGGGCCTCGCAGACGTTGTGAAGGCATGCTGCCCGCTCGCCGTCTGTTCGCTGCCGCCATCGCGGCCCTCCTGCTCGCCCCCGCCGCGGCCTCCGCCAAGCCGGCCCCGCTGCCGCGGTACGAGGTGGGGATCGGCGTGCGGTCGATCAACCCCGGGCCCGACGGGACCTTCCACGGCGGCAAGGTCTACCTCGGCGGCTTCGGGATCACCGGCGGCCAGCCGCAGCCCGTGCCCGACATCGGCCGCGCCGCGACGGGCTACCTCGGCGACGGCCTCAGCGTGCGCGCGATCTCGATCGGCGACGGCAAGGGCGCGAACTTCGCCATCGCCGACATCGAGGTCCAGGGCTGGTTCGCCGCGACGCGCGACGGCAAGCTCGGCCTGATCGACATGCGCCGCGCGGTCCAGGAGCGCACGAAGGGCGCGCTGAAGGCGACGCACGTCGTCATCCAGTCCGATCACACCCACGGCGGCCCGGACATGATGGGCGTGTGGGGCGGCGTCCCCTACGCCTACCGCGAGTTCGTGTTCAACCAGACGGTCGACGCGATCGTCGAGGCGTTCGAGACACGCCGCAAGGGCCACCTCTTCTACGGCACCGCCGACGGCCGCGACCTGCTCAACAACCAGTTCGAGTACGACCACGCCAACAACGACGCGATGGACTCCGACGTCCGCGTCCTCCAGGCCCGCGGCCGCCACGGCAAGCCGTTCGCGACGCTGCTGAACTTCAGCGCGCACTCCACCGTCGTGGGCTCGGGCAACACGCTGGCCACCGGCGACTGGGCGCAGGCCGCCAACCCGCAGCTCGAGCGGCGCTTCGGCGGCAAGGCCATCACGATCCTCGGCACGCTCGGCCGCACGCAGCCGCGCCGCGACGCGCCCTGCGGCGACGACTCGAAGGCGGAGGGCGCGCTGTGCAAGATCAACAGCTACGCCGAGAAGGTCGTCGACCGTGCCGCGGTCGCCCTCGACAACGCGCGTCCGCTGACCGGCGACGCCGTCGTCAAGGCCTCGTCGTTCCTCATCACCGACCCGACGAGCAGCCCGGTCCTGCTCGGCCTCGCGCTCGCCGGCAGCCCGATCGGCGCGCCGCTCAACCGCTCGCTCACGCCGCCGTGGATGACCGGCAACGTCATGGGGACCATCACCGCAAGCGCGCGCATCGGCGACGTCCTGCTGTCATCCGGACCGGGCGAGATGTACCCGCAGATCCCGCTGAAGGTCCGCGAGCTGCTGCCCGAGGCCCGCGGCTACATGACCGCCGGCCTGGCCAACGACCAGCTCGGGTACCTGATCGCGCCCTACGAGGCCTACCCCGAGCCGATCAAGACGACGTTCTTCGACTCGAGCTTCGCCAACGGCGATTCGATCAACGCGTGCGTGGCCAGCATGGGCGCCAACTGCGACCCCGCGACGGTCACCCCGACGCCCGACCCGCTGGGCAACGACAACTACGCGTTCAACGTCAGCCACACGATCGGCGAGCGCGTGACATGCTCGCTGCTGCGCGGGGCCGGTGAGCTGTTCGGCGTCGCCGACGCGGCCTCGCGGTATGACCGCTGCGCGACGTTCGCCAACGACGCGGCGCTGCCCGCGGGCAGCGACGTCACCGCCGCCGAGGCCGCCGACGCGCTGCCGCCGCTGCCGGCGGTTCCTCCGGTGCGCTGAGGACCTCGTCGACGAAGCTGCGGCGGACCGCGTCGGGCTGCAGCAGCATCCACGCCTCGGCCAGCCGCGCCTCGCCCGGCCGGCCCAGCACCTCGGCCGCGTAGGAGCGCCGGACATCGCGCGGCTGGCGCAGCATCCAGCGCTGCCGCGGGTCCGGCACCGCCGAGGACGCCGCGCGGGCGATCCAGTCCGGACCGGTGAGCACTGCGCGGTCGATCCCCATGCCGCGCGGACGCTATCGGAGGCCCGGACCGCGCGATCTGAGCCCGTTTGGACCGGATGTCGAAGCAGAGGGCGCGATCTTTGGCCCGAATGGACAACGACAAGCGCACGATCTTTGTCCACAGGGCCATACCGGGCTCGACGCGTTGGCCCGAACGTGCGCGCGGTGAAACTCGTCATCGGCATCGTCCGCCCCGAAGTGACCAACGACGTGCTGAGCGCGCTGCACCGCGCCGAGGTCCGCGGGCTCTCCATCACCCGCGTCCAGGGCCACGGCGGGGAGCTCGAACGCGTCGAGACCTACCGGGGCACCACGGTGAAGATGGAGCTCTCCGAGAAGGTCCGCTTCGAGGTGGCGGTCTCCGACGACTTCGTCGACACGACGATCGACGCGATCCTCGAGGGCGGGCGCACCGGCGAGGTCGGTGACGGCAAGATCTTCGTCGTGCCCCTCGAGCGGGCCATCCGGATCCGCACGGGCGAATCCGACAAGGCCGCCGTCACGCCGGTGGCCGGCTGATGCCGCCCGGGATCGACACGGGCGACACGGCGTGGATGCTGGTCGCCACCGCGCTGGTGATGCTGATGACCCCGGCGCTGGGGCTGTTCTACGCCGGTTTCGTGCGCTCCAAGAACACGCTGAACACGTTCATGATGTCGGCCGCCGCGCTTGCCGTCGTGACGGTCACCTGGGCGGCGATCGGCTACTCGCTGGCCTTCGACGAGGGCAACGGCTTCATCGGCGGCTTCGGCCACGCGTTCCTCCGCGGTGTCGGCTTCGCGCCGCGTGACGGCCAGACGATCCCCCACCTGCTGTTCTTCGTCTTCCAGGGGGCGTTCTGCATCGTCACCAGCGCCCTGGTCAGCGGCGCGGTCGTCGAGCGCATGCGCTTCCGCGCCTTCCTGGCCTTCCTCGCGCTGTGGTCGGTGCTCGTCTACCCGGTGCTCGCGCACTGGGTCTTCGGCGGTGGCTGGCTGCAGGACGGCGGGACGCTCGACTTCGCCGGCGGCGTGCCCGTGGAGATGGCCTCGGGGTTCTCGGCCCTGGCCGCGGCGATCATCGTCGGGCACCGCAAGGACTACGGCCGCCAGGCGCTGCTGCCCCACAACGCGATGTTCATCCTGCTCGGCGCCGGGCTGCTGTGGTTCGGCTGGTTCGGGTTCAACGGCGGCAGCGGGTTCTCGACGGGCAACGCGAGCATCCTGGCCTTCGTCAACACCCTGCTCGCGCCGGCCTGCACGATGGTCGTCTGGTTCGTGCTCGACGCGGTGCGCGACCGCAAGGTCACCGCCGTCGGCGCCGCGACGGCGATCGTAGTCGGCTGCGTGGGCATCACGCCCGCCGCCGGCTTCATCAGCCCGGGCTGGGCGATGGCGCTGGGCGCGCTGGCCGCGCTCCCCAGCTACGCGGTCATCGTGTGGCGGCCGCGCACGCGCCTGGACGAGACGCTCGACGTGCTCGCCGCCCACGGCCTGGCCGGCCTGCTGGGCATCGTCTTCATCGGCTTCTTCGCGCAGCAGTCGTGGAACGGCGTCTCGGACGGCCTGCTCTACGGCAACCCGGGACAGCTCGCCGATCAGCTGCTCGCCGTCCTGGTGACCCCGGCCTACGCGTTCGCGATGACGTTCGCGATCCTCAAGGGCCTCGGGCTGGTCATGCGCCTGCGCGTGCACGACCGCGAGGAGTCGATCGGGCTCGACGTCTCAGAGCACGGCGAGGAGGCCTACGCCACCGGTGAGGGCGCGCTGCTGCTGTCCGTCGAGGACGGCGTCAAGCCGATCGTGCCGGTCGCGCAGCCTTAGCGCGCTCGCAGGCGACCAGCACCTTCTGGGCCAGCAGGCGGTCCTTCGGCAGGCTGACGCGGCGCCCGCCGATCGTCGCCTCGAGCGTGTGCTTGCCGATCCGCACGTCGTGGACGTGCAGGACCGCACCTCCGGGGATCGTCACGTCAGCGTCCATGAAAGACGGAATTCGCCCCCGGGCCCGGCTTTCCTTGCCGATGGTGCTGGGTAGGGTCAGGAACGAGTGAGCCGGAGCAAGGAGCGCAACTTCGAACCCGCGGCTGCGGCGCGGCAGGCGCTCCGCGAGATCACCGGCGCGCTCGGCCTGTCGGTCGTGCTGCTGGCCCTTATGGTCGCCGGCGTCCTCCTCGGCGACCGCGACGTGGTGGCCGCCCTCGGCGTCATCGCGCTGGCGGTGGCCCTCGGCGTCGCCGTGCTCGTCACGCGGCGCACGGCACGCGCCGCCGCGATGCGCAACGCGGCCATCGAGCAGGAGCAGCGCGGCCGCGAGCAGCTCGACCGCACGCTTGCCGCCACGCGCCAGCTGGTCGAGATCGACTCCCCGGTCGAGCTGCGCCGCCAGATCTGCGAGATCGCCCGCGACGTCTTCGGCTGCTCGGCCGTCTCACTCTGGGAGGTCGAGCCCGACCACATCCTGCTGCTCGAGCGCATCCCGTTCGAGCACCCCTACGGCGGCAACGACCGGCGCCCGATCGCCGAGCTGCCCGGCCTGCGCGAGGCGCTGAACACGCTGCAGCCGCTGTTCGTCGGCGACATGCGAGCCGTCGCGACGGGCGTGACGCAGGCGACGGCGGAGATCCTGGGCACCACGTCGCTGCTCAACGTGCCGGTGGCCTACGGCGGGATCGCCCGGCTCGACCTGGTCCTGGTCTGGAACGAGCAGCTCCCCGAGCCCGCCGAGAGCCAGCGCATGGCGGTGCAGCGGTTCGCCGACCAGGCGGGCCTGGCCCTCGAGCAGTCGCGCTACCGCACCGCCCAGGCCGAGATCGCCTCGCTCAACCGGACGCTGGCGCGCATGCTGCAGACCGCTCCGCTGTTTCACGCCGGCGGCAGCGTGGCCGAGGTGGCCGAGGCGATCTGCACCGAGGCGCTCGAGGTGTTCGAGGCCGACGGCGCCGCCGCCTGGATCGACGACGGCGACGGCATCCTGCTCATCCACCGCGCGCCGGCCACCGACGCCTTCGGCGAGGCGCAGCGGATCCCCTTCGCCGAGCACCCGACGTTCGCCGCCGATCTCGAGGGGGGCCAGCCGCGGTTCCTCGCCGATGTCGAGCTCGAGGACCCGGTCCTGTGGGAGCGCTTCGCGCGGCACTCGGGATCGCGCTCGCAGCTGCGCGTGCCGCTGGCGACGAGCGGATCGGCACGCGCGCTGCTCGTCCTGTCGTGGAGCGCCCCGGTGCCGCCGCCGTCCGCGCAGCTGGCGGCGATCGCGTCGCGCTTCGCCGACCAGGCTGGCGTGGCGCTGGCCGAGGCGGCGCGGCGGGCGGCCGAGCGCGAGGCGAGCGCCCTCCACGCGCGCTTCGAGGCCTCGCTGCTGCCGTCGATCGCGCTGGAATCCGACGGGCTCGAGCTGGCGACGTTCTACCGGCCCGGTGACGACCGGCTGTCGCTGGGCGGCGACTTCTACGACTGCCTCGAGCTCGAGGACGGCAGCGTGGCGCTCCTGATCGGCGACGTCGCCGGCCACGGCGCGGCGGCCGCCGCGCTCGGCGCCGGCCTGCGCAGCGCCTGGCGCGCGCTGGTGCTCGGCGGCTGGGACATCGCGGACCTGCCGCGCGGACTGCAGGCGGTCTGCGTCCGCCAGCGCGAGGACCCCTACGCGTTCGTGACCACGATCTGCGCCCGGGTCGCGCCGGACCGCCGGACCCTGCGGTTCGTCTCGGCGGGCCACCCCGTGCCGCTCGTCTCGGGCGCGCCGCCCGTCGGCGAGGGGCGCAACGGGCCGCCGCTGGGCATCGTCGCCGACGCGGCCTGGGAGGTCACGGAGCTGCCGCTGGCCGAGCGCGCCACCGTGATCCTCTACACCGATGGGCTCGTCGAGGGACGCCTGCGGCCCGGCGCGAGCGAGCGGCTCGGCGTCGAGGCCATCGAGCGCCGCCTGGCCGACGTGCCCGCCGGCGGG
Source organism: Solirubrobacteraceae bacterium (assembly GCA_045805505.1). Taxonomy (GTDB): domain Bacteria; phylum Actinomycetota; class Thermoleophilia; order Solirubrobacterales; family Solirubrobacteraceae; genus BP-464. The sequence goes on from JBJMLA010000104.1 coordinate 96,166, forward strand.
GTGACCGAGGACGATCTGCGAGCGCTCGTCGCGCTGGCCACCGAGGCCAACGGCAGCGGCCTGCCCGACGACGTCGCGCTGCTCGCGCTGAACCTCGGCCGCTAGGGCAGCTTCGGCAGGACACCGGTGACGATGTCGGCGACGTCGTCAACCGTGTCCTGGGCGGTGGTGGTCACCTGTCCGACGGTGTCCGAGGCCGTGTCGGTGACCTGATCGACGACGCCCTGGACGGCGTCGGTGGCGCCCGTCGTGATGTCGGTCACCGCGTCCTGGACACCGGCGACCGCCTCTCCGGCGGAGCCCGGGGCCCTGGCCGGAGCGGTCAGGTGCGTCACGCTGCCGCCGGTGCCGCCGCTCGGGGTGTCGCGTGAGTCGGAGCCACCGGTCCCGGCGTCCGTGGACGCGTGGGTGCCGGAACCGGATACGCCATCCCCCGTGACCGGAGCGGCCGCGGCGACCTCGCCGGAGCCGGGTCGTGGGGTCGTTGCCGCCCCGGCGCCGCCGTGGCGTCGCCGGGTCTTCCGGGCCGCCATGCTCGCGCCGGTCTGCTGCAGGGCGGGAGCCTCGAGCGCGGCACCCGTCCGCTCCGTGGTCCGCACAGCAGCCTGCGCCGCCGCCGGCTGCGCGGCCACGGTCGGCCTCGACGCGGGCCGTCCCCGGTCCGCCGAGGTCACCGCGACGGCGCCGCCGCCGGCCAGCAGCGCCAGGCCGACCGCCGCGCCCTTGAGTCCGAGGCCGGCGAGCAGCGGCTCGCCGCCCCCACCCCCGAGGATCCGTGCCAGCGCGGCGAGCAGGCCGCCGGCGCCCGTGGGCGGGAAGAGCAGGCCGAGGTCGCGGCGGCGTGCGCGCAGCGCCGTCTCGAACGAGCGGCAGCACGCGCAGCCGCGGACGTGGGCCCGCACCGTGCGCGTGCGCAGGCGCATCCCGTCGCACTGCGACATCGCGCGCTGCACGCCCTCGCAGTCGAGGTCGCGGCCCTCGCCGAACTGCTGCAGCGCCGAGCGCGCCTCGAAGACGGTCTGCTGGGCGGCGGCCTCGCTGCTGCCCAGCGTCGTGGCGATCTCGGCGTACTCCAGGCCGCAGAGCTCGCGCAGCACCAGCGCCTCGCGCTGGCGCTCGGTGAGCGCCTGCAGGTCGGCCATCAGCTGGCCCAGGCGCCGGCGAATCTCGCCGGCCTCCGCCGGATCGGCGACGGTCGGCAGGGTCGCCTCGTCGAGCTCCTCGGCCGGCTTGCGCGAGCGGACCAGGCTGATCGCCTCGTTGTGGGCGATCTTGTAGAGCCACGGCTTGACGCGCAGCGGGACGGTCCCGCCCTGCAGCGCGCGGTGGGCCGCGACGAGCGCGTTCTGCGCGGCGTCCTCGGCGTCGGCGGCGTGGCGGAGGACGGTGCGGCAGTAGCGCGTCAGCGCGGCGTGATGGCGCGCGAAGAGCGCGCCGAAGGCCCGCTCGTCGCCGCGGGCGGCGAGACGGGCCAGGCGCTCGTCGGACAGGAAGTCCAGCGTGCGAGCGGGGGCGGTGGTCCAGGCTGAGGCAGCCATCGAGTCAGTATCGGCGGCTCGCCGGGGACCTGAAGCCCCCGGCGAGCATGTGCCGACTCCCTAGAGGGAGACGTACCCCGGCAGGGTGAACGTCGGGAACTTCTTGGCCGAACCCTCGTTGCGGACCATCGTGGTCGCGCGGTAGGTCACGGCGCGGGCTCGCTTGGGCGCCTTGAGCGTGACCTTCCAGGAGCCGTCGCTGCGCGGATGGATCCGCTTGACGACGACGTCCTTGGTGCACGAGACGGCCTGGCGGATCTCGATGACGTCACCGGTCATCGGGCCGAAGATGCGCCCCTTGAGCGTCACCTTCTTGCCGTGCGACTCGAGCGTGCTGAACCGCATCCGCCGGTGCAGCTTGAGCGGCATCGACTTCTCGCCCGCGGCCTTGGCGACGTAGCGCGCGCGGTTCGAGTAGCGGATCGACTCGGCGGGCACCGGCGCCTTGGCGCGGAAGAACCCGCTGCGGCCGACCTTGGTGCGCGCGACCGTCTTGCCGTTCCAGGCCGAGACGATCCGGACGCGCTTGCCGACGAGCTTCTTGGCCGCCGCGCCGATCAGCGTGACGTGGTCGTCCTGGTCGATGACGTTGACCAGCGTCACGTCGGCCTGCGAGCAGCTCACGGCGAGCTGGCTGGCCGGCTCGACCGGTGCCGGGGCGGCGAGGGGCGCCCTGTGCTCCTCGACCGCCTTGATCACCGGCGCGACCTTCGGCGCGCACGACAGGCCGTCGGTGGCGACGCGGGCGATGCCCATCACCAGATCGGCGACCTTCTGGCCGGCGGCGCTGACCGTCATGCGCAGCGCGCGCTGCTCGAGGACGCCGTCGCCGGCGTCCTGCTCGTCGGGCTGGGTCTCGACCCTGCCCACCGTCTCGGGCAGGACGATCGGCGGCAGGCCCGCGAGGACGCCCTGGATCGCCGTCTTCAGCGCGGCGCCGGTGAGCGGGTTGTCGAGGCTCAGGCCGCCGGGCAGCTGGAGCTTGCCGAGGTCGAGGTTCGACAGCGGGATCACCTGCTGGTCGAGCAGCGTCACCACGCGGTCGACGGGCGCGTCGGTCGCCAGGCCCTGACCGAGGCCGGTGAGCCCGGTGACCGACGAGACGCCGACGAGGTTGGGCAGGCCGGCCAGGCACTGCGCGCCGACGGCCGAGCGCAGCGACCGCACCGCGGCCAGCGGGATGTCGGGCAGCGACCGGACCGGGACGAGTGCCTCCGCGGCCGGCAGCGCGTTGACGACGATCTCCGACGGCAGGCCGAGCAGGGACAGGTTGGCCGGCAGCGGGATCTTCAGGGCATCCAGGCCGCCGGGAAGCTGCGCGGCGGGCAGGCTGATCGGCAGGCTGCCCAGCGCGCCGATCGAGAGGTTCTCGATGCCGGCGAGCGCGGCGGCCTGCTGCTTGAGCGGGTCGTCGGCCGGGCCGGTCAGCGCGGTGTTGGCGTTGGCCAGGCCGCTGAGGGGCGCGGGCAGGTCCAGGCCCGCGGTCTGCGTCGTGCAGCCGTCGCCGCCGGCGACGACCGGCTCGAGGCCCGTCTGGGTCAGGACGGTGCCGCGGATCGCGCTGGCCGAGCAGGTGTAGGCCGCGGCCGGGGACGCCGCGACGGCGAGCGAACCGCTGACCGCCGCGAGGGCGGCGAATCCGGTGAGCTGCTTGTAGGTGAACATCGATCCTCCTGGGGAAGGGGCTGGTGGGTACGCGCCGATGACGCGAGCTCCGCGGCCCTGCTCAGGACGACTGGACGTTTGTTCGACCGGCGTGGTGGAGCGCTAGGTTCGGCCGCATGAAGACACTCCCGGTCCTGCTCGCCGCCGCCGCACTCTTCGGAGCCGGCTGCGGAGGCGACGACAACTCCTCAGACTCCGGCTCGGACTCCGGCGCGCGCGGCTACGCCGAGACCGGTCAGGCGGTCAGCGACGTCTGCACGCGCGCCAACGCCGAGATCAACAAGCTCGCCGCGGACCTCGACGGCACGGCCAAGCACGACGCGCCGACGGTCGAGAAGATCATCGGCACGAGCGACAAGTTCCTCGGCGAGCTCCGCGAGATCAAGCCCGACCCGAAGCTCCAGGAGACCTTCGACAAGTACGTCGACGCGGTCGCCGCGGGCCAGGAGCGCGCCCGCGAGGTCCTCAAGGCCGCCCAGTCCGGCAACGACGAGAACTACCGCAGTGCGGCCGAGGCGGCCGACACCGACAAGACGACGCACCCGCTCGCCCGCGCCCTCGGCGCGACCGAGTGCGCCAAGAGCAGCTAGCGCGCCAGCCAGCGGGCGGGGTTGTGGACGAACACGGTCTCGAAGACCGTGTCGTCCATGACCCCCTGCTCGCGCAGCCAGGGGACCACTTCCTCGAAGACGAGCGTGAACGACCAGTTGTGGATCAGCGGTGAGTTGACCATCTGCTCGACCACCTCGGCGGGGAACCAGTCGATCGTCGCGCAGTGATCCTGTGAGATGAGCAGGCGCTCGCCGTAGCCGCGGCGCAGCAGCTCGGCGGTGACCGCGTTGCGCTGGTCCATCGGCAGGTACATGTCGAGCCCGTAGCGATCGAGCCCGGCGTAGACGCCCTGATCGAGCAGGCCGGCGATGTAGTCGGGGTCGGGGCTGTCGCCGCAGTGGGCGATCTGGATCTTCTCGGGCGCGACGCCCTCCTCCAGGAAGATCTCGACCTGCCGCGGGCCGGTGCCCGCCGCCGGCATGGAGTGGGCCATGATCGGCGCGCCGGTCTGCAGGCTCGCGCGGGCGCACGCGCGGTGGACCTTCTCGACGTTGGGCGTGACGCCCGCCGCGTCGGCCGCGCACTTCAGGAACGCGGCCTTCAGCCCGGTGCCCTGCGTGCCCTGCTCGATGTCGTCGACGAAGTGCGCGGCGATCGTGTCCTCGTCGCGGTTCTCGAAGTAGTGCGGCAGGTAGTCGTAGGTGTAGATGCCGGTGCAGAAGGCGATCTGGATGCCGGTGGCGTCGGCGACCTTCTTCATGAACCGCACGTCGCGGCCGCCGAACATCGCGGTCGGGTCGACGATCGTCCTGACGCCGGCGGCCTGCGCGGACTCCACGGCGGCGGCGGCGGCGGCGAGCTCGCCCTCCTCGTCGTAGCGGCCGGGCCAGTTCTCGGCGACGGCCTCGTCGCGGAAGCGGACGTGCTCGTGGACGAGCGTGAGCCCGAGCTCGGCGGCATCGACGGTTCCCTGCACGGTCTCGACGGCGCTCATCGCAACGGCTCTCCCCACTCGGTCTCTTCACGAAGTTGCTTCTTCAACACCTTGCCGCCGGGGTTGCGCGGCAGCGGCTCGCTGCGCAGCGCGACGTACTGGGGCACCTTGAAGTCGGCGATGCGCTCGCGGCAATGGGCGATGACGGCGGGGACGTCGAGCTCACCGGCCGCGGGCACGATCACCGCGCCGACCTTCTCGCCCATCATGTCGTCCGGCACCGGGATCACGGCGGCCTCGCCGACGCCGGGCGCGCCGGCGAGCGCCGACTCGACCTCGATCGAGTACACGTTCTCGCCTCCGCGGTTGATCATGTCCTTGGCGCGATCGACGATGTAGAGCAGCCCGTCGTCACCGATGCGCGCGAGGTCACCGGTGTGCAGCCAGCCGTCGACGAACGTCTCGGCCGTCGCCTCGGGCTTGTTCCAGTAGCCGGCGACGACGTTCTCGCCGCGGACCAGCAGCTCCCCCACGCCGGTGTCGGGATCCGGCTCGTGCAGGTCGAGGTCGACCACGGGCATCGCGAAGCCCACGCTGTCGGCGTGCTCGGCCGCCTCCTCGTGGGGCAAGAAGGACGTCAGCGACGACGTCTCGGTCAGCCCGAAGCCGTTGCCCACGCGGGCGGCGGGAAACGCCTCCATGATCTTGTGCACGGCGCCGGCCGAGATCGGCGCGCCGCCGTAGGAGACCCAGCGCACGTGCGCGAGGTCGGCCTCGGCGAACAGCGGGTGCCGCGTGAGCGCGTGGTAGATCGCCGGGACGGAGGTGAGCATCTGCACGCCCTCCTCGGTGACGGTGCGCAGGAAGCCCTCGAGGTCGAGCGGGTTGGCCAGGACGAACGTGCGGCCGCCGAGCTCGAGCATCACCAGCAGCTGGCTGTTGCAGCCCGTGACGTGGAACAGCGGGACGTTGATCAGCGTCGCCAGCGACGGCCCGTCGGCGCGGTCGACGCCGACGCAGCGGATCGCGTTCTCCGTGTTGGCCAGGAAGTTCGCGTGCGTCGTCATCGCGCCCTTGGGAAAGCCCGTGGTGCCGCTCGTGTAGAAGATCGCGGCGAGGTCGCCGGGCGCGAGGTCATCGACGACGAGCGGATCGCCGTCGGGCAGCGGTTGCCCGGGCCGGAAGACGTGTGCCGCGCCCGAGTCCTTGACGACGTAGTCGACCTCGGGGTCGGTGAAGCGCGTGTTGACCGGAACCGCGACGGCGCCGGCCAGCTGCGCGCCCCAGAAGGCCAGCAGCCAGTCCAGGCCGTTGGGCAGCAGGATGGCCGCACGGTCGCCGCGCTCGACGCCGGCGGCGCGCAGGCCACCCGCCACACGCGCGGCGCCGTCCCACAGCGCGCCGTAGGTCAGCGCCTCACCGCCGACCTGCACGACGGCGGTGGCATCGCGGTCGCGCTCGACGCCGGCGCGCAGCATGTGGACCAGCGAGTCGGGGCGCCCGTCGTATCGCGCGATGCCGTCGGGGCCTCGGCGAACGCCGCTCGTATCGAACGGGTTGCGTCCTCGCGGTGCGGGCTCTCCTCCCACGCGGCCGACCCTAGACGATGACTACTGCACGGTGAAGTCGGTGTGCATTCCCGACATGTAGTGGCCCGGGAGGTTGCACACCAGCGAGTAGTGCCCCGGCTTCAGCGCGATGGTGACCGACTTGGACTCGCCCGCCGCGATGTCGCCCGTCTCGCCGACGTTGCCGCTCTCGCCGATGCGCGACCCGGCGCCCAGTTTGTCGGCGGACTTGCTGGTGCGCAGGACGACGAACTCGTGCGTGACCTTGCCGCGGTTGGCCACGTCGAAGGTGACCTTGCCGGCCGGCGCGCTGGCCGCCGAGACGCCAACCGACCACTCGTTCAGCGTGCCGGCGATGGTGCCGGCCGCGGGCGCCGCGGTGGTGGTCGCGGGTGCCGAGCTGCCGGTCGAGGAGGAGGACGAGGAGGACGAGGATCCGCCGCAGCCGCCGACGAGCAGGACGGCGGCGACGGGAACGAGGCGCAGGAGGTTCATGACCGCCACCCTGGCGGACCGAACCTTGCGTTTTCCTGAACGTCAGGGGATCCGGCACACCTCGCCGCCGCAGGCCTGCGCGGTCAGCGCGCCGCCGGGACGGAGGTAGGTCGCGACGAGCTCGCGCACCGCGGCGCTGTCGCCCCCGATGCCGTGCGGGTCGACGCCGGTCGAGGGCGGCAGGTTCTGCAGGGGCGGGGCGGGCGTCTGCGTCCCCGGATCCATCCACACGAGCGCCGAGCCGCTGCGCGGCAGCGTGCCGAGGCGCGGAACGCCGAAGCCGATCGGGTAGTCGCCCGCGCGGCCCGGATCGATCATCGGCGTACGGACGGGCGCGCCGATGGTCCGCGCCTCGACCTCGGTGGCGAAGTTGGCCACCTGATGGTCGCCGAAGGCCGCGAGCAGCAGGACGTCGTGCTTCGGCGTGTTCGGGTACGGGTGGGTCGTCATGTGCTGCGCGTAGCCGTCGCCCTCGGAGCGGTCCCACAGCTGCTGCATCAGGGCCAGGAGCAGCGGGCGCTCGCGATCGCTCGTGTAGTGGCCGTAGAGGACGGTGGCGTACTTGGAGAAGTCGATGCTGCGGTCCAGCAGCGTCGAGTAGTTCATCCCCGGGACGCCGAGGACGCTGCGCGTGAAGTCCGGCGCGACCGCGGTGAGCGCGCCGCCGATGATGCCGCCCTGGGAGTTGCCGTTGAAGGCGAGGGTCGCGGGGTCGAGGATCGGCGTTCCGCCCTGCTGGAACGCGGGCTGCGCGGCAAGCCCCTGCGGATGGCGCATGGCCCGCGCGAGGAACAGGAAGTTGAGGATGCCCTGCTGCGAGCGATCCGGCAGGGCCGGGAAGTTCGACAGGTCGGTGAGGATCGATGTCGCCAGGAACCCGAGGTCGTCGCTGGCCATGCCCGACCAGTCGGTCGCGCACGGCAGCAGGCCGTGGTCGCCGGCGCTCTGCGCGTAGGGCTTGTTGCGCACGAGCTCCTCGCGCGAGCCGAGCAGGCCGTGCCCGTAGAGGATGGGCTGCAACGGCCTGGTGCCCCCGCGCGGGATCAGGCAGACGAACTTCGCCTGCGTCACGTTGCCGGGCGTGCGCACGGGCAGGCCGTTCTTGCCGATCGCGAAGCGCGAGCCGCCCGGGCAGCCGGGCTGGTCGAGAAAGCACGGGACCTCGACGGTGCCGCGGACGCGAGCGCTGAGGTTCGGGTCACCCGGGAGGTCCTCGACGGTCTCGACGGCGACCTTCGGCGCGGCGCCGGCCGGGACGCCGTCGGCGAGGTTGCGGTCGCCGAGCTCGGCGAAGGCGCGATCGCGGATGGAGAGCAGGCGGCCGGCCAGCCCCTCGGCGCTGGCCACGGTGAAGTCCCAGGCGACGACGAGGTGGCGGTCGCGCCTGACGCCGGCGCGTGCGAGCTCGCCGAAGACGCGCTCCATCGACGCGCGGCGCCGCTCCAGCGCCGGGCCGAGGTCCTTCGAGCGCCCGACCAGCTTGAGGAAGCCCTTGATTCCCGGCGTCCTGCGGGCCGGGGCGACGAGGTTGCGCAGGCCGATGACGTAGCGGTGCCCCTCACGGAGGTTGCGCAGCGGGCGGATCAGCAGCGCACGATCCTCGTCGGACTTGGCGACCGCGTCCATCTCGGCGACGACGGGCCAGCGCCGGCCGGTCTTCGCGTCGGCAAGGACGAGCGGCGCGTCCTTGGCCTTCCACCGCTCCGGATGGGCCATCGTCGCGGCGCCGGACCGCTCGAGGATCGCCTCGGTGAGCAGCGGGACGTGCACGATCGCGAAGCCGCCCGGGCTGAACCCGTCGGCCCGGTTGAAGTCGGTCACGTCGACGCGCTTGGCGTCGTCGGCCCGCGCGGGCGTGCCGTCCTTCGGCAGCGCCAGCCGCAGGCCCGTCGGCGACGACGCGTCGTGGCGCGTGTAGTAGTCGCTCGGCCACGGCAGCAGACACTCCGTCGGGTCCACCGGGTCGCACCCCTTCGCCGCCGCGGCGGCCGGAACGACCACGAAGAGCAGCAGGACACCAGCGAGGCAGCGACGCATCCCGCGACACTACGCCACCCCGCCAGACGCCATCAAAGTAGTTAGCAAGACGAACTAGGGGTCTGACCCCTGGTTCGCGTTGCTAACTAGTTGTCAGACCCCTTGATGCGGTAGATGCCGCTGATGGTGCCCTGATAGAGGACGCCGCCCGGGACGATGGTGCCGGCGAGCTGGAGGGTGTCGGAGAGCGTGCCCAGGCCGAGGAGCTGCTGGGAGCGGACCGCGCCGGTCTCGGCGTCGATGGCCAGGAGCGCGTAGTCGTCGAGCGCGCTCGCGACGCCGCCGGGCTGCAGGCGGTTGGTGCGCTGGACGGTGTAGATCAGGCCGTCGGGGACCGACAGGCGTGGGACGGCGGCGGAGCGCACCGCGGTGTCCCAGCGCACGTCGCAGCCGCCCTTGCGCAGATCGACGCGAGTGAGGCCGCCGGTGAACGGCGCGCTGCCCGGCTGGGTCGGCTCGGCGCCCTCGGGCGCGGCCGGATACGGGTAGCCGTAGGTGCTCGCCACGAAGATGCTGTCGCCCGAGGCGATCGGCGAGTTCTCCGTGCCGCTGTCGGACTTCGTCAGCACCGGGGTGTCGCAGACCTTGCGGCCGCGGCGGTCGTAGACGAGCAGGTGCTCGTGCGGCGCGGCGTTGTCGGTGATGGCGACGAGCTCGTTGCCGTCACGCGGCCCGAAGTAGGTGGGCGTCGCACCGCTGCCGCGGCTGAGCTGGCCCGGCTTGCGCGCCGGCCCGCGGTCGTAGGCCCGGCGCCAGCGGATGCGGATGCGGCCGTCGGCCCGGGCGGTCAGGTCGTACAGCGCGTGGTCGGTCACGACACCGGTGCGGCCGCGCACCGTCGAGATGCTGTTGGCCACCGTCTCGTCCTTGCCGAGCCGCCGCGCGCGCACCGTCTTGGTACGCGGATCGGCGAGCGCGACGACACCGTCGTCGGCGGCCAGCCACACCCGCCCCCGCCAGTCCGGCGCGATGCCCACGACGCCGCCGCAGAGGTTCTCGCAATGCTTGTCGAACGCGGCCTTGACCGGCAGCGAGTCGTCGATCTTCAGCGTCCCGCCCGCGTGCCCGATGCGCACCAGGTTGCCGTCGGCGTCGACGAGGACCATCCGGTTGGCGCGATCGAGGAACGTGTAGACGCCGCCGAACAGCGCGCCGGCCGGGAGGGTGAGCGTCGAGGTCGGCAGCCCCGTCGCGGGGTCGAGCAGGAAGACGACCGGCGCGCGCGTGGGGATCGACGTGCACAGCGCGACCGGGATCCCGTCGTCGCCCTGCAGCACGGTCGGGCACGCGGCGCCGAGCTCGGCGAACGTCGCGGTGAGCGACCCCGTGCCCGGCCCGGCGTAGGGCGTCGTGTCCGACGACGCGCTGTCTGCGTGCATCGTCGCGGCGCCGCCGAGCGCCACCGCGGGGTTGGCCGGGGGCAGCGGGCCGAACGGCGCAGCCGAGGCGCGCGCCGTCGCGAAGATGGCGCACGCCACCATGGCCAGGAACCAGACTCGAATCACCATTGTCGATAAAGCTTATCGACTTAGTGTGCTTTACTGGTCTGCATGCGGATCGACATGCACCAGCACCTGTGGAGCGAGCCGCTGGTCGCGGCGCTGGCGCAGCGCTCGGTCGCGCCCTGCATCCGCCGTGACGGCCAGGCCTGGCGCCTGCGCCTCCCCGCCGAGCAGCCCTGCCTCATCGACGTCGCCGGCGACGAGCCGCTGCACCGCGCGAACCTGCTGGCCATCGACGGCGTCGACGGCGCGCTGATCGCCCTGTCCACCGCGCTCGGCGTCGAGGGCCTGGCGCCCGACGAGGCCGACGAGCTGCTCGCCGCCTACGAGGACGGCGTCAGCGCGCTGCCCCGCGAGTTCGGGGCCTGGGCGGCCGCGTCGCTCATCGACGTCGATCCCGCCCGCCTCGACGCCGCGCTGGCCCGCGGCGCGGCCGGCCTGTGCCTGCCGTCCGCCGCGCTGTCGACGCGCTTCGGCCTCGACCGCGTGGGCCTGCTGCTCGAGCGCCTCGAGCGCACCGGCGCCCCCCTGTTCGTGCACCCCGGCCCCGACCCGTGGGGCGCCCCCGTGCAGACGATCGAGCGGCGCCCCGGCTGGTGGCCGGCGATGACCGACTACGTCGCCTCGATGAACGAGGCGTGGCACATGTTCGTCGCCCACGGCCGCCGCGCGCACCCGCGCCTGCGCGTGGTCTTCGCGATGCTCGCGGGCGGCGCGCCGCTGCACCTCGAGCGCCTCGCCGCCCGCGGCGGGCCGATCGAGGACGTCGTCGATCCCGACCTCTTCTACGACACGAGCTCCTACGGCGCGCGGATGATCGACGCGATGGTCCGGGTCGTCGGCATCGATCAGCTCGTCCACGGCTCCGACCGCCCGGTCGCCGCGCCGTTCGCGCCCCCCGGCCCGCTCGGCGAGGCCGCCTGGCGCGCGATGAGCGAGACCAACCCCGGCCGGCTGCTGCCCGCCGGTGGCGTGGCGGTGGCGGCATGACGGGCGACGAGCTCCGCGCGCTCGTCGACGAGCTGGCCGGCGACGAGGCGCTGTGGCGCCCGCGCGTGCGCCACGTCGCCGACCGCCGGACCTACGAGCTGCTGCTCCACGACGAGGACGTCATGGCCTGGGTGATCTGCTGGATGAACGATCACGACACGGGCTGGCACGACCACGACGTCTCGTCCGGAGCCGTGCACGTGGTGCAGGGACGCATCCGCGAGGAGCGCCTGTGCCTCGGACGCGAGCCCCTCTCCCGCGTGTTCGACCCCGGTGCGACGTTCGGGTTCTCCTCCTCGGACATCCACCGGGTCGCGCACGCGGGGGGCGGGCCCGCGGTGACCATCCACGCCTACTCGCCGCCGCTGTGGCGGATGGGCGCCTACGAGGTCGACCCCGGCGGCGAGCTGCGCCGCCACTCGCTCTCCTACGCCGAGGAGCTGCGGCCGCTCACCGCGGCCTGGACCTAGCCTTCGCCGCATGGCGAAGCGCTCGTCGAATGCCCGACCCGTCTACTCGACCACCGACGGCGACCTGCGCAAGGCGCGCGAGCCCGCGCTGCGCGAGGCGCTGGCCGGCGACGGGCGGGTCCGCGTGCGGCGCGAGACCAAGGGCCGCAAGGGCAAGGGCGCGACCACGGTCAGCGGCGTCGCCCTCGACGACGCCGGGCTGCGCGAGCTCGCCGGCCGGCTGAAGAAACGCTGCGGCGTCGGCGGCTCGGTCAAGGACGGCGTCATCGAGCTGCAGGGCGACCACCGCGACGTCGTCGTCGAGGTGCTGCGCGCCGACGGCTACGACGTCGTGCTGGCCGGCGGCTAGCGCCTCACGGCACGATCACGTTGGCGGGGTCCGGCTTCTGGTCGGCGGGCGCCTGGCTGTAGTCGCCGTAGCCGCCGTCGCGGCGGCCGACCGCGGCGCCGACGCCCTCGTCGCGCGCGACATCCACCCACTGTTCGGCGTCGGGCGTGTTGCGCATCAGCCCGTCGAGGATCGGGCCCAGCGCCTGCGTCGAGGCCAGCCCCATGTTCTCGTAGGCCTGGTTGACGATCAGCTTCATCGCGGCGAGCTGCGACGCGGGGACCGAGGCGAGCAGGCGCGCCTCCTCGGCCACCGTCGCCTCGAGCTCGGCGAACGGGACGGCGCGGTTGATGAGCCCGGCCTCGGCGGCCTGCACGCCCGACAGCGGCCGCCCGGTCAGCGCGTGCTCCTTGGCCTTGGTCAGCCCCAGCCGGTAGAGCCACATCCCGCTCAGGTAACAGCCCCACATGCGCGCATACGGCGTGCCGATCCGGGCGTCCTCCGACGCGATGACCAGGTCCGCGCACAGCGCCATGTCGCTGCCGCCGCCGACACACCAGCCGTGCACCTGCGCGATGACCGGCTTGGGCGAGCGCCACATGCTCATGAAGCGCGGCACGGGCGCGTCGGGCCGCTGGACGGCGAACTGGAAGTCCTTGCCCGGATCCCAGCGCCCGTCGGTGGTCAGCGCCTCGTCCCAGTGGTGAAAGCCGCCGCCGAAGTCGAAGCCCGCGCAGAACGAGCGGCCGGCGCCGCGCAGCACGATGACCTTGACGTGCTCGTCGCGCGTGGCCTCCTCGACCGCCGCCTGCAGCTCGTCGGGCATCGGCGGGACGATCGTGTTGAGCGTCTCGGGGCGGTTGAGCGTGATGGTCGCGACCGCGTCCTCGACGCCGTAGAGCAGCGTCTCGAAGTCCATCGCGCCACCTTAAGGGACCGGTCGCAGCTCCCACAGCCTGCCGGCCGACGACGCGTAGTAGAAGCGGCCGCCGAACCCGGGCAGCACGATGTTGCCGGGCGCGGGCGTCGTCGCCAGCGTCGCGGTGCGCGCCCGCTCGGTGCCGGTGTCCTCGTCGAGCCACACGACCTGGTCGGCGTCGCCGGTCAGGTCGGCGATGACGATCTGGCGATGGCGCGCGCCGCCCGTCAGCGCCGAGAAGTCGAGCGAGTGCAGCGGCCGCGACCAGCGCACCGTGAACCCCGTCTGCGGATCGAGCCGCAGCGCCGCCATCCGCCCCGCGGTCGTGTCGTGCGTGACGACGGTGTTGTTGGCGGCGTCGAGCGCCGCCTTCGACACGATCCAGCTGCCGGTCCCGGAGCCGGCGAACGGCTGGATGGTGAACACGCGGTCGCTGTCGCGGCTGTCGACGGCGGTGACGGTCATCGGCTGGCTCGACGGCAGGAAGTTCGTCTGGACCACGACGAAGTGCCCGAGCAGCCCGGGACCCGTGCCCGGCGTCTGCGTGCCCGTCCGGTAGGCCACCGGCCCCCAGCCGCGGTCGAACGTCAGCGCACCGCGCGCGTAGCGGTAGCGGAACAAGTGGTCGCGCCCCGCGGCGTAGATGTGGCCGCCGCCGAAGGTGATGCGCCCGGTGATCGGCTCGGGCGGCACGACGCCGCTCAAGACCTTCAGCCGCCGCGGGTCGACCACCACGATCAGCGAGGGCAGCGCGTTGGCCACCGCGCAGCTCAGGCCGGTCAGCGGGCCGTCCGACGCGCACGGGCCGCGCTCGATCTTCTTGGCCGCCAGCCGCCCGTCGGGCAGCACGATCATGCCGTTGTAGGCGGCGCCGGTCTGCTGGGGGTCCTCGGGCAGCTCGCGCCGCGCCACGACCGCGCCGCTGACCGGATCGAGCTTGACCAGGACGTTGCCATAGATCGCGTAGAGGAAGCCATTGGCGTGGCTGAGCATCACGCCCGGGTAGCTCCACTGCCCCGCCGGCTTGGTGTCGGGGATCTGCGTGCGCCAGCGCTGGGCGAGCGTCCGCGGGTCGACGCCGGCGACGTAGCCCCCCTGGCGCGCCGCGTCGGGCCCGTAGCCGTAGAGGTAGAGCTGGTCACGATTGCGGGTCGCCGCGTTGTACGGCGTCGAGAAGTCGACCGGCGACGAGCGCAGCGCGATCCGCGGCTGCGCCCGGCCGGTCAGCTCGGTCAGCGTGCAGGAGTGCGCGAAGACCTGACTGCGGTTCGCTCCGAAGTGCTCGAATGGTGCGGTGGTGTTCCAGAAGCCGTCGGCCCGCGGACCCGTGTGCAGACTGCGCGTGCGCGGGCACGGATCGGCGGCCTGCGCCGCCGCGGGCGCGAGCAGCACGACCAGCAGCGCGAGCAGGGTCGGCGTCCGGACCATGCCACGACCGTACCACGCTGTTGACGATATGTCAGCAGACGCCTGGCATGATCGTCTCGTGGCCACTCCCACGCAGCGCCGTCTCCCGCCCGCCGCCCGGCGCGAGCAGCTCGTCGACGTGGCGCTGGCACTGTTCGCCGAGTCCTCCTACGAGGCCGTCGGGCTCGAGGAGGTCGCCAACGCCGCGGGCGTCCGGCGCAGCCTGCTGTACCGCTACTTCCCCGACGGCAAGCCCGACCTCTACCTGGCCGTCGTCGAGGAGGCCTGGCGCCGTCTCGTGCACCGCATCGACACCGATCCGTCGCGGCCGCTCGAGCGCAAGCTGCCCGAGAACGTCGCGACGTTCCTGGACCTGTCGGCCTCTCGCGATCCCGCGCTGCGCGTCGCCGGCCAGGCGCGGCGCGTCGACGAGCCACGGGTGCGCAAGGTCGTGCGCGAGTCGCGGCGCGCGTGGGCCACGCGGATCGCCGCCAACCACGGCGAGGACGCGCCGAGCGAGGCGACGATCAGCGTCCTGTCGGGCTACCTCGCGCTGTCGGAGGTGCTGATGGAGGAGTGGCTCGTGCACCGCACGCTGTCGCGTGATCAGCTCGAGACGGTGCTCGAGGCCGCGCTGCCCGCGGTCGTCGAGCTGGCCCTGGCCGAGTAGCCGCCGAGCAGGCGCGCCGCGCGGCGCGGGCTCAGCCGCGCGCGCAGCGGCGAGCGGTGCGTCGCGGTGTCGGTCCACCACTCGCGCGCGAGCGCGCGCAGCGGGTAGTCGTCGAGCTCGAGGAACGCGCGGTAGCCCAGCCACTCGCGCCGGGAGCGCGCGTAGATGTCGCGCAGGGGGTCGTGGGTGTGATCGTGGTCGACGACGAGATCGGAGCCGACCACGTGGGTCCAGCCGCGGTCGAGCCACCACCACGCCCACTCCTTGTCCTCGGCGCCGGGCAGGTCGTCGCGGAACGGGCGCTGCTCCCACAGCTCGCGCCGGAACGCGCCGGCGGCGTTCGAGTAGCCCCACAGCGGCCGCCGCCGCGCCAGCGCGATGTCCTGATGGACGCGCCCGTGCAGCGGCGCGCCGTCGACGTCGTAGCGATCGCCGCTCGCGCACGCCACACCGTCCTCGGCACACGCACCGGCCAGACGCCCGAGCCAGCCGTCGTCGAGCGGGACGGCATGGCCCGACAGCGCGACGCAGATCGGCGCGCTCGTCGCCGCGACGCCCGTGTTGAGCGCGCCGCCGAACGTGAACGACGCCGCGGGGATCTCGATGACGTGCACGCCGCGCGCGCGCACGATGTCGAGCGTCGCGTCGGTCGAGCCGGAGTCGACGACGACGATCTCGGCGCCGCTGAGCGCCTGGGCCGCGAGCCCGTCGAGCACCGTGCCGATCTTGGCGGCCTCGTTGCGCGTCCGGATGACAACGCTTACAGGAAAGACATGCATCGACCGATACGATCTCAGAGCCGGTCCCCCCACCGGCAGTCCCCCACTGCAAGGACGAGAGATGCTGTCTTCCCCGCTGCGGCTTCCCCAGCTGCTGCTGTCCACCTTCGCGCTGCTCGCGCTCTGCGCCCCTGCCGCCTTCGCCGACTCGGCGCGGCAGAAGCACTTCGACGCCACGACGTCGGCCTTCCGCGCCGCCAAGCAGAACATCCCCGTCAGCGATCCCGGGCCGCCTCCCGGCGCCCAGGTGCTCAAGTACAAGTTCGGCCCGATGCGCATCCTGCCGGGCCAGAACAAGATCAGCATCGATCTGCAGAGCCAGCGCCCGAACGTCGACGGCTACATCGTCGGCTTCCGCCCCGGCCTCGTCTACGCCGATGGCACGAGCCCGTCGGTCAAGGTCATCCACCTGCACCACGCGGTGTGGCTGGTGGGCGAGGGCCAGAACGTCAAGCCGACCTTCGCCGCGGGCGAGGAGAAGACCTACTTCAACGCGCCGCGTGGCTTCGGCTGGCGCTACCAGTCCGACCCGTCCAAGCAGACCTGGCTGATCAACCACATGATCCACGACCTCACGTCGCAGCCGCAGGAGGTCTACATCACCTACACGCTGTGGTTCATCCCCGACACCGCTCCCGAGGCCGCGTCGATCACCAAGATGAACACGCTGTGGATGGACGTCGAGGGCCTCAAGCCCTACCCGGTGTTCAACGCGCTGAAGGGGACCGGGACCAAGGGCCGCTTCACCTACCCCGACCAGGCCAAGAACCCCTACGCAGGCGTCGACCACAACCGCAACGAGTGGGTCGCCGACCACGACGGCACGCTCGTCTCGACGGCCGGCCACCTGCACCCGGGCGGCCTGTGGACCGACCTGGACATCACCCGTGACGGCGTGACCAAGCGGATCTTCCGCTCGCGCGCGAACTACTTCGAGCCGAGCGGCGCGGTGTCCTGGGACGTCGCGATGTCCGCCGCGTCGGACAAGTGGCGGGTGAACTTCAAGAAGGGCGACGTCATCTCGACCAGCGCGACCTACGACACCACCAGGGCCTCCTGGTATGAGGTCATGGGGATCATGGTCGTCGGGATGACCGACGCGCCCGTCGCCGGCGGCGTCGACCCGTTCACCGGCACGATCGACCAGAGCGACACGCTCACGCACGGCCGGCTGAAGGAGAACATCGACTCGAACGTCGGCATCTCGACCGGTCTGCAGAACCCGATCGCGCGCCGCGCCGGCCCCTACCAGGACCGGATCACGATCAAGAACTTCGTCTACAGCCAGGGCGACCTCTCGCGCGGCGGCAAGACCGGCCGGCCGCCGCTCGTGCGGCAGGGCAGCTCGCTGACGTTCGTCAACCAGGACAACCCGCTGACCGTCCGCTTCCACACGGTGACGTCGTGCAAGCTGCCGTGTACGAAGTCCGGCGGCATCGGCTACCCGCTGGCCGACGGCCCGTTCGACTTCGACTCGGGCGAGCTGGGTTTCGGCCCGACGATCCCGGAGGCGCTCGTCGGCGGCACCGGGGGCACCGTCCCGTTCACGGCCGCGGTCGACACGCCGACCTCGGATGACAACTGCGCCGCGATCGACGGGCTGACCCAGGTCATCTCCGACGGTTGCGTCGGCACGACGATCTACAAGACGCCGAAGAACCTCAACCCCGGGACCTACGCGTACTTCTGCCGCGTGCACCCGTTCATGCGCGGCGCGTTCCGCGTGGTGAAGGGCAAGAAGAAGTCCTAGATGCCGTGGTGGAAGTGGGCCCTCGCGGTCGGCGCTGTCGTCGCCGTCGCGTGGGCCCTCTTCGTCGTGGTGCTGCTGATCACCGGGCGCCGCTCGGAGGCCCGCGCGCTCGCGGGCTTCGTCCCCGACTGCATCGTGCTGGTCCGGCGCCTGCTCGCCGACGAACGGGTGCCGCGGTCGCGCAAGCTGCTGCTGGCCGGGCTGCTCGCCTACCTCGCGCTGCCGATCGACCTGGTGCCCGACTTCATCCCCGTCGCCGGGCAGCTCGACGACCTGCTGATCCTGGCGCTCGTCCTGCGCGCGGTGCTGCGCTCGGCCGGGCCGGAGCTCGTCGGCGAGCTGTGGCCCGGGCCCGAAGCGTCGCTGCGCGTCGTCCTGCGCGCGGTGGGCTAGCCCAGCAGCGCGCGAGCGACCTCGTCGGCCTCCCCGCGCGGGCCTTCGAGCACGCGGGCGCCGGCCGCCGCGCGGTGCAGCGCGTCGAGCACGCGCGCGGGCTCCGCCCGGCCCTGGCCGGCGTGCGCGAGCAGCAGCAACGCGCCCTCGGCCGCCGTCCGCTCGGCCGGCGCCCAGCGGGCCCCCGGCACGAACGTCGTGGCCACGATCAGCCCGACCGGCAGCGGCTCCCGGTGGCCGGGTGCGCGGACGCGGGCCGGCGCGCTGCCGTCGCGGCCGCGCAGCGTCATCGGCCGCGCGTAGGGGTGGACGCAACCCTCCCTGTCGATGACCGCGTACTCGTCAGAGCAGTAGGCGGCGCCGGCACGGACGAGCGCGGCGACGAGCTCGCTCTTGCCGGCGTGCGTCGCCGCCGGCAGCACGATCGCGGCTCCGCGGTGCGCGACGACGCCCGCGTGCACGAAGACGTGGTCCGGCGCGTGGGTGGCGATGTGCTTGCGCAGTGCGGCGTCAAGGGCGGCGATCTCGCCCTCGGTGTCGATGGGGAAGACCGCCCCTCCGGTGGCCGGCACGTGACCCGGCGGCAGCAGCGATTCGACCTCGCCGGCGAGGTCGGCCGTCGCCGCATCGATGACGAACGGCACCCCGAACAGGGACCGGTTGAGCAGGTGGCGTCTCACCGCACCGGGTTCTGTATCTTTGGGCACAAGCACTCAGGGGAGGCCCGGCATGGAACAGCCGAACAGCAGGGCGTTCGAGCTCGTCCGAGAGCTCGATGGGGAGTTGATCATCGTCGATCCGCGCCACGACGTGGCGCACCGCCTCGCGCCGGACGCGGCCGCGGTCTGGCGCGCGTGCGACGGCACCCGCAGCCCCGCCGCGCTGGCCGGCTGCACCGGGCTCTCCGCGGACACGGTGAGCGCCGCGCTCGCCGACCTGCGCGAGCTGGACCTGCTCGACGACGGCGCGTCGCAGACCCGCCGCACGGTCCTGCGCCGCGTCCTGGTCGGTGGCGCCGTGGTGACCGGCATCCCGCTGATCACCTCGGTGGCGCTTCCCACCGCCGCCCAGGCCTTCGACAGCCAGCCGCACATGCAGCCGCGGACCGAGCCGCCGCCCACCCGGTACGAGAGCAACAGCTCGACCACGACCTCCAGCACGAGCACGACGACAGGCAGCAGCGCCGAGCCCACGGCGACCATCACGCCCAGCAGCCGCCCGCCACGCCCGGCGCCCGGTGGGGCGCGGGGCGAGCTCGCCAAGCCACGGCGCAAGCGCAAGCGCCGGCGGCTGCCCGCCGTCGCCGGCACCCACGCGACGAGCGCGCCGGGCGGCGGCGCCGCGGG
>JBJMLA010000105.1:0-3159 GCA_045805505.1 Solirubrobacteraceae bacterium
CAGGTCTTCGAGAAGGACTACGCCGCGAAGTTCAAGGCCAAGGGCCTGACCTACGAGCACCGCCTGATCGACGACATGGTCGCCCAGGTGTTGAAGTGGGAAGGCGGCATCGTCTGGGCCTGCAAGAACTACGACGGCGACGTCCAGTCCGACACCGTCGCCCAGGGCTTCGGCTCGCTGGGCCTGATGACCTCGGTGCTGATGACGCCCGACGGCAAGACCGTCGAGGCCGAGGCCGCGCACGGCACGGTCACGCGCCACTTCCGCCAGCACCAGCAGGGCAAGCCCACGTCCACGAACCCGATCGCCTCGATCTTCGCGTGGACGCGCGGCCTGGCCTACCGGGGCCGGATGGACGGCGCGCCCGAGGTCACGACCTTCGCCGAGACCCTCGAGCGCGTGTGCATCGAGACCGTCGAGAGCGGCAAGATGACCAAGGACCTGGCCCTGCTGATCGGTCCCGACCAGGAGTTCCAGACCACCCAGGAGTTCCTCGCCTCGATCGACGAGAACCTTCAGGCCGCGATGGCCTGACGGACCGCCGCCCGCTCGCGCGGTTGCCGGAAGGCGACCAGCGAGACGAGCAGGGCGGCGCCCACCAGCGCGGCGGAGACGGTCATCGCCAGCGACAGGCCGGCGGCGGGCGAGTGCCCCGCGGCCAGCGTGCTCAGCACGGCCAGTCCCAGGGCCGCCGCCAGCTGCATCGACACCTGGACGATGCCCGAGGCCAGCCCGACGTCGTCGGCCGGGACGTCGGCCATGCTCAGCTCGAGCAGCGGTGAGAACGCCGCGCCCATGCCGAGGCCCAGCAGGGCGATGCCCACGCCGAACGTGGGGAAGTAGCCCGTCGACTCCCCGACGGTGGCCAGCAGGGTCATCCCGGCGAGCACGACCGCCATGCCGCCCGCCAGGGTGCGCCCAGGGCCGAAGCGGCTGACCAGCCGCCCCGTCACGACGATCGACATGAAGCCGATCCCGATCGGCATCGGCAGGAACGCCAGGCCGATCTCGACCGCGTCGAACCCGCGGGTCTGCTCGAGGTAGAGCGCGCCGAGGAAGAACATGCCGTACATGCCGGTGACCAGCGCGCCGCGGACGAGACTCGAGGTCATCAGGCTGCGCACGCGCAGGATCGCCGGCGGCACCAGCGGGTGGTTGCTGCGGCTCTCGACCAGGGCGAAGGCGCCGAACAGCAGGACCGAGAGACCGGCGGGCAGCAGCGTCTGCGTCGCGCCCCAGCCGTGGTCGGCCGCGCCGATGATGCCGGCCACCAGCGCCATGGTCGCGACGGTGATCAGCGTCGCACCGGGGATGTCGAGGCGAACCCCGCCGGCCGCGGGCGGCCGGTGCTCGACGAGCGCCCGGGCGGCAGCGAGCACGACCAGGCCGATCGGGACGTTGACGAGGAAGATCCAGTGCCAGCTGATCGACTGGGTCAGCACGCCACCGGCGAGCAGGCCGGTGCCCGCGCCGGCGGGGGCGATGAACGCGAAGATCCCCATCGCGCGTCGGCGGTCCTGCAGGGCCGGGAACTCGCTGACCAGGATGGCCAGCACGACCGCGGCGGTGAGCGCGCCGCCGATGCCCTGGACGAAGCGCGCGGCGATCAGCATCTCCGGGCTCGCCGAGAGCCCGCAGATGATCGAGGCGATCGTGAAGACCGACAGCCCGGTGAGGAACACGCGCCGCGAGCCGAAGATGTCGCTGAGGCGCCCGGCCAGCAACAGGAAGCTGCCGAAGGCGATCAGGTAGGCGTTGACCACCCAGGTCAGCGACGAGTCGCTGAAGCCCAGATCGGTCTGGAGCGCGGGGAGGGCCACGTTCACGATCGTCGTGTCCAGCACGATCATGAACTGGCCGAAGCAGACGACGATCAGCACGGCCCAGCGGCGGCGCTCATCGCTCAGGAAATTGTTGAGCATGGAGGTCATGGGATCGTCACTGTATCATGGATCATCTCATGAGCCACTATGACCACAGAACTATGTACGACCCCTACATCCGTGATATACTGCGCCGCAATGAACGGATGGCCGACAGGATCGATCGGGTTGCTGATGCGCCTCACGCGGCTGATCCATCGGCGCGAGACGGAAGACGTCATCGGGATGAAGCTCAAGCACTTCATCGTGTTGACGCAGATCCGCGATTTCGGCGGAACCGTCTCGCAGAAGTCGCTGGGTGAGACGCTCAACTTCGACGCCAACAACCTCGTCCTGCTGCTCAACGACATCGAGATCGACGACCGCATCAAGCGCGAGCGCGATCCGGCCGACCGGCGCCGTCACGTCGTGGTCATGACCAAGCAGGGGGAGAAGGACCTCGAACGCGCCGAGCAGCTGCTCGAGACCCTCGAGGGTGACCTTCTCAGCGGGCTGAACGCCGACGAGCGCGCCACGCTGCGCGGTCTTCTCAGCCGGGCGCTGGAGAAGCGCTGCGCGCAGGGCGAGGCGCAGCCGCTAGCGTCCGCCGCCGCGACATCCAGCTGACCCAAGGAGACCTTCTTCACATGGCGACCCGAGTAGTAGTGACCGGCGCGGCCGGCCAGATCGGCTACGCGATCCTCTTCCGCCTGGCCTCCGGCCAGGTCCTCGGCGACGGCGAGAAGGTCTCGCTGCGCCTTCTCGAAGTGCCTCAGGCCGTCAAGGCAGCCGAGGGCACCGCGATGGAGCTCGACGACTGCGCCTTCCCGCTGCTCGAGTCGATCGACATCTTCGACGACCCCAAGGAGGCGTTCGACGGCGTCAACGTCGGCTTCCTCATCGGCGCCCGCCCGCGCTCGGCGGGCATGGAGCGCGCCGACCTCCTCGAGGCCAACGGCGCGATCTTCAAGCCGCAGGGCGAGGCGATCAACGCCGGCGCCGCCGACGACGTGAAGATCCTCGTGGTCGGCAACCCGGCCAACACCAACGCGCTGATCGCGATGCACAACGCGCCCGACGTGCCCAACGAGCGCTTCACCGCGATGACCCGGCTCGACGAGAACCGCGCCGTCTCGATGCTCGCCAAGAAGCTCGGCGGCACCGTCGACGACGTCCAGGACCTCGTCATCTGGGGCAACCACTCGCCGACGATGTTCCCCGACCTGTTCAACGCCAAGGTCAAGGGCGAGCGCGCGGTGGACGCGGTCGACGACATGGCCTGGTACGAGAACGAGTA
>JBJMLA010000106.1:0-19940 GCA_045805505.1 Solirubrobacteraceae bacterium
AGCGGGCGTCCAACACCGCGACCATCTCCTTCAACGAGACCGAGGTCCCCGCCGAGAACGTCATCGGCGAGGAGAACAAGGGCTTCAAGCTCGCGATGATGACCCTCGACCGCACGCGCCCCGGCGTCGCCGCCATGGCCACCGGCATCGCCCGCGCCGCCTTCGAGTTCGCCACGGACTACTCCAAGCAGCGCGTCCAGTTCGGCGTGCCGATCGCGATGCACCAGGCGATCCAGTTCATGATCGCCGACATGGCCACCAAGGTGCACCTGTCGCGCCTGGCCACGTGGAACAGCGCCGTGTTGCTCGACCAGGGCCGCCGCAACAGCCTGGAGTCCTCGCACGCCAAGCGCTTCGCCGCGGACTCCGCGATGGAGGTCACCACGGACGCCGTGCAGGTCTACGGCGGCTACGGCTTCATCAAGGAGTACCCCGTCGAGAAGCTCATGCGCGACGCCAAGATCATGCAGCTCTACGAGGGCACCTCGCAGATCCAGCGTCTGGTCATCGCCCGCGAGACCCTGCTGCCGCGCCGCGTCGAAGAGACCGCGCCGGCGACCGCCTAAGACGACATGGGGAATGATCTGCGCTCGTGAAGGCGCGAGCGCAGATCATCGTCCCCGGTCGTATCAGTGAGGCCGAGGCCCTCTGGTACGACACGCGTCGCTGGCCGACGTTCATCGAGGGCTTCCATCACGTCGTCAAGGCGTCGATGGGCTGGCCGGGCGAAGGCGAGCTGTCCTGGGAGTCATCGCCCGACGGCCGCGGCCGCGTGCTCGAGAAGGTCACGCGCTTCGAGCCGCGCGTCGGCCAGACCGCCGAGGTCTTCGAGGAGCGCTCCACGGGCACGCAGTCGATCTCGTTCGTGGCCCGCCCCGAGGACCGGGTCGAGATCACGCTGGAGTTCGACTACCGCCTGACCAAGCGGCCGGGCGGCCCGCTCTACTCGATCGTCGACGCGATCTTCATCCGCCCGCGCCAGCGCGAGGCCCTGCAGCGCACGCTGGTGCGCTTCGCCCGCGAGCTGGCCGTGGAGCAGTCGCTCGAGGGCTAGAGCTCGAGCGCCGTGGCGAGCCCGCGGAGGTCCGCGACGGGCTCGGCGCTCGTGACGGCCGCGGCGTGGCGGCCGCCGACCAGGACGCGGGCGTCCGGGCTGGCCGCGCGCACGCCGTCGATCGCCTCCTGAAGCTCGGCGGGGGTGGCGATCGACGCGGTGAGGCCGACGAGGTGCGGGGGATCGTCCTGAAGCATGCGCTGCAGTGACGGCAGCGGGACGCCGGGGCCCAGGTTCTTCACGCGATAGCCGGCGCCGCGCAGGACGCTCTCGGCCATCAGCAGCGCGGTGACGTGGCGCTCGCTCTCGGGAGCGGCCAGCACCGCGACGGTGCCCTGGGCCGCGGCAACGGGGCGCTTCAGCGACGGTGCGATCTCGGCGAGCAGCCGATGCGCGGTCGATGTCGCGAGGTGCTCGTCGGCGACCGAGATCATCTCGCGCTCCCACAGGTCGCCGACGTGGTGCATCGCGGGGGCGACGACCTCGTCGAGGAGCTCGAGCGGATCGAGCTGCTCCCGCGCGTCACGCACGATGCGGACGGCATGCCCGAGGTCCCCGGCGACGAAGGCCAGCTGCAGGGCGAGCGTCCACGAGCGCGTGCCGGTGCCGAGGGCCGAAGTCACCATCCCTGCATCGGCAACTCGGGCCTGGTTCCGTAGTCCCCGAGTCGGAGTACGTACCAGCCCCGGAGCGGCCAACGCCCCCTAGGCTGCTGGGCATATGTTCATCTTCAAGGCTGCCGTGGTCGGCGCGGGGACCATGGGTGGGCAGATCGCCCAGACCATCGCCGCGGCTGGGATCGACGTCGTACTCAAGGACGTCAAGCAGGAGTTCGTCGACGCCGGGCTGACCGAGGCCCGCAACGTGACCGCGGGCCAGGTGGGCCGGCTCGTCAAGAAGGAGAAGATCACCCAGGAGCAGGCCGACGCCCAGGTCGAGGAGATCGTCGGCCGCATCCACGGCACGACCTCCTACGACGGGTTCGGCGACGTCGACCTCGTCATCGAGGCCGTGCCCGAGCGCATGGAGATCAAGCAGGCGGTCTTCGCCGAGCTCGACGCCGTGACGCCCGGCCGCGCGATCCTCGCCTCCAACACCTCGTCGCTGTCGCTGACCGAGATCGGCGACGCCACGCTGCGGCCCGAGAAGGTCATCGGCTTCCACTACTTCTACCCGGCGTCGGTCATGCCGCTGATCGAGATCGTCCGCGGCGACGAGACCTCCGACGAGACCGTCGCGGCGATCCTGAACTTCGCCCAGACGATCAAGAAGCAGCCGATCATCTGCGGCGACGCTCCCGGCTTCGTCGTCAACCGCATCCTGAACTCCGGCGCCAGCGAGATCTGGCGCGCCCAGGAGGAGCGCGGGCTGTCGATCAAGGCCGTCGACGAGGCCGTCGGCGCCCAGAACGTCTCGCCGATGCCGCCGTTCTTCCTGATCGACCTGCTCGGCCTCGACACCGTCTACCACGTCGCCCAGCACCTCAACGAGACGCTCGGCGACCGCTTCTACGTCCACAAGGGCATGGGCGAGCTCGTCGAGAAGAAGGAGCTCGGCGCCAAGACCGGCGGCAAGGGCTTCTTCGAGAACGGCGAGCCGCGGATTCCCGGCGACATCACCGAGGTCGACGGCGAGGAGCTCGCCGAGCTCATGGCGCTCAAGTCCTTCGTCGAGGCCTGCCTGGTCCTCGAGGACGGCCTGTGCAGCACCCGCGAGATCGACATGGGTCTGATGGCCGGCGCCGGCATGGATCCGCGCCGCGGCCTGCTGCCTCCGTTCATGAAGGCCGACGTGATGGGCCTCGACGTGGTCCTGGAGCGCCTCGAGGCGCTCGAGGAGTCCCACGGCGAGCGCTTCGCCCCGCCGACGACGCTCAAGCGCCTCGTCGCCCAGGGCCGCCTCGGGCCGAAGACGGGGATGGGCTTCTACGCCTACCCGCAGGCCGACGAGGGCGATCAGGCCGAGACGGTCAAGCTCGAGACCCGCGCCGACGGCGTGGCGATCGCGTGGCTGTCCAACGGCCAGGTCAACTCGATCTCGCCGGACGTCATCCGCGACCTCGGCATCGTCTGGGAGAAGGCCAAGTCGACGGGCGTGCGCGCCCTCGTGGTCGCCTCCGCCTCGCCGGTCGTCTTCAGCGCGGGCGCCGACATCAAGGCGTTCACCAAGATGGACGAGGCCGGCGGCAAGGAGCTCGTCGACCAGGCTCACGGTCTGCTGCGCGAGATGGAGACCTCGGACATCGCGACGATCGCCGCGGTCAACTCGCTGGCCTTCGGCGGCGGCTGCGAGCTGGCCATGGCCTGCGACGTGCGCATCGCCGCGCAGTCGGCGGTCTTCGGGCAGCCCGAGGTCAAGCTGGGCATCATCCCCGGCTTCGGCGGCACCCAGCGGCTGCCGCGGCTCGTCGGTGAGAACAAGGCGCTCGAGATGAACCTCATCGGCGACGCCATCACCGCCGAGGAGGCCTACGAGTTCGGCCTCGTCAACCGCATCGTGCCCGACCACGAGCTGCTCGAGACCGCGCTGTCGTGGGCCCGCAAGCTCGCCGGCCAGGCACCGATCGCGGTCGGCCAGATCAAGAAGGTCTCGGCCAAGGGCGACCTCGACGAGGGCATCGAGGCGGAGAAGGCGGGCTTCGGCGCCGCGTTCTTCTCCGAGGACGCCAAGGAGGGCATCGGCGCCTTCCTC
This sequence comes from Solirubrobacteraceae bacterium, assembly GCA_045805505.1. GTDB lineage: Bacteria > Actinomycetota > Thermoleophilia > Solirubrobacterales > Solirubrobacteraceae > BP-464. The sequence continues at coordinate 3,746 of JBJMLA010000106.1, forward strand.
GGAAAGCGCGCACCGAAGTGGTCCGGGAAGTAGGGCAAGGAGACACCCAGACGACGAAGGCGGCTCGCCTCGCGGAGCTCATCCGCGAGGCCGGGTCGGTCGTCGCGCTGACCGGCGCGGGGATCTCGGTGCCGTCCGGGATCCCCGACTTCCGCTCGCCCGGAACCGGGCTGTGGGAGGGCGTCAACCCGATGGAGGTCGCCCACATCGACGCCTGGCGCGCCGACCCCGAACGCTTCTGGCACTTCTACGGCAGCCGCTTTCAGACGCTGCGCGACAGGCAGCCCAACGGCGCGCACGCGGTGCTGGTCGAACTCGAGCGCATCGGCAAGCTCGACGGCGTGATCACCCAGAACATCGACCGCCTGCACCGCCGCGCCGGCCAGCAGGAGCTCGTCGAGGTCCACGGCACGATCGACACCTCCTCGTGCCTGACCTGCGGGGGCCAGTACGTCCTCGAGGACGTCCAGCAGCGTCTGCACGACTCGCCGATCTCCGTGCCGGCCTGCAACTGCGGCGAGCCCCTCAAGCCCGACGTCGTCCTGTTCGGCGAGTTCCTCCCCGACGGCGCCCTCGAGCGCGCCTACGCGCTGGCCGCGGGCGCCGACCTGCTGCTCTGCGTCGGCTCGTCGCTCGAGGTCCACCCGATCGCCCAGCTGCCGGGCGTCACCAAGCAGGCCGGGGGACAGGTGGCGATCATCACCGCCGGGCCGACGCCGTGGGACGCCCGCGCCGCGGTCAAGCTCGACGGCGACGTGGTCGCCGAGCTCGAGGCCGTCCTGGCGGCGCTCTAGACCGTCAGCTTCTCCGGCGCGCTCGCGCGGGCGCGGGCGGTGAACTCCAGCGTGCCGTCGTCGATCTCGCCGCGCTTGAGCAGCAGGATGTCGCGCCCGTAGCTCTGGAAGAGGCGCCAGGGGGCGCGGTCGCCCTGCTTGGGGAACTTGTCGATGGAGCGGGTCACGTAGCCCGACTTCAGGTCGATGAACGGGACGAGCTCGACCGACGGGTCCGGCTCGCCCGGGACGACGGCGCCGTAGCCCTTGGCGTCCATGTGGTTGAGCAGACGGCAGACGTACTCGCAGGTCAGGTCGCACTTGAGCGTCCAGGACGCGTTGGTGTAGCCCAGCGCCACCGCCATGTTCGGGATGCCGCTGAACATCAAGCCCTTGTAGCCGACGGTCTTGGCGAGGTCGACGGGCGCGCCGTCGACGCTCAGCTCGATGCCACCTGCGGCCAGGAGGTTCAGGCCCGTCGCGCTGATGACCACGTCGGCTTCGAGCGAGGCGCCGGACTCCAGCTCGATGCCGGTCTCGGTGAACGTCTTGATCCGATCGGTGACGATCGACGCCTGGCCGCGGCGCAGGGCCTTGAACAGGTCGGCGTCGGGGACGAGGCAGACGCGCTGGTCCCACGGGCCGTAGCTCGGGGTGAAGTGCGTGTCGATGTCGAAGTCCTTCGGCAGGTTCATCCTGACCCCCGCCCGGAAGAACGCCTTCATCAGCCGCGGCGCCTTGCGGCTCAGCACGAAGCTCAGCTGCGTCATCAGCACGTTCTTCCAGCGGATCACGCTGTAGGCGCGCTTGGTCGGCAGGATCCTCCGCGCGAGCTTGGCGAACGGGTCCTCGGCGGGCAGCGAGACGATGTAGGTGGGCGAGCGCTGCAGCATCGTCACGTGGCCCGCGGTCCGGGCCATCGCCGGAACGAGCGTCACCGCCGTCGCGCCGCTGCCGATGATCACGACGCGCTTGCCCGCGTAGTCGAGGTCCTGCGGCCAGTGCTGGGGGTGGATGAACTCGCCGGTGAAGCGCTCGCGGCCGGGGAACTCCGGCGTGAAGCCCTCGTCGTAGCGGTAGTAGCCCGTGCAGCCCAGCACGAAGCTCGCGGTCATCTGCTCGGTGGCGCCGGTGTCGGTCCGCTCGATGTCGACCGTCCAGCGCTGCTCGTCGCTGGACCATCGGGCAGCGCTCACGCGGTGGCTGTAGCGGACCGCGTCCTCGACGCCGTGGTCGCGCGCCGTGTCGCGGATGTAGTCGAGGATCGAAGGACCGTCGGCGATCGCCTTGGCCTCCAGCCACGGCCGGAACGAGTAGCCGAGGGTGAACATGTCGGAGTCCGAGCGGATGCCGGGGTAGCGGAAGAGGTCCCACGTCCCGCCCATCGCCTCGCGCGCCTCGAGGATCGCGAACGACTTGCCCGGGCAGTTCGCGCGCAGGTGGCAGGCGGCCCCGATGCCGGAAAGGCCGGCTCCGACGATCAGGACGTCGACATGATCCTGTGTCATGGTTGGAGCCTACGCGAAACCGGCGGCGGTGCGTGCGCGCAGGGCCGCCTCGACCCGGCCGAGGATCCGCTCGACCTCGGCGGCTTCCTCGACGTCGAGCCCGCGTCCCAGCGCGCTGGCCGCGACCGCGTCGGCGGCGTCCTCGAGCCCCGCCAGCTCGTCGAGCCGCGTCGCCAGATCGCCGCGGTCGGTCCACGCCGCCAGCTCGGCCAGCGCGGTCTCCAGCGCCAGGCTCAGCTGCAGCGCGGCCTCGCGCTGGCGCCCGGCGTCGAGGTCGGCCCGGGCGCGCAGGACGAGCAGCTCGCAGGCCAGCGCGACGTCGCGGCCACTGAGCAGCGCGGCGACGCGCTCCTGGGGGCGCAGGGCGGCCGTCCGCCGCTGGCGCGCCGCCTTGGGCGCCGGCAGGGTCAGGGCCTCGCTCCAGCGCCCCTCGGCGACCTGCTCGCCGGCGCCGAAGCCGATGCGGGCGACGAGCGCGTCGTCGCGGCCGACCTCCCGCGCAAACGGGTCGGCGAGCGCGACGCGGTGGGCGTGCAGCGCGCGATTGAGCACGAGCAGCGCCGCGGCCACCTCGGCTTCGCCGTCGGCGCCCTTCAGCCAGGCGGCGGCCGCCTCCTCGGACTCCAGCGGCTCGGCCGGGATCATCGTCGCGCGGCCGGTGACGACCGGCTCGGGCGGCGGCTCGGGGGCGGTCTCCTTGGGACGCTTGCCGCCGAGGCGCCGGCGCTCGGGCGCCCCGAGCGTGGCCAGGACGAGGACGTGCTCGGGCTGCTCGCCGGCGTGGCGCCGCACGACGTAGCGGCCGTCGTCGGGGCCCAGCGGCCACGGGACCTCGAGCTGGACGAACCGGAAGAGGCGGGAGGCCACGCGCGGAGGCTATCGGGCGTACCATCGCGGCCATGAGGCGCGTCCTGCCGCTCGCCGCCGTGCTCGGGCTGCTCGCCGCGGCCCCGGCCGCCCACGCGGGCGCGGTCCAGCTGCGCATCACCGCCGACACCGGGCCGGGAACCGCCAAGCGCCATGCGTCGCTGACCTGCGACAGCGAGGGTCCGCGGGCCACCGGCTTCCTGCACCGGCGCGACGCCGCCAAGCTGTGCACGCGCGCCTATGCGCTCGAGTCGTTCCTCGGTGCGGCGCCGCGCACGGGCGGGGCGTGCCCGATGGTCTACGGCGGGCCGGACCGGGCCGTCGTGCGGGGCGCGGTCCGCGGCACCGCGGTGCATCGGCGCTTCAGCCGAGCCGACGGATGCCAGCTGGCATGGTGGAACCGGGCCCGGCGCCTGCTTCCGCGCGCGGCCGGCGTCACGCGCTGACGTGCTGCGGCCCGCCGCCGCTGCGGATGCGCCGGCCGCGCTCGAGCTGATCCGCGAGGGCTTTGCGTCCTACCGCGCGTTCGGCATCCCCGGCTGGGAGCCGCCGGACGAGCCGATGCACGGCTTCGCCGAGCGGCTGGCGGCGGGATGGGGCGCGGTGGTCGAGGACGGGGGCGAGGTCGTGGGCTTCGGCGCCTTCGAGCAGGCGCTCGAGCACCCGCGGGCCGGCGCTGAGGTGCCCGGCCTGGCGCACGTCTGGGCGGTCTTCGTCACGCAGACGCACTGGGGGACGGAGGTCGCCACGACGCTGCTGGCCGCGCTCACGGAGGAGATCGGCCGCCAGGGCTACATCGAGGCGCGCCTCTTCACGCCGGCCCCGCAGGCCCGCGCGCGGCGCTTCTACGCCCGCGAGGGCTGGCACGAGGCCGGCGAACCGGTGCACGTCGAGGCGCTGGGCCTCGACATGGTCGAGCTGCGCCGCCCCGTCTAGGAGCGAGCGCGCTACTCGCCGACGTGCGCGTCGGACGCCTTCTGCGGCGGCTCGACGGTGATGGAGTACTTCGAGGGCTTGGCGAGGACCGTGGGGTTCTCGATCTCGCCGATGCGGTCGATGAGCTTGATCCACTGACCGGGCTTGAGGATCGCGGCCGCGCGGCGCCCGAGCTTGCTGTTCGCGTCGAACAGCGGCCGGAAGCCGACGTGGATGTGATCGGCGTGGTCGGGCAGCGACAGGGTGTTGTCCGCGCCGTCGTAGGTCATCAGCGAGATGATCTGATCCGGCTTCATCGTGCCTTGCAGCGTCAGCAGCCGGCGGATCGTGATGTCGGTGATCGAGCCGGAGCCCTGGTGGCCGACGATCGGGATCCCGTTGACCGCGGCGATGTCCACCGCGTTGCCCGACGAGTGCTGAGACACGTTGCCCGAGGTCGTCATGAACGAGTGGCCGCAGTGCAGGCTGGAGATCGTCGGCTTGAGGCCGCTGGCCGCGAGGAACTCGATCGTCGCGAGCACGCGCCGGTCGACGCCGCCCGACTGGATGTCGCGGCGACCGCAGTCGTAGATCTGGACGCTCGGGTCGGTCAGGACCCGATGCTGCAGCGCCGACTTGCTCATCAGCAGGATCTGGCCGATCGAGGGGTTCTTGGCGTCGCGGCCGAAGAACGGGTTCTTGCCGGCGGCGCGGTAGATCGCCGTGGACTCGAGCAGCTTCCAGCCGTCGAGGATCGGCTTCGGGTCGATCCGCGGCGCGCCCTTGCCGGCGGGGCGGATCTCGAAGCGCATGTGCGGCGCGGACTTCGCGCTGCGGGCCTTGCCGATGCGGCCGATGATCGTGCCGGCGATGACGCGCGAGCCGACCTTCAGGCGCTTGAGCACGACGTCGTCGCGCTTGAGCCCGAAGACCTCGGTGAAGTAGTTCTTGAACGTCGTGTAGCCGGGGATCGCGGCGCCGGAGTCCAGAAGCTGGCTCTCGCCACCGTTCTCGAACGCGGCCGGGCGGGCCGGGTTCGCGTAGAGGCGCTCCTTCTCGACGTGCACGGCGGGAGCGACGGACGCGGGCTTGGCGCTGACGCGGCGGGTGGTCGCCTTGGCGGCGGCCTGCGTGCCGGCGCTGGCGGCTTCGGTCGGCTCGGGGTCGGCCGCGGGGAGATCGAGCTCGCGCGCCACCTGGCGAGCGGTCACGTTCTTGGGCTTGGGCGCGGGGTAGGCCTTGGCGATCTCGCCGAGGCCGCCGTAGGTGTAGGTGTTGCCGTAGACGTCCTGGAGCTTGATGAAGCGCCCGAGCCGCTTGCTGACGCCCATGCGGACGATCCTGCCGTCCTGCGTGGCGACGACCGGCGCGTTCTTGCGGGCGAAGATGGAGATGCCCGTGCGGGTGCTGTCCGGGCTGACGATGTTGGCGGCGTTGCCGCTCTTGACGCGGCGAGCGGCGGCGGCCGGCTCGACGTCCTTGGCGTAGCGCGCCTTGGCGTGGACCGGGAACAGGCCCTGCGTCAGGCCGGTGAGCGAGCCGACGAGGTCTGACGGCAGGCCGCCGATCAGACGCGCGCGCAGGAGGACGGAGTCGACGTACCAGTCGGCGTGGTTGTAGGAGAAGACCGCGCGGCGGATGTCGGTGGCCGCGCCCGCCGCCTTGAGGTAGCGCGCGGCGGCGAAGATCGCGTCGACCGGGTTGTACGGGTCCTTCTCGCCGTCGTCGTTGGCGTCGACGCCGTAGGCCTTCCACGTCGCGGGCATGAACTGCATCCAGCCCAGGGCGCCCGCGGAGGAGACGTTGAGGTTGCGGCCGTAGTCCGTCTCGATCTCGTTGATCGCGGCCAGGATCTCCCAGCGGACGCCGTACTGGATGCCGGCGGCCTGGTAGATGGAGAGCAGGAACGGCGGGATGCGGAACTTCTCGATGAAGAAGTTCGGGACGCCGATGGGGGCCGGGCCGGGGAGGGCGAAGGAGTAGGTCGGGTCGTCGGGAGTCGGCGCGCCGCCCTCGTCGCGCGTGTCCTTCTTCTCGGACTCGTCGCCGATCGCCTTGACGACCTCCGCGACCGAAGTCTCAACCTCGTCCTGAGGCTCACGCTTGGTGTTTCCGGTGACCTTCTGCTCGCGCTGCTTCTTGCCGACGGGCTCGGCGTCGGCCGGCTGCGGGGACTCGCTGGGCGTCGCGGGCTCGTCGGTCGCCGGCGGCGTGGTCGCGGTAGTTGGCGCAGGAGCGGGGGTCGAGCTCGCGGGCGTGATGTCCTCGATGGAGAGGACGGGAAGCGCGACGCCCGGGATCGTGACCTGGTCGACGGGCGTGCCGGCAGGGACGTCGAGCGTGACGATGGTGCTCGTCCCGCCCACGAAGGTCACCTTGTACGTGTGCTGATCAGCCGACGCAGGGAAGACGCCCGCGCCGAGGCCTGCCGTAAAGAGGCCGGCCACCAGCAGTCCGATCAGCAGCTTGTGCTTGTTCATGCGTACCAGCGCTCTCCTCGCCCGTGCCATCCCGCCCGCAACGGGCGGCGGAAACCTACCACGCGCGCGGGATCAGGCATCCGGCAAGCTACTGGAGCTTCCGGATCGCCGCAACGGGGAACCGTCGGGTTATGCCTGGTGGGACGCATCAATGGGAAGAATCGGCCGCCTCGGGGGGAACCTTGACCTATTCAACGCAGAACAACGTTGTCACTTGCGTTGTTGCGGATTAGGAATAGATGTAGCTCACCCTCGATCGGAGGTCGAGAGTCGGCATGAGCGGCGCTCCCGGGGTACGCTCGCCGCATGAACGACGAGGATGCCGGCCTCCGCGGGAGGCTGACCAAGCAGGGCGAGGACGCGATCGGCAAGCTCGCCCAGGATCTGCTCGAGAACCCGCTGGTCAACGGGGCGATCGCGCGCGCCTTCGAGGCGCGCGAGAAGGCCTCGCAGGCCCAGGAAGCCGCGTTCGGCGCGCTGAACATCCCGACCGCCGCCGACATCGAGCGGCTGACGCGCCGGGTCCGGTCGGTGTCGCAGCGTCTCGAGGGCATCGAGGACGCCGTCGACCGCCTCGACGAGCGCCTCGCATCGGCCGGGCTGTCGGGCGTCGAGCAGCGCCTCGAGGAGATCGCCGCGCAGCTCACGGCGATCCAGGGCTCGCTGCCGAAGACCACGCCCGCCAAGAAGCCCGCCGCCAAGTCCTAGACGGCGGCGAGGGCGGCGCGGCCCAGCCGCTCCTCGCCCTCGCGCAGCGCGTCGGGGTCGATCCGCTCGCGTGCGGGGAGGACGAGGTCGGTGACGAGCAGCAGCGCGGCCGCGGCCACCCCCCGGAGTGCCGCCACGGCGAACACCGCCGCGCACTCCATCTCGACGACCAGCGCGCCGTCGGTCGCCCAGCGCTCCTGGCGCTCGAGGTCGGGGTCGTAGAAGAGGTCGCTGGTCACCGCCCCGCCGCGGTGCTCGCCCGGCAGCGCCGCGGTCAGGCCCGGGTCGGGCGCCGCCGGGCCCAGGGCCGCGCTGACGCCGTCGGCCGACAGCGCCGACTCCACCACGACCAGGTCGCCGAGCGCCAGCGCGCCGGAGAGCGCGCCGCAGGTCCCGGTGCGGACGATCCGCTCGGCGCCGAGGTCGATCAGCTCGGAGACGACGATCGCCGCGCTCGGCGCGCCCATGCCGGTGCTCTGGATGGTCAGCGGCTCGCCGTCGGGCGCCGCGCCGGTGTACCCCCACAACCCGCGGTTGTGGTTGAACATCAGCGGCGCCTCGAGCAGCGTCTGGGCGAGCAGCAGGGCGCGCCCCGGGTCCCCGGGCAGCAGCACGCGGGGGGCGAGTTCCGCCGTCGGATGCAGGTGGATGGTGGCGGGCATAGAGTCCTCGGGACCCTATGCGCCGCGTGCTCATCACCGGGGCGGCGAACCGGTTCGGGACGGTCCTGGCCGCCGAGCTCCTCGCCGATCCGGCCACCGAGCTGGTCGTCGGGCTCGACACCCGGACCCCGGATCTCCCGCCCGACGAGCGCTTCGTGCACCTCGAGGCCGACCTGCGCGTGCCCGACCTTGCGCAGCTGCTCGCGCCGTACGCGATCGACGCGCTGCTGCACAACGACCTGCTGCAGTTCCCCGAGCCCGGCCGCTCGCGGCGCACGCTGCACGACACCAACGTCGTCGGGACGCTCCAGCTCCTGGCCGCCGCCGAGGCCCAGCCGACCCTGCGCACGGTCGTCGTGCGCAGCACCGCGGCGATCTACGGGTCCGAGCCCAACGCGCCGGCGTTCTTCACCGAGGACATGGCCGACCGCTATCCCCTGCGGACGCGCTGGCAGCGCGACGCGGCGGAATCAGAGACCCTGGTGGCCGCGCTGGCCCGCCGGCGCCCCGAGCTGACCTGCACGACCCTGCGCTTCCAGCCCATCCTCGGCCGCACCCTCGACACCCCGATCATGCGCCTCGTCAGCTCGCCGCTGATCCCGACCTGGATGGGCTTTGACCCGATGGTCCAGGTCATCCACGGCGACGACGCGGTGGAGGCGATCATCGCCGCGCTGCGCCGGCCGGTGCGCGGCCCAATCAACGTCGCGGCCCCCGACACCGTCTCGCTGAGCCGCGTGCTGCGCCGGCTGGGCAAGACCGCGATCCCGCTCATGCCCGGCGCCTACGGCACGGTGCTCGGGCTCGCCGCCCGGCTCGGGATGCCGAGGATGGACGAGGACACCGCGCGCTTCCTGCACTACGGACGCGGCGTCGACACGACGCGGATGCGCGACGAGCTGGGCTTCGAGCCGGCGCTGTCGAGTGTCGGCGCGATCGAGCTGGTGGCCATGGCCCGGGCGGAGGCGGCGTGAGGCTGCTGGGCGGGTGGGTTCCGATTCCCCCCTTCCCGCCGCTGGCCGCCGGCCCGCGCGAGGACCGCTGGGGCTATGACCCGGACTTCGCCGCCGCCGCCCAGCCGTGGCTGGACTTCATGTACAAGCGCTGGTGGCGCGTCACGACCACCGGCGTCGAGCGCCTGCCCAAGGACGGCCCGGCGCTGATCGTCGCCAACCACGCGGGCGTCGTGCCGTGGGACGCCTCGATGATGGCCGCGGGGATCCGCAGGCACGAGGGGCCGGACTACCGCCACCCGCGCTTCCTGGTCCTCGACTGGGCGTTCTCGCTGCCGTGGGCCTCGGTCGGCATCCGGCGCTTCGGCGGCGTGCCGGCGTCGCCGCACAACGCGCTCGCGCTGCTCAAGGAGGGCCATCGGGTCATGGTCTTCCCCGAGGGCGCCAAGGGCGTCGGCAAGCCGTTCAGCCGCCGCTACCGGCTCGAGCGCTTCGGCCGCGGCGGGTTCATCGAGCTCGCCATGAAGGCCGGCGCGCCGATCGTGCCGTGCGCGGTGGTCGGCAGCGAGGAGATCTACCCCAAGATCGGCGAGCTGCCGCTGATCGCGCGCCTGACCGGCGCCCCGTACTTCCCGATCACGCCGACGTTCCCGCTGCTGGGCCCGTTTGGCGCGATCCCGCTACCGTCGCGCTGGCGGATCGAGTTCGACGAGCCGATCGACCTGTCGGGCCTGCCGCCGGATGCGGCAGACGACCGCGCGCAGGTCTTCGAGCTCGCCGAGGAGGTCCGTCGGCGCATCCAGGAGAAGGTCTTCTCCAACCTTGTCGAGAGAGAGGGAGCGTTCTTGTAATGGCCAACCCACAGTTCAGTTCTGCCAAGGAGTTCCGTGAGGTGATGGACAAGACGTTCTCGCTGATGAGCGAGGACGCGACGATGGGCCCGAAGCTGCGTGACGCCGACGTCCCGCAGCGCTTCGAGTTCCCCGACCTCGACCTCGTGATGAACATCCGCGCGGCGTCCGGCGGCGAGGACGGCAACCTCCACTGGGAGTGGTCCGACGACGTCGACTGGGACCCCAAGGTCAAGATGACCATGTCCTCGGAGACCGCCAACAAGTACTTCCAGGGCAAGGAGAACGTCGCGATGGCGATCGCCCGGCGGCGCATCAAGACCGGCGGCGACGTCAAGGCCGCACTGGCCCTGATCCCGATCACCAAGCCGCTCGAGGGGATGTACCGCGACATGATCGAGCGTGACTATCCGCACCTCGTCGCCTGAGGTTTGTTAAGCGGCGTTGACGGGACCGCAGTCCGTGAGTACCAATAGCCACAACAGGCCGAGGAGTGGGAGGCACGACTTCCCGCGAGGCGCCGCCGCTCATGCGACGAGCGTCGTCGGTCTACAGGCGGGCCGTGCAGCCCGCGGGCGGCCGGGTCCACAGCATGAGGATCCGGCCGTCGATTATCCGCGATGGCCGACGGCCTGAAGCTCTCCGAGGCGGCGCGGCGCGTCGGCGTCACGCCGGCCACGCTGCGGCGCTGGGTCAAGGCCGGCGTCGTCCCCGCGGGCGACGGCTGGACGTCCTCGGCGATCGCCCAGGCGCGGCTCGTCGCGCGCATGCGCGATCGCGGCCACACCCTCGACGCCATCCGCGCCGCCTACGACTCCGGCGCGCTGGCCTTCGGCTACGTCGAGGACCTGCTGACCACCCCCTCGCAGGTCTTCACCCTGCAGGAGGCGGCGGCCGAGACCAACCTCGAGCCCGCGCTGATCGAGCGGATGCTCACCACCATGGGCTTCAACCAGGCCGTCCTGGACAAGCTCACCGAGGACGACCTGCAGCTGCTGCGCTACGCCTCGGCCGTGCTGTCGGCCGGGTTCCCGCTGATCGCCTTCCTGCAGCTCATCCGCGTCTACGGGCTGGCGATGGCCCAGATCGCCGACGCCGAGGTGCGGCTCTTCCACCTCTACGTCCACGAGCCGCTGATGCGCGACGGCGTGCCGGGCCTGGAGATGGCCGAGGAGATGCAGGGCCTGGCCGGCGAGCTGCTGCCGCTCGCCTCGCCGATCATGGACCACGTCCACCAGCGGTTCCTGGCCCACTTCGTCGAGCAGGACGTCATCGGGCACATGGAGGCCGACCTCGGCGACGCGTCCATGGACCTCGGGCGCCTGCGCGTGGCGATCGCCTTCGCCGACCTGGCCGGTTACACGCGGATGACCGAGGAGCAGGGCGACGAGGAGGCCGTGGAGGCCGTCGAGCGCTTCGTCGAGGCCGTCGAGCACACGCTGCCCGACAACGCGCGGATCATCAAGACGATCGGCGACGAGGTCATGGTCGTCGGCTCCGACGCCGCCGAGCTGACCGACTGGGCCGTCGGCTTCCAGCAGCTCTACGACCTGCGGCCGCTGCCGCGGATCGGCATCCACTACGGCGAGACGCTCTACCGCGACGGCGACTACTACGGCCGCGAGGTCAACCAGGCCGCGCGCGTCGCCGCCCGCGCGGCCGGCGGCGAGGTGCTGATCACCCGGCCGGTCGTCGAGCACGCCGGGGGACCGCACCTGGAGTTCGAGCGGATCGGCGAAGTGCGCCTGAAGGGCTTCAGCGAGGCGACCGAGCTGTTCCTCGCTCGCCCCAAGGCCCCCTGACGCGTAGGGTCGGCCGATGCGCGCCATCGCGATCCTCGCCACCACCGCTCTCGTCGCCCTCGCGGGTTGCGGCGGCGACGACTCCGACGACGAGGGCAGCGCCTCGACGGGGACCACCGCGACCGCGGCGAACGCCGACCGCGGCTACGACGGCGACGGCCCGGTGCAGGTCGCGCAGGCCTACGTCGACGCCTTCGGCTCCGGCGACTACGCGGGCGCCTGCGCCCTGATCGACGCCGCGGCCCTCGAGAAGATCACCCAGTCGGGCAAGTTCGAGTGCACCGAGGTCTACGAGAAGGGCGGCACCGACGTCCAGACCACCCAGGAGCAGTTCGACGGCGCGACGGTGACCGACTCCGAGATCACCGACGATCGGGGCAACGTCACCGTCAAGATCGCCAGCGGCCAGGAGATCCAGCTGCCGGTGGTCATCGAGGACGGCAAGTGGAAGGTCGCCTCCTAGCCATGGACCTGCTCGAGCGCGTCCGCGCGACCGGGCTGCTGCCGGAGGGAGGGCCCGTCGTCGTCCTGCTCAGCGGCGGGCGCGACTCGGTCTGCCTGCTCGACGTCGCCGCCCGCATCGGGGGCGACGTCGTGGCGCTGCACGTCAACTACGGGCTGCGCGACGAGGCCGACGGCGACGAGGCGGCGTGCCGGCGGCTGTGCGCGCGCCTCGCCGTCCCGCTCGAGGTCGTCCGCGCCGGCGCTCCCGCCGGCAACGTCCAGGCCTGGGCGCGCGAGCTGCGCTACGCCGAGGGCGGCGCGCTGGCCGCCCGCCACGGCGCGCTGCTGGCCGCCGGGCACACCGAGACCGATCAGGCCGAGACGATCCTCTACCGGCTGGCGTCCTCGCCGTCGCGGCGCGCGCTGCTGGGGATGAAGGCCGCCGACGGGGGGCTGGTCCGGCCGCTGCTCGGCGCCACCCGCGAGGAGACGCGCTCGCACTGCCTGACCCGCGGCCTCGGCTGGGTCGACGACGCCGGCAACGACACGGGCGCCTACGCACGCGGGCGCGTGCGAGGCGGGCTCGTGCCGGCGCTCGAGGCGATCCACCCGGCGGCGCAGCGCAACGTCGTGCGCGCCGCGCAGCTGCTGCGCGAGGAGGCCGAGGTGCTCGACGAGGTCGTCGACACCGCCCTGGCCGGGCGCGACCACGTCACGCTCGGCCACCTGCGGATCCTGCCGCCGGCGCTCGGCCGGCTCGTGCTGCGGCGCCTGGCCGAGGACGCCGTCGGCGGTTTCTGCCCGCGGGTCAGCGCGCGCTTCGAGGAGGTCTGCGAGCTCGACGACCACGCGATGCTCGACCTCGGCGACGGGGCCCGCGCCGTGGTCCGCCGGGGGGTCCTGCGCTTCGAGCGGACCCCGCCGCTGCCGGTCCTCAGCCACTAGCCTGCGGCCCTCATGCGCGACCCCGCGATCGGCGAGATCCTCGTCCAGCCCGACGACCTGCGCCGCAAGGTCGCCGACCTCGGAGCGGAGATCTCGAAGGACTACGAGGGGCGCGACCTGCTGCTCGTCGGCGTGCTCAAGGGCGCCGTGTTCTTCCTGTCGGACCTGATGCGCCAGATCACCGTCCCGTGCGAGGTCGACTTCATGGCCGTCGCGTCGTACGGCTCGGCCACCTCGACCAGCGGCGTGGTGCGGATCCTCAAGGACCTCGACGCCTCGATCGAGGGCCGCCACGTGCTGATCGTCGAGGACATCGTCGACTCGGGCCTGACCCTGCAGTACCTGCTGCGCAACCTGCGCGCGCGGGGGCCGGCGACGGTGGAGGTCTGCGCGCTGCTGACCAAGCCGGAGCGCCGCAAGATCGAGCTCGACGCCCGCTACGTGGGCTTCGAGATCCCCGACAAGTTCGTGATCGGTTACGGCCTGGACCACGCCGAGCGGTACCGCAACCTGCCCTATGTCGCGGCGTTGCAACAAAACGGGTAAGTCCGGGACTGACCCCCTGGTACTGTGAACTCAAGGTCTTAGGCCAGGTTTCCCTTTTATGAGCAGGTTCTTCAAGAGCGCGGCGTTCCCCATCCTCATCGTGGTGGTGCTCGCGTTCTTCGCCCAGAAGTTGATCAGCCCCGGTCCGAGCGAGTCCTCGAAGCCGCAGTTCGGCGATTTCCAGTCGCAGCTGGCCAACGGCGAGGTCCGCAACGTCGTCGTCAAGACCAAGGACAACACGCTCCAGGTCACGCTGACCGACAAGCACAAGTACGAGGTCGGCTACCCCGACGACTACGCCAAGTCGCTGGTCGACGAGCTGTCGGCCGCCAAGACCGCCGAGCCCGCGCGGCTCGACAACTACGACATCGAGGGCAAGAAGAGCAACGGCTGGCTGTCGCTGCTGACCTACATCCTGCCCTTCCTGATCTTCATCGGGTTCTGGATATTCCTGATGAACCAGGTCCAGGGCGGCGGCTCGAAGGTCATGTCGTTCGGCAAGTCGCGCGCCAAGCGCCTGTCGGTCGACTCGCCCAAGATCACCTTCCGCGACGTCGCCGGCGTGGACGAGGCGGTCGAGGAGCTCCACGAGATCAAGGAGTTCCTGGAGAACCCGAAGAAGTTCCAGGCGCTCGGCGCCCGGATCCCCAAGGGCGTCCTCCTCTACGGTCCTCCCGGTACGGGCAAGACGCTGCTGGCCCGCGCGGTCGCCGGCGAGGCCGGCGTGCCGTTCTTCTCGATCTCCGGCTCGGACTTCGTCGAGATGTTCGTCGGCGTCGGCGCCTCGCGCGTCCGCGACCTCTTCGAGCAGGCCAAGCAGAACTCGCCCTGCATCATCTTCATGGACGAGATCGACGCCGTCGGCCGCCACCGCGGCGCCGGCATGGGCGGCGGGCACGACGAGCGCGAGCAGACGCTGAACCAGCTCCTGGTGGAGATGGACGGCTTCGAGATGAAGGACAACATCATCCTCATCGCCGCCACCAACCGGCCGGACATCCTCGACCCCGCCCTCCTGCGCCCCGGCCGCTTCGACCGGCAGATCGTGGTCGACCGCCCCGACCGCATCGGGCGCAAGAAGATCCTGGAGGTCCACACGCGGGGCAAGCCGCTGGCCCGGGACATCGAGGTTGACACGCTGGCCGGCCAGACGCCCGGCTTCACGGGCGCCGACCTCTCGAACCTGGTCAACGAGGCCGCGCTGCTGGCCGCCCGCAATGGCAAGCGCGAGATCACCCAGGACGAGTTGGAGGAAGGGATCATGCGGGTGATCGCCGGCCCGGAGAAGAAGACCCGGGTCATGAGCGAGAAGGAGCGCCGCATCACGGCCTACCACGAGATGGGCCACGCCATCGTGGGCCACTACCTGCCCCACTCGGATCCCATCCACAAGATCTCGGTCATCTCCCGCGGCCAGGCGCTGGGGTACACGATCGCGCTGCCGGGCGAGGACAAGTTCCTGACCACCCGGGCTGAGCTCACCGACACGATGGCCATGACCCTGGGCGGTCGCGCCGCCGAGGAGATCGTGTTCAGCGAGGTCACCACCGGCGCGTCCAACGACCTGGAGAAGGTCACCCAGACGGCCAAGCAGATGGTGATGCGCTTCGGGATGTCCGAGAAGCTCGGGCCGCGGGTGTTCGGCCATGACCACGGCCAGCCCTTCCTGGGCCGCGAGTTCTCAGCCGAGCCCGACTACTCCGATGAGATCGCGCGGGAGATCGACGATGAGATCAGGCGGATCGTCGAGGGCGCCCACGTTCAGGCCAAGGACATCCTGACCCAGTATCGCCCGGCTCTGGAGAAGCTCTCCGAGATCCTGGTCAAGCGAGAGACGATCGAGAAGGAACAGTTCGAGGCGCTGCTGGGTGGCCAGACCGAGGAAGAGGTCTTCGGTTCAGAGGCCCCGCCTCCGCCCGAGGTGCCGATCCCGCCCAGCCCCGCGCCCGCCGAGCGGGCGGGCCGTGAGGCGCCGCGGCCGCTGCCCCGCCCCGGCCTGGCCGGCGGGACCGCCGAGTAGCTCCGCGACGATCCCTTCGTCACTAAGCGTCCTGCGGACAAACCGTTCCGAAGGGATCGCCGCTCCGCGGCATTGACGACGGGCGGTGGTCGCTGCTCATGCGCAGCATCTGCCCGGGAGAGATGCTGGCTTAGTCAGCGGCGCCTACCCGCTGCTGGGCAGCGGCGGGTCGTATCCCGCGGCGTGGCACGCCTTCACGCCCGGGCCCAGCGGCGGGCCGGCGGCCACGTGCGGCGGCTCGGGGAAGCTGGGGTGGCGGAGGTCGAAGTAGTCCGTCATGGGGTCCGCGTTGGCGTCCCGGAACGTCATGGCGGGCAGGTTCCACTTGCGCTCGATGAACGCGAGCAGCGAGGTGTGGTCCTGCACCACATTTGACACATAGTTCTTGCGGGCCCAGGGAGAGACGACGATCAGCGGGACGCGGAAGCCGTAGCGGTCGTACCCGGCGTGCACGTCGTCCGGGCCGAGCTTGGGCGGGGTGTTGTCCGGCTTGATGGCCCGCGGAGGTTTGACGTGGTCGTAGTAGCCACCGTGCTCGTCGTAGGTGATGAACAGAGCCGTGTTCTTCCAGGTGGGGGCCTTCATCAGCGCGTGCGTCACCCGGGCCAGGAAGCGCTCGCCGACCTGGATGTCCTGCGGGTTCTCCTGGGACGTGTTGACGTAGTTGGGATCCAGGAGCGTGAACTCAGGCAGCCGCCCGGCGGCCACGTCGGTATAGAAC
>JBJMLA010000107.1:0-34458 GCA_045805505.1 Solirubrobacteraceae bacterium
ACGCATCTCGCTCGTGGCAATCGGACCCTTCCCGTCGAGCGGCGCGCCGAGCGGGCTCACGATGCGTCCAAGCAGTGCTTCGCCAACCGGGATCTCGAGCAGGCGATTGGTGCGTTTGGCGGTGTCGCCCTCGACGATCTTCTCCCAGTTGCCGAACAGCACGGCGCCGACGTTGTCGGACTCGAGGTTGAGCGCCAGGCCGGTCACGCCGTGCGGGAACTCGAGGCGCTCGAACGCCATGCAGTTCTCGAGGCCGTGGACGCGGGCGATGCCGTCGCCGATCGACAGGACGGTGCCGACCTCGGTCAGCTCGGCCTGCCCGGAGTCGAGGCCCTCGATCCGGCTCTTGAGGATGGACGTGATCTCGTCCGGCTTGATCTGCATCGTCATGTGACTTGGGTCTCCTAGGCGGCCTTCGCCACTTGGCGGCGAAGCTGTTCGAGGCGGTTGCGGATGGAGGCGTCGAGGATGGAGTTGCCGACGCGCAGGACGATGCCCCCGAGGACGTCCGGGTCGACGTTGGTGGTCAGCTCGACCTTGCGGCCGGTCTGATCGCCGATCGCCTTGCCGATGCCTTCCACGGTAGAGCTGTCGAGCTCGACCGCCGAGGTGATCGTCACGGGCAGCAGCTGGTTGGCGTCGGCCCACAGCGAGTCGAGCTCGCGGCGGATGCGGAAGATCGCCGGCATGCGGTGCTTCTCGACGAGCAGCTCGAGGAAGTTCGAGACCGCCGGGTCGGCGCCGTCGAGCAGCCGGCCGAGCTGGTCCTTCTTCTCCTCGGTCGAGAAATACGGCGAGAAGAAGAAGACCTGCAGGTCACGGTTCTCCTGCAGGGCCTCGGCGTACTGGCCGATCTGCTCGCGGACGCTGTCGAGCACGTCGCGCTCCTGCGCGACCTCGAACAGCGACCGGGCGTAGACGCTGGCGATCTCCTCCATCGGTGCCTAGCTCTCCTTGCCCGCGAGGGCGGTGAAGTCGAGCTCGGCGAGGGCCTCGTCGACGAGGCGCTTCTGGTCCTCTTCGGTGAGGGTCTTGCGGGTGACCTTCTCGGTCGCCATGACCGTGAGGTTGGCGACCTCGCCGCGGATCTCCTGGATCGCGCGACGGGTTTCGGCCTCGATGTCGCGACGGGCCTGAGCCATGAGCTCCTCGCGCTTCTCGCGCGCGGACTCGGTGGACTCACGCTCGTGGACCTCCGCGGCCTTGCGGGCGCGGGAGACGATCTCCTCGCTCTGGGTGCGGGCGTCCTTGAGCCGCTCGCGGTACTCCTCGAGCAGCGAGGCCGCCTCCGTCTTGGTGCGCTCGGCCACGTCGATCGACTCCTCGATCGCGCGCTGGCGCTTGTCGAGGGAGTCAGTGATCAGCGGCCACGCGAACTTGCGCAGCAGCAGCAGGGCGCCGACGAAGACGACCAGCGTCCAGATCATCAGGCCGAGGCCGGGCTGGACGAGGAAGCTTCCCCCGCCCTCCTTCTCTGCGGCCAGTGTGGTGATGAGCGCGTCCATGTCGGCCTAGAGGAAGAAGGCGAGCAGGCCGGCCACGAGGCCGTAGAACACGCAGGCCTCGGTGAGGGCGAAGCCCAGCCACTGGATCGACGTGATCTCGTCGCGCATCTCGGGCTGGCGGGTCACCGACTCGATGACCTTGCCGAAGATGATGCCGATGCCGACGCCGGCGCCTGCAGCGCCGAGGCCGCCGCCGACACCGAGGGCGATGGCCTTGCCGGCCTTCGCGGTGTCCGCGTCGGCGAGCTGGGTGATGAGAGCGAGGTCCACTGGGGGCTCCTTAGTGAGACTCGGCGACCGCGCCGCCGAGGTAGATGGCAGTGAGGGTGGCGAAGATGAACGCCTGGAGGCCGGCCACGAGGCCGACCTCGAACACGAACAGGGCGACGCCCAGCGGCACGGTGATCCAACCCAGTGCCGCGATCCCCAGCAGGACGGCGAGAGCGCCGCCCATGAACAGGATGATCAGGTGCCCCGCGAGGATGTTCGCGAAGAGTCGTACGGAGAGCGACATGAGCCGCATGATGTTCGAGAAGAGCTCGAGCACGAAGATGAAGCCGGCCATGCCGCCGGTGACGCCGGCGGGGATCAGGCTCTTGAGGTAGCCGATCGGCCCCTTGGCCCGGACGCCCTCGATCGTGTACGCGAAGAACACGACAACGGCGAGGACGAGCGGGATCGAGAGGTTGGCCGTCGCGGCGTACAGCGCGAAGCTCGGGATGTCGATCCCGAGGAAGCTGAAGGTGTGCTCGGTGTTCGTCGGCAGCGGGATGTAGCCGATGAGGTTCGAGAACAGGATGAAGAGGAAGAGCGTGGCGATGAACGGGAACCACTTGGCCGCCATCTTGTCGTCCATCGAGCCGCGCGTGATGTTGTCGCGCATCAGGCCGAAGACGACCTCGACCGCGGTCTGCACGCGGTTGGGCTTGGCCTTCATGCGGTTGGCGACGTAGATCATCGTGCCGCAGGTGAGGATCGCCGCGGCCAGCACGTAGATGACGGCCTTGTTGACCGCGAAGCCGGCGACGCTGAACCAGGTGTCGAGCTTGAACTCGTTCTGGGGCTGGAAGTCCTCGTTGCTCGTCCGGTGCCAGCCCGTCGCCGCCACGATGACGATCGTGATCAGGATGTAGAGCCCGAAGAACAGCAGGACCTTCTGCTTCGTAGACAGCCTGCTCATCATGGACGTACGACGTTCCTCTCCAGCTGACGGACAACCAGTTGCATGGCGAAATAGACGGTGAAGGCGGCAAGCACGAGGACTGCGGCCATGACGCCATCGTCGCGGCCTCCTGCGACGCGAGCGGCAACCACGGCGCAGACCACGATCCAGACGCGGCCCATCATGCCAGCAACGTGGTACCCGACGCGCTGCGCCACCTCGGTGCCGGCTCGGGCATCAAGGTACTCGGCTCCGAGGCGGGTCACGATCCAGGCCCCGCCGGCGAGGCCGTAGCCGAGCATCGGCAGCTCGGCGATAGCCACGAAGGGCGCCGTCGCCAGAACGAGCCCGAGGTCGAGGAAGCGCAGTGCGTTCATGCGCTCAGAGATCCCGGAAGCGGACGATCACAGCGACCGTCCCACCCACGAAGCCGAGGAAGATGCCGACCGCCAGGAGCGGTCCGAACGCACCCACGAGCGCGCCGATCGCGCCGCCGACCAGACCGCCGAGGACGACGCCGCTGAGCAGCAGCATCCCAGCCGCCATCCCCGCCGTGGTGTTGCGGCGTGGAGGAGGAGTGCTCATCGGGATGAGAGAAAGGGCAGCGGTCGTCGGTCATGCGTTATGACCCCCGGGGCGGGGGGCGCGCACGATAGCGGTTGTTGGAAGTTTGTAACAACTTTGTGACACCTGGCGCTTGCGCACCGGGATTGCCCCGAATCGGCGAGGGGCACAATCGCCGGTGGTGTCCGGGGCATGAGAAGCGATCGGGAGCTCGCCGCCCGCGGCATGGCGGTGCTGTACCTGGCCGCCGGCGTGCTCGGGCTCGTCAACGCGCTGGTGCTCGGTCACGGCGACTACGACACGCTCTCGCTCGTGGCCATCTCGGCCGTCGGGTTCCTCGTCCCGCTGGCGCTGGTGCGCGCGCGGCAGGTCCCGCCGTTCGTGTTCCAGGGGCTGCTGCTGGTGGGCTCGGCGGCGGTGACGGCGGCGATCCACTTCACCGGCGGCGTGCCGAACTCGGCCGCGATGCTCTACCTCTTCGTCGCGCTCTACGCCGCCTACTTCTTCTCGGCGGCGACGGCGGCGATCCACGTCGGCATCGTCGCGGCGCTCTACGCGCTGGTCATCGCCCTCACTCCCCCGGACTTCCCCGCGGTCGGCAACTGGGCGACCACCATCGTCACGGTCGCGCTCGCCGCGGCCTGCGTGGGCCTGCTCCGCGACCGGCTCGACCGCACGATGCAGCGGCTCGGCGAGCTGGCCGAGACCGACGTGCTGACCGGCATCGCCAACCGGCGCGGCTGGTCGGAGCGGGTGGCGCTCGAGCTGGCGCGCGCGACCCGCGAGAGCCATCCGCTGACCGCGGCGCTCATCGACCTCGACGGCTTCAAGGCCTACAACGACACCCGGGGCCACGAGGCCGGCGACCGGCTGCTGGCCGCCTGCGCCCACGCATGGTCCGGCGCGCTGCGCGACGTCGACTTCCTCGCCCGCTTCGGCGGCGACGAGTTCGCGGTGCTGCTGCCCGACTGCTCGCTGGCCGCCGCCGAGGCCGTGCTCTCGCGGCTGCTCGACGCCACACCGTCTCCGGCTCGCGCGACGGTCGGTGCCGCCGAGTGGGTGCCGGGCGAGTCGGTCGAGGACACGCTGCGGCGCGCGGACCAGGCGCTCTACGAGCGCAAGCGCGCACGGCCGGCGCCGGCGCTGGGCCACCGCGCCGCCTGAGCGCGCGCGGCACCCTGCGAAGCTGCAGGTCGTGGAGACGACGACCGAGGTCCTGGCGATCGGCGCGGCGGCGTGCGCGATCGCGGCGCTGCTGGTCATGGCCCGCCTGGACCTGCTGCCGGGCGCCCGCCCCTCCCCCATCCTCGAGCGAGCGCTGCAGGTCCTGCTCGGCGCGTCGTCGGCGCTGCTGCTCGTCGCCCTTCAGCGCGGGACCGATGCCGAGGCGCTCGGCCTGACCTTCCTCGGCATCCACGCCGCGGCGCGGCTCGGGCTGGCCACCGGTCAGCGGGGCCGCGTGCTGCTCGTCCTGACCGCGCTGGCCTTCGTCGCCATCGCGTTCGGCGCCGCCGACGTGACCGACGCGCTCGAGGACAGCCCGGGCTGGAGCGACGGCGCGGGCGGCGTGCTGCGGATCGCCTCCGACGCGGTCGGCATCACGGCGTTCCTGACGGTCGCTGCGGCGGCGATCCCCGTCGCCCGCGAACGCGCGCTGCCGGTGGCCGAGCGGCTGCTGCGGCTGGCGAGCATCGCCTGGCTGCTGATCGCCACGGCGCACCTCGCGTCGCTGGCCGGCGGCAGCGTCTAGGGCGTCGCCGGCGGCGACTCGATCGAGAGCAGCTCGCCGCCCTCGTGATCGACCTGCAGGGTCGTGTGATCCAGGCCGAAGTCGTCGTGCAGCACGCGCTCGATCCCGCGGCGCACGTCGTGGCAGTCGTCGTCGCGGCCGACCATGACGTGGGCCGAGAGCGCGGGGAAGCCGCTGGTGACCTCCCAGACGTGCAGGTCGTGGACCTCGCTGACCCCGGGGTGCGCGGCCATCGCGCGGCCGATCGCGTCGACGTCGGTGCCCTCCGGCGCGGCCTCGAGGAACACGCGCCCGGACGCCTTGAGCAGCCCGTAGGCCGCGCGCAGCATGATCGCCGCGACGAGCAGCGCGGCGATGCCGTCGGCGCGGTGGAAGCCGGTCAGCAGGATCACCAGGCCGGCGAGGGCGGTGAACGCGAACGCGGCGAGGTCGGTCAGCACGTGCTGGAACGCGCCCTCGACGTTCATCGAGCGGCGGTCGGCGCGGGCGAGCACCCACGTCGCGGCCAGGTTGACGACGACGCCGATCAGGGCGACGACGAGCAGCGGCGTGCCGTCGACGTCGGGGGGATCGACCAGGCGCCGGATCCCCTCGTAGACGATGAACAGCGCCATCACCAGCAGCGTGGCCCCGTTGAACTGCGCCGAGAGGATCTCCGCGCGCTTGAGCCCGTAGGTCATCGCTCCCGCGGCGGGCCGCGCGGCGAGGCGCGCGGCGACGAGCGCCAGCCCGATGGCCACCGCGTCGGTGAGCATGTGCGCGGCGTCGGAGAGCAGCGCGAGCGAGCCGGTGAGGACGCCGACGACGACCTCGACCGCCATGAACGACAGGATCAGCCCGAGGGCGATGGCCAGCTTTCCCTGGTCGGCGTCGGCGGAGACGCCATGGTGATGGTGGTGGGAGTGGTCGTGGCTCACGGCTCGCGGAACGGCAGCGCGTCGAGCAGCCCGGCGATCCGCAGGACCCCCTGGACACGCTCGTTGCCCTGCACGTACGTCACGCGCTCGCCGCCCTCCTCGACCCGCGCCTCCAGCAGCGCGCGCAGGCCGGTGGAGTCGAGCAGCTCGATCCCGCGCAGGTCCACGACGATCGATGTCGCGTCGCTGGCCAGCGCCAGGCGCATCGCCTCCTGCAGCTCCGGCGCGCCGTCGATGTCCAGGTCGCCGTGCGGCAGGACCCAGAGATCGGGCCCGCGCACCTCGATTTCGGCCTCGAACTCGTCGATCACCCGGCTCACGCTAGCCCGCGTCCGAGCCACACCGCGAGCAGGCCCAGGACGAGGCTTGAGCCCAGGTACAGGGCCGCCCCGCGACGCCGCCCGTCGACCAGCATGACCCGCACCTGGAGCATCCACGTCGAGAACGTCGTGTAGGCGCCGAGCAGCCCGACGGCCACCACCGTCGACCGCCCGCCGAGCGCTCCGAGGGCGAACGCGCCGCTGACGTTGACGGCGAGGATGCCCCACGGCAGCAGCGGGCTGGTCCGGGCCGCGACGGCCCCGTCGACGAGGTGGCGCACCACCGCACCGAGGCCGCCGAGGACCGCGACACCGGCCCACGCCGCCGCGCTCACCGGCGCCTCCCGCCGAGGCCGACGGCCAGCAGCCCGGCGGCCACGCTCGCGCCGCCGTAGAGCACGGCCAGGCCGATCCGGCCGGCGTCGGCCATGTGCAGAAGCTCGAGCTGGAAGGTCGAGAACGTGGTCAGCGCGCCGCAAAGACCGGTGCCCAGCAGCCGGTGGTGACGCTCGCCGGCCAGCACCCAGCCCAGCAGCGCCGAGCCCGCGACGTTGACGACGAAGGTCGCCCACGGCCAGTGGCCCGCGTGCGGCGGCCAGGCCTCGACCACGCCCGCCCGGGCCAGGGTGCCGGCCACGCCGCCGGCGAAGACTGCGAAGAGGGTGCTCAGAGCACCGAGAACCTACGGCCTGCGAGCCCGTCGCGCAGGACCTGCGCGGCCGACGGGAAGTGCTTGAGCCGGAACGGCCCGTTCGGGTCCTTGCCCTGGTTGTAGACGAGCATCCGCGTGAGCCGGTGCTCCGCCGTCCAGGAGAGGACCGAGCGCACGAAGCCCGGATCGCCGTTCTCCCACATCGCCCATTCGGCGAAGACGAACGGCCGGTGGTAGCGCTGGGCGAAGCGCGCGTAGAACGGGCCGAGCCAGCGGAAGTTCGGATACTTCGAGTAGAAGCTCGTGCCGACCCAGTCGACCCAGCGGCGGCCGGGCCAGAAGCGGACCGGGTCCAGCGACGAGACCACCGGCGAGCCGGCCGTCATCGGCGACCAGACCATGGCGATGCGCGCGGGCACCAGCGGCACCGGCGGCGCTCGCAGCGCATGCTGATGCAGCCCGTGCAGCACCCGGTTGATCTGCGCGAACGAGGTGCCGCGCATGATCGCGGCCGTGCGGCGCCAGGCGGCGACGAACGCCTGGGCGCTGTAGCGCGAGCCGCGACTGGCCCCGCTGCACGACAGCGGCGCGTAGGCGTTGTGGCAGTTGTTCATCTCGCCGAGGAAGCGCAGGTAGGCGGGGCGCCCGAACGCGGCGAACGCGTTGCGCATCGTCAGCAGCCAGCGGTCCCCGTGACCGGCGGCGATCCCGCCCGGGGCGATCGTTCCCGGGCGGTCCTGACCGGCGGCCGTGGAGACCGCGAGCATGAGCCGCGTCTCGGCGCGGTCGGCCAGATCGATCGCCCACTGAAAGGTCTGGTCGAAGGCGATGAACTGCTCCCAGACGGCGGGCTTGTGGCCCGTGCGGCGGGTGAAGTCGGCCACGTCGTAGCCCATCGCCACGCCCGCGAAGACCTTGCCCGCGGGAGGCAGCAGCGTCACGGCGCCCGCCGAGTGGGGTATTGCTAGGCCTATGGCGGCCGAGACCACGAGGGTGACAAGGGCGCGGGACAGCACCCTTCGTTCATCGGCCGCCGTCGGCAGGGGCCTTAGCCGCTTCTGGCACAAGGCCTACGGCGACGGCATCACGGGCCTGGCCGGCATGGTCGCCTACAACCTGCTGCTCTCGCTGCTGCCGCTGACGCTGCTGGCGCTGTTCATCTTCGGCCAGGTCGTCGGCTCCGGCGACGTCGAGACGTCGGTCATCCGCGACGTCCAGCGCATCCTGCCGGCCACCAGCGAGGGCACGATCCACCGGCTGCTCTCCCAGATCCAGCAGTCCTCGACGTCGATCGGCGTCGCCGCGGTGCTGTCGAGCATCTGGATCGGCGCGTCCTTCTGGGGCGCGCTGGACACGGCGTTCTGCCGGATCTACGGCTCGCCCTGCCGCACCTGGCTGCAGCAGAAGCGCTTTGCGCTGGGGATGCTGCTGGTCGTGCTGGTGCTGTTCGCCGCGACCGTCGGCGTGCCCGCGGCGCAGAGCGCGGTGGCCGAGGGCGCCAGCGACCTGCCGTTCGGCCTGTCGGCCTCGTCGGTGGTCTACGCGGTGACGCTCGCCGCGACGGTGGCCGTGCTGTTCGGCGCGCTGTGCGTGGTCTACCGGCTCGTGCCGAACTGGCGCCGGGTGCCGTGGCGCGGCGTCTGGCCGGGCGCGCTGGGCGCGACGGTCGCCATGGCCGTCGTCGACTACGGCTTCCCGCTGTATCTGCAGGGCTCGGTGTTCACGAGCTTCGGCGGCACCTACGTGTTCATCCTGCTGGTCCTCGTCTGGTTCTACGCGATCGCGATCATCATGCTCGCCGGCGCGGTGATCAACGCGCTACGACTCGAGGGCCAGGAGCTCGAAGCGCACCCGTCCTGAGGTGACCGTCGCCAGGCCCATCGTGTGCACGGGCTGGCGCCGCCGGTCGGTGGGGCTGCCGGGGTTGAAGATCTGAAAGCCGTCGGTCGCCGTCTCGTGCAGCGGGATGTGGGAATGGCCGAAGACGACCGCGTCGGCCTGCGGGAACGCACGCCGCATCCGATCGAGCCGCCCCTTCGCGGGCCCCGCGTCGTGGACCATCCCGATCCGCGCGCCGCCCGCGTCGACGACGCGCCGCTCCGGCACCCGGTCGCGCAGCGCGGCGGAGTCCACGTTGCCGTGCACGGCGGCGACCGGCGGGCCCAGCCCTTCGAGCCAGTCGAGCACCTCCACGGCGGAGAAGTCCCCGGCGTGCAGGATCAGGTCGGCCGACCGCAGATGCCGCACGCACGCGTCGGGCACCCGCCGCGCGCCTCGCGGCAGGTGCGTGTCCGAGACGAGCGCCAGCCTCAGCGGTTCTTGGCGATCAGCTTCTTGAGGTCGTAGTAGGCCGGGCGCGGCTTGCGGTCGGGGTAGGACAGCAGGCCCGAGTCCCAGCGGTTGGACTTCTTGGTCTTGTTCCAGGTCCCGAAGTAGTTGTAGATGTAGACGCGCTTGTAGCGCGACTTGACCTTCGGGTTGGCCATCAGCTTGAACAGGTACTTCTGGGCCTTGCTCTGGCGGCTGAGGCTGAACTTGTAGCCCACCTTGCCCTTGGTGGTCTTGAAGCCGACGATGCCGCCGGCCTCGGTCGACCAGATGTCGCCCTTGACGAGCTTGGCCATCTTGTAGGTCCAGCTCGAGTTGAACGAGCGGTGCTTGTTGGCGTCCTGGTAGTTGTGCAGGCCCCAGGTCGCGCGGCCCTTGTAGTAGCGCTGGAACTTCCTCATCCACGACGTCAGGTTCGCGTCGTCGAGCACGTCGGCAGCCAGGACCTTGCAGGTCGGGCAGGCCCTGCGCAGGGCCTTGTAGTAGTCGGCGGCGAGCTTGGGTCGCTTGGCCGTGGGCTGGAAGTAGTGGTTGGCCTCGTTCCACGGGGTGAACGTGCGGACCACCGGATACTTCTTGCGGAAGCCCTTGACCATCTTCAGGTAGGCCTTCGGCGTCGGGCCCTTGCCCTGGTTCTTGGTGGAGAAGTCCTTGATGTTGAAGGCGACGTGCGGCTCGACGCCGGTGGCCGCGGCGCCGTCGAGCCACGCCTGCAGGTAGCTCGGCCAGTAGTCGGTCCGCGTGAGGATGTCGTAGGGGACGACGATCCGTGCGTACTTGACCTTCAGCGGCGCGAAGAAGCTGTCGCCGAACATCTCCGAGCTCTGCTCGCTGATCCCGATCTGGATCTTGGCCGTGGCGGGGCCGGCGGAGGCCAGCCCGATGAGGGCCGCGGCGAGGATGAGCAGGGGAAGCTTGCGCAGGGGCATGTCTGGAATGTAACGAAGGCCCGGGGTCTCACAAGGGAGGCCCCGGGCCGACGGTCCGGTTCTAGGTCCATCTCCTTGGCGCTCGTGTCGGCCTTGGCCGGTTCGCGCTCCGCTTCCACGACGGTCGGTTGACCCGGGTGTCGCGCAGTGAGTCGGAAAGAGCGTTGGAGTAGTGGACGTGGATCAGGGAATGCATTGCGGTGGTCCTCCATCGGTGGTTGGAACGAACTCGATGGGCCCACCGCCCGAGACGGCTGCGGCGAAGTGGTGACGGCGCGGTCGAACGGGCGGTGCGCCCGTGGCCGGCTAGCAGCCGAGCGGACGCGTGAACATGCCGCTGGTAGCGACAAGGAACTTCGGGGTGTTCACGCGAGAGGTGCTCATATTGCTGCTTCTCCCCCGGTAAAGGGGTGATCTGGTCAACCTAGCTGACCACGCCCTCCGGTGTCAAGGAAACTCCGATGACTTTCAGCCGGCGGGTCAGCGCGGTGAACGCGTAGGTGTTCGTCTCCTCCGACGAGTAGCCCAGGATCGAGTAGTTCTCGGGGTCCTGGCCCGTCGGGATCAGCACGCCCGCGGCCAGCGGGATGAGCTCGAGCAGCTTGTCCTGGATCCGGGAGCGCAGCGCCGGATCCTTGGCCGCCTGCTGCAGGTACCAGGTGCCGTAGGCGACGTGGCGGTGCTCGTCGCGCGAGATGTTCTGGAAGCCCTCGAGGAAGCCCGGCAGGATGCCCTGCTTCTCGCAGTAGTCGGTGAGGAAGTACTGCCCGGTCAGCGCGAGCGTTCCCTCGATGATCATGTGGTAGGTCGTCACGTAGTCGACCTTGGCCTCGCGATCGGTGCGGTCGGCCATCAGCCGGTCGCACGCGTTGACGAGGTGCACGTCGAAGAGCTCGAGGAAGGGCGCGTTGAGGTCCTCGCGCGCCCGCTCCAGCCGGTCCTCGAACGAGCCGTCGATCTGCAGCACCTGCTCGTAGAAGCGGTTGAAGTGCTGGGCGTGGCGCGCCTCGTCGACCTGCTGGGTGGTCAGGAACGCCTCCTCCCCCTGCGACTCGTAGGCCGCGACGAGGCCCGTGAACTGCGTCGTCACGCGCTCCTCGCCGACGAAGAACGAGCTGAGGTTCCACGACAGGTTGGCCTTGAGCTCGGGGCTCAGCGCAGCCCAGTCCTCGCGGTCCTTGGTGAAGTCGATCGTGTGCGACTGCCACTGCTGGCGCTCCCACAGCTCATACAGCTGCTGGGGGCTCATCAGCTTGACCTCCGGGAGCTTGGACTCGTCGGTGATCGTGGCGACGTCACCCTGGGCGGTGAGGTCGAGCAGCGGGTTGGCCATGCGGCGCAGTCAACTCCTCGCTTGACACCCTGTCAAGCACTAGGGTCACGACCGTGGCCACCACTCCGAAACGCGCTGCGGTGCAGGCCGACGTCCTGCGCGCCACCGAGCAGCTGCTGGCCGAGGGGACGAGCTGGGCCGACCTCGGCGTCGAGCGGATCGCCACCACCGCGGGGATCTCGCGGACCGCGTTCTACTTCTACTTCTCCGACAAGCGCGAGCTGCTGCTGCGCCTGACCGAGGACGTCAACGAGCAGCTCTACCACGAGGCCGATCGCTGGTACTCCGGAGCCGGCGACGACGAGGAGGAGATCCGCGACGCGCTGACCAAGATCAGCGACCTCTACATCGAGCACCAGGCGCTGCTCGGGGTCATCGTCGAGGTCTCGACCTACGACGAGGAGGTGGCCACCCACTGGCGCGCGCTGATCGGCCGCTTCGTCGAGGCGACCCGGCAGCGCATCGAGGACGAGCAGCGGGCGGGCAAGGCGCCGGCGTTCCCGGCCGCCCCCGCAGCCTTCGGCCTGGTCTGGATGTGCGAGCGCACGCTCTATCAGCTGATGGTGCAGAACCCGCCGTTCTCACGCGACGAGCAGATCGACGCGCTGGTGCGCATCTTCATGCGCACCGTCTACGGCTAGACCTCGACCTGCTCGAACTCGCCGGTCTCGAGCCGGCGCTCGAGCTCGTCGGTGGTGTCCCGGCGGAAGCGCCGGCGCAGCTTGAGGATCTCCAGCAGGTAGACGAGGTAGACGCTGGCGGCCAGCGCGACGAGCAGGATCGAGCCCATGAGGATCGTCCAGCCCGTGTCGAAGTTGCCGTGTCGGTCGGTGTAGGGCACGAAGCGCAGCGCGATCGCGGTGCCGGCCAGCGACAGCGTCCACGCGTAGAGGTAGGCGACGGTGCGCCGCTGGCTGAAGCCGATGCGGCTGAACCGATGGTGGAAGTGGTTGGCGTCGGCGGCATAGACCGGGCGCCGGTACTTCATGCGCTTGAGCACCACGAACGTCGTGTCGAGGAACGGGACCGCAAGGATGGCCAGCGGCGCGATGAGCCCGACGATGGCCGACGTCTTGACCGAGCCGAGGATCGCCACGCTGCCCAGCAGCAGCCCGAGGAGATTGGACCCGCTATCGCCCATGAAGACCCGGGCGGGGAAGAAGTTCCAGATCAGGAAGCCGATGGCGGCGCCCGCGACGATGGCCGAGATCACCCCCGCCGTCGGCGCCAGCGGCGCGGTGCGGGCCGGGATGTCGAAGGCGATGACGGCGAACGACGCGGCGGCGATCGCGCAGACGCCGGCGGCGAGCCCGTCGACGCCGTCGGAGAAGTTCACCGCGTTCATGATCAGGACCAGGCCGACGAGCGTCGCGAGCTCGGCGACCGTGGGACTGAGATCGACGCGGTGGATGAACGGCAGGGTGAAGTTGTCGACGCGCACGCCCTCGCTGGTGACGATCCAGGCCGCCAGCGCCTGGCCCGCGAGCTTGACCACCGCGGGAAGGCCGAAGCGGTCGTCGATGGCGCCGATGAGGGTGATGACCACCGCGGCGATGAGCACCGCGTGCCACGGCTCCTCGAACGGCAGCCAGATCAGGCCCGCGACGACGACGCCGGCGCAGATCCCCACCCCTCCGAGCCGCGGGGTCAGGCGGTCGCTGAGGCCGCGCGGGCTCGGCCGGTCGATCGCCCCGACCCGCCGCGCGAGCCGCGCCGTGAGCGGGGTCAGCGCCGCGGTCACGGCGGCTGCCGCGCCGCCCGCGGCCAGGGCATCGGAGCCGGTCAGCATGCGTGCAGCAGTGTCGCAGCACGTCAAGCCGCTGTCAGCGTTGCAAGACTGC
The DNA here is from genome assembly GCA_045805505.1 of Solirubrobacteraceae bacterium. GTDB lineage: Bacteria > Actinomycetota > Thermoleophilia > Solirubrobacterales > Solirubrobacteraceae > BP-464. The sequence goes on from JBJMLA010000107.1 coordinate 13,302, forward strand.
GGGTCGCGATGCGCATCTGGATCGACCTGACCGCCTCCGCCCATCCGATCGTGATGCGGCCGATCGTCGATCGCCTGCGGGCGGCCGGTCACGACGTCGAGATCACGGCGCGCGACTACGCCCAGACGCTCGAGCTGTGCCGGCTGCACGGGCTAGACGTCGAGGTCTTCGGATCGCACGGCGGCGCCACGCGGACCAAGAAGCTCGGCGCGCTCGTCGGCCGGACGCGAGCCCTGCGCCGCTGGACACGCGGCCGCGACTTCGACCTGGCGGTGGCCCACGGCTCCAACGACCTCGCGCTCGTCGCCCGCTCGCGCGGCATCCCGGCGGTCGACACGTTCGACTACGAATGGGCGACCGTGCAGCACAACATCGGCTGCCGGCTGGCGCGGCGCGTGATGGTGCCCGAGTCGATCCCGCCCGAGCGCCTCGCCCGCTACGGCGTCGGGCCCGGCAAGCTCGTCCAGTACCCCGGGCTCAAGGAGGAGTACTACCTCTCGGACTTCACGCCCGACCCCGCGCTGCTGACCAGCCTCGGGGCCGATCCCGAGCGCGTGATCGTCATCGTGCGCCCGCCGCCCGACGTCTCGCTCTATCACCGCAAGTCCAACCCGCTGTTCCCGCAGGTCCTCGAGTTCCTGGGCTCCGACGACGGCGTGCACGCGATCGTCGTGCCGCGCACCACGGCCCAGCGCCAGTACGTGCGCGAGCTCGGCCTGCCGTCGGTCATCGTGCCCGACGGCGCCATCGACGGCCAGAGCGCGGTCGCGCTGGCCGACCTCGTCGTCTCGGCCGGCGGCTCGATGAACCGCGAGGCCGTCGCGCTCGGCACACCCGTCTACACGACCTACGGCGGGCGCCTGGGCGGCGTCGACGAGATGCTCATCCGCGAGGGCCGGCTGCGGCCGCTGACCGACCCGCGCGCCATCGAGCTGGTCAAGCGTGCCGAACACGACCCTTCGGAGCGTCGCGATCCGGGGGTCCTGGTAGACATGATCCTCGGAACCCTCGCGTGAATCTGACCAAGGTGCGCAACCGGCCCGAGCCGCAGGATCCCGCCACGCCGGCCCCCGCCGCGAGGCTGGTCCATCCCCACACGATCGCCGAGCGCTACGCGGCGCTCGCCGACCACCCGTTCGACCACCGCGCCGTCGACCGGACCCTGCGCGGCCTCGACGTCGCCCTGGCCGGCTCGATCCTCGTGCTCGCCTCGCCGGTGCTGGTCCTGATGGGCGTCGCGGTGGCGATCAGCTCGGGCCGCCCGATCTTCTACCGGGGCCCGCGGGTCGGGCGCGCGGGGCGGATCTTCACGATGTACAAGCTGCGCACGCTGCGCCCGGACGCCGAGCAGCGGATCGGCCACCTCCAGGACCAGGCGCTGGACGCCGTGACCGGCTCGGAGTACACGCCGATCGGGCGCATCCTGCGCGTCACCCAGCTCGACGAGCTGCCTCAGCTGTGGAACGTCCTGCGCGGAGACATGTCGATCGTCGGCCCGCGGCCCATCCGGCCGATCTTCTTCGAGGAGCTCATCGACGACATCCCGCAGTACTGGCAGCGGCTGGTCGTCCGGCCCGGCCTGACCGGCTTCGCCCAGCTGCGCATGCGCCGCGACATGACGTGGTCGGAGAAGCTCGCCCACGACCTCGAGTACCTCGCCGACCGCTCGGTCCCGCTGTACCTGCGGATGATCCTCGCCACCGCGCTGCGCATCACCATCCGCGTCATCCGCGACGTGCCGGCGGCGCTCGCCGGCCGCCCGGCCGCCCAGGGCTAGCCGTGTGCGGCATCGCGGGGCTGGCCGCGCTGCAGGGCACGGCGCTCGACCCCCGGCCGCTGGGCGCGATGTGCGACGCCCTGCGCCACCGAGGCCCCGACGACGAGGGGACCTGGACCCAGGGCCCGGTCGCGCTGGGCAACCGGCGGCTGTCGATCATCGACCTGGCCGGCGGCCACCAGCCGATGCACTCCGAGGACGAGCGCATCGTCGTGGTGCAGAACGGCGAGATCTACAACCACGACGCGCTGCGCGACGAGCTGCGAGCGGCCGGCCACGAGTTCGCCACGCGCAGCGACACCGAGGTGCTCGTCCACGGCTACGAGCAGTGGGGCGAGGGTCTGCTCGGCCGCCTGCGCGGCATGTTCGCCATCGCGCTGTGGGACCGCCGCGAGCAGGCGCTGCTCGTCGCCCGCGACCGCTTCGGGATCAAGCCGCTGTACTGGACCGCGCAGGGCGACCGGCTGGCGTTCGCGTCCGAGCTCAAGGCGCTGCGCCGGGCGGGGCTGCGCGAGGAGATCGACATCGACGCGCTGGAGGCCTACCTGGCCTTCAACTCGATCCCCGCGCCGCTGACCATCTTCCGCGACGTCTTCAAGCTGCCGCCGGGCCACCTGCTGCGCGCCCGCGCCGACGGTGGCGTGACCGTCGAGCAGTGGTGTCGCCCCGCGCCGGTGGCGGCGTCGGCGACGCGCACCGAGAGCGAGGACGTGCTGGCCGAGGAGCTGCGCGAGCGCCTGCGCGACTCGGTCCGCGCGCACCTGGTCGCCGACGTCCCGGTGGGCGTCTTCCTGTCGGGCGGCGTGGACTCCGGCGCGCTGACCGCGCTGGCCGCCGAGGCGACGTCGGGCAGCGTCTCGACGTTCTCCATCGGCTTCGAGGAGGAGTCCTTCGACGAGCTGGGATTGGCCCGGCTCGTCGCGCAGCGCTACGGCACCGACCACCACGAGCTCGTCGTGCGCCCCGACGCCGCGGGCCTGCTCGGCGACATCGTGGCGACCTTCGACGAGCCGTTCGGCGACTCCTCGGCCCTGCCCACCTACCTCGTCTCCCAGCTGGCCGCCCAGCACGTCAAGGTCGCGCTGTCGGGCGAGGGCGGCGACGAGATCTTCGGCGGCTACTACACCTACGTCGCCAACCTCATGGCGCCGCGGCTGGCGCTGCTGGCCCGCCTGGCGCGACCCGTCGTCGAGCGGATCCCGTCGAGCTCGCGCCGTGTCTCGCTCGACTACAAGGCGCGCCGGTTCGTGCGCGCCGCGCACCTGCCGCCGGTCGAGCGCCATCACGGCTTCAAGGAGATCCTCGCGCCGGACCTGCGCACCGCGCTGCTCGACGGACGGCGCGGAGCGGATCCGCTGGGTCCGTGGCGCGAGCACTGGGCGGCGACCGAGGGCGCCGAGGAGCTCGCGCGCCTGCAGGAGCTCGACCTCAACCTCTACCTGCCCAGCGACCTGCTGGTCAAGACCGACCGCGCGTCGATGGCGCACTCGCTCGAGGCGCGCGTGCCGTTCCTCGACGCGCACGTCGCCGAGCTGGGGCTGGCGCTGCCGACGCGGATGAAGGTGCGCGGCCGGCAGAAGAAGGTGCTGCTGCGCCGCGCGATGGAGCCGCTGCTGCCCGAGGCCGTCGTGCACGGCGCCAAGCGCGGCTTCTCGATCCCGGCGGCGGCGTGGCTGCGCGGCGAGCTGCAGTCCTACGCCCGCGAGGTCCTCGGCCAGGCCGAGATCGTCGACCGCGACGTGGCGCTGCGCCTGCTCGACGAGCACGTGGCCCGGCGCGACGACCACTCCCGGCCCCTGTGGGGCCTGCTCTGCCTCGAGCTGTGGCGCGCGCGCGGATGAGGATCCTGATCGTCTCCCAGATGTGGCCCGGGCCCGACGACCCGGACCTCGGGACGTTCGTGGCGCAGGTCGCCCGCGAGCTCGAGCGGCTGGGTCACGAGGTCGACCACGCGGTGCTCGACAGCCGGACCGGCGGGCCCGCCCGACACCTGCGGCTGCTGGGGCGCTCGGCGCGGGCCAGGCGCCCCGACGTGGTCTTCGCCCACTTCCTCGTGCCCGCCGGGCTGAGCGCGCTGCTGGGCAACCGCGCGCCGCTGGTCGTCATGGCCCACGGCCAGGACGTCGCCAACGCCGAGCGGCTCGCGCCGGTGCGCGCGGCGACGCGGCTGGTCGTGCGGCGGTCGGCCGCGGTCATCGCCAACTCGCGCTGGCTGGCCGGGCGCCTCGAGGCGCTCACCGGCGTGCCGGCCGAGGTGGTCGACTGCGGGGTGGACCTCGACGTCTTCTCCCCCGCCGTGGCGCCCGTCCACTGGCCGGTCGCCGCCGACGGGCCGCGCTTCCTCTGCGTCGGGTCGCTCGTGCCCCGCAAGAACGTCATGCGCCTGGCCGAGGCGTTCGAGCGCGTCGGGCGCGGCTCGCTCGTCTACGTCGGCGACGGCCCGCAGCGCATCGACCTGGTGGCCCGCCCGCGCGTCCACCTGGCGGGCCGGGTGCCGCACGACCAGGTTCCGGGCTGCATCGCCGCGGCCGACGTGCTCTGCCAGCCGTCGCTGGTCGAGCCGTTCGGCCAGGCCGCGCTCGAGGCCATGGCCATGGGCACGTCGGTGGTGGTGACGCGCGAGGGCGGCCCGCCGGAGTTCGTGCCCGCCGGCGCGGGCGAGATCGTCGACCCGCTCGACACCGCCGCGCTGGCCGCGGCGCTGGAGCGCGCGGCCGCCCTGCCCTCGCCCAACGAGGCCGCGCGGGCAGCGGCGGCGCGCCACGACGTGCGCCGCCAGGCTGCGCGCATGGCCGAGATCCTGCAGCGGGCGGCAGGAAACCGGTAGGAGAAGCGCCGAGAAGCCCTCAAGTCCCCGCGGTTCCTGCCGACCCCAGGGACATGAGGCTGTCGCGCCTTCCGATTTCGCTCGCCGCCGCCGTTGCGGTGGCGTTCGCCTGCGCGCAGATGTTCCCGGCCACGTCATCGTCGTTCACCGACACGACGGCCAGCGGCGGCAACACCGTCACGGCCGTGGCCGACTGGACGGCGCCGACGGTCTCGGCCGTCGCGCTCCAGAAGGCCGAGGGCGGCGATGTCAACAAGTTCCATTCCGGCGAGACCTTCTACATCTACGCCGGCGTCGCGGACACGGGCAACCCGGCCTCGGGTATCGGCACCATCACCGCCAACACCACGAACATCGCGACGGTGACCAGCGCGGCGCTGACGTCGGGCAGCTGGACCGTCGAGGGCACGACCTACAACTACCGGACCGCGCTGCTGACGGCCAAGACCCTGAGCAGCACGACCTACACGTACTCGCTCAGCGTCTCGGACACCGCGACCAACGGGCCCACCGCCCAGTCCGGCAGCGTCGTATCGAGCAACGTCACCTTCGCGCCGACCACCGTGCTGAGCACGAACGTGGGCACGGCGGGCAAGGTCAACTCCGGCGACAAGATCGCGTTCACCTACAGCAGCGCCCCGGATCCCGACGCCCTGTACCCGGGCTGGAACGGCACGTCGCGCGCGGTGACCGTCTCGCTGGCCGACAAGGCCATCTACAGCCAGGCCTCGGACATCATCGGCATCGTCGACGGCTCGGGCAACACCACGCCGCTGGGCTACGTCCTGTGCGGCGGCGACTACATCAACGCCAGCACGTCGACGACCATCCCGGCGACGATCGCGCTGAGCGGCAACGTCTTCACCGTCACCCTCGGCACGCCGGCCAGCAGCACGAACCTGAGGACGGACACCGGCAACCGCGTCGCCTCGTGGTACTCCTACAGCACGGTCTTCGACACCTATGGCAACGCCTCGACGGCGGCGACGATCGCCACCACGTCGCGCGTCCAGTTCTAGACGCGCCACCGTCGGGTAGCACCGGCGGCGGTGACCGAGCCGCGCACCATCACGCTGACCCTGCGGTCCTGGATCCTGGTCGGCCTCGCCCTGACGGTCGGGACCCTGCTGCTGGCCGGGCAGCTGGTCTTCATCATCCAGCAGCGCGGGATCGTCGACGACCAGCGCCACATCGCGCTGCGCCAGGAGAACCGGACGAAAGCCGTGCTCGAGGACGCCGATGCCTTCCTGCCGTCGCGCGAGGACGCGCTGGCGGCGGCGCGCGAGGCGGGCGACGCGCTCGGCGAGCTGCGCCGGGTGTTGCGGCAGGTGCTCGACAAGGACGCCGTCGGCGTGACGACCCGCGCGCTCGAACAGGCTCCGCAGCTGCTCGATGCCGTCGACCACGCGGTGGCCGTGCTCGACCGCACGTACGCGACCCTGCGCGCCTCGCTCGGCACCCAGCGCGAGTCCCTCGACGTCCAGCGGCGCACGCTGGACCTCCTCGAACGGTCCTACTCCGTCCAGCGCGACGTGGCATCCATCGCGGGCCAGACGCGCGACATCACCACGCAGCTGCTGCAGATCGCCCGGGAGACGCTGCGGCACACCGAGAGCATCGACAACAAGACGGGCGGCCCGCTGCCCGCCGGCGGCTAGGCGACCGCCGGCGCGCTCAGGTTCTCATAGAGCGGGTGCCGCGCGGCGATCGCCGAGACCTGCTCGGCCAGCTCGCCGCGCCGGGCCTCGAAGTCGGGGGTCAGCGCCGTGGCGATGATGCCGCCGACCTCGCGCAGGTCCTCGACGCTGAGGCCGCGGGTGGCCAGCGCGGGCGTGCCGATGCGCAGGCCGCTGGTGACCATCGGCGGGCGCGGATCGAACGGAACCGCGTTGCGGTTGACGGTGATGCCGATCTCGTGCAGACGGTCCTCGGCCATCTGGCCGTCGAGCTCGGACTCGCGCAGGTCGCAGAGGACGAGATGGACGTCGGTGCCGCCGGTGAGCACGGATACGCCGTGCCCGGCGCCGAGGACCTCCTCGGCGACGGCGCGGGCGCCGTCGAGCGTCCGCTGCTGGCGCTCCTTGAAGGCGTCGCTCATGGCGATCCTCAGCGCGACCGCCTTGCCCGCGATCACGTGCTCGAGCGGACCGCCCTGCTGGCCCGGGAAGACCGCGGAGTTGATCCTCTTGGCGTGCTCCTCGGTGCTGAGGATCATCCCGCCGCGGGCGCCGCCGATCGTCTTGTGGATGGTGGTCGTGACCACGTCGGCGTGCGGCACCGGGTTGGGGTGCAGGCCCGCGGCGACGAGGCCGGCGAAATGGGCCATGTCGACCATCAGGATCGCGCCCACCTCGTCGGCGATCTCGCGGAAGCGGGCGAAGTCGAGCTGGCGCGGGTAGGCCGACCAGCCGGCGAGCAGCAGCTTGGGCTTGCGCTCGCGGGCGATGCGGGCGACCTCGTCCATGTCGATCAGCGAGCTCTCGCGGTCGACCTCGTAGGGCACGATGTCGTAGAGCCGCCCGGAGGCGTTGATCTTCATGCCGTGGGTGAGGTGGCCGCCGTGGGGCAGCGCCAGACCCATGATCGTGTCGCCCGGCTCGAGCAGCGCGTGGTAGACCGCGATGTTGGCCTGGGCCCCGGAGTGCGGCTGGACGTTGGCGGCCTCGGCCCCGAAGAGCTCCTTGGCGCGGTCGATGGCCAGGTTCTCGGCGACGTCGACGTGCTCGCAGCCGCCGTAGTAGCGCTTGCCGGGGAGGCCCTCGGCGTACTTGTTGGTCAGCACGCTGCCCTGGCACTCCAGGACGGCCTGCGGGACGAAGTTCTCGCTGGCGATCATCTCCAGCGTGTTCTGCTGGCGCTCGAGCTCGAGGCGCAGCACCTCGGCGATCTCGGGATCCACGTCGGCCAGCGGCCGGGTGAAGAAGTCGACGGGAAGATCGGTCATGCGGGCGTGCCTCCTCGGGCGGCGGTGCGATGGAGATGCCCAGGCGCGCGGCGGAAGTCGAATCGTCGCCGCTTCCCGGAGGTCAATCCTCCCGAGGCGCCAGTCACGGCGACTGCGCTCCAGACTACAGGCCCGCCCGGGCGGGCACCATGACGTCATGGACGCCGTCGACATACCCGCGACCGAGCGGTTGCTGCGGGGGCGCCTGACCGAGCTCGACGAACGGCTCGCGCTGATGGAGAAGCCTCCCGAGCGCGGGTCGAGCGTGAGCTTCGGCAAACGGGTCGGCGACGGCACGACCGAGGCGATCGGCCGCCTCACCGACGTCGGGGTCGGGGAGAGCCTGGAGTCGACGCGCGCCCGGATCGAGGCCGCGCTGGCCCGCATCGCGGAGGGGTGCTACGGCATCTGCGAGAACTGCCGGCGCCCCATCGACCCCCGCCGCCTGCACGCCGCGCCGGAGAGCACGCTGTGCATCGACTGCGCGCGGATCGCGCAGCGGCGCTAGCGCCTCTCGACGTCGGCGATCAGGGCGACGCGCTGCTCGTGGCGGCCGCCCTCGAAGTCCGTGTCGAGGAACGTCTCGACGATGGCGTCGGCCACCTCGGCCGACAGGCGCCGCCCCGACAGGGTGAGCACGTTGACGTCGTTGTGCTTGCGGGCCATCGAGGCCTCCCCCACGTCGTGGGCGTTGACCGAGCGCACGCCGTCGACCTTGTTGGCGACGATGTTGACGCCGACGCCCGAGCCGCAGACCAGCACGCCGCGCTGCACCTCGCCGTCGGCGACCATCCGCGCGGCGGGCTCGGCGAAGAGCGGGTAGTGCGTCGAGTCCTCGGAGTCGGTGCCGACGTCGATGACGTCGTGACCGGCGGCCCGCAGGGCCGCGGCGACGTGCTCCTTGAGCTCGTAGCCCGCGTGATCTGACCCGACCGAGATGCGCACGGCGCGAGCCTAGCGAGGGCCGTGGACCGTGCCGCGACGTCCTCAGGGCCCCGCCACCCGGCGCAGCTGCTCCATCCCCGCGTCGATCGTCGTGACCGGCGCGTAGCCCAGCTCGCGGCGGGCACGGCCGATGTCGATCGTGCACTCCTGCGAGGCCAGCCACAGGGCCAGCCGCGTCAGCGGAGGCGCACCGCGCATCGGCAGGACGCGCCACAGCGTCTCGCCGGCCGCGGCGACGGTCGCCGCGACGCGAGGCGAGAGCGTCTTGTCACCCGGGTCGAGGCCCTGGGTCGCCAGCAGCCGGGTGATGAAGTCGCGGAAGACCACGGGTTCGCCGTCGGTGACGAAGTAGACGCCGCCCGGCGGCGCCTTCGTCGCGGCCAGCCACAGGCCCTCGACCACGTTGTCGACGTGGGTCGTCGAGGTGCGGTGCCGGCCGCCGCCGATCCACGCCCAGCGCCCGCGCTCGACGGCAGCGCGCACGCCCGGCAGGATCGTGGTGTCTCCGGGGCCCCAGACCAGCCGGGGCCGCACGACGACGGTCTCGATGCCCTCCGCGGCACGCACGAGCTGCTCGGCCTGCGCCTTGGTCGCGCTGTAGAGCGCCGGCGAGTCGGGCCGCAGCGGCGCGGTCTCGTCGACGTCGATCAGCGGCTCGCCGTGCATCAGCGCCGCCTCGGTCCCGACGTGGACGAAGCGCCGCACACCGGCCGCGGTCGCGGCCTCGAGCACGTGCCGCGTGCCGCCCACGTTGCCGCGCTCGAACTCCGAGCGGGCGCCCCACTCGCCGAGATGGGCGGCGGCGTGGAAGACGACGTCGCTGCCGCGCGCGCCGCTGGTCATGGCCCCGACGTCGTCGAGATCGCCCATCGACGCCTCCGCGCCGCGGTCGCCGACGGTCCGCGCCGCCTTGCTGGACCGCGCGAGCGCCTTGACGTGCCAGCCCTCCCGCAGCAGGCGGTCGATCAGCGCGCCGCCGATGAAGCCGGATCCGCCGGTGATGAAGGCCGTGGGCATCGCGCGGCGAGACTAGAGGACCGCCGCGAGCGCCGCTCGCGCCACGGCGCCCTCGCGCAGCACCCGCCACTCCCCCGTCTGCTCGTAGTCGCTCAGATCCACGACCGTCGACGGCGTCCCGGGCAGCTCGCCCGCATCGAGCACGAGGTCGGCGCCGGCGCGGATCTCCTCGGGGACGTCCGCCAGCCGCCGGGCGTCCGGCCCGCCGGAGCGGTTGGCGCTGGTCTGCAGCACGGGCACGCCGACGCCGCGCAGCATCGGCACGTCGGGCACCCGCAGGCCGAGTTCGCCGACCACGAACGTCAGCGGCCCCGGAACCAGCGCGCGGATCGCCGCCCCGGTGCGCGGAGGCAGGTCCGGCAGCGCGGCGGGGTCGAAGTACATCGTGGCCGAGCGCTTCTCCGGCGGGCGGTCCTTGAGCGCGTAGATCCGTGCGATCGCCGACTCGTCTCCCGGATCACAGGCCAGGCCGTAGACCGTGTCGGCGCCGAACACGACGACGCCGCCCGCGCGGATCGCCCGCTCGAAGTCCTCGGCTACGCCCACGCCACCACGATCCGGACGATGCCGCTCAGGTCGCCGCGGCCCTGGGTCCTGGCGTAGCCCGCCTCCTTGGCCAGCCGCGCGACCTCCTGCGCCTGCCCGTCCCCCACCTCCAGCACGAGCAGCGGCGCCGGCACGCCCGCGACGATCCGGCGGATCACGTCGAGCCCGTCCGCGCCGGCGTAGAGCGCCAGGTGCGGCTCGTGGGCCCGCACCCCGGGCGCCACCCGCTCGTCGCCGTCGGCGACGTAGGGCGGGTTGCTGACCACCACATCCCACCCTGAAGGGACGGACCCTTCAGGTTGGGGGACCCCGTCGGACTCGAGCCAGGTGACGTCGAGGCCGAGGCGCTCGCCGTTGGCCCGCGCCACCGCCAGCGCGTCGGGCGAGATGTCGCTGCCGAAGACGTCGAGGTCGGGGCGCTCGTCCTTGAGCGCGAGCGCGATGGCGCCGCTGCCGGTCCCCACGTCGACCACGCGCGCGCCCGGCGGGGCGAGCTCGACGACGGCCTCGACGGCGTGCTCGGTCTCGGGGCGCGGGATGAGCACGCGCTCGTCGACGGCGAGCTCGAGGCGCCGGAAGCCCTGGCGGCCGAGCAGGTAGGCCACGGGCTCGCGGCCGACCGAGCGGCGGCGGACCAGGTCCTGGTAGCGCCGGATGGCCGGGCCCTCGACGGTCAGGTCGTCGACGTAGAGGCGCGTGCGCTCGACGCCGAGGGCGTGGGCGAGCAGCAGCTCGGCGTCGAGGCGCGCGGTGTCCGACCCGCTCGCGGCGATCGCCGTCGCGGCGCCCTGCAGCGCGTCTCGCACCGTCGCGCCGCGCACCGTCCTAGGCCTTGGCCTGCTCCTCCAGCCGGGCGCGCCGCTCCTCGGCCTGCAGGGTGTCGGTGAACTCGTCGAGCTCGCCGGCCAGGACGTCGGGGAGGTTGTGCTTGGTCAGCTTGACCCGGTGGTCGGTGACCCGGCCCTCCTGGAAGTTGTACGTGCGAATCTTCTCCGCGCGCTCGCCCGTGCCGACCTGCGAGCGGCGGTCGGCGGCGAGCTCGGCCTGCTGCTCGGCGACCGCGGCCTCGTAGAGCCGGGCGCGCAGCACGCGCATCGCCTTCTCCCGGTTCTGCAGCTGGCTCTTCTCGTCCTGCATCGAGACGACGATGCCCGACGGCTTGTGGGTGATGCGCACCGCCGAGTCGGTCGTGTTGACCGACTGCCCGCCCGGGCCCGACGAGCGGTAGACGTCGATCTGCAGGTCGCTCTGCTGGACGTCGACGTCGACGTCCTCGGCCTCGGGCAGCACCGCGACGGTCGCCGTCGACGTGTGGATGCGGCCCTGGGACTCCGTGGCGGGGACGCGCTGGACGCGATGGGTCCCGCCCTCGTGCTTGAAGACGCTGAACGCCCCGTCGCCCTTGATGGCGAACGTGAACTTGCCCTCGGTCTCCTCGAGCGGCTCGGTCTTGAAGCTGCGGCGCTCGGCGTACTTGGTGAGCATCCGATAGACGTCGCCGGCCCACAAACCGGCCTCCTCGCCGCCCGCGCCGCCCTGGATCTCGACGATGACGTCCTTGTCGTCGTTGGGGTCGCGCTCGACCATCGCCAGGCGGATCTCCTCCTCCAGGCGCTCGCGCTCGCCGCGTGCGACATCGAGCTCCTCGCGGACGTCCTCGCCCTCGTCGAGCAGCTCCTGAAAGCCCTCCTGGTCGTCGCGCGCGCGGCGCCACTCGGCGGCCAGCTTCGCGGCGATCCCCATCTGCTGGTACTCGCGGCCGACCTCCGCAGCGCGGCGCCGATCGCCCAGCACCTCGGGGTCGCCCATGAGGCGCTCCAGTTCGGCGTGGCGCTGCTCGATCTGCTCGACGAGTCCTTCGATCACTGAGGACGCGAGGTTAGTGTCCGCCCATGGCCGCGTTCCGCACGATCATCGAGCCCTTCCGCATCCACGCGGTCGAGCCGATCCGCCTGACCACCGAGCAGGAGCGCGAGGCCGCGCTCGCGATCGCCGGGCACAACCTCTTCGCATTGCGCAGCCAGGACGTCCTGCTGGACTTCCTGACCGACAGCGGCACGGGCGCCATGAGCTCCGAGCAGTGGGCCGGCGTCCAGCGCGGCGACGAGAGCTACGCGGGCTCGCCGTCGTGGTTCCGCTTCCGCGACGCGGTGCAGGAGCTGTTCGGCTTCGAGCACGTCATCCCCACCCACCAGGGCCGGGCGGCGGAGAAGATCCTGTTCAGCGTGGTCGGCGGCGCGGGGAAGGTCATCCCGAACAACACACACTTCGACACGACCCGCGCGAACGTCGAGTCCACCGGCGCGGAGGCGCTCGACATCCCGATCGCGGAGGGCCGAGTCCCGTCGAGCGAGCACACGTTCAAGGGCAACATGGACGTCGACGCGCTCGAGGCGCTGCTGGCCGAGCGCGGCGAGGACATCCCGCTGGTCATGGTCACCGTCACCAACAACTCCGGCGGCGGCCAGCCCGTCTCGCTGGCCAACCTGCGAGCGGTCCGCGAGATCTGCGAGCGCCACGGCAAGCCGCTGTTCCTCGACGGCTGCCGCTTCGCCGAGAACGCATGGTTCATCCGCGAGCGCGAGGAGGGCCACGGCGGCCGGCCGATCCCCGAGATCGTCCGCGAGATGGCCGAGCTGGTCGACGGCATGACGATGTCGGCCAAGAAGGACGGCCTGGCCAACATCGGCGGCTGGCTGGCCTGCCGCGACGACGGCCTGGCCGAGCAGGCCCGCAACCTGCTGATCCTCACGGAGGGCTTCCCGACCTACGGCGGGCTGGCGGGCCGCGACCTCGAGGCGATCGCGCAGGGGCTCAAGGAGGTCGTCGACGAGGACTACCTGCGCTACCGCATCGGCTCGACCGCCTACCTCGGCGATGCGCTGCACGCCGCCGGCGTCCCGCTCGTGCGGCCGTCGGGGGGCCACGCGGTCTATCTCGACGCCCGCGCGCTGCTCCCCCACATCCCGCCGCTCGAGTACCCGGGCCAGGCGCTGGCCTGCGCCCTCTACCTCGACGGCGGCATCCGCGGCTGCGAGATCGGCACCGTCATGTTCGGCCGTCGGCCCGACGGCACCGAGGAGCCCGCGGCCATGGACCTGGTCCGGCTGGCCATCCCGCGGCGGACCTACACGCAGTCACACATCGACTACGCCATCGAGGTCGTCGTGCACGTGGCGTCGCGCGCCGAGGAGCTGCGCGGGCTGCGGATCGTCGCCGAGCCGCCCGCCCTGCGCCACTTCACTGCCCGCTTCGAACCTCGGTAGGCAGGCGCGCGCCGCAGACGCGGTTTCGCCCGGCGGCCTTGGCCTCGTAGAGAGCGACGTCGGCGCGGCCGACCAGGGCATGGCCCGGCTCGTCGTCCCAGACGGCCCAGCCCACGCTGACCGTCACGTCGAGCGGCCCGTCGTCGGTCATGACCGGGCTCGAGCAGACCTCGGTTCGCAGCGCCTCCGCGGCGGCGGCCGCGGCCTCGGCGTCGGCCTCGGGCAGCAGCACCAGGAACTCCTCGCCGCCGAAGCGGCCCAGGTGGTCCTCGGTGCGCAGCCGCTCGCCGAGCCGGCGGGCGACCTCGGCGATGACGGCGTCGCCGATCGCGTGGCCGTGCGTGTCGTTGATCGGCTTGAACCGGTCGATGTCGACGAGCGCGACGGCCAGCGGACGGCCGTGGCGGCGCGCGCTGCTGACCATCGCCTCGAGCTGGCGGTCGAGGAAGCGGCGGTTGGGGATGTTGCTCAGGGCGTCGGTGAAGGCGAGGCGCTCTAGGGCGACCGCGCGATTGCGCAGCTCCTCCTGGAGCACACCGGTGCGCGCGGCGGACCGCACGGTGGTCACCAACTCGGCGTCGGCGACCGGGTCGACGAGCATCCCGTGCGCGCCGCGGGCCAGCCCGTCGAGCGCGTCGTCGACGTCGAGCTTGTGCGCGCGGACGATGACGCCGACGCTGAAGAGGTCGGGATCGCGCTTGATCGCGTCGATCATCCGCAGGTCGTCGGCCCGGCAGGCGTCCTCGTGGACGACGACCACCGCAGGAAGCTCCCGGCGGCACGCGGCGGCAGCCTCGGCGGCCCCGTCGAGCTCGTCGACGCGGCAGTTCACGGAGCGGAGGACATCAGCAGCGGCACGGCGCCGCTCGACGTCCGGATCGACCATGAGAACGTGGAGATCCGGTACGACCATATGTTCGCTTTGCCCTGAAACGGCACCGTTTACGCAACGACTTCCATACCGACCATGTCCTCGGCGGATGCGGCCATCGGATCCTCGACGGCCAGCACCGCCTCCATGGCCGCGATGGCCACCGCCAGCTGCTCGAGACCGGGCTCGCGGGTGGTCAGCAGCTGCAGCTGCAGGCCGGGCCACATCACCGCGCGGACCCAGCGCCGCGAGCGGTTGCGCCCCGCGAACTTGATCAGCTCGAAGGAGATGCCGGCGATCAGCGGAACCCCGAGGACCCGGGTCAGCGCCAGCAGCCACCACTCGGGCAGGCCGAGCGGCGCGAAGACGAAGATCGCCACGATCATCACGACGAGCAGGAAGCTCGTCCCGCAGCGCGGGTGCAGGCGGCTGAAGCGCTGTGCCGTCTCGGGCTCGAGCGGCAGGCCGGCCTCGTAGCAGGAGATCGTCTTGTGCTCGGCGCCGTGGTACTCGAACACGCGCCGGAGGTCGCGCATCCGCGAGATCAGCACGAGGTAGCCGAGGAAGATGCCGGTGCGCAGCACGCCCTCGACGAGCCAGAAGAGCAGCGACGATCCGAGCTGGTCCTTGATCAGGCTGGTCAGGCCGACAGGAACCAGGAAGAACAGCCCGATGGCGAACGCCATGGCCAGGATCACCGTCCCGACCCACATGCCACCGGAGATCTCGCGCTCGTCCTCGGCGAGCTGCGCGTTGGCGGAGATGCCCAGCGCCTTGAAGCCGATCTTCAGCGACTCGCTGAGCGCGACGACGCCGCGGATCACGGGCAGGCGCAGGACGCGGTGGCGGCGCAGCGCCGAGGTCAGCGGGAACGACCGGACCTCGATCTCGCCCCGGCCCTCGTCGAGCCGGCACGCGACGGCCCACGACGACACGCCGCGCATCATCACGCCCTCGAGGACGGCCTGGCCGCCCACGGGGGCGTCGCGCTGGGCCTGAAGCCCGGCGCCGATGGTGCTGCTAGCCCTTCTTCTTGGCCGCTGCAGCCTGGCGGCGCTTGAAGCGCTCAACGCGGCCGCCGGTGTCGACCAGCTTCTGCCGCCCCGTGTAGAACGGATGGCAGTTCGAGCAGATCTCCACGTTGATGGTCGACGTCGTCGAGCGCGTGGTGAACTCGTTGCCGCACGTGCAGCGGACGTGGGACTCGACGTACTCAGGGTGGATATCGGTCTTCATGACTCCACTCATTCTAGCCGCCGAGTCCCAGCGCCCAGGGGCCTAGCCGACGACCTGCCGGACGAGCGGCAGGTAGCCCGAGCTGTGGCCGAGCTTGTTGGGGTGATAGCTCTCACCGACCGGGTTCGAGAGGCCGTTGAGCCACTCGGTCGACGAGCACACCGCGTGGCCCGTGAAGGCCGTCGTCGGGTTCTTGAACGTGAACCCGTAGGCCGCGGCGCGACCAGACGTGACGCTGTTGAGCAGGTCGGCGGTCTGGTTGAGCATCGTCATGTCGTCGGAGTCGAACCAGGTGCCCGCGTTGCAGTCGACGCCCATGAAGATCCGCGGGTAGCCGAGCACGACCACGCGCGCCGAGGGCGAGCGGCTCTTGATCTGCGCGTAGACGCTGTTGAGCCGCGCAGGCAGCGTGTTGCGGATGAACGTCTGGGCCTCGTTGACGCGCGTGTCGCAGACGGACGCCCATTCGGGCTTGGCGCACTCGGTGATGACGCTCGAGAACCCCGCGTCGTTGCCGCCGATGGTGATCGTGACGATCGCCGTGCCGGTGGTCAGCGACGACACCTGGTTGTTGAGGACGTCGGCGGTCTTGGCTCCCGAGCACGCCGAGAACACCAGCTGCGTGTTCGCACGCTGCTGGCTGAGCAGGTACGGGTAGGCGTAGACCGACTTCTGGCACGTCGAGTCGAAGTAGGTGCGCGTGCCGGTGCCCGACGAGTACGAGTCGCCGAGCGCCACATAGCGCTCTGCGGTCGCGGCCGGTGCGGACGACAGCAGCACGACGAAGGCGGCGCACACGGCACCGCGGAATCCCCTGCTCATGGTTCTCCCCTCCAAGGGTGAAACGGCTGGACGCGCCGATCATCCCCCATCCCGCAGCGCCATGATCCCTCCCACGCCGCCCACGTAGAGCGTCGTGGCCTTCGAGACCGGATGGCGACCCAGCGCGATGCCCGCGTAGTGGTTGTTGTACTGGCCACCCCAGCCCGCCAGCTTCTTCCACAGCACCTTGCCGGTCCGCGCGCTCAGCGCCGTCCAGTACCACGGGTCGGCGTCGGGCGTCTGGGGATCGGCGACGTTCTCGAAGGTGTAGATCACGCCCGTCCGCGTGACGCCCTTGGGCACCACCGACGGCGCTCGGACCGTGTCGTTCTCCCACGCCCGGCGACAGCTCCTGCCGTTGCGTGCGATGTCGATGCGCGCGAAGCCCGGCGAGCTGACCAGCGAGCGGTCGCCGCCGATGGCGACGTTGTTGGCGATCACGTCGTTGAACTTCTGGATGTCGTAGCCGTAGTTGTTCTCGACGAACAGGGAGCGGCCCATGGAGATGATCGAGTTCTCGGTGTCGCCGGCGCCCTTGGCGAACACGGGCACCTGACAGACGACCTTGCCGTCACCGGCGCGGTAGACCACCACGCGCATCGGGTCCGCGTTGTCGGTGATCGCGACGTACGCGGGAGCGACCCTGCGGGAGGCCTTCTTGCCGAACCCGGCGATCAGCGTCGGCGTGGTCCCCGAGCCGGCGTTGAACTGCCCGGGCTTCTGCACACCGATGTTGCCGTAGACCTTCGACCACGTCACGCGCGGCATCAGGTCCGCTCCCGCGCGGAGCTTGTAGAGCGATTTGTCGGTGACGACGTAGGCGCCGTCGCTGCCGATCGCGAACGAGTTCTCGATCTCCTCGCCGAGCACCACGAAGCCGCACTTCCCGGTCTTGGGATCGAGCACGCCGACGCTGCCGTGGGCGCGGCCGACGAACCAGTAGCGACCCTTGGCGTCGGGCAGCGCCGAGGGCATCCGGTCCTCGGGATCCAGGCACGGCGTCGGGTCATAGGCCGCGACCTCCTCGAAGACGGGCTCGGCGCCGCTGTCGTTCGTGCCGATCACCGTGATGCGGCGATCCGACGTGGCGATGACGGCGCGGTCGTGGTCGTCGAGGAAGAAGTACGCGCCGCCCGTCGTGTTCGTCGCAGGATTGGTGCCGGCGGGCGGCGGGACGAACGGCAACTGGCGGAAGGCCAGGATGTCCAGGCTGACGGGGTCGAACAGGTAGAGCCCGGGTCCGTCGGTGAGGTTGGTGCAGGTCGCCTCGAGCCGGCCCTTGCGATCGAACGTCAGCGTGATGCACGTCCGGCCGAACTCCGAGGAGAACGCCTCGGGCGCGCGGCCCATCGGCCCGCTGAACTGCGTGTAGGCGTCGGACTGCCAGCTGTCGTTGTGCACGCCGTTGGCGGGGTTGGGAGCCATGAACGGGTTCGCCCACGCCGGGCGCGCGTCCGGGAACGGCTGCGCCACCGCCGGCTTCCCGACGTAGGAGGCCACCGATGGAGCCGGTCCGCTCGTGGGGATCGGGCGCGCCTGCTGCACCACCGCAGAGGCGGGGACGGCGAGGCCGAGGGTCAGCACGGCGGCAAGCGGCAGCGAGCGCATCGCTCGACCGTACCCCGGTCATTGACGATTTGTCAACGAGCCGGGCAGGCGACCGTGACGGTGTTGTCGGCCTCGTCGGCCTCCTCCACCGCCCCGGCGGGATCCAGCGTCACCGTCAGGCTCTCGCCCGGCTTGCAGCGCCCGATCGACACGGCGACCGTGACCTGGCCGCCGGCGGGCAGGGCGGCCACGCTGGCGCCCTTGAGGAAGTCCGAGCGCGCGACGTTGACCGCGAACGGGCCGGCCGCGCCGCGGCCGGTGTTGCGCACGACGACCTTGGTCGGCCCGCCGTCGGTGCCCGGCTCGACACGGCGCACGTGCAGGTCGGGCCGCCAGTCGGGCTGGCGGCAGGTCGGGCTGGTCTTCTTCGCCGTGCTGGTGACGCGCCCCTTGGCGTCGTACCAGCGGTAGCTGACGACGGCGCGGAAGGCCGCGGGCGCCGCGAGCTGCTCGACGCGCTTGGTGAAGATGAAGCCCGGAACGCCCTTCTTGGCCGTCCGCTCCCACACGCCCCAGTTGTCGAGCGCGACCGGCTCGAACCCGCCGCCGGGGACGCGCTCGAACAGGTCGAAGCGCATGGCCATCGACGCGGCGCCGTTGCGCGGCATCGAACCGCTGAACACCGCGAAGCGATCGGCGGCGTCGGCCCCGGTCTCGCACGCGGCGAGCTTGGCCGCGAGCTCGGGAGTCTGCGCGAGCGCGCCGGCCGCCGTGCCGCACAGCGCGGTCAGGGCGAGGAGGAAGATGAGGGCTGCGCGGCGCACCGTCATCTGGAACACCGCGCGACCCGCCAGGTTGCGGATGCGCCGCGCGGGATCGGTCAGCCGGTGATGGTGACCTGCTTGGCCCGCACCGTCGGCACCAGGTTGCCGTCGTCGTCCTCGCGCCACTGGGCGGGGTTCAGGAGCTTGCCCTTGACCGACGCGGAGTCGGCATCGTCGAGCCGGGCGCGCGAGACGCGGCGGCCGCGCTGGTCGCGGACCTTCACGTCGGAGGTGACCAGCACGATCGCGTCGCGGTCGCTGAGCAGCTCGTTGAAGTCGTGCTGCAGGGCCTTGCTCAGCCCCTGGACCGACGCGATGGTCGCCGCGACGCGGCCGCCCTCGTAGCCGTCGACGTCGACGTCGACGGTAAGCACCCGGGTGAACGCCGAGGCGGGCAGCGCGGCGCCGAGATCCGCCCCCGCGAGATCGTCGGGCGACGGCGGCGCCGGCGTCTGGCCGGGCACGCCTCCGAGGACCACGTCGCACGGGTATCCCTCCGGCATCAGCGTCGAGCTGGAGACGTAGACCGGCGGCCCCGTCTCGACCTGTGCGTTGTAGACGCGCCCGACGTAGGGCGCGATCACCGGATCCTGCCACGGCAGCGTGTAGACGCCGGCGATGCCGCAGATCGCGGTCGTCATCGTGTGCGTCGCGTTGTCGACCGACAGCACGATCCCCATCACGCTGGTCGAGGCCTGCGCCAGGGGCGGGCCGGCGAAGGCCGCCACCGCAGCGCACAGGGGCAGGAGGAAGCGCCGGTGCATCCGGCGATCCTCCTATGGTCTGGAGCCCTTGACCATCGACCATCCGTCCAGCGGGACGGACGGCCGACGAACCGGTTCTCAGGTGATCTGGTACAGCGGCCCGTCGCCGCCCTCGGGCGTCGTCAGGCGGCCGCCCTTGGCCGTGATCGCGCCGCACTGGACGCAGTTGGTGTAGTTGACGATCACGTCGACGTTGCCGGTCTCCGGCGCGTCGTCGGGGATCTCGTAGACACCGGCCGGGCACATCCACTTCCACGTCTCCGCCACCTCGCGGGGGACGTGCTTCTCGACGCGGATGTGGTTGGGCGCGTCGTCGCGGGTCGCGTTGCCCGTGATGAACACCGACGAGAGCTTGTCGAACGTGTACTTGCCGTCCGGCTTGGGGTACTTGCTCGCGGTCTTGCCGATGAACATCTTCTGGTCGTCGTTGCGATGCCAGGCCAGGCGACCGGGCGGGAGCTTGCCCTTGGTGATCTGGGCGAGGCCCGAGATCGGACCGCCCAGGAGCAGGCCCTTCTGCAGAGGCTGGCGCGCGTTGCGGACCTCGTAGAGCTCCTTGCCGATCGTCGACTCCTCGACGGCGTCCTCGTAGGCCGAGAGGTCGGTGCCGCCGGCCTTGAGCGTCGCGTAGATCTGCTCGGCGGCCAGGATGCCCGACTTGATGCAGTGGTGGACGCCCTTGAGCGCGAGCGTGTCGACCATGCCCGCGGAGTCGCCGACGAGCAACGCGCCCGGCATCGTCAGCTTCGGCATGGAGAAGTAGCCGCCGCCGGGAAGCGCCTTGGCGCCCCAGGCGATGCGCTCGCCGCCCTCGAGGATCTTCTTGACCAGCGGGTGCAGCTTGAAGAGCTGGAGCAGGTCGTGGGGCGACGTGGTCGCGTCGCGGTAGTCGAGCTCGACGACGAAGCCGATCGAGACGAGGTCCTCGCCCTTCTCGTTCTTCATCGGGTAGATCCACGTGCCGCCGATCTGGCCGGCCTTGCTCGAGAGCGACAGCGGCCAGGGACCCATCGTGTGAATCAGGCGATCCAGCGGCTTGGTGACCTTCCAGACCTCCTTGACCCCGAGCTCCCAGACCTGGGGCTCGCGCCCCTCGCCGAGGTTGAACTCGCGGATCGCGGCGCCGGTCAGGTGGCCCCAGCAGCCCTCGGCCAGGACCGTGGCCTTCGCCGTGATGTCGGTGCCGGGCTCGAAGTTGCCCAGCGGCTCGCCGTCCTTGCCCCGGCCCTTGTCGCCCGACCGGACGCCGAGGACCTTGCCGTCCTCGACCAGCAGCTGCGTGGCCGCGGTCTCGGTGAGGATGTAGGCGCCGCCCTCTTCGGCCTGCGCCTGCTGGAAGCGGTTGAGCGCCGCCACGGAGACGACCTCGTTGCCGTGGTTCTTGAACGGCGGCGGGACCGGGATGCGGATGGAGCGCTTGGCGGTGGGCGTCAGGTAGACGGCCTCCTTGGTGACCTCGCCGAAGGCGAAGCCCTTCTCGCGCCACTGCTCCCGGGTCATGTCGGGGTACAGCTCGAGCAGCGGGTCGGGCCGCATGACGGCGCCCGACAGGTTGTGGCCGCCGCACGTCTTGGCCTTCTCGATGACCGCAACGGGCACCTCGCCCAGCTGTTCCATCAGCTCCGGGTCGTCCGCCAGCAGCTGCAGCAGGCGGTTCGCGGTTGCGAGGCCGGCGGTGCCGCCACCGATGATGGCGACACCGACCTCGATCCGCTCGTCCTCGGCGTCGGTCGGCGGCCCGATGAACTCGGCCGCCGAGTCGACGGGCGG
>JBJMLA010000108.1:0-1568 GCA_045805505.1 Solirubrobacteraceae bacterium
AGGACCAGCAGGACCTGGGTGAGGAAGTCGGTGACCGCCAGGGAGACGTTGAGGGTCGTCGACTCCTTGACGCCGCGGACGTTGATCACCGCCAGCACGACGATCACGAAGGCGCCGGCCACGATGTCCCCGGGCGAGTGGCGCAGCTCCTCCCAGAACAGGCCGCCGATGTAGTGCGGGACGAAGAACGCGGAGATCGCGATCGTCACCGTGTAGGTCAGCATCTGGGCCCAGGCCGCGAAGAAGGACCAGAACTCGTTGAACGCGCGGCGGGCGAAACTCGACGAGCCGCCGGCCTCGGGGTACATCGACGTCGCCTCCGCGTACGTGGCGGCGGTCATGAAGAAGAACACCCCGGTGATCACGAAGACGACGGGGGTGAGGCCCAGCGCGTAGGAGGCGACGAGGCCGAGCGCGTAGTAGATCGACGAGCCGACGTTCCCGTAGGCCGTGGAGAAGAGCGCGTTCGCTCCGAGCACCCGCTCCAGGCCTTCCAATCGGCGTCTCGCCATGTCTTACGCCGATTCTAGGCCGGTAGCATCCCGCTCATGAGACGTTCGCGCCATGCGCTGCTCGCGGCGCTCGCCGCCGTCTGCCTCGCCGGGCTCCCCGCCTGCAACAAGTCCGACGCCGAGCGCGAGGCGGGCAAGGCCGGCAACAAGGTCGAGAAGGCCGGCAACAAGGCCGAGCGCAAGGCCAAGGAGGCCAAGCGCAAGGCCGACCAGAAGGCCAACGGCTACTAGCCTGCGGGGCATGGAGCCCTCGACCGCGCTGGTCCTCGTCGACGTCCAGCAGGCCTTCGACGACGCCGGATACTGGGGTCGCCGCAACAACCCCGCCTGCGAGGCCAACGTGGCCGCCCTGCTGGCGGAGTGGCGGGCGCAGGGCCGGCCGGTGGTCTTCGTCCGCCACGACTCCGACGAGCCGGTCTCGCCGCTGCGCCCGGACCAGCCCGGCAACGCGCTGAAGCCGGAGCTGAGCGGGGAGCCCGATCTCCTCGTCACCAAGCAGGTCAACTCCGCCTTCTACGGGGAGCCCGACCTCGACGCCTGGCTGCGGGGCCGCGGGATCACCGCGTTCGCGCTCTGCGGGATCACGACCAACCACTGCGTCGAGACGACGGCCCGGATGGGCGGCAACCTCGGCTACGAGGTGCTGTTCGTCCTCGACGCCTGCGCGACGTTCGACCGCGAGGGCCCCGACGGCACGGTCATGACCGCGGACGAGCTGACCCGCGCGACCGCGACCAGCCTGCACGACGAGTTCGCGACGGTCGTGGCGACGCGAGACCTGATCGGGCGTTGAGGGCCGCCGCGTACCCTTCAGGGCATGGACCTCGCCCACCCCACCCGCTCATGACCGGCCTCGAGCCCCGCTCGGGCGGCCACATGACGCGCCGCCAGCGCGAGCGCCGCGCCTACCAGCTCACGCTCGCGTCCGGCGCGACCGGCCTTGCCGGCGTCGTCGGCCTCGTGCTCGCCGTCCTCGGGGTGATCGGCGCCGGGATCCCGATCCTGCTGCTGATCGTCGCCGCCGTGCTGTTCGTGATGCTGCGGCGGACGCTCGGC
>JBJMLA010000109.1:0-55037 GCA_045805505.1 Solirubrobacteraceae bacterium
CGCCCGCCTGCCCGAGCGCGAGAAGCTCGTCGTCGCGCTGTACTACTACGAGAACCTCACGCTCCGCTAGATCGGCGAGGTCCTCGGCGTCACCGAGTCGCGCGTCTCGCAGCTGCACACCAAGGCCGTCCTGCGGCTGCGGTCCCGCCTCCAGGGCGAGTAGCGAACGCCGGCCTCGCGCCGAGCTTGTGGCATTCGATACGCTCGCGCTCTTCCCGACGAGAGGAGAGTGAACGGCCATGCACCATGCTGCGGACAAGATCCGCAACGTCGCGTTGGTGGGTCATCGCGGCAGCGGCAAGACCTCGCTGTTCGAGGCACTGCTCTACGAGGCCGGGGTCACGACCCGCCTGGGCAGCGTCGCCGACGGCACGAGCCTGTCGGACGCCGATGCCGACGAGCAGGCGCGCGGGATGTCGATCTCGCTGGCTCTCAACTCGTTCACCTGGCAGGACCGCAAGATCAACCTGATCGACACGCCCGGCGAGCCGAGCTTCGTGGCCGACGCGCTGGGCGCGCTGCGGGTCTGCGAGTCCGCCGTCTTCGTCATCAACGCGGTCATGGGCGTCGAGGTCTCCACCGCGCGGCTGTGGGCGCGCGCCGAGGAGCTCGACATCGCCCGGCTGCTGTTCGTGAACATGCTCGACCGCGAGCGGGCCGACTTCTTCCGGGCGCTCGATTCGCTCAAGGCCGCCTTCGGCCCGCACGTCGTGGCCACCGAGATCCCCATCGGCGCCGAGCACGAGGTGCGCGGCGTGATCGACCTCGTCGACATGAAGGCCTACGCCTATCCGACGGCCGAGCGCAGCTCCGCGCTGGAGATCCCCATCCCCGACGCCCTGCTGCTGCAGGCCCAGGAGTACCGCGAGAAGCTCATGGACGAGGTCGCCGAGGTGTCTGAGTCGCTGATGGAGCGCTACCTCGCCGACGAGCCGATCTCCCACGAGGAGATCGTCACCGCGCTCAAGGACGGCACCAACCACGGCTCGCTGTTCCCCGTGACGTGCGGCGTGGCGACGGGCAACCTCGCCACCAACCGCCTGCTCGACGCGATGGTCGAGGACCTTCCTTCGCCGGTCAAGCACGGCGGCCTGGAGCTCCCCGAGATCACGATCGATCCCTCCGACGAGCACGCCGACATGTTCGCCTACGTCTTCAAGACGCGGGCCGACCAGTTCGCCGGGCGCATCAACCTGTTCCGCGTCTACCAGGGTGTGATGGACCACGACACGCACGTGCTCAACACGCGGACCCATGGCAAGGAGCGCATCGGGCAGCTGCTGAGCTTCCAGGGCAAGGAGACGCCGCACGCCGACGAGTTCGGCCCGGGCGACATCGGCGCGGTGGCCAAGCTCAAGGACACGCGGGCGGGCGACTGGCTGGCCGCCCGCGACGAGCCGATCTCGATGCCGTCGATCGCGCTGCCCGCGCCGGTCATGGCCTTCGCCATGGAGGCCAAGGGCGACGAGGACAAGGTCTACACGGCGCTGCGCCGCCTGCAGGAGGAGGACCCGACGATCGACCTGCACCGCGACCCGCAGACCGGGGAGCAGATCGTCGCCGGCCTCTCGCAGATCCACGTCGAGGTCATCGTCGACCGGCTGAAGTCGCGCTTCGGCGCCGAGGTCGAGCTCAAGCCGCCGCGGGTCCCGTATATGGAGACGATCCGCAAACCGGCCAGGGCGCACGGCCGGCACAAGAAGCAGTCGGGCGGGCGCGGCCAGTTCGGCGACTGCCACATCGAGATCGAGCCGCTGGAGGACGGGCCCGACCTCGAGTTCGTCAACCGGATCAAGGGCGGCGTGATCCCCAGCGGCTTCATCCCCGCCGTCGAGAAGGGCGTGCGCGACGCGATGGCCCACGGCGCCGTCGCGGGCTACCCGGTCAAGGGCGTGCGCGTGTCGCTCGTCGACGGCAGTTACCACACCGTCGACTCGTCCGAGCAGGCGTTCCGCACCGCCGGCTCGCTCGCCATGAGGGAGGCGCTGGCCGACGCGGGCGCGGTGCTGCTCGAGCCGATCATGCAGGTCACGCTGTCGGTGCCCGAGGAGTCGGTCGGCGACGTCATCGGCGATCTCAACTCGCGCCGCGGCCGGCCCCAGGGGATGGAGCCCTCGGGGCAGATGACCGAGGTCAAGGCGGAGGTGCCGATGAGCGAGCTGCTGACCTACGCGCCGGACCTGCGCGCCCTGACCGGTGGCCGCGGGGAGTACACGATGGAGTTCGAGCGCTACGAGGAGGTGCCGTCACATCTGACGGCGAAGGTGGAGGCCGTGGCCTCGCACTGAGGGCACGGACTAACCTCCTGCACTTGACCAAGAAGTCCATCACCACCAGCCACACCGTCGTCGCCTGTGACGTCTGCGGCCGCCGCCTGCTGCGCGGCGAGCGCTCCGAGACGTTCATCGCCGGCGGGTCTCGGCGGATCGTGTGCGAGCTGTGCACCGCGCGCGCCGCACACGAGGGATGGTTGCGCGAGGGGCTCGACGACATCGGCGTGCGCCGCAACGGCGGCGGGCGCTCGCGCTCGCTCTTCGGCCGTCTCAAGAGCCGGCGCGAGGCGATGCTCGCCCGTGCCGAGGAGGAGCCCGAGCCGATGGCCCACGAGCGCTACGAGCGCTCGCACGCCCAGCGGACCGCCGCCCGCGACGCCGCGCCCCAGCCGCGCGAGGTCCACGCGGTGCCCACCAACGCCGAGCTCAAGCTCGCTCGCGCGGTCGAGGTCTTCAACGCGTCGCAGCATCCCCGCACGATCGCCGGCGTCGCCCGGTCGCTCGGCGATCCCTTCGTCTGCGTGCAACCCTCGGCCACCGAGGGCGCGGTCGTCCAGATCATCGTGGGCTGGGAGCTGACCTGGTACCGCTTCGAGGTCGACCTCGGCAACGAGGCGGCCGGGGTGCGGATCGCCGAGCAGGGTTCGGAGCTCTCCGAGCTCGACGACGCCGACCGCGTCGCCAACGCCACCTACGAGCCGGGTGGCGCGGTGGCGCTTCTCAGCTAACCTCCCGCGCCGATCCCATGATCTATTGCGTGATCCCCGAAGAGATGGCTGACGAGCTCTACGACAAGCTCGCCAACTACTACGCCGACGACCCGAACGTGAAGGTCATCATCGACCGGCGCTCGGGCGAGCGCCGCACCGGCGAGACGCCGGAAGAGGCGGCGGAGCAGCAGCGGGTGATCCGCGACCGCCGCCGTCGCGGGATTCCGGGCGAGTTCCCGGCCATCGACGCCGAGTGAAGCTCGTCGTCCACGTCGACGGCGGTGCGCGGGGCAACCCCGGGCCGGCGGCAGCGGCGGCCGTGCTCAGCACGCCCGACGGTGATGTCGTCGGTGAGGCCAAGGAGACGATCGGCGTCGCCAGCAACAACGTCGCCGAGTACCGCGGGCTGCTGCTGGGGCTGCGCACGGCGCTCGAGCTCGGGGCCGACGAGGTCGAGGTGGTCAACGACTCCGAGCTCGTGGCCAAGCAGGTCAACGGCGAGTACAAGGTCAAGCACGCCGACATGAAGCCGCTCCACGCGGAGGCCAAGGAGCTGCTCGAGCGCTTCGGCCGCTGGAGCATCCGGTCGGTCCCGCGGGCCCAGAACGCCGACGCGGACGCGCTGGTCAACCAGGCCCTCGACGCCGCTCGCTAGTTTGCGCCCGCCCCGGGGCGGGAAGCGCAACAGGTGAGATGTCCATCGCCGAAGAGACCCCGCCCGAGATCGCAGCGCTGCTGGAGCGCGGCGAGGACGTCGGCAGCCTCACGACCGCCGACGTCGACGGCGTCGCCCGTGCGCTCGAGCTGTCCGGCGACCAGGTCGCCGAGATCTACGACACGCTCGACGAGCGCGGCATCGAGATCGAGGCCGAGCCCGACGAGAAGCCTTCGCGGCCGGTGCGCTACACGCTCGACAAGATGCAGACGCAGACCACCGACGCGCTGCAGATGTTCCTCAACGAGGCCGGCCGCTACCGCCTGCTCACGCCCCCGGAGGAGATCGAGCTCTCCAAGCGCATCGAGCGCGGCGACCTCGAGGCCAAGGAGCGCATGATCAACGCGAACCTGCGTCTCGTGGTCTCGATCGCCCGCAAGTACCAGGGCGTCGGCGAGCTCTGCCTGCTCGACCTCATCCAGGAGGGCATCATCGGCCTGATCCGCGCGGTCGAGAAGTTCGACTGGCGCAAGGGCTTCCGCTTCTCGACCTACGCGACGCTGTGGATCCGCCAGGCGCTCCAGCGCGGCCTGGCCGACCGCGGCCGCACGATCCGCCTGCCCGCCAACGTCGCCCAGCGCGAGCGCCGCATCGCCCGCGTCGAGCGCGAGCTGCAGACCAAGCTGGGGCGCGAGCCCACGATCGACGAGATCGCCGTGGAGGCCGAGCTCAAGCCCAGCGACGTCCAGGACCTGCGCGACGCGGCGCGGATCGTCACGTCGCTGGATCGTCCGATCGGTGACGAGAGCGCGACGTCGATGGGCGACCTGGTCGCCGACGACAAGGCCGGTCCGGGTGAGGAGGTCTTCCTCAAGATGCGCGAGCAGCTCGTCCACGACACGATCGCCCAGCTGCCCGAGACCGAGCGCAAGGTGCTGCAGATGCGCTACGGCATCAACGGCTCACCCGAGCCCAAGACGCTGGCGCGCATCGGCCGCGAGCTCGGCGTGTCGGCCGAGCGGGTCCGCCAGATCGAGGAGCGGGCCCTGCAGCATCTGGCCCTGCGCCGCGAGCTGCAGTCGCTGTCCGACGCCGCCTAGGGCCTCGCAAGATCACCACTTTCGGGTATGTCGGTCCCGCCGCGGCCCGCCGATGCTGGTGGTGTGGCCTGCAGGGTGTTCATCGCTGACGACGTCGAGGCGCTGCGCGCGCTCTGGGGCGAGCTGCTGTCCGAGGGCGGCGACATCGAGATCGTGGGGGAGGCGGGGGACGGAGACGCCGCGATCGCCGGTGTGATCGAGACCAGGCCCGACGTCCTGGTCCTGGATCTGTCGATGCCGCGCGTCGACGGGCTCGAGGTCATCCGCACGCTCCGCAAGCAGGCGCCGGCCACGCAGATCGTCGTCGCCTCGGGCTTCTCGGCGGCCCGGCTGGCCCCGCTGGCCCTCGAGCTCGGCGCCGTCGCGTACTTCGAGAAGGGCGGCCCCGTGGCCGACCTCCGGCGCGCGGTCGGCGGCGCATGCGGTGCGTCGCACCGGAATGACGGCTAGTCGCCGAGGACGGATGACCGATTGCGCCGGGCCGGAAACTAGGACAGGTTCTCGGTACTGACACGCGCCGGGGTCCGGACAAGCGAGTCAGAGGTGCGCGCGGGCGGACAGCACCGCTGCTCCGGGGCGCGGAATGATTTGGCCGCCCGCGCGCACCGTCTTCTTGCCAGCATGGACGGCGTGCCCCGACGTCGTCTCCTCGCACCGCTCGCCGCGGTGATGCTGGCCGGTTGCGGCAGCGAGCCCGCGTCGTTCGAGCTTCCCGCGGGCGCACGGCCCATCGGCGCGGGAGCCCGCTTCCAGCCGGCGCTGGCCGACGTCGCGGTGCCGGGCTGCCGGAGGGGGCCGCTGGGCGAGCGCCACGGCGCGCATCTCGAGCTCTTCGGCGACGGGAAGGTCGTGCTGTTCGCGCGGGGGATCGGCACGCGCGGGCCGCGCGAGACGATCGGCGGGCGCATCAGCGGCGCGCGCTGCTTCGGGCCGGTCGTGACGATCGATCCCACCGGCCTGGTCCTGTTGCGCCCCGGTACCCGCGCCACCGTCGGCGACGTCTTCGCGCTGTGGGGCCAGCCGCTCTCCCGGCGCCGGGCCGCGAGCTTCCGCGGCGCGGTCCGCGTCTACGTCAACGGCAGGCGGGTCGGCGGTCCCCCGCAGGACATCCCGCTGGGAGTGCACGACCAGATCGTGCTGCAGGTCGGCGAGTACGTGCCGCCGCACGCTTCCTACTACTTCCCCGGCCCGTACTGACCATCCCCTAATCTCTGGAGCGGTGAAGGCCGTCCTCACAGCAGGGGTCGTGTTCGTGCTCGCCCTCACCGGGTGCGGGTCGAGCGACGACGGCGGCGGCCTCGAGGGCCCCGACATCGGCAAGGCCAAGAGCTTCGAGATCGCCGGCCTCGACCAGACCGGGCCGATCCAGGCCGGCAAGCCCGTCGATCTGAAGTTCCACATCGAGCAGCCCGAGGGCGGCGCGCTGACGAAGTTCAAGACCGGCTCGGGTCCGCACACCGGCGTGCACCTGATCATGGTCCGCAAGGACCTCTCGGCGATCATCCATCGTCACCCGCCGGTCGGGGCCGGCGGCGCGCTGTCACAGACGGTGACCTTCCCGTCGGGCGGCCAGTGGCACGTCGTGACCGACGTCTATCCCGACCTCGGCGAGAACACGCTGCAGAACTTCCAGCTGACCTCCACGCTCGACGTCGAGGGCAGCGGGAGCGCCAACGCGGCACTGCCGCCCTTCACCAGCGAGGTGAGCGCCGGCGGCAACCGCTTCGTGATGAAGCGCCCCACGGGCCTCAAGGCGCTCAAGCCCCAGTTCCTCGACATCGACGTGCGCGACGCCAACGGCCGGCCCGCCACCTTCGAGCAGTACTACGGCGCGCTGGCGCATGCGATCTTCTTCCGCGCGGGCTCCCTGGCCTACTTCCACACCCACGTCTGCGGCGCCGGGGCCCAGGCCTGCGCCGCGAGCATCGGCGGCTCCAGCGTGACCGGCAAGTCGACGACGCCCGGCAAGCTCAAGGTCGGCATGCTGCTGCCGAGTCCCGGTACCTGGAAGCTCTTCCTCCAGGCCAAGATCAACGGCACCGTCGTGACCGCGCCCTACACGCTGAAGGTGTCATGACCGGGCGGCGCCTGCTCGGCTGGCTGGCCTTCGTCGTCGTGCTCGAGCTGATCACGCGGGCCGTCGTCTACGGCCTCGCTCCGTCGGCCAGCGAGTCGTCGCGTGCGCTCGGCGGCCATCTCGGCGGGCCGGGCTTCGTCGCCGTGCTGCTCGTCGCCGTGGGGATCGGCGCGCTGCTCAGCACCGGCGCCGTCCTGCTCGCATCGATGGGCGTCCGCGAGCGCTGGGCGCTGGCCGAGGACCGCCCGGCGGGAGCGCCGCCGCGCGTCGCCTGGCTGCCGCTGCTGGGCCGCGCCCTGACGCTGACGGTCGTCGGCTGGCTGACGTTCGCCGCCATCGAGACCGTCATCCACCTGCATGAAGGGCTGGGCTTCCACGGCCTCGAGTGCCTGGTCGGGCCCGTGCACCGCAACGCGCTTCCCGTCGTCGCGGGCGTGGCCCTGCTGGCCTCCGCGGCGCTCAGCGTGGCCCGCCTCGTGCTGGCCTGGATGCGGCGCACCGTCGGGCGCCTGGTCCGCCCGCGCACCGCCGTCCGCCCCCGCCTCCTCCTCACCCGCTTCTCCGCCGTCTCCGTCGCCCGCCGCGCCCCGTGGCGCGAGGGCATGCCCGCTCGCGGGCCCCCGTTGGTCGTCGCCTGATCACACGCACGACCACACCCAAACGAAACGGAGACTCATCCAATGCAGCACCTGCATGCCCGCGCGCGGACCGCGCTCGGGATCCTCGCCACGACCATCGTGGCCGGCGGCGCCTTTGCCGCCCAGGCGGGCGCTCACGCGCACGTCAGTCCCTCCGTCGTCCAGAAGGGCTCGGAGAACTTCACGCTCGTCGTCCCCAGCGAGGGTGGCGACACCGTCTCTGTCGAGCTGACCGTCCCCGACGGCTTCCAGATCGGCTCGTTCGAGGCGACGCCGGGCGTCAAGCGCGAGGTCGTCGCCGAGGGCGAGGGTGACGAGGCCGTCATCTCGAAGGTGACGTGGACGGGTCTGAAGGTGCCGGAGGGCGAAGCCGCCTACCTGCGCTTCCAGGGCCGCAGCGAGGACGCCGGCGACTTCGCGCTGGCGGTCAAGCAGATCTACGCCGACGGCAAGGTCGCCAACTGGGCCGGCGACGAGAAGTCCGACGAGCCGGCGCCGCACGTCGTGGCCGTCGATTCGCTCGGTGGTGCATCGGCGAGCGGCTCCGGCGACGGCGGAAGCTCGACGACCGGCACGATCGCCCTGATCGTGGCGATCCTCGCGCTGCTGCTCGGCATCGCGGGCCTGGCACGCCGCGGAGGCCGTTCGCTGACGTGATCTGGCGCCGCCTGATCCTGGCGCTGGTGGCCCTCGCGCTCGCTCCGGCGAGCGCGGGGGCTCACGCCTACCTGGTCAAGGAGCAGCCCTCGGCCAGCATCGTGCTGGGCTCGTCGCCGCCGGCGGTCAAGCTGACCTACTCCGAGGCGGTCGAGCCGCGCTTCGCGATCATCTCGGTCACCGACAAGGACGGCAACCGCGTCACGTCGGGCCTCGTGTCGCGCAGCGGCGGCAATCCCGACGAGCTCGACGTCCCGCTCGAGAAGCTCAAGACGGGCTGGTATCTCGTCTACTGGCGCGTCATCTCCGTCGACGGTCATCCCGTCCGGGGCGCCTTCACCTTTGCGGTCGGCCCGACACCCGGTCCGCCGCCGGAGTTCGCCGTGCCGTCGCTGACCGAGAGCGCCGCGACCGGTGATCTGCTCGCCGCCCGGTGGATCGTGCTGCTGTCGCTGATGGCGTCGGTGGGCCTGCTCGCCTTCCGCCTGCTCATCGCCCGGCCGCTGCTGCGCCGCGTCCCCGAGACGTCGCTGCGCGCCGTCAGCGTCGCGCTGGGCGTGAGCCTCGCCGTGTCCGTCGTCTCCACGTTGGTCTACGTCAACATGGCGACCGCGGACTTCGCTGCGGCCTCGTTCTTCGACTTCGGGCGCACGTTCGACCTGCTGCGCGACTCGAGCTTCGGGCGCGGCTACACCGACCTGGCGCTGATCCTCGTCCTGCTGGCGCTGGCCAGCGCGCTGGCGGTGCGGATCGATCGCCCTGAGCGCGAGCATCGGTCGATCGCCGAGATCGGCGCGACGGCGGGCGCGCTCGCGGCGGCGGCTGCCGCGCTGCTGATTCCCGGGCTCGCCGGCCATGCGGGGCAGTACACCCCCCGCGGCGGCTCGCTGGCGCTCGACTGGGCGCACATGCTGGCGGGCTCGCTGTGGATCGGCGGCCTGCTCGGCCTGAGCGTCGTGGCGTGGAAGGCCAACACGCGCCGCGTTGCGTGCATGGTGGTGGTGGTCCCGCGGTTCTCCCGCGTGGCGCTGTTCTCCGTGCTGCTGCTGATCGCCACCGGCACCGTGGCCACCGTGATGCGGCTGCCCACGCTGGCCTCGCTGTGGGAGACCGGCTACGGCCAGGCGCTGATCGTCAAGGTGGCGATCCTGCTGGTGGCGCTCGTGCTGGCGGCCGTCAACCTGCTGCGCACGACGCCGCGGCTCGAGGCGTCCGAGCGCCGGCCCGGTCTCGGTGAGCCGACGACGCGCGTGCTGCGGCGCCTCGTGGGCGGTGAGGCCTTCCTGATCGCCGGCGCGATCTTCGCCGCGGGCGTGATGTCGAGCGTGGCGCCGCCCCCCGAGGCGCTGGGGCAGGTCGGCGCGGCCACGGCCAAGGTCGGCCCCGGGCCGATCAGCCACACCGTCGAGCAGAACGGCTACAAGCTCGAGATCGGCGTGGCGCCCAACCGCGCCGTCGCCGCCAACGCGTTCTCCGTGCGGGTCACCCGGGACGGCAAGCCCGTCCCGCACGCCGAGGTCAACGCGCGGATCACCATGCTCGACATGGAGATGGGCCAGCAGAACTACGACCTCAAGGAGGGACCCGGTTCCGTGTACGCACTGCGCAACGCCGCTCCGCTGGTGATGGCGGGCCACTGGGCGCTGGACTTCACGATCACGCCCCCGGGCGAGAAGTCCTTCCAGATCCTGCTGCTCGACAAGGCGACCGGATGAGCGATTCGCGGATCCTGCTCGCCGCGCTGGTGGCGCTGCTGGCCGGCGGTGCGGCGATCGCGATCGCGGTCAAGCTGCTGATCGACGTCGTCGGATGACCTCCGAGACGGCGATCAGCCCGAGGCCCAGCGCGACGATCGCGCCCGCCAGCACGTACAGCAGCGCGTGGGACTTCCCGCCGTCGTCGGTGGCGGCGGGCTTGGTGTTCTCCTTGATCTCGGGAACCGCCGTCTGATGGCCGTTGGCGGTGGCGATCTTCGCGACCGCCTCGATGGCGGCCCGGATCAGCCCGTCGGTCTGCGCGGCGGGATCGATCTCGATGTCGTCGAGGACGTCCTGCCCCGGGCCGAGGTTCCGTCCCGCCAGCCCGCCGTCGGCCATGACGATCAGCAGGTGCGGGTTCTTGACCCGGAAGGCGATCTCGCCGGTCAGCAGCTTGGCGTAGTTCTCCGGGCGGCCGAGCATCTCCGGGTAGGCGCCGAGATCGCCGGCCGAGCCGATCAGCGCGACCTTCATGCCGTAGCCGTCCGCGCGAACCTGGGCGAGCAGCCGCGTCAGCGTCTGGGCGACGGCCTTCGTCGGCTGCGGGAAGTACGGCAGGTAGGCGTCCTGGAACAGCAGGACGTCGCTGGCCGGATCGCCGTCGGCCCGTGCGGCGGCCGGAGCCGTGAGCGCCACGAGGACCGAGATCAGTGCTGTCGCCCGGCGCCGAGTCACCGGGGTGAACGCTAGTGAGCCACCGGCTTCTGCTGTGGTGCGGCATCGCCCTGGTCCTCCTGGGCGGCGCTGTCGGCGCGCTCGCCGCGGTCTCCGACCATCAGGACAAGGGTCCGGCGCCGAGCCTGGAGGGCCCGCGCATGCCCGCGGGCCTCAAGGCGGCCAACTTCAGGCTTGCCGACCAGGACGGCCACCCGTTCGAGATGGCGGGCACCCGAGGGCGGGTCGTCGCGCTGACGTTCGTGCACTCCAAGTGCACGTCGACGTGCCCGGTGACGCTGCAGACGATCCGCGGCGCGCTCGACAACGTCGTCGACGCCGGGATGGACACCGGCGACGTCGACGTGGTGGCCGTCACGGTCGACCCGGAGGCCGATACGCCGCGCAGCGTCCGGCGCTTCCTGGCCAAGCAGCGCACGCCGTTCGTGCGCTACCTCGTCGGGCCCCGCGCGAAGCTGCGCGGGATCTGGAAGTCCTACGCGGTGGCGCCGCAGGGCAGCGGGCAGGAGGACCACACCGCGTTCGTGTTCCTCATCGACCGCAAGGGCGTCGAGCGCGTGGGCTTCCCGTCGACGCAGATGACGCCCGAGGCGCTGGCCAACGACCTGGGCATCCTGCTCGCCGAAGACGCCTAGGCGAGCGGCGCGACCCAGGCCGCGGGGAACGCCCCGGCCGGGACGTCGCCGGGGTACTCGGCGAACCAGCGGCGCGCGATCCGCTCGGCGGCGCGGCCCTCGAGCAGCGGGCGCACGTCCCCGACGGTCAGCAGGACCAGGCACGTCGCGCCGATCTGCAGGTCGGCGGCGGTCGGCTCCTCGCCGTCGATGATCCCGTCGGCGGCGAGCCGGTCGATGTGGTCGATCTTGGCCGGCAGCCCCGCGAGGTCCTCGGCGAGGCGTACCGCGGTGATGCCGTGGTACTTCCACGTGCCTCGCAGGTAGGTCATGGCGAAGTCGGTGCCGGCGGGATCGAGCATGCCGATGCCGCCGTAGGTGCCCATCGACTCGGGGCGGAAGTGCATCGCGCCGAACGGCAGGCGCCGGCCGAGGTCCTGCAGCTCCTCGTCGCCCCAGCGCTCGGCCTCACGGACCGCGTCGGCGATCGGCTCGGGATAGAGCGCGGGGGAGGGGGCGACCTGCTCGAGGCGGGCCAGGATCGCGCGTGAGCCGTGAACGGGCTCGCCGTCGAAGAGCGCGCCCGGGACCGTCGTGCGGCCGTCGCCGTAGATCGCGGCCATCTCCTCGACGTGCGCACCGGGCTGCAGGTCGACGCGCTCGTAGTCGACGCCCTTGAGCTTGAGCGCCGCCTCGGCGGTCAAACAGGGGTGCGAGGGCGGCAGGGCGTGCAGCGTGATGGAGGCCATGGCCGCCGACCCTATTGGTCGTAGGGCAGCCGCAGCGCGTCCTGGATGACCTGCGCGTAGACCTTCGCCCCGTCGGGCGTGGGATGGATCCCGTCGTCGTAGAGCAGATCGCGCCGCGCCACCTTGTCCCAGTTGGCGATGACCATCTCCGGCCACTCGCCGCGCAGGGCCAGCAGCGTGTTGTTGACGTCGGCCTCCCAGGTGGTGGGAACGTGGACGTTGACGAACACGACGCGCCGGACGCCCTGCAGCGCGTTGTGGATGCGCTCGATGTCCTCCTCGCGCAGCGGCGCGTTCTCACCGGCCTGGACGACGACGCGGTTGGGCAGCGCGTCCTCGGCCTTGTAGGCCTCCAGCCGCGCGGCGATGTCGTCGGGGTTCCGGCCCACCGCGGCGTCGACGACGATCTTCTTCCCCAGCCGGTCCTCCAGCGCCTCCTGGGCGCCGAGCATCACCGAGGCGCCGACGAGCAGCGGCGGGTCGAGCTTGCCGGCCGGGGCCTTCGGCCGCGTGCGAACGGGCGCCACGGCGGCCTGGGCGGTGCCCGTCACCCGCTCCTTCTCCGGCGGCGCCGTGGCGCCGCTGCCCAGCCAGACGAAGGCGAGGATCGTGGCCAGCACGCCGGCGGTGACGACGCCGAGCCGCTGGCGCGGGGCGCGCCGGCCCATCCAGTCGCGGATCCGCGCCTGGGCCTCGCGGCGCCGGAAGGGCATCTCGACATAGCGGTAGCTGGCGGAGGCGAGCGCGACGGTCAGGCCGATCTGCAGCGGGACGAGGACCCACAGCGTCAGCGAGACGTCGATCTCGGGGCGGCTCAGCGCCATGACCGGCCAGTGCCACAGGTAGATGCCGTAGCTGCGCTCGCCGACCCATACGAACGGCGCGCTGCCCAGCGGCCGGGCGACCCGGGAGGCGGGGTGCACGACGGCGCTGATCAGCACCGCCGTGGCCAGCGCGATGGCCGCCAGGCCGCCGCGGTAGATCCAGGTGTCGTACTCGTGCGCGCCGAGGAACGCGGCGCCGACCGCCACCAGGCCGAGGATCGCCGCGCCGTCGAGGAAGGCGGCGGCGCGGGGGCCCGACCTCGTCTCGCGCGAGCGCATCGGCCACAGGAAGGCGAAGGTCGCTCCGAGCAGCAGCGGGGTCAGCCGGGTGTCCGTCCCGTAGTAGACCCGCGAAGGGTCGCTGCTCGGGTCATAGAGGACGGCCATGAGGATGGTCGAGAGCGCCGCCGCGCCGACGACCACCTGGACGAACCGCAGGCGGCGCATCGCGTTGAGCCCGGCGATGAGCGCCAGCGGCCACAGCAGGTAGAACTGCTCCTCGACCGACAGCGACCACAGGTGGCGCAGCAGCGACGGGCGACCGGCCGCCTCGAAGTAGGACTGGTCCGTGAAGATCTGGTGCCAGTTGTTGAAGTACAGCAGCGAGCTCAGCGCGTCGCCGCGCACGCTGTTGCGCTCGCCCGAGGCGAGGAACAGCGAGACCAGCAGGACGCCGATGACCAGCACGACGACCGCGGGCAGCAGGCGCCGGGCGCGGCGCATCCAGAAGTGCGGCAGCGAGATCCGGCCGTTCGCCGCTCGCTCGGTGAGCAGCAGCGACGTGATCAGGTAGCCCGAGAGGACGAAGAAGACGTCGACGCCGAGGAACCCGCCGGGGACGGCGGAGACGCCACCGTGGAAGAGCAGCACGCCGCCCACCGCGATGGCCCGGAGGCCGTCGAGTGCGGGAACGCGCTGGAGGGTGGGGGCAGCGATACCGGCCAAGGAACAGCCATCATCGTCTACGGCGAGACGGACGTTCCGCCGGGGCCGGAACGAGGTTGACATAGACGAACGTCGATGTAATACTCGCATCGATGGTTGTCGATACGTCACCGCGCCCATCCACCGCCGGCTGTTGCCTGCCGACCGCGGTGGCGAAGCCCGATCTCGCTCGCGCCGAGCGCGTGGCCGGGATCGCGAAGCTGCTGTCCGATCCGATCCGCGTTCAGGTCCTCGACCTGCTGCGCCGCGCGGACGGGCAGGTCTGCCAGTGCGATCTGCAGCCGCTGTTCCCGGTCTCGCAGCCGACGATGTCGCATCACCTCAAGAAGCTCGCGGACGCGGGCGTCGTCGAGGTGCAGCGGCGCGGCAAGTGGGCCTACTACTCGATCGATCCAACTGCTCTGGAGGACATGAAGACATGGCTGTCCTGAGGCCGCACCTGGCCCTCACCGTCACCGACGTCGAACTGGCCGTCCCGTTCTACGAGGCGCTCTTCGGCGTGGCGCCGGAGAAGCGCAAGCCCGGCTACGCGAAGTTCTCCGTCGCCGAGCCCGCACTGAACTTCACGCTCTCGCAGGGCGAGCGCTCCGAACTGGGTGCGTTCAACCACGCCGGCATCCAGGTCGAGTCGACCGCCGACGTCCTCGCCGCCAAGGACCGCCTCGTCGCTGCCGGCCTCGCCGCGTTCGACGAGATGGACACCACGTGCTGCTACGCGCGCCAGGACAAGATCTGGGTACGCGATCCCGACGGGACGCCCTGGGAGGTCTTCGCCACGCACGAGGACACCGAGCAGAGCGGCAACGGCGGTCTGGCGATGGCCGAGGGCGGATGCTGTGGCGGAGCGCGGCGGGAGAGCGTCCCTGCCTGATCGTCCGGATCTGGCGCGCCGCGCGGGGGCCGAGGCGCTCGCCGCCTTCGCGCTGGTCTTCTGCGTCGGCGGGGCGGCTGCCGAGGAGGCCTCGGGGCACGCGGTGCTCGGCCTGCCCGCCCAGGCGGCGGTCTCCGGCCTGGCGATCATGGGGCTCATCTACGCGGTGGGGCACCTGTCCGGTGCGCACATCAACCCGGCCGTGACGATCGCCTTCACGCTGACGCGGCACTTCCCGCGCCGTGAGGCGCTCGCCTACATCGGCTCGCAACTCGCCGGAGCGGCACTCGCCGGGCTCCTGCTGCTGGCCGTCTGGCCCGACAGGCCGGGCAACCTCGGCGCCAACGCGATCGGCGTCTCCGCCGGCTCCGCCCTCGTCGTCGAGATCGTCCTGAGCGCGCTGCTGATGTTCGTGATCATGGCCGTGGCCACCGATACCCGGGCGGTCGGGGCCGCGGCCGCGATCGCCATCGGCGGCGTCGTGGTGCTCGACATCCTCGTGGGTGGCGGCGTCAGCGGCGCGAGCATGAACCCGGCGCGCTCGTTCGGGCCCGCCCTCGGCTCGGGGCACTTCGACGACTTCTGGATCTGGATCGTCGGGCCG
This sequence comes from Solirubrobacteraceae bacterium, assembly GCA_045805505.1. Lineage (GTDB taxonomy): Bacteria > Actinomycetota > Thermoleophilia > Solirubrobacterales > Solirubrobacteraceae > BP-464. The sequence goes on from JBJMLA010000109.1 coordinate 15,150, forward strand.
GTCCTCGGCACGGTCGCCGGCGCGCTGGCCTATCAGCTCGTCCGCGGCGGGCCCCAGAACGACGAAGGCCCCGCGGTGACGGGGCCTTCGGACAAGCGGCTGAAGGGACTCGAACCCTCGACCTTCTGCATGGCAAGCAGACGCTCTAGCCAACTGAGCTACAGCCGCAAACGACGGCGAGTATAGCCACGGCGCAACACTGTTCCGGCGGGCCCGGGCTGTGTTGACTAGCTTGAGAGCGATGGCCGGCCACGAGATCACCACGGCGCCCGCGGGCGCCACCGTCCGCGTCGAGATCGACGGGGAGGTGATCGCCGAGAGCACCGATGCGCTGGCGCTGGAGGAGACCGGCTCACCGACGCGCTACTACCTGCCGCGCGAGGACGTCCGCGTCGAGCTGCTGCCCAGCGACCACCATTCGCACTGCCCGTTCAAGGGCGAGGCGTCATACCACTCGATCGGCGAGCACCGCGACGTCGTCTGGTACTACCCGGAGCCGTCCGAGGGCGTCGCCGACATCCGCGATCGCGTCGCCTTCTGGAAGGTCGACCTGTTCGTCGACGGCGAGAAGGTGGCTTGAGCGACCTCGAGGCACGGGCGCTCGCCGCGCTCGATCCCGAGGCGCTGATCGCCGACGCCGCGGCGCTGGTGCAGGTCGCCAGCGTGACCGGCGGCGAGCGCGCGGTCATGGAGCGCTTCGCGGGCATCGCTCACGAGCGCGGACTGAGCGCGCAGCTGCGCGAGCACGACCTGGCGGCCCTGCGCGCCCATCCCGACCATCCGGGCGAGGAGGCGGCGCGCGACGAGCTCGTCGGCGTCGTCGCGACGGTCCCCGGGACGGCAGGCGGGCCGCGCCTGTGCCTCAACGGTCATCTCGATGTCGTCGAGGAGGGCACGGAGCCCTGGCGGCTGGGCCCGTGGTCTGGCGCCGTCGAGGAGGGTCGCCTGCACGGCCGCGGGTCGGCCGACATGAAGGGCGCGGTGACCGCGGCGCTGCACGCGGCCGCGGCGATCGCCGCCGCCGGTGGCGCGCCGGGCGACGTGGTGGTGCAGGCGGTGCCCTCCGAGGAGGACGGCGGCCTGGGGACGTTCGCCGCGCTGGAAGACGACGCCGACTTCGCCGCCTGCCTGATTCCCGAGCCGACCGGCTTCGACGTCGCGTGCGCCCAGGCGGGCGCGCTGACCTTCGCCGGCGTCGTGCCCGGCGTGGCCGCGCACGCGGCGGTCCGGCTCGAGGGTGTCTCGGCGATCGACCGCTACATGGCCATCCATGCGGCCATCGGGGAGCTCGAGGCCGAGATCAACCAGGGCATCGACCATCCGCTGATGGAGGTGCTGCCGCTCGCCTACCCGCTGTCGGTCGGTCGGGTCGCGGCGGGTCGCTGGAGCTCGTCGGTCCCAGATCGCCTCGACTTCGAGGGTCGCGTCGGCGTGCCGGTGGGCACCGATCCCGCGACGATCCGTGCGCGCTTCGAGGAGGTCGTCCACGGCGCGTGCCCCGAGGCGACGATCGGCTGGACGGGCGGCGCGTTCCATCCGGGCGAGACCGACAAGGACCACCCGTTCTCGCGCTTGGTGCTCGACTGCATGGGCGAGGAGCTGGGGCGTCCGGCTCGCTCGGTCGGCGTGCCCTACGGCGCCGACATGCGGCTGTTCCGCGCCCGGGGCATCCCGTGCGTCATGGCCGGCACGCACGGGCTCGAGCTGGCCCATGCCGTCGACGAGAGCGTGTCGTGCGACGAGCTCGTCGCCATCGCGCGGACGATGATCCGCGTCATCGCGCGGTTCTAGGAGATCTCGCGCAGCGACCCGTCCTCCGGGTCGAACACGAAGCCGCGGATGTGGTCGTGGGCCTTGAGCTCCTTGCTCGACTGCAGCCGCTCGAGGCTGTGGCGCAAGGTGGCCTCGACGTCGTCGAACGCGCCGAGCCGCCAGGAGGGCAGCACGCCGTCGGCGGCCAGCGCCTGGCGGTAGTCGTCCTCGGACGCACCGTGCAGGCCGCAGCCCTCGTGCATGACGACGACGATCTCCTCGGTGCCCAGCAGCCGCTGCGAGATGCTCAGCGACCGGATCGCGTCGTCGGTGGCCAGGCCGCCGGCGTTGCGGATGATGTGGGCGTCGCCGCGCTCGAGACCGAGCATCGGGAACAGGTCGATCCGGGTGTCCATGCAGGACAGCACGGCCACCTTGCGTCGCGGCCTGGGGCTCAGTCCGGGTGCGGCGAGCTCCTCGGTCCGAGAGGCGGCGCGCTCGAGCATGTCGTCGGCATTGGGCATCGGCGCCGAATCCTAGGGGCGCGGGCGCAGCTGGACGATCGGGATGACCCGGCCGACGGCGGCAGCCTCGCGGCGGTAGGTCGCGTAGGGGGCAAAGACGTTGTCGGCGAGCGCCCACAGCCGCTCGCGCTCGCCGGCGTCCGCGACGATCGCCGCCCGCATCGGCAGGCCGTTGACCTTGACGTCGGGGTTGGCGCGCAGGTTGTGAAACCACGCCGGATGGTGCGGGGCGCCGGCCTTCGAGGCGACGACCGTGACCGTGTCGCCATCGTGGAAGTAGATGGCGGCGTTGCGCCGCACCGCGCCGGTCCTGGCGCCGCGGGTCTCCAGCAATAGCGTGGGGAGGATCAGCGCGAGCCCGATACGCCCGCGCGTGGCCGCCAGGACGTAGGGATCGAGCTTCCACATCACCGTCCGCGAGACGAAGCGGCCGAGGCGCGTGGCGGAGAACGCGGCGTACGCGCGGATCAGGCGGCCGCGCGGCCGATGCGGGTCGACGTGCCGGGGCTGCGGGCTCATCGCCACATCGTGCTGCATCGGGGCTTACGCTTGGGCCAGTGGGATCCACGCCGCTACCCATGGTCCAGCTCGCGCCCGTCTCCGACGACACGCGTGTCGCTGCGGTCAGGCGCGCGAGGCAGCTGGCCGGATGGTCGCTGGGCTGGCATGCGGTCGAGGCGGCTGTCGCGATCGGCGCGGGCATCGTCGCCGGCTCGGTCGCGCTGGTGGGCTTCGGGGCCGACAGCCTCGTCGAGATGGTTGCCGGCTTCGTGGTGCTGTGGCGCTTCGCCGACAGCCGGTCGGGATCCGACAGCGCGGAGCGGCGCGCGCAGCAGCTGATCGCGGTCTCCTTCGTCCTCATCGCGGCCTACGTCGGCGTCGAGTCGTTGCGCAACCTCGTCGACTCGGCACGCCCGGACACGTCGTGGGTCGGTATCGGTCTTGCCATCGCGACCCTCCTGACCATGCCGCCGCTGGCCATGGCCAAGGAGAAGGTCGCCCATCGCCTCGGGTCGTCGGCCACCGCGAGCGAAGGCCGCCAGAACATGCTCTGCGCCTATCTGGCCGGCGCGCTGCTCGTGGGCCTGCTGGCCAACACCGTGCTCGGCTGGTGGTGGGCCGATCCCGTCGTCGCGCTCGGCATCGCCGGCGTCGCCCTGCGCGAGGCCCGCGCCGCGTGGCGCGGCGAGAGCTGCGACTGCTGCGCGCCGGTCGTCTGAGAACGATCAGGGCCGCCGGCTCAGCCAGACCCACCGAGCGATGAGCGCGGTGAGCGGGACGATCAGGCTCAGGAGGACCTCGGGCTGGTCATTGGCGACAGCGGCGACGATCAGGATGGCGCAGCACCCGAGGATGAAGAGGAGGAACCGGCGCGGCCTGGTCGTCCATGAAAGGTGGCCCGCCGGGGAACCCGCGCACCTGACCAGGCTGACATGAAATCCGCCGACCTGGGCTGGGAGAGCAGCGATAGTGACTGCTCTCCCAGCCCAGGGCGCGAAGACGACTGGTTCAGCGGCTGCATCGCCACGGTGCTCCGCTGGAGGTCGACTTCGACCCCTGGAACGACAAAGCCCTCGGCAGAGCGAGGGCTTTGGCAGAGGCGTCGACCGGAATCGAACCGGTGTACACGGCTTTGCAGGCCGTTGCGTAACCACTCCGCCACGACGCCGAGGTGAGTGCTCGCGGCAGGTTAGCTTTCTCGGCGTCATGCGAAAGCTCCAGAGCCAGGGCGTCCACCACATCACGATCGTCGGGGCCGACCGGCAGACGTCGATCGACTTCTGGGAAGGCGTGCTCGGGATGCCGTTCGTCTTCGAGCAGCCCAACCTCGACGACCCGGGGGAGAGCCACCTGTACTTCGACCCGGGCGACGGCCGGCTGATCACGATCTTCACCGACGAAGCGCGGACCCCGGACCCCGCGCGGACGCCGACCGATCCGGGCTGCGTGCACCACCTGGCGATGGCCATCTCGAAGGCCACGTTCGACCAGGCCGTCGAGCGCCTCGACGAGCGCGGCATCAAGCACAGCGGCGTCAAGGACCGCGGCTTCATGGACTCGATCTACTTCACCGATCCGCTCGGGCTGCTGATCGAGCTCGCCGCCTACCGCTTCGAGCCGCCGCACGGCTTCACGCACGCCCAGGTGCTGCTGGAGGCCCACAAACTGCGCGTCGGGCGCGGCGACTACAACATCGCTCAGGTCCATCTGGCCGACGCGATCGAGGACATGGCAGCCCGCTCCCGCGAGTCGTTGTCGGACGAGTAGCGCCGCTACACTTTCCGTCTCCCAGGGCGATTAGCTCAGCTGGGAGAGCGCCTGCTCGACAAGCAGGAGGTCACTGGTTCGAGCCCAGTATCGCCCACCTCATGAAAGCCCCGGTAACCCCGGGGCTTTCGCCGTCTTGGGCCGGGTGCCGGGCTACCAATGCTCGTCGTTGCTCGTCCCATAACGCGCCGGCTTCTGACACGGAGCATCAATGTCCCGCAACGCGCGCGACGCGGTCAGCAGGTCGTGAAGCGAGCCGGCACTCGCGACGACGAGCCAAGCTCGCCGTCGTATGGGAGGCGGCGGGAGTCGTCGAGGACGACGAAACGTCGCCCCGTCGAGGCACGCATCGGGTCCTGCGCTGCGCTTGTGGACCTCTTTGACCCAGAACTCAGGACGCGAGCGGCAGCCGATTTATCGGCTCGACCACGTCGCGGGATCCCACCGGAGGCCGGGTCGGCGCAACGTCCACATGCCCGGACCAGGACCGGAGCGCGACTCGCTCCCGCCGAAGGCAGATCAGGGTCCGCCGGTCGAACATGATCTGGTAGTACGGGACCTCACATCGGTGCACGCTGCTGTAACCGACATCCTGAAGGGCGTTCAACAGCGACGGCTCGGTGAAGAAGAACGAGGGCGTCGTGTCCAGGGACGCCCACCAGCTCTCGTCAATCTGCCTCTGCGTTGCGCCCTCGGGATGTTCGACGAACAGATCACCGGCATAGGTGCGGCCTTCGTCGGTGATGGTCATCCGGTCATAGAGGGCGACATGCGTGTCGATCACACACGCCTTGGTCGTGAGCGCCGCCAGATTGCGCAAGAACGGCAGAACCGACTCCGCATCGAGGTGGTATAGGAGCCCGAGGCAGAGCACGACGTCGAAAGTCCCGAGCTCGTCGACGGTGACAGCTCGAACGTCTTGTTGGTGTGTTGCGAGATTGTCCAGCCCCAGCACCTCGGCCGCGAACGCGATCCTCTCGCAGTTCCCCTTCCGACCTTCGACAGCCACCACCTCTGCCCCATGCATGGCGAACTCGATGGCGAAACCACCCTCCAGCGCACCGAGGTCGAGGACCCTCAGCTCGCGAAGGGGTCGATCGGTGACGTCCGCGACCGCCTGCAGCACCCGGCGCCGATAGAGCAACTCGTTCTCCAGCGGAGGGGCGACAGTGCACACACCCGGCGCGAGCTCCACAGCGTGCGCGGTCCACGGGCCATGTTGTGCGACGTACGCGTCCAGCCTGGAGCGAGCTGAAGCTCGGAAAGGAGACTCCATTCCGGCATCGTCGCAAAACGGAACCCTTGGCGCGGCCGCCGAACTGAGCCGACCGTAACGCCCAGGTGAGCCCGCTGGTGTCCACGAGGTGGCCCTCGGCCAGCGAGACGATGGTCGCGCTGGCCAAGACGCCCGCCCGAGTGGCGGACACCGCTACTGCCACACGAACGCCGGCGTTCGTCTACATTCCGGCGCGTCGAACGGGAGGGGTTCTGCATGTTGGTCCGTCTGCTGGTGCTCGTTGTCGGTCTCGCTGCCGCGGTCGCGCTGTCTGCGACGCCCGCGCTCGCGCAGGAACAGGGGGGCGGTGATCCGCTTCAGGCGCTGACCGGGCCCAACGGCAAGCTCGCGCGCTACATCCCCAAGCCGGCGGGCACGCGCGAGGTCTCCAAGCTGTGGTTCGGGCCCTACGTGGTCCCGCCCGGGCAGGACATGAACCGGGTCGATCTCGACCTGCCGCTGCGCGACGGCTACCTCGTCTCGATCGAACCGACGATGGCGCGCGTCGCCGACCTCAGCGTTCCCAGCCACCAGGAGGCGCACATCCACCACGCGCACTGGTTCGCCCTGGACCCGGGCAACGAGGAGGACAACTACACGTTCGGCAACAGCGAATGGATCTTCGGCAACGGCGACGAGGAGACCAAGGCCAACTTCGAGGAGCGCAGCGCGGCCGACCCGGACGGGCCCAACTACGGCGAGTACATCGGCGCGAGCGGTCCGCAGCTGATGATCTACATGCTCCACAACAAGACCAACCAGCCGCTGAACACGTGGATCGTCCTGGACGTCACGTTCGTCCACGGCACCAAGGCCGAGCTCAACAAGCCGGGCCAGAAGCCGTGGCACGACGTCTCCGGCGTGCTGTTCGGCCGCACCTTCGACGTCCCCCGCCAGGCCGACGGTGACGGCAAGTGGGACACGACCCACGACATGCCCAAGCCGATCATCTGGACCTCCACGCTGGAGGGCACGATCGTCGGCACCGGCAGCCACGTGCACCCGGGTGGCGAGGAGATCATCACCGAGAACCTGGGCCCCGCGGACAACCCGTGCCCCGACGACGGCCGCGGATTCGGCGGCACGACGCTGCTCGACGCCGACGTCCTGTGGCACTACGGCGCGCTGTTCTCCGAGGACTACCAGACCGAGGTCACCAACCCGTACTGGCGCGCGCCGCTGCACAAGGGCGACCGGATTCGCATCACCGGCATCTATGAGAACAAGGAGCACGCCTGGTACACGGCGATGACCCACAACGGGTTCTACGTCGACGAGGCGCAGCCGCCGAAGGGTCGCTGCGCGCCGTACCTGATCGGCGGCAAGAAGCCGATGCGCACCGTCACCAAGAAGGTCAAGAAGGGCGTCAAGTACCGGATCGACAAGCGCGGCAAGCTCGTCCGCAAGGTCATCTGGGCGACGAAGCGCAAGAAGGTCGGCATGGACATCATCGACGGCGTCCCGAACCGCGAGTGGGGCCACGATCACGACACGCTCTGCGGCCTGCAGTACGGCAAGCCGGAGTGCAACCGGCCGGCCGAGCCCCGGCCGACCGGCCCCTTCACCAACGAGGTGGTGATCTCGGACTTCCTCTACGTCCCGGGCGACACCAGCCTCAGCGGCTCGCCCGGTGCGGTGCCGCGGGTCCACGCCGGCCAGTCGCTGACGTTCGTCAACGGCGATCAGGCGGCGAACATCCGCCACACGGTCACGACGTGCGAGCTGCCCTGCAACGGTGCCTACGTGGCCAACTACCCGTGGGCCAACGGCGCGTGGGACTCCGGCACGCTGGGCTACGACGCCATCGACGGCGGCTCGCCCGATCCGATCTCGTCGACGCCGCCGGACCTGGCCATCGGCCGCTACGCCTACTTCTGCCGGATCCATCCCTGGATGCGCGGCCAGTTCGAGGTGGCGAAATGAGCGCGCGCACCGCAAGGCGGGCCCTGGTGTCGGCCGGCGCCGCGGCCCTGGTCTGGCCGATGCTCGCGTGGGCCGACAAGACGATCGAGGCCGCACCGCCCAACCGGTTCACCGCGCCCGAGCTGACGATGGATCAGGGCGAGCGTCTGGTCTTCCGCAACGGCGACACCGTCTCGCACGACGTCACCGCGACCACGGCGACCTCCGACGGCAAGCCGCTGTTCAGCACGCCGATCGTGGCCGCCGGGAAGGAGGCGTTCGTCGAGGGCTCGCAGTACCTCACCGAGGGCCACTACGCCTACGTCTGCTCACTGCACTCGGGCATGAAGGGGACGATCCACGTCACCGGCAACGGCACGGCGCAACCGCGGCCTGGAACGGCTCCGCAGTCGGCGCCGGCCGACAAGATCCGGCCGACGATCGCCATGAAGATCGTCTCTCGCAGCGTGAACATGGCGCGGGCGCGCAGCGCGCTGGTCGTGCGGGTCGTGCTCAGCGAGCGCAGCCACCTCGAGCTGCGGGCGATCGCGCGACCCAAGGCCGGCGGGCCGCTCGTGACCATCGCGCGGCGCCTGCTGCACAAGGCCGAGGGAACGCGGCGCGTGCACCTTGGGCTCACCCGCGCGGGCCACGCCGCGCTGCGCAGGCACCGCGGACTGGCGGTCATCGTCAAGGCGATCGCCATCGATCCGTCGGGCAACATGACGCAGGCCGCGCACGGGCGGACGCTGACCCCCTAGCTCAGTCGCGCCGCAGCACCAGCACGCGCTGGTGGGGGTCGGCCCCCTGCTCGTGGACCGCGAGCAGGGTGGAGCGCGGCGCCCAGCGGCGGCGCACGTGGTGCAACGAAGCGAAAGGCTCGTCGCCCGGCAGGAAGTCTTCGGGGCGCACGGTGACTCAGTAATTACCCGCGCCGTCTCGCGGACGTAGGGTTCGCCGCATGCCCCGTCTGCCCGGCAACCCCGTCGGCGAGCTGCTCAAGCGTGTCGACCGGACCCTCAACAGCGTCGAGCCGGTGCTGACCCGCGTCGACGGAACGCTCGGGGAGGTCGACGGCACGCTGAGCACCGTCTCGGGGACGCTCTCCGAGGCGACCGCCGTGCTCACGCAGGTCCGCGAGCTGCTCGTGGAGCTCGAGGCCGAGCTCGCCCTGCTGCGCGAGGTGCCGGAGATGAAGCTCCAGCTCGACGAGATCCACGCGGCCGTCCGCGCGCTCGCCTTGTGAGCACGCCCTGGGACGCCCAGGCGTACGACCGGTCCAGCGCGCCGCAGCAGGACTGGGCGGGCGCGGTGCTCGCCCGGCTGGCGCCTCGCATCGCTGCGGACGCGCGCGTCCTCGACGTCGGCTGCGGCACCGGGCGGGTCACCGAGCAGCTGCCGGCGCTGGTCCCCGAGGGCGAGGTGCTTGCCATCGACGCCTCGGCCGAGATGGTGGCGCTGGCGAGCGAGCGGCTCAGCGGCCGCGCGCGCGTCTGGCGAGCGGACGTGCTCGACCTCGAGCTCGACGGGCCCGTCGACGCGATCGTCTCCACCGCGACGTTCCACTGGGTCGCCGATCATGGCCGGCTGTGGGCGCGCCTGGCCGAAGCGCTGCGGCCGGGAGGCCTGCTCGAGGTCCAGTGCGGCGGCCGCGGCAACATCGCGGGAGCCGCAGCGGTCATCGACGCCGTCGCCTCCGCGTCCTTCCCCGAGCTGGCGGGGTGGTCGCCGTGGGTCTTCGCGGGCCCCGAGGAAACCACGCAGCGCCTCGAGCGCGCAGGCTTCGGAGACGTGCGCTGCTGGCTGGAGGACCGGCCGACCGATCCGGAGGACCTCGGCGAGTTCGTGCGGACCTCGATCCTGCCTGCGCACCTGGCTCGGCTCTCCGAGGATCGCCGCGAGCCGTTCGCCGCCGCGGTGCTCGCGCGGGTCAGCGCGCCGCTGGACTACGTGCGGCTCAACGTGTCGGCGACCCGCGGCGGCTAGAGCGCGACGTCAGCGGCCGCGAGCTTCTCGCGGATCATGCCCGGCAGGTCGAAGATGTTGCGCGGCTTCTGAATGAAGCCCGCAGCGCCGCCGGCGAGCGCGCGCTGCTCGCACTCCTCGGGCGCGGCGGTGGTGAGCATGATGATCTTGGTGCCGGGCATGGCCTCGCGCAGCTGGGGGAGGGCGGCGAGGCCGTCGGTGCCCGGCATGTTGACGTCGAGCAGGATCACGTCGGGATGGGTCTTGGCGGCGTCGTCGAGGCAGAAGCCGCTGTCGCCGCCTTCGCCCACGACGTTCATCCCCTGCTCGGTGGTCAGCACGGCCTTGAGCAGCACGCGGTACTCGCGCTGGTCGTCGCAGAGGTACACCCGGGGCATGCCGTCACCATCGGCATCCCGGCGCCGCAGGGCAATCCCCACTTCTGGGGTGCGGATGGGAAGATGGCGCTCATGAACTCTGCCGCGGGCTCGCGTCCCCATGACATCGTCGTCTTCGGAGCGACCGGCTTCGTCGGCCGGCTGACCGCCGCCTACTTGGCCGGCGCCGCGCCCGCGGGCACGCGCATCGCGCTGGCCGGCCGGTCGCAGGAGAAGCTCGAGCGCACGCGGGCCGAGCTGGGCGCCGCGGCCGCCGACTGGCCGCTGGTCGTCGCCGACAGCCATGACGCCGCCGCGCTCAAGGAGCTCGCCGAGTCCACGACGATGGTCGCGACGACCGTCGGGCCGTACCTGAGGTACGGGCTGCCGCTCGTGCAGGCCTGCGCCGCGGCGGGCACCCACTACGCCGATCTGACGGGCGAGACGCTGTTCATGCGCCGCGCGATCGACGCCGCCGACGAGCTGGCGGCGAGCACGGGCGCGCGGATCGTCCACACGTGCGGCTTCGACTCGATTCCCTCCGACCTCGGTGTCCTGGCGCTGCACGAGCACGCCGCCGCCACCGGCGCCGGCGACCTGGAGAAGACCACGCTGGTCGTGCGCGCGATGCGCGGCGGGGCGAGCGGCGGCACGATCGACTCGATGCGCGCGTCGGTCGACGAGGCCAAGGCCGACAAGTCGGCGCGCCGGATCATGGCCGACCCGTACGCGCTGAGCCCCGACCGCGGCTCCGAGCCCGACCTCGGCAACGAGCGCGATCCGATGGGGCCGATCAGCGACGCCGAGCTCGGCGGCTGGCTCGCCCCGTTCGTGATGGGCACCGTCAACACGCGCGTGGTGCGCCGCAGCAACGCGCTGCAGGGCCACGCCTACGGCCGCGCGCTGCGCTACCGCGAGCTCATGCTGACCGGCGGGTTGCCGCTCGGCCCGGTCAAGGCCGCGGGCATCTCCGCCGCGCTGGGCGCGGTCATCGGCGGGATGTCGCTGCCGCCCACGCGCAAGCTGCTCGACCGGCTGCTGCCCGACCCCGGCGAGGGCCCCGACGAGAAGGCGCGCGACCGCGGCTTCTTCAAGATCGACACACATGCGCGGACGAGCGGTGGCGCGCACCTGGTCTGCCGCATCCAGGCGCCGGGCGACCCGGGCTACAAGGCGACGGCCGTGATGCTCGGCGAGAGCGCGCTGTGCCTCGCGCTCGATGCGCTACCCGACCGCGCGGGTGTGCTGACGCCCGCGACGGCCATGGGCTCGGTCCTGACCGAGCGCCTGCGCGCGGCGGGGCATTCCTACGACGTGGAGACCGTCGCCGCCTAGCGCCGGCCGCCCGGGCCTCGGGTGCTCGGGAAGCACCAGCGGGGCGAGCGGCGGCTGCGTGAAGTCGAAATCCCGCCGCAGGTCCCCGAGCCGGTGCGATGCGTCGCGAACCTCGCGGCGCGGATCCCAGCGGCCATCGGTGCGCGGGTTCAGTCGCTCGCCGTGCAGGAAGCGGTCCTCGATGAAGCGGTTGACGGAGTCGAAGCTCAGCGTCTGGTGGTCGATGCGGCCGCGTCGCGCCCACGGGCTGATGATCAGGCCGGGGACGCGGATGCCGAGGGCCTGGCCGTCGACGGTGGGCGGAACGACGTGGTCGTAGAACCCGCCCCAGTCGTCCCAGGCCAGGAAGATCGCGGTGCTGTCCCAGTCCGGCCCCCGCATGACGCTGTTGACGAGCTTCGTGACGAACGCCTGCCCGTCGCCGATCGAGCTGGGCGGATGCTCGGACACGTGGTCGTCGGGAACGACCCACGACACGTTGGGCAGATGGCCGGTGCGCGCGGCCCGGAAGTAGCTGCCGACGGGCTGGACATTGGTGAGCTGATGGTCCTGGCGCACCGTCGTGAACCACGGCAGCGGGTTCCAGATGCCCGGTGTCCGCGCGCCCTGGTGGGGCTGCACGCACGGCGCCGGCTCGTCGTCGGGGCAGTCGGGCTCCTTGCCGCTCGAGACGTAGTAGCGCCAGCTGACGTGCGCGCGATGCAGCAGGTAGGTGAGGTCGGTCCACGCGTACTGGCCGGGCACGCGCCCGCGGGCGTAGCTCGGGTCGGCGGGGCCGGCCACGTCGGCGTGGCAGCTGGCCGCCTCGTCGGGCACGTCGCAGCGCGCCGACCAGCCCGAGACGAGCGACAGGTGCGACGGCAGCGACCAGGACGGCACCGACTCGAACAGATGGTCCTCGAGGACGAAGTGACGGGCGTAGGCCCAGTAGTTGGGGATCTCGCGCGCATCGTGGTAGCCCATGACGTCGGGCGTCGTGCGCAGCTCGCAGAGGGGGTCGTGGCGGTTCGTGCAGCCGCGGCTCGCGGTCTCGGCGGTGGTGACGAAGCCGTCCATGCGCCCGCCGTCGACCGCGGCCGCCGCGGCGGGGGCGCTGTGAGGGCCGCCGCCGTTGACCAGGCTGGGGTCGTGGAACGGGCGCCGGCAGCCCGGGCGGCGCAGGTCGGGCAGGCACACCGCCGGGTGGCCGTCGCGCATCGGGATGCCGTCCGCGCCGGGATAGGTCCCGAAGTAGTGATCGAACGAGCGGTTCTCCTGCATGACGACGATGACGTGGCGGATCCGGCGGATGCCGCGCGCCCGGCGGACGGGTGCCGCCGCGGCGGCGGGCGGGGTGCGGCCGCCGCCGTGCGCCGAGACCCCGGCGGCCGCGAGACCGACCAGGGCGATGATGGCCAGCCAGGCGCGGGCGGCCGTCAGCCTCATCGGGCCGCCACCACCCGTGACTGGCCCAGGGTGGTGCCGTCGGCCGCCAGCGCGCGCACGGCCACGTAGGGCGCCGTGCTCGTCTCGCGCAGGTGCGTCTCGAGGTCGGCGAACGGGACGGGTGCGCCGGTCGGCGCGAGCGTGTCGGGTGAGGAGCCGGCCACGGCCTGCCAGCGCCGGATCTCGGTGGCGCCGTTCCAGCTGGCCCACAGGTCGACGGCGTCCCCGTGGCGGCGGGCGGCGACGGCCGGAGCCCCTTCGGGCCGCCCGGTCCACGTCGCCGGGACCGCGCGATAGGACCAGTACTGCAGTCGCAGCATGGCGTCCTCGGTGCCGTCGGGGCCGAACAGGCTGACACGGGGAACCTGGCCCCAGTCGACGATGACGCCGCCGTCGCTGAGGGGCCGGGCGCTGCCGACGAAGGCGGAGCGGAAGCCGCGGCCGTCCGCGGACACGGCGCGTGACGAGAGGCTGCGGATCAGGCGTGCGCGGTGGTGGCGCAGGTCGAGGCGGAAGACCATCGCGCGCGCCGGATGCTCGGGGCAGCTCGGCGTCCCGTGCAGATCGGCGCCGCCGTTGTCGAAGAGCATGATGTCGCCGCCGGGCAGCCGGTGGACGTCGTGCTGGGCGCAGAATCGCCAGCGGGCGGGGAGGTGGAACTGGTCGTGCTTGCCGCCCAGGATCCAGCGGGTCCGCCCGGTCGTCGCGTCGACGCCGTAGAGCGAGGAGGTGTTGCGCGACGAGACGACGACCGTGGGGTCGGCGGCGGTCGGCGGAGCGATCGAGTTGCCGTGGAAGTAGTCCCAGTCGCCGTGAGGCGGGCGGCGCTCGTAGCTCGCCTTCGGGGCGACGTGGTCCAGCGAATGCCACTCGAACAGCACGCGGCCGGTCTCCGGCGCGACCTGCTGGACGACGTACTCCACCACGGTCCCGGACGACCGGGTCGGCACGTGGACGTCCGCCGAGACCCACGCCGTGCCGTCGGCGCCGGGCTGGAGCTCGTGGAGGTTGGTCGAGTAGCCATGCCCGGCGGTGATGCGCCCGATGGCCCGGTAGCGGTCGTCGCGCAGCTCGTAGTAGCCGTGGGTGCCGTCCTGCTGGAAGAACGCCAGGGCCGGCCTGCCCTGAGCGCTGATGACCTTGAGGTCGTGGACCTTGGCCGGCCGGCGCTCGTACCAGAGCAGCTTGCCGTCGGGCGAGAGCAGCATCAGCGCGAACTGCTCGCCCGGGTCCTTGCGCGGATCGGGGCGCGGCGTGACGAGCAGGTCCTCGTGCGAGCGCGGCGCGCCGCGCCGCAGCGCCAGGCAGAAGCCGGTCGGGCGCAGGTCCGGAAGCGTGTGGAAGCGCGGGCGCCGCAGACGGCAGGTCAGCCGGCCCGACGACTGCACGACCGCGGCCGCCCGGCGTCGCGACAGCGGCGCCGGACGGCCATGCGGCAGCACCAACAGGCCCGTCGCGCCGGCCACGGCGCATCCAGCAACGCACACGACGGAGCGAGCCCTGATCCCCACGGCGGGGACGCTAAGCCGCAGCCTTGCGCGGCCGTAAAGGCTCCCTCAGCGGGGGATAAGACCTGCTCGGCCGCGGAGGCGCAGGACGGCGCGCGAGGGGCCGTGGTTGCAGCCGCCGTGGCCGTCCTCGCCGAACTCGCAGTAATGGTGGATCTCCTCGCAGCCCGTGTACGTGTAGCCCGCGAGCGGCACGTGGAGCACGTCGCGGCCGGGGCCGCAGTCGACGCGGCCGCCGCCGTTCTTGACCCAGACCTTGTCGCGGCCGGGCCCGGCGTCGACGGTGACCTTGACCGCGAAGTAGGACCAGATGACGTCGTTGCCCTCGCCGCCGGAGACGCTGTTGGTGCCGTGGCTCGCGTAGAGCCAGTCGCGCCCGCCGTTGCCGATGATCACGTCGCGCTGGGTCGTGGTGTTGCCGGTGGGCCACTGATCGCCCCAGATGATGTCGTTGCCCTTGCCGCCGACGAGGTGGTCGTCGCCGTGGCCGCCGAGCAGCTCGTCGTTGAGCGCGGTGCCGGTGCCGGTCCGGCCGGCGTGGTCGAGCACCCACAGCACGCCGGTGACACGCGGCCATCCCTTGTGGCTGACCTTGCCCTCGCTCTTGCCGCCGGCGGTCTGGCGGCCGCCGCCGAGCTGGCACTTGACGCCCGCGGGGGCGTCGTCGCAGAGATCGGTGGGCGCGGCGACGGGAGCCTTGACGCGCACGACTGCCGTCACGGGAAGGCCGGTGGCGCCGTCGTCGTCGACCGCGGTGGCGGTGACCGTGTAGAGGCCGGTCGCGTGCCACGCGTGGTCGACCTCGATGCCGTGGGCCCTCGCGCTGCCGTCGCCGAAGTCCCAGACGACGTCCTGAACCGAGCCGTCGGCGTCGCGCGAGGCGTGGCCGTCGAGGCGCACCGGTACGTCGACGGTCGCGTTGAAGGGCACGTTGGCGAGGGTCAGCGGAGGCAGGTTGACGACCTGGCGGCCGGCGGCGCCGGCGAACGACGGAAGGCAGGCCAGCGCGCACAACGCGAGCAGGCCGGAGCGGCGGGGGGACATGGGTTAGGTGTCGGTCTGTCCGAGCGCGGCCTTGAATGGTGCCGTGGCACGCCGCCGCTACATCCCCGAGGTCCTGCGCGCCGAGCCGCAGTTCCGGCTGCTGTTCGCCGGGCAGGTGCTGTCGATCGTCGGCGACCGCGTGATGCTCGTCGCGTTGCCGTTCGCGGTGCTCGAGGCAGGAGGCACGGTGTCGTCCGTCGGCCTGGTGGTCGGCGCCCAGCTCGTGCCGTTCCTGGTCTTCGCGCTCGTCGGCGGCGTCCTCAGCGACCGCGCCGATCGCCGGCGGGTGCTGATCGCCTCGGACGTCGCGCGGCTCCTCGTCCAGGCGTGCGGCGCGGTCCTGCTGCTCAGCGGGTCGGCCACGCCGCTGCTGCTGGGGCTCCTCGCCGCGCTGTACGGCTCGGCCGACGCGTTCTTTCAGCCCGCGTTCACCGGGCTGCTGCCCCAGACCGTCTCGCACCCGGGCCAGCTGCAGCCGGCCAACGCGCTGCGCGGCCTGAGCTTCTCTGTCGCGGCCATCGCCGGGCCGACGATCGCCGGCGCGCTGATCGCGCTGCAGGGCCCGGGGCTGGCCATGGGTTTCGATGCCGTGACGTTCTCGGTGAGCGTGATGTTCCTGCTGCGCCTGCGGCCGCGGATCGTGCGGGAGGAGACCGAGGACGCGCCGCCGCCGTTCCTCAACGCGATGCGCGAGGGCTGGCAGGTCATCCGCAGCCGCCGCTGGCTGATGGCGGGGCTCGGCGCGATGAGCGGCTATCACGCGATCGTGCTGCCGGCGGTCTACGTGCTTGGGCCGGTGTCGGTCGCCGCCGAACACGGAGGGCCCAGCGCGTGGGCGGCGCTGGTGGTGTCCTTCGGCGTCGGCTCGATCCTCGCCGACGTGGTGCTCCTGCGCTGGCGCCCGCCGCGGGCGCTGCGGATGGCGGGCGCCGGCCTGGTGATCGCCTCCTGCCAGGCCGCGGTCTACGGCTCGGGCGCCCCGCTGGCGGTCATGTGCCTGCTGCAACTGTGCACCGCGGTCGGGGTCTCGACCTTCTTCACGCTGTGGGAGGTCACGCTCCAGGAGCATGTCCCGCCGCACGCCCTGTCGCGGGTCAGCTCATTCGACTACCTGGCGGCCACGGCGCTGATGCCGGTGGGCACGATCGCCGCGGGCCCGCTCGGCGATGCCGTCGGCGTGCAGGAGACCCTGCTGGGCATGAGCGTCGTGGGCGTGGCTTGCGCGCTGGCGTTCCTCGCCGTGCCGACCGTGCGCGCGCTCCCGCGAGGAGGCTGAACGCGCCAGGTCCGGGGTATGCCCCGAGCCATGCAGGGAGGACGGACCCACCCGGTAGTGCCCAATGGGCTGCATCGCGCGAGCGAGTGGACCTGGCGTGTGCTGCTGATCGCTGCCGCGGTGATCGCCGCCGGATGGGCGCTGTCGAAGGTCTTCCTCGTTGTCGTGGTCGTCATCGCCGCGCTGCTGATGACCGCGCTGATCAACCCGCTCGCCGACCGGCTGCGGCGCGCCGGATGGTCGACGGGCTGGGCGACCGGCGTGGCGATGATCACCGGCCTCGCGCTGCTCGTCGGCATCATCGGGTTCGTCGCGCCGTCCATGGTCGACGAGTTCGGCGCGCTGGGCGACAAGGCGTCGGAGGGCGTGCGCGAGGCGCAGCGCTGGCTGGTGGAAGGCCCCGCCGGCCTGTCTCCCCACCAGGTCGACAACATCGCCAACGGCCTCGTCCGCCAGCTGCAGGGCGGCGGCGGATCGTCGATGGTCAGCGGCGTCGTCAGCGGCGCGGTGGCCGTCGGCTCTATCCTCGCCGCGGCGCTGCTCGCGATCGTCCTCACCGTCTTCTTCGTGCGCGACGGCCGCGCGATCTACGAGTGGCTCGTCGGGCTGCTGCCGCGCGACTCGCGCGCTCGGGCGCTGCAGATCGGCGACATCGCCTGGACCACGTTGGCGGGCTACATCCGCGGCATCGCGACGATCGGCCTGTTCGACGCGGTCTGCATCGGCATCGCGCTGGCGGCGCTCGGCATCCCGCTGGTCTTCCCGCTGATGCTGCTGACCTTCATCGCCGCGTTCGTCCCGATCGTCGGAGCGACGGTGGCGGGGCTCGTCTCGGTGCTGATCGCGCTGGTCGATCACGGCGTGACGTCGGCGCTGATCCTGCTCGCGGTGATCATCGCCGTGCAGCAGATGGAGGGCAACATCCTCTATCCGGTGGTCATGCGCCGGGCGGTCGCCGTCCATCCGGTGGCCATCCTGCTCGGCGTCGCCGTGGGCGGCATCATCGCCGGCATCCTCGGCGCGATCATCGCCGTGCCTGTCGTGGCGATCATCGGCCGCGTGCTCGAGCTGTTCCGCGAGGAGCAGGAGCAGGTCGTCCCGCCTGACGAGTCCGGGCCGGTGATCCTCGAGCGCGACGGCGAGAAGCGCTTCGTCGGCGTTCAGGACGCGCTGACGCCGGCCAGCAGCCGCTCGACGTCTGACTGATCGTTCCAAGCGCCGACCGAGGCGCGGACGAGCGGCAAGCCGGGGAAGCTGCGGACGACGACGCCCTCGGCGAGCAGGCGCTCGGCTTCGGCGTCGGCGTCGCCGGAGACCCACGTGACGAGCGTCGTATCGCCGCGCGGGGCGACGTCGCGGCCCGCGGCGCGCAGGCCGTCGGCGACTTCCGCGGCCAGGCTCCGGGCCCGCGCGTGGATCGCTTCCCAGCCGAAGGCCTCGAGGACGCCGGCGGCCGCGAGCGCACCGGCGGCCGACTCCAGCGAGAGCGAGCCGGCGTCGAACGCGCGGCCGTCGGGGGCCGCGACGGCCTGCAGGCCGTCGGCGGGCACGTCGAGGTTCAGATACGTCGGGCCGGCCGCACGCAGCCGCTCGCGCCAGGTGGGGGAGACCCAGAGCATCCCGGTGCCCACGGGACCGCACAGCCACTTCTGCCCTGATCCCGCGTAGAACGAGCAGCCGAGAGCCTCGAGGTCGACCGGGACCGCGCCGACGCCCTGCGCGCCGTCGAGCAGCACCGGCAGGTCGTCGGGCAGGCCTGCGAGCGACGGGACGACCTCGCCCGTGGTCCAGCCGACGTGGGAGCAGGCGACCAGCCGGGTGGCGGGGGAGACGGCGTCGGCGATGTCGGCCAGCGCGACCTCGCGGACGGTCAGGCCGAGCCGGTCGCGCACCGCGGCCAGCGGCCCGAGCAGGCCGGGATGCTCGTCGGCGGCGATCAGGACCTCGTCTCCCGTTGCGAGGTTGAGCCCCAGCAGCACGCGGACGATGCCCTCCGACGTCGATGTCGTGACGGCGACGTCGGCCGGCTCGGCGCCCAGCGCCCGGGCGTAGGCGGCCCGCAGCTCGTCGCGCGTCTCGATGTAGGACTCGTAGTAGCCCTTCGCGCGGCCCTCGGCCAGCGCGTGCGCGGCGACCCCGGTCAGCGCGTCGACCGCCGCCTGGGCCAGCGGGCCGCACGTCCCGGCGTTGAAGTAGGCCCGCTCGCGGCAGACCGGGAAGAGGGAGCGAAACTCGGCGGCATCCACCCCCGCCACGGTAGACGGGCGGGGGCGAACGCCACCTCGAGGGGTCAGACCCTTCATTGAGGGTCTGACCCCTGGTTGGCGGTGCCAGCTACCTCAGTGGCCGCAGACGGGCCACTGGCCCGAGCCGTAGCGCGTGTAGATGAGCGCGGCGCGGTAGGTCTGCTCCGCGGCGGAGGCCGCGACGGGGTCGCCGTGGCCGCCGACGGTGCTCCAGATCTGGAACGTCATCTGGTACATGCCGCGGTAGGCCCCGCCGCCGCCGATGGCGCGCGGGTTGTTGTGGGACTCGCACGTGGCGATCGAGCGCAGGGTCGACGCCGGCACCCTGCGGTAGGCCAGGCGATACCAGGCGCGCTCCTTGTGCAGCGAGCGCAGCTGACGGCGCAGGCGGGCGTTGGACCGCCGCAGGTCGTCGAGCTGGCGCGCGTGCGCGCGGCGCGCGTAGATGGGAGCCAGGCGCTTGCCGTCATGGCGAGCGATCGCGCGAGCCAGGCGCACGTTGCGCGTGGCGGCGCGGTCTCGCAGGGCGCGCTGGCGATGGGCGACCGCGGCCGCCTTGGCCTCGGCCTCGGACTGCTGGGCGGGGGCTCCGCCGGTGTTCGCGGCGGTGGCGGCGAACGCGGCAGGCGCCGCCAGGACGCAGAGCGCGGCCAGGGCGGCGATGAAACGCTTGAGCTTCATGGTGACTTGGTCAGTCCTCCTGACGCGGGCGCACAGGCGCGACGAGCACGCAGGGGCTCGCGTCGATCGGTTGGTCCGGGCCGCTGAATCGCGGGGAGCGCGTCTTGTGAAGAACCGGCGTGAAGCCGGTGCACGCTCCGGGGCGGTTGTGGCGAGGGACGCGCGCGAAGCACGGCCCGACCTGCCCGGTTGCTGAGCAAGGTAGCAGTGAAAAGCGAACATCTGTTCGCTTCGGCCCCGAACTGTGCGGGATCGCACACGGTCCGGCTCAGGCGAGTTAGATTCAGCGCGTCGATGCCGGTGCTCACCATCCCCGTGGAACCAGGGCCGCGGCGGCTCTCCGCGCTGGGAGAGGCCGCCGGCGATGACCCGATCGCGCGGCTGCAAGAGGCCGCCCAGCCGCTGCGGCGGGTCCGGATCGTGCATCTGGTCAGCCCGCCGTTCGCGCCCCGCGCGCTGGACCTGCTGCGCTCGACCGTGCCGCTGCTGCGCGATCTTGGGCTCGACGTGCGCTGGCTGGCAGTCGCGGGCGACGACACGGCCGATGCCGCGGCACGCGCGGTGGGCGATGCGCTGCGCGGCGGTGAGGCCGGTCCGCCGGCCGACGAGGCGGCGTGGCGAAGCCGCGGGCTCGACGCCGCCGCCGAGATCCCGCGCGGGACCGACGTCGTGGTCGTCCACGGCGCCGAGGGCCTCGCGCTGCTGGGCGGCGAACACGCCGCGCCGGCGCCGCGCCGTGTCTGGTGGACCGAGGGCGACCTGTCCGCGGGCCGCGCCCCGGCCGACCTGGTGGACCGGGCCGACGCGGTCGTCGCCGAACGCGAGGCGTGGGCGCCGCCCGGAACGGACGCCGTCGTGATCGCTCCGGCCGTCGATCCGCTGGCGCCGCGCAACCTGGAGCTGCCCGCCCGCACCGCCGGCGCGCTCGCCCGAACGGCGGGCCTCGACCTCTCGCGCCCGTTCGTGGTGCGCACCACCGACGTCGACGGCTGGGCCATGGCCGAAGGCGCCGTCGAGTTGCTGCACGCGGCGCAGGACGCCGGCGCCGACGGCCTGCAGCTCGCCATC
Source organism: Solirubrobacteraceae bacterium (assembly GCA_045805505.1). Lineage (GTDB taxonomy): Bacteria > Actinomycetota > Thermoleophilia > Solirubrobacterales > Solirubrobacteraceae > BP-464. Next base: position 35,797 of record JBJMLA010000109.1, read on the forward strand.
GCCGCGCTGCTGCCCGCCGGGGACCCGCGCGCCTGGCGCACGCTGGGCGAGCTGAGCGACCACACCGCGGGCGACGACGACGTGCTGGTCGTCCCCAGCGTCGGCGGCGCCGGCGACGCGGAGATCAACGCGCTGCAGCGCCTGGCCCGCGTGGCCATCGGAGACGAGGACGAGACCGGTTCGCTCGAAGCGGCCTGGAAGGGCACGCCGTCGGCCCGCGACGGCGACCGGGTCGCGGCCCTCGTGGCCGACGCCGGGGAGGCCATCGCCGAAGGGCGTCTCGCGCGCGAGCGCGTGCGCGAGACCGGGCTGGTGACGCGGCTGCTCGCCGATCAGCTCGATCTCTACGCGCGGATAACCTCCGCCGGGTGATCGTCACCCTCCCGGACGGGAACCCGCTCGAGCTCGAAGACGGCGCCACCGGCGCCGACGCAGCCGCGGCGATCGGCCCGGGACTGGCCAAGGCCGCCCTGGCCGTCGTCCAGGAGGGGCAGCTGCGCGACCTCGCCGCGCCGCTCGTCGAGGGTCCGATCCAGATCGTCACGAAGAAGAGCCCCGAGGCGCTCGAGCTGATCCGCCACGACACCGCCCACGTGCTGGCCACCGCCGCGCTGGAGCTGTTCCCCGGCGTGAAGATCTCCATCGGCCCGGCGATCGAGAACGGCTTCTACTACGACTTCGACTTCCCCGACGGGACCACCCTGACCGAGGACGACCTGGGCCGGCTCGAGGAGAAGATGCGCGAGCACGTCAAGGCCGACGAGCCGTTCGAGCGCTCCGACGTCACCGTCGAGGAGGCGCTCGAGATCTTCCGCGCGCAGGAGCAGCCCTACAAGGTCGAGCTCATCGAGGACCTCGTCTCGAAGCAGGGCGAGACCCACGTGAGCCTCTACCGCAACGGGCCCTTCCTCGACCTCTGCAAGGGCCCGCATGCCCCGAGCACCGGCAGCATCGGCGCGTTCAAGCTCCAGTCCTTGGCCGGCGCCTACTGGCGCGGGGACTCCGACCGCCAGCAGCTCACCCGGGTCTACGGGACGGCGTTCCTGGACAAGAAGGAGCTCGCCGCGCACCTCGAGCGCCTCGAGGAGGCCAAGAAGCGCGACCATCGCGTCGTCGGCCCGCAGCTCGGCCTGTTCACCTTCAGCCCGATGTCGCCGGGCGCCGCGTTCTGGCTGCCCAAGGGCACCGCGCTGTTCAACCAGCTCGTCGCGCTCAACCGCCGCATGCAGGCCGAGCGCGGCTACGTCGAGGTCAAGACGCCGCAGATCTATGACTCGGCGCTGTTCGAGACCAGCGGCCACTGGGGCAAGTACAAGGAGAACATCTTCACGATCGAGTACGAGGATCGTGAGTTCGGCGTCAAGCCGATGAACTGCCCCGGCCACGCCCATCTCTTCGGGCTGCAGCGCTGGAGCTACAAGGACCTGCCCTACCGCTGCGCCGAGCCCGGCCTGCTGCACCGCCGCGAGCCCGGCGGCACGCTCCACGGTCTGATGCGCGTCCGGCACTTCTGCCAGGACGATGCCCACATCTTCTGCCGCGAGGACCAGGTCGCCGACGAGGTCCAGCAGTGCATGGACTTCGCCTTCGACGTCTACAAGCTCTTCGACCTGCCGCTGCGCATCGAGCTGAGCACCCGGCCCGACCCCGACAAGCGCCTGGGCGACGACGCCTTCTGGGACAAGACCGAGGGCATGCTCGAGGAGGCGCTGCGCAAGGGCGGCTACGAGTACACGATCGCCGAGGGCGAGGGCGCGTTCTACGCCCCGAAGATCGACCTGCACATGACCGACTCGCTCGGCCGCTCGTGGCAGCTCGGCACCGTGCAGCTCGATTACAACCTGCCCGAGCGCTTCGGCCTCGAGTACACCGGCACCGACAACGCCCAGCACCAGCCCGTGATGATCCATCGCGCGCTGTTCGGCTCCTTCGAGCGCTTCATCGGCGTGCTGCTCGAGCACACCGCCGGCGAGCTGCCCGAGTGGCTGGCGCCCGTCCAGGCCATCGTCCTGCCGATCTCCGACCGCCACGTCGAGGCCGCCCTGGGCGTCGCCGCCCGCCTGCGCGCCGCCGGCATCCGCGTGGACGTCGACGAGCGCACGGAGTCCGTGGGCCGCAAGATCCGCGACGCCGAGCTGCAGAAGATCCCGTCGATGCTGGTCATCGGTGACCGCGAGGCCGAGGAGGGCGCGGTCTCGCTGCGTCGCCACCGCGAGGGCGATCAGGGCACGGTCTCGGTCGATCAGCTGCTCGAGGACCTTTCCGCACGGCTGTCGGTCGGGCTATAGTTCCCAGGGTTGACACATTTCCTGAGCAGCGCGCACTCCGCTTGACGCGCAACCACAGCTAGTGCCGGTCCCTCGTCGTTTCGACCGGCGTATGCCGGTGCAGGACACGACGCGCGTCAATGAGCGCATCCGTGTTCCGCAGGTCCGGCTCATCGATGAGACCGGTGCCCAGCTTGGTGTCATGGACACCAACGAGGCACTGCGCGTCGCCCAGTCCAAGGAGCTCGACCTCGTCGAGGTCGCGCCGGAGGCCAAGCCTCCGGTCTGCCGCATCCTGGACTACTCGAAGTACAAGTACGAGCAGGCCCAGAAGGTCAAGCAGGCCAAGAAGCACCAGACGCAGATCAACGTGCGGGAGATCAAGTTCCGCCCGAAGATCGCCGTGCACGACTACGAGACCAAGAAGGGTCACGTCGAGCGCTTCCTCAAGGCCAAGGACAAGGTCAAGGTCACGATCATGTTCCGCGGTCGCGAGGTCACGCATCCCGAGCGCGGCGTCGCCCTGCTCGACCGCCTGGCCGAGGAGCTCACGGAGCTGGCGATCGTCGAGCAGCGCCCGAACCTCGACGGCCGCAACATGACGATGGTCCTCGGTCCCTCCAAGGCGGTCATCGCCGGCGAGATCGAAGGCACCACGAACGAGGACGGCGAGGCACACGAGCCCGAGGTCGCGGTCGAGGAGACCGCCGAGCCCGAGCGCGCCAAGCCCGTCACGCGCGACAAGCAGGCCACGCAGGTCCTCGGCTCGCCCGAGCAGCTGGCCGACTAGACCTCGGCCAGCTTCCTGGCGAGCAGGCGCCGCTCCGCGGCGTCCTCGGTGAGCGCCAGCGCGCGGTCATAGGCCGCGCGCGCCTCGTCGCCGCGGCCCAGGCGGGCCAGCAGGTCCGCCCGCGTGGCGTGCAGGAAGCGGTAGCCGTCGAGCGCCAGCCCGTCGGCGATGGCCAGCCCGGCCGCCGGGCCCTCGGCCTCGGCGACCGCCACCGCGCGGTTGAGCTCGACGACCGGCGAGCGGGTGATCCGGGCGAGGTCGCCGTACAGCGCCGCGATCTGGCGCCAGTCGCGCGGCTCGTCGGCGTGCAGCGCGGCGATCGCCGCCTGCACCACGTACGGCCCGCCCCCGCGCAGGGCGATCGCGCGGTCGAGCGTGGTCCGGCCCTCGGCGATCCGCTCGGCGTCCCACAGCGCGCGGTCCTGTTCAGCGAGCAGCACGATCTCTCCGTCGGCGAACCGGGCGGCCCTCCGGGCCTCGAGCAGCAGCATCATCGCCAGCAGGCCCCAGACCTCGGGCTCGTCGGGCAGCAGGCCGGCCAGCGCGCGCCCGAGGCGGATCGCCTCGTCGGCCAGGTCGCCGCGACCGCCGTAGCCCTCGTTGAAGATCAGGTAGACGACGGCGAGGACCGCGGCCAGCCGGTCGGGCAGCAGATGCGCGGGCGGGACGCGGAACGGGATCCCGGCCGCCTTGATCTTGCGCTTGGCCCGCACGAGCCGCTGGGCCATCGTGGGCTCCTCGACCAGGAAGGCGCGGGCGATCTCCGGCGTCGTCAGCCCGCCCAGCGTCCGTAGCGTGAGTGCCACCTGCGCCTCGACCGCCAGCGCCGGGTGACAGCAGGTGAACAGCAGCTCGAGGCGCTCGTCGGGGATCGCGGTCTCGTCCATGGGCTCGTCGCAGGCGGCGATGGGGACCTCGAGCAGCCGGGTCTTCTCGGCCAGCGTGCGCTCGCGGCGGATGCGGTCGATCGCGCGGTTGCGCGCGGTCGTCGTCAGCCACGCGACCGGGTTGTCGGGCTCGCCGTCGCGCGGCCAGCGCCGGGCGGCGATCGCGAAGGCCTCCTGCGTGGCTTCCTCGGCGAGATCGACGTCGCCGAGGAAGCCCACGAGGTTGGCCAGCACGCGGCCCCAGTGGTCGCGGAAGGCCTGCTCGAGGATCGGTCAGTACTCCTGGACGGGCCGGATCTCGATGGCGCCGCCCATGCGGGCCGCGGGGATCCGGGCGGCGAGCGCGATGGCGGCGTCGAGGTCGTCGGCCTCGTAGGTCAACCAGCCGCCGATCGCCTCCTTGACCTCGACGAACGGGCCGTCGGTGGTCAGCACCTGCCCGTCGGCGACCGTCACCGTCGTGGCCATCTCGGGATCGGCGAGTTGCAGGCCGGGCGTGACGCCGGGCGTCTCGTTGAGGGCCTGGTAGTCCGCGTAGACGGCCTGCTGCTCCTCGGGAGACAGCGTGTTCCAGTCGTCGGTGCGCGGGGTGGGCGTCGTGCCCTGGTGGATGAGCAGCATGTACTTCATGTCGAGATCCTCCTGGATCGGGTGGCGGTTGGGAGGAGACGAACAGCGCGCCGCCCGATCGACACCTACTTCAGCGCGAGCTTCCAGAACGACGTGCGGCCCGCCGCGCCGGCACGACTGAAGCCGATGTGGACGTGGTCCATGTGGGCCGCCGTCGGGTTCAGGCCCTTCTTGCGCCTGCCGTTGGCGCCGTAGCAGTAGTCGTACTTGCCGAACTGCGGCGCGCCGGCGCCCCAGTAGGAGCAGTCCCAGATGAGCTCCTCGACGCCCATCCGCCGTGCCAGCGCGTGCTGGTTGCCGGCCTTGTCGGGCGCGAGCAGTTCCTCGATGAGCTTCGCTGCGGCGGCCCGGCTGGACGGATGCCAGTCGATCGCGCGGCTCTCGGCGTGCAGCGACGCAGAGCCCTTGCCCCACTTCTCGCAGCGGTAGGTGCCCCAGCTGAGGCCGGAGGCGTGGCGCTCGAGCCAGCGGATCGCCGCGACGACGCCCTTCTTGGCGCGGGCGTCGCAGTGAGTGGCGGTGTCGTAGACCTCGTCGTCGATGGCGATCGAGACGAGCTTGTCGGCCGGGTTGCGGAAAACCGGGCCGAGATCCTCGGGCAGGCGGTAGGCGTGGGCGGCGGCGGGGGAGAGCGCGAGCAGGCTCAGCGCGAGCAGGACGGACCGGGGCATGGCGTTTGCATCGGAAAATCCCCAGCACGACCTTAATCCGGTGTGGCGGCCACGAACGAGCGGCTATCCTTCCGCGTTCGCCATGCCGAAGATGAAGACACACAGCGGCGCCAAGAAGCGCTTCAAGCTGACCGCCAAGGGCAAGGTGCGGGGCCGCCACGCCTTCACCAGCCACATGCTCGAGCACAAGTCCGCCAAGCGGAAGCGCCATCTGGGCAAGGCCACGTACCTGACCGACCACGACGCCCCGCGCGTCAAGGTTCTCCTCGGAGCAAAGAAGAAGAAGAAATGACCCGCGTCAAGCGCGCAGTCCACGCCAAGAAGAAGCGGCGCAAGACGCTCGACCTGACCAAGGGCTACCGCGGCAAGGCGAACTCGAACTACAAGCAGGCCAAGGAAACGCTGATGAAGGCGGACGCGTACGCGTACCGCGATCGGCGTAACCGCAAGCGTGACTTCCGGCGCCTGTGGATCACCCGCATCAACGCCGCGGCCCGCATCAACGGCATGAGCTACGGCACCTTCATGCACGGCCTCAAGCTGGCCGGCGTGGAGCTCGACCGCAAGGTCCTGGCCGACATCGCCGTGCGCGACGCCGAAACGTTTGCCCGATTTGCCGAGGTCGCCCGCGAGGCGTCCGAAGCCGCTGCCGCCGCCTAGGCCACAGCGAGAATCGGACGACTGACCGGGCGCCTCTCGAGGCGCCCTTTCTTTTGCCGTGATCACCTCCCACCACAACCCCACACTCCAGGAGATCCGCCGCCTCAACGCCAAGCGCGAGGGCGGGCGGTTCGTCGCCGAGGGCGAGGACCTGCTCGAGGCCGCCGACGCCGCGGGCTGGACCCCGGTCGTGCGGCTGCGCGCGGGCGTCGACGTCAGCGCCGAGGCCCTGGCCAAGGTCTCCTCGCTGGGGTCCGGGTCGCGCGAGGTCGCGGTCTACGAGGAGCGCTGGGGGGTGCCGGAGGGTCCGCTGTGCATCGCCCTGTGGGGCGTCAAGGACCCCGGGAACGTCGGCACGGTCCTGCGGGGGGCGCTGGCCTTCGGCGCCGCGTCGGTCGCCATCGGCCCCGACACCGCCGATCCGTACGGGCCCAAGGCGGTCCGCGCGTCGATGGGCGCGGTCTTCGCGGTCCCGGTCTGCCGGGTGACGAGCGTCAGCGACCTGCCGGGCCCGACCATTGCGCTGGCCGCCCGCGAGGGCGAGCGCCTGTCCCGCGAGGACGCCGGCACGCTCGTCATCGGAGCCGAGCGCGACGGGCTGCCGCCCGAGGTCGTGGCAGGATGCGACCGCGTGAGGCACATCCCCATCCGCAGCGAGTCGCTCAACGCGGCGATGGCGGCCACCGTCGCGCTCTACGAGGTCTCCGGCGATGCTTGAGCGCATCGAGGAGCTGCGCGCCGAGGCCGAGGCCCAGATCGCCGCGGCCACCACGTCGGCCGAGCTCGAGGAGGCCCGCGTCCGCCACCTCGGCCGCAAGGCCGAGCTGCCCAACCTGCTGCGCGGCGTCGCCGAGCTCGCGCCCGAGGAGCGGGGCAAGGTCGGCAAGGCCGCCAACCAGGCCCGCCAGGCGCTCGAGGCGCTGGTCGACGGGCGCCTGGCCGAGCTCGAGACCGCCGAGCTCGACACCCGGCTGGCCGGCGACCGCGTCGACGTCACGCTGCCGGGCGATCCGCCGCAGCCCGTGGGCCGCCTGCACCTGCTCACGCAGACGCGGCGTGAGATCGAGGACGTGTTCGTCGGCCTGGGCTTCAGCGTCGCCGAGGGGCCCGAGGTCGAGTCGGTCTACTACAACTTCGACGCGCTCAACCACGACCCGGCGCACCCCGCACGCGCTCGCCACGACACCTTCTACGTGGACGACGAGACGGTGCTCAGGACCCACACGAGCCCGATGCAGGTGCGCTACATGGAGGCCCACCCGCCGCCGATCGCGGTGATCATCCCCGGCCGCGTCTACCGCCGCGACCAGATCGACGCGACCCACTCGCCGCACTTCCACCAGATCGAGGGGATGTGGGTCGATTCCGACGTCACGCTCACCGACCTGAAGGGGACGCTGCTGGCCTTCGCCCGCGCGATCTTCGGCCCCGACCGCGAGGTCCGCGTCCGCCCGCACTTCTTCCCGTTCACCGAGCCGTCGGTCGAGGTCGACGTCTCGTGCTTCAAGTGCGACCGCGACGGCTCGCCGTGCAGCGTCTGCCGGGCGGAGGGCTGGATCGAGATCCTCGGCGCCGGCATGGTCGATCCCAACGTCTTCGAGCACGTGCGCGAGCACGGCTATGACCCGGACAAGGTCCAGGGGTGGGCCTTCGGCATGGGCATCGAGCGGGTCGCCATGCTCAAGCACGAGGTGCCGGACCTGCGGCTGCTCTACGAGAACGACCTGCGCGTGCTGGAGCAGTTCGGATGAGGGTTCCGCTCTCCTGGCTTCACGAGTACGTCGAGCCCGGCATCGCGACGGGCGAGCTCGTCGAGGCGCTGACGATGACCGGCACCTACGTCGAGGCCGTCCACCATCACGGCGTCGGCTCGGCCGAGCACTTCGTCGTCGGCCGCGTCCTGACCGCCGAGCAGCATCCCGACGCCGATCGCCTGCGCGTCTGCACGGTCGACGTCGGGGAGGCCGAGCCGGCCCAGATCGTCTGCGGCGCGCCCAACGTCGCCGCCGGCCAGACCGTCGCCGTCGCGCGTCCGGGCGCCGTGATGCCCGACGGGACCAAGCTCAGCAAGGCCAAGCTGCGCGGCGTCGAGTCCTTCGGGATGATCCTCGCCGAGGACGAGCTGGCCATCGGCCAGGACCACGCCGGGATCATGGTGCTCGACACCGAGGCGCCGAGCGGCACCGCGCTCGATGCCGTCCTGCCGATCGAGACCGATGTCCTCGAGCTCGAGATCACGCCGAACCGCCCGGACTGCCTGAGCGTCTACGGGGTCGCGCGCGAGGTCCATGCCGCGACCGGCGCCGACCTGGCCGCCCCGCCGTGGGCGGAGGACCCGCATCCGGCGGGCGACGGCATCGACGGCGTCGAGATCGTCGTCGACTGTCCCGACCTGTGTCCGCGGTTCACCGCTCGCGCGTTCGAGAACGTGACGATCGGCCCGTCGCCGGCGTGGCTGAAGGCGCGCCTGAGCGCCGCGGGCCAGCGGCCGATCTCCAACGTCGTCGACATCACCAACTACGTGATGCTGCTGACGGGCCAGCCCCTGCACGCGTTCGACCTCGACCGCGTCGCCGGCGGCCGGCTCGTCGTGCGCCGGGCCAAGGACGGCGAGGGCGTGCAGACCCTCGACGGCCAGACGCGCTCGCTCGACCGCGACATGGTCGTCATCGAGGACGCCGACGGCCCAACGTCCATCGCCGGCGTGATGGGCGGCGCGCGGTCCGAGGTCGGCGCCGGCACCACCCGCGTCCTCATGGAGGTCGCGACCTGGGACGGCCCGAACATCAACCGCACGTCGTGGCGGCTGGGGCTGCGCAGCGAGGCGAGTGCCCGCAACGAGAAGGAGACGTCGCCGCGCCAGACGCTCGATGCGCAGGCGGTCGCGAGCGCGCTGATGGTGCAGCTGTGCGGCGCCACACCGGTCGCCGGCACCATCGACGTCGGCGGCCCCGGCCCGGACCCCGAGCCCATCGTGCTGCGACCCCAGCGCGTCGGCGAGCTCGTCGGCGTACCGGTCGCGCAGGAGCGTCAGACCGAACTGCTGACGTCGCTGGGATGCGCCGTCGAGGGGACCGCCGTGACGCCGCCCTACTGGCGCCGCGACCTGTCCCGCGAGGCCGACCTCGTCGAGGAGGTGGCGCGGCTCGACGGCGTCGACCGCCTGCCCGCCACCCTGCACGCGCCGTTCGCCGCGGGCGGCCTGTCGCCGGCCCAGCGCGCCAAGCGCCGCGCCGAGGACGTCCTGGTGGGCCGCGGCCTGTTCGAGATCTCGGGCTGGAGCTTCACCGAGCCCGCCGTGTTCGACCGGCTGCGCCTGCCCGAGCGCGATCCGCACCGCGAGCACGTCGCGCTGGAGAACCCGATGAGCGAGCGCGAGGGCATCATGCGCACGCTGCTGCTGCCGTCGCTGCTGGACGCCGCGCGCCACAACGCCGCACGCGGGATGACCGACCTGGGGCTCTTCGAGTCCGGAGCGGTCTACCGGCCGGGCGGCCAGACCCATGCGCTCGGCGCCCTGCTCACCGGGCGGCTGCGGTTCGAGGGCTGGCGCGGCGGACCGGAGCAGCAGTCGGACTTCTTCCTGGCCAAGGGCGTGCTCGAGTCCGTGCTGGAAACGCTGCGCCTCGAGGCGCGCTACGTCGCCCATCCGGAGCCGTGGCTGCATCCCGGCCGCTCGGCGCACGTCGAGATCGCCGGGCGCTACGCCGGCTGGGTCGGCGAGGTCCACCCGCTCGTGGCCCGCGAATGGGACTTCGAGCAGCCCGTCACGGCCTTCACGGTCGACCTGGGGCTGCTGAGCGAACTGGCGCCCGTGGTCCCGATCTATGAGGACCTGACCACGTTCCCGGTGCTGCGCCAGGACATCGCGGTCGTCCTGCCGCACGACGTCAGCGCCCAGCAGGTCGTCGACGAGGTCCGCGCCGCCGGGCGCAAGCTGCTCGAGGCGGCCGAGATCTTCGACGTCTATGACATGGGCGAGCGCGGCCGTTCGCTGGCGCTGCACCTCGAGTTCCGCGCGCCCGATCGCACGCTGACCGACGAGGACGTCCTGCCCGTCCGCGAGAAGATCGTCGCCGCGCTGCAGGGGCTCGGGGGCGAGCTGCGTGCCTAGCGTCCTGGTCGCCGGCGCCAGCGGCTACGCCGGCGCGCTCGCCGCGCGGCTCGTCCACCGTCACCCCGAGCTCGAGCTGACCGCCGTCACGTCGCGCAGCGACGCCGGCCGCCGGCTCGACGACCTCTACCCGCAGCACCGCGTCCCGCTGGTGCTCGACGCGTTCGACCTCGACGAGGTCGGGCAGGTCGACGCCGCGATCGTCGCCTACCCGCACGGCGCGTCGGCGCCCGTCGTCGCGGCGATGCACGAGCGGGGCATCCGGGTCGTCGACCTCTCGGCCGACTTCCGGCTGCGCGACCTCGCCACCTACGAGGAGTGGTACGTCCCGCACGAGGCTCCCGAGCTCGTCGAGCACGCGGTCTACGGGCTGCCCGAGCACTACCGCGACGCGATCCGCGGCGCCCACGTCGTGGCCAACCCGGGCTGCTACCCGACCGCGGCGATCCTCGGCCTGGGTCCGCTCAAGCCCTATCTCGGCGACGTCGTCATCGACGCGAAGTCGGGCGTCAGCGGGGCCGGCCGCGCCGCCACCGAGACCACGCACTTCGTCAGCGCCGACGAGAACGTCACGCCCTACGGCGTCGGCCGCCACCGCCATACGCCCGAGATCGAGCAGGAGCTCGGCGTGCAGGTGCAGTTCACGCCGCATCTCGTGCCGCTCGACCAGGGCGAGATGACCTCCTGCTACGTGACGCTGACCGAGGACGTCGATGTCGTCGCGCTGTACGAGGAGGCCTACGCCGACGAGCCGTTCGTCGAGCTCGCCTCGCGCCCGCCCGGGGTGCGCGACGTGCGCGCCACCAACATCTGCCGCATCCATGTCCACCAGGACGACCGGACGGGCCGCGTGCTGGTCTTCGCCGTCATCGACAACCTGTGGAAGGGCGCCGCGTCGCAGGCCGTGCAGAACCTCAACCTCATGCTCGGGCTGCCCGAGACGATGGGCATCTCCTGATGGCCTTCTTCCGTTCGCGCTGGGTCGACGCGCCCGAGCACGTGCGCGAGGCGTCAGCGCCCGGGCTGCCGCAGGGCTTTCGCGCGGCGGGCGCCGCGGCCGGGATCAAGGAGAGCGGCGGCATGGACGTCGGCCTGATCGTCAGCGCCGCCCCCGACACCACGAGCGCCGCGCGCTTCACCGCCAGCGGTGTGCAGGCCGCGCCGGTGCTGGTCACCCGCGAGCGCTGCCGCCTCGACAACCTGCGGGTGGTCGCGGTCAACTCGGGCAACGCCAACGCGGCGACCGGCGGGCCGGGCCTCGACGAGGCCGCGCGGATGCAGGGCGGCGCGGCGATGGTCTGCGGCGCGGCCGAGGATCAGGTCGCGGTCTGCTCGACGGGCGTCATCGGCGTCCAGCTCGACGGCCGCAAGGTGATGAAGGGCCTGCTGGCCGCCAGCGGCGAGCTGCGGGCCGACGGCGATGCCGACCTGGCCGCGGCGATCATGACCACCGATGCCTTCGAGAAGCGCGCGACGCTCGAGGTCGACCTGCCCGGCGGGACGGTCCGGCTGACCGCGCAGGCCAAGGGCGCCGGGATGATCTCGCCGAAGTTCGCCACCATGCTGTGCTTCGTCCAGACCGACGCGATCGTGCCCGCCGAGACGGCCGACCTGCTGCTCGGCGTCACCGTCAAGCGCAGCTTCGACCGCATCTCCGTCGACGGCCAGCTGTCGACCAACGACACCGTGATCCTGCAGTGCAGCGGCGCCTCCGGGGTGGCCGTCGAGCCCGAGTCCGACGGCGAGCTGCGCTTCGGCGAGGCGCTCGACGCGCTGCTGCGCCAGCTGGCGCTCGACATCGCGCGCGACGGCGAGGGCGCCCGGCGCGTCGGGCGGGTGGTCGTCCGCGGCGGCAACGGCGAGGGCGTCGAGCGCGTGGCCCGTGCCGTGGCCGATTCGCCGCTGGTCAAGACCGCGCTGAACGGCGGTGATCCCAACTGGGGCCGGATCGCCCAGGCCGTGGGCGCCGCCCTGCCGGGCACCGCTCCGCTGGCCTTCGACATCGCCATCGAGGGCACGATCGTCTGCTCGGGCGGCTACGCGGTGCGTCTCGAGGCCGACGCGCTCGCCCAAGCGGTGCAGGGCGACGAGGTCGAGTTCGAGGTCACGCTGCCCGGCGGCGGGTTCGAGACCGAGGTCTTCTTCTCCGACCTCGGCCACGAGTACGTGACGATCAACGCGGACTACACGACCTGACCGAGCCGTCCTGGTAGGCGCAAGTTCCGCGCCTTTCCTGCGTTGTCGGTCACATGAACCGTCCCATCCTGGCCCTGGCGGCGCTGGTCGCCGCGGGCATCCCGGCGTCCGCCCACGCCGCCACGCCGACCCCGCTTCCCACGATCACGCGGACGCTGACCGCCGACCAGGCCGTCAAGCGCTCCTGCCTGTCCGTGCCGGCCACCGCCCGCCGTGGCGTCGCCATCAGCTCCTACACGACCCCGATGTCGGGCTACGTCACCGCCCGCCTGTCGGGCGCCAAGGCCGCCGACTGGGATCTCGTCGCGATCGACAGGGCCAGCGGCACCCGGATGGGCTCGTCCCAGAGCTTCGGCTCCAACGAGGTCGTCCAGGCGTGGACGTCGGCCCGTCAGCAGATCGCGTTCGTGGCGTGCCGCCGCAGCGGCTCGGCTCGCACCGCGAAGCTGGCCATCAGCTTCTTCGACGCCGTGCGTCCGGCGCACGGCCCCAGGGTCTCGGTCATCCGCGTCTTCGCCGGCCGCGACAAGCTCGCCGGCCTCGACGCTGCGGGCCTCGACGTCACCGAGAGCCAGGGCCCGGGCTGGGCCGACGTGCTCGTCGCCGGCGCCGACCAGCTCAAGGTCATCACGGCCGCCGGTCTGCGCCACGTCGTGCGCGTCGCCGACCTCGACGCCTCGGTGGCGCGCAGCGCGCGGGCGACCGTGCGCGCCGGCGGGCCGACCGTCCCGTCGGGCCGCACCGCCTACCGCACCTACGAGGAGGTCCAGGCCGACCTCAAGAAGCTCGCCGACGAGCATCCGACGACGGTCCGCCCGATCGTCATCGGCAAGACCTTCCAGGGCCGCGACATCCAGGGCCTCGAGATCGCCAAGGACGTCAAGGCCAGCGATGGCCGCCCGACGTTCTTCCTGATGGGCGCGCACCACGCTCGCGAGTGGCCCTCCGAGGAGATCGCCATGGAGTACGCGACGCTGCTGGCCAACCCGGGCAGTGATGCCCGGGTCAACCGGCTGCTGGCCTCCGAGCGCACGGTCATCGTGCCGGTCGTCAACGTCGACGGCTTCGTCTCGACGCGCGGCCTCGCGCAGGTCGACCCGTACGACAACGTCCTGGCCAGCCAGGACGAGACGATCAACGGCGTCTCGCCGATCAGCGGCGACACGGCCGAGGCCGTCGCGCCTCCCGGCGGCATCCTGGCCTACCGCCGCAAGAACTGCGACGGCGCGGTGCCCAACGGCGCGTTCCCCTGCGAGCTGCAGTGGGGCGTCGACAACAACCGCAACTACGGCAACCTGTGGGGCGGCCCCGGCTCGAGCCAGGATCCGACCTCGCAGAGCTTCCACGGCCCGGCTCCGCGCTCCGAGCCGGAGACCCAGGCGGTGTGGAACTTCGCCCGCACCCACCAGGTCACCGGGCTGATCAGCCTGCACACCATCGCCGCGCTCGTCCTGCGTCCCCCGGGGCTCCACGACGGCGGCCTGTCGCCCGACGAGCAGGCGATGAAGGTGCTCGGCGACAAGATGGCCGACGCCACGGGCTACACGTCGCAGTACAGCTTCCAGCTCTACGACACGGCCGGTACGACCGAGGACGACACCTACGCCGCGACGGGCGGCTACGGGTACACGATCGAGATCGGCCCGGCCGGTGGCACGTTCCACGGCGACTACTCCAAGTACGTGATCGGGCAGTGGAACAAGGGCGACGTCAACGGCAAGACCGGCATGCGCGAGGCGCTGCTGCTGATGGGCGAGTCGGTCGCCGACCCGGCCCAGCACGCCGTGCTGCAGGGCTCGGCGCCGGCCGGCGCGAAGCTCACGCTCACGCGGGACTTCGAGACGGCGACCAGCCCGTACTGCGACCTGGGCGTCGACCCGGTGCTCAACGTCGGCTCGCTGCCGGACGCGCTCGCCTGCCCGGCGGGCATCAACGATCCGCAGAAGCTCAAGGACAAGCTCGATTCGTCGACCGTCGTCCCGGCCGACGGCAGGTTCAGCTGGCACGTCAACCAGTCGACGCGGCCGTTCGTCGGCGGCGGAGCGGTCATCCGCGAGCTGTCCAAGACGCCGACCCGCGAGCAGTCCTACACCAGCGACGGACCGGGCTCGCAGAACGAGGACCGCGAGTTCGTGCTCGCCCCGGGTGAGAACCCCGAGTCGATCAAGATCGACCTGACCTGGCCGACGCCCGAGGACTACGACCTCGAGGTCTACAAGAAGGCCGCCGACGGGTCGGTCCCGGCCACGCCGCTCGCCTCCTCGGGCAGCACGCCCGGGACCCCGGAGCAGGTCATCCTCTCGGGTGACCAGATCTCCGCGGGGACCTACGTCCTGCGGGTGGTCGCGTTCCTCGGCGCCAGCGGCACCTGGGACCTCAAGGTCGGGACCTACGACGTCACCGAGAAGGTGACCACGGGTCATCGCGAGGCCTACACGCTGAGCTGCGCGGTCGGCGGCAAGGTCGTCAAGACCACGCAGGTGACCATCGATCGCGGCCAGACGCTCGACGTCAACCCGTGCTCGACGGCCACGCCTCCCGCCGTCCAGGCGATCACCGGCGGCTCGTCCGGCTCGCCGAGCAGCCCGGCCGCGCCCGCGAACCCCGCCGTGACCCCGGCGGCCGGCGGCAAGGCCAAGGTCACCAAGGCCCAGCTGCGCAAGGCCAAGAAGGCCTGCACGTCGGCCAAGAAGGCCGCCAAGGGCAAGCACGGCAAGCAGAAGGCCAAGGCGAAGGCCCGGGCCAAGGCGGCGTGCGCGAAGGCGGCGAAGGTCGCCAAGCGCTACCGCGCGCAGCAGCAGTCCAAGGCGTAGGCGCCCCACGCATCCCCGGGTCCTAGGATCCGGGGATGCCCGGCCCTGCTCGCGATGTCGCAACGCTCCTCGAGGCGCTGCCCTACATCCGCGACTTCCACGGCCGCACGGTCGTCATCAAGTACGGCGGCGCGGCGATGGTCGACCCGGCGCTGCGCGAGGAGTTCGCGCGCGACGTGGTGCTGCTGAAGTACGTGGGGATGAACCCGATCGTCGTGCACGGCGGCGGGCCCGACATCACGCGCTACATGGAGCGCCTCGACATGCCCGTCGAGTTCGTCGGGGGACTGCGGGTCTCGGACGCCGACACCGTCGAGATCGCCAAGATGGTGCTGGTCGGCAAGGTCAACAAGGACATCGTCCTGCGCCTCAACCGCCACGGCCAGCCGGCGGTCGGGCTGTGCGGCGACGACGGCCTGCTGTTCCGCGCGGCGCGCCAGGCGGCGCCCGACGGCGCCGACATCGGGTTCGTCGGGCGCATCGAGAAGGTCAACGTCGACGTCCTCGAGCACATCGCCACCGACTACATCCCGGTCATCGCCTCCGTGGGCGCCGACCGCGACGGCAACTCCTACAACATCAACGCCGACGAGGCCGCGGGCGCCGTGGCCCGGGCGCTGCGCGCCTACAAGGTGATCTTCCTCACCGACGTCGAGGGCTGGCTGCGCGATCCGGCCGACCCCGGCTCGGTCGTCTCGGAGTGCGGGGCCGACACGGTGCTCGACGCGCTCGACGCGGTGGGTGGCGGCATGCGGCCGAAGCTGCAGGCCTGCGTCGACGCGATCCAGGGCGGCGTGACGTTCGCCCACATCGTCGACGGCCGCGTCCCGCACTCGCTGCTGCTCGAGCTGTTCACCGACGCCGGCGTCGGGACCAAGATCCGTGCCGCCGACTGATCCCTTCCTCCCGACCTACGCCCGCTACCCCGTCACGTTCGTCCGCGGGGAGGGTTCCGCGCTGTGGGACGACGAGGGTCACGAGTACCTCGACTTCCTCTGCGGGATCTCGGTCACCAGCGTCGGGCACTGCCATCCCAAGGTCGTCGAGGCCATTCGCGACCAGGCCTGCCGGCTCACCCACACGGGCAACCTGTACTTCAACGAGCCGGGCATGGAGCTCGCGCGGCGGCTGGTCGACTCGTCGCTGGGCGGCGGCGTGTTCTTCACGAACTCCGGCGCCGAGGCCAACGAGGCGGCGATCAAGCTGGCTCGCAAGCACCGCAGCGGCGGCGACATCGTCTCCGTGCTCGGCGGGTTCCACGGCCGCACCTACGGCGCGCTGAGCGCGACCCCGCAGGAGTCCAAGCAGGCGCCGTTCGCGCCGCTGGTGCCCGGGTTCCGCGCGGTCGAGGCCCACGACCTGGCCACCGCCGTCGACGAGGGCACGGCGGCCGTGCTCGTCGAGACGATCCAGGGCGAGAGCGGCGTGCACGAGATCGATCCGGTGATCCTGCGCGCCACGCGTGACGTCTGCGACGCCACCGGGGCGCTGCTGATCTTCGACGAGGTCCAGACGGGGATGGGACGGACGGGTTCACTGTGGTCGTATGAGTCGCTGGGCGTCAGGCCCGACGCCATGACCGTCGCCAAGGCGCTCGGCGGCGGGCTGCCGATCGGGGCGCTGGTCACGTCGCCGGGGCTGCGCGACGTCCTCTCGCCGGGCGATCACGGCTCGACCTTCGCCGGCGGCCCGGTCGTCGCGCGGGCGGCGCTCGCCGCCCTGGACATCGTCTCGGACGAGGCGCTGCTGGCCTCGGTGCGCGAGCTCGGAGAGCTCCTGCGGGCCGGCCTGGAGGAGCTTCCGGGGGTCACCGCGGTGCGCGGAAAGGGGCTGATGTGCGCCTGTGACGTCGCCGCCGACGCCCCCGATCTCGCACGCCGGGCGCTCCTCGAGGAGCGGCTTGTGATCAACGCCACAGGCCCAGAAACGCTGCGTTTTCTGCCTCCGCTGACCATGTCGACACGCCAGATCGAAGACGGATTGGCCCGTCTGGGCCGCATTTTCCGGTGATTTCTCCCTCGGCGGGTGGCAATCCGTCCGAGGGTGGGGGTACGACTTTCGGCGTTCACCCCCCGCAAAACATGGGAGATCAACGCATGACCAAGCAGGAGCTGGCCCAGAAGGTCGCCGATAATGCAGACCTGGGTAGCGGCGACGCCCGCAAGGCGGTCGACGCCGTATTCGACGCGATTGCCTCCGAGCTGCAGAACGGTGGCGAAGTCGCCGTGTCTGGCTTCGGCAAGTTCAGCGTCTCGGACCGCTCGGCCCGTGAGGGTCGCAACCCGGCCACCGGCGAGACGATTCAGATCGCCGCGTCGAAGGCCGCGAAGTTCTCGGCTGCCTCGGCACTGAAGAAGCAGCTGAACTAGCTGCTTCCCCGTGGAGGTGGGCGCGGAAGAAGCCGCGCCCACCTGCACGCCCCCTTGTCCTTCAGCCGGCCAGCGCGCGAGCGAGGTCGGCCCGGCCTGAGATCCCGAGCTTCGCGTAGGCGTGGCCCAGGTGGGCCTCGACGGTCCTGACCGTCACGAACAGCGCCGCGGCGATCTCGCGGTTGGCCATCCCGTCGGACGCCATCACGGCGATCCGCCGCTCGCTCGGCGTCAGCGCCTCGGCGCCGGCCCGCGTCAGCCGCCGCTGTGCCGCACCACACGCCTCGAGCTCGGCGTGGGCGAGGTCGGCAAGCGCGTGGGCACGTCCCTCGCGGGCCAGCGCCAGCCCGTCGCGCAGCGGTGCCCGCGCGTCGGCGCGATGGCCGAGCCGGCGCAGCGCGGCCCCGAGCTCGACGAGCGTCGTCGCGTGCTCGAGCGCGGCTCCCGACGCCGCGAGCGTCTCCTCCGAAAGGCGCAGTCCGTCGACGCCCTCGGCGCCGGGCAGCGTCAGGGCCACCGAGCGCTGCGCCATCCCCAGCGTCCGGGCCGGGCCCCACGCCTGCGCCTGGGCGAGCTCCTCGGCCGCCAGCGCCGCCGCCTCCTCCGTGCGGCCCAGCGTCAGCAGCGCCCGGACCGCCGTCGTGCGCCACGGAACCATGCCGGGGTTGCCGACGCCCCAGCCCTCCTGGCGCCGGCCGCACTCCTCGAGCCGGGCCAGGCCGTCGTCGGGCCGGCCCTGGGCGATGCGCAGCAGCGCGATCGAGTGCAGCAGCAGATCGAGGATCACCGAGTCGCCCGCCGACGCCATGTGCGGGCCCTCGAGCAGCGCCTCGGCCTCGGCGAGCTCGCCGCGGGCCACGCGGGCCTCGACGCTCAGCGCCACCGCGAGCGGCGCCCACAGCGCCATCGGATCGTCGGCCACCGCATCGAGCGCCTGCGCGGCGTGGTCGAGGGCCTGGTCGACCCGGCCGCGGCGGAAGGTCACGCTGGCCATCGCCGAGGACGCGACGCCGTAGGCGCGGCGGGATCCTCGGCGCCGGGCGTCCTCGAGCGCCTCGGTCCACGCCGCCGTCGCATCCTCGAACGCGTCGGCCCACCACAGCGCGTTGCCGGCCAGCTGCCAGACCGGCGAGTCCGACGTGAGCTCGGCCAGCAGGCGGCCGCCGTCCATCGCGGCGATCGCCAGTCGCGTGGCCTCGGTCGCGGTGCCGTCCAGGCATTCCTGCACCGAGCGCACCGCCAGCCAGGCGCGGTCGCCGGCGCCCGACGGCGGCCGGTCCTCGGCCCCGGTGAAGCGCCACCCGTCGGCCGTCACGCGCCGGCGGATCTCCTGCGAGCCGAAGCTCGCGTGCATCGACGCGGCCTGGACGAGCAGCGCCAGCTCGGCGAGCTCGGCGGGCAGCGAGTCCAGGACGTCGGTCAACACCGCGTGACCGCCGGCGGCGTCGCCGGCGAAGACCATCGCGTAGCTGAGCTCGAGCGCGGGAAGGAGCCGGGCGGGGCCGGGCTCGATCAGGGCCAGCGCCTCGCGCAGATGCTCGACCGCCGTGGTGTGGCCGGGCAGGCGGGCCTCGGCGGCGCCGAGGTCGAAGAGCACGGCTCCGCGCGACTCCGGCGCCGGGGGCTCGGCGAGCGCTCGCGCCAGCAGCCCGATCGCCGCGCCGTGGTCGCCGGCGCCGGCGGCCGCGCCGCCGGCCTCGTGGATGCGCTCGGCCACCCAGGCGTCGCCGCCCGGCTCGGTCGACGCCAGGTGGGCCGCGACCGCGGCGGGGTCGGTGAGCAGGTCGGCGGCCTGGCGGTGCAGCGCCGCTCGCGCGCCAGGCCCGAGGTCCTCGAGGATCGCC